>NZ_BJYS01000096.1 GCF_007991635.1 Adhaeribacter aerolatus | reverse complement strand
ATGGTGCCCCCCAAAATTAGGACAGGTGGTTAAAGTATAAAACCTGCTTAAATTGGGGAAATATGAACAAAAAAGATAAGCGCAAATTTACGGCTGCTTTTAAAGTAAAAGTAGCGCTGGAAGCAGTAAAGGGTCAAAGCACGATTGCTGAGCTAGCTAAGCGTTATGAGTTACATCCGAGCCAAATAATGGATTGGAAAAAGACCTTATCCGAAAGGTCGGAAGAATTATTCCAGACAAAAGGGAAGAAGGATGTTTCTTCTTTACCGGATAATGCGGCTCTTTATGAACAAATCGGACGGCTGCAGATGGAGCTTAGTTTTCTGAAAAAAAAGTTGGAACTATGAGTCTATTAGAGCGGCGCCAGATGATTGAGCAACCCCATCTTTTAAGCTTGGTAAGCCAGTGTGACTTGTTAAGCCTACACCGCAGTGGCTTGTACTATCAGCCAGTAGCTGTAGCTAGTGAAGATTTGGTCTTAATGGGCTTGTTGGATAAACAGTACCTGAAGACGCCTTTTTACGGGTACCGCAAAATGACCAAGTTTTTGCAAGGGCAAGATTA
>NZ_BJYS01000095.1 GCF_007991635.1 Adhaeribacter aerolatus | reverse complement strand
TATTGGTTTAAAAAGTATGACGCTTAATTTTATGTTTATTATGGTAATTAAACATCAGGTTTAAAGCAGCCAGATGGTTTTCTTTCTTTTTAGAGAAGCAAGTTGTTTTTCTCACAAACCTTCTATTCCTGGCCCTGATACAGGTATTAACGCCTTCTATGTTTTTGGTGTGCTCTTTGCCAATAGTGTGCTTTTCTGGTGGTAATACTTTCGCAAAGGCTTTCCAATGGTCGGTGCAGTATTCATCTATTTCTACGTCTTTAAGCTTTTTGAATAATTCCCGTACTGTTTTGGCGCTCCTGCTACCACAACTATAGGCAAGTACTTGGTCTGTCTCCGGGCTATAGGCATACAACAGCCAATATTTACTTTTCTCTAACATAACGCCATACTTCATCTAGCTGTACAGTTTTGTAATGCTCATGGACCGGTTGAATGGTAATTTGGTTTCCCTGCCGGCATAAGTTGTCCAGAATACACTTTCTGCTGGCTCCCAGCAACTCTTCTATATCCCGAATACCACTATCCCTTTCTAAAAGCCGCAATATTAATTGGTTTTGGGCTAGGTCGGCTCCTTTATTCTGATACTTGGCCTGGAATTGTTTCTGACAATTTCGGCACAGCAGGTTTTGATTACCATTCTTTTTCTTACCGTTTTTTACTACCTTGCTGCTCTGGCAGTGAGGACAGTTTAGCTTGATGAGAATCTCGCA
>NZ_BJYS01000094.1 GCF_007991635.1 Adhaeribacter aerolatus | reverse complement strand
GGCTGTATTGCACCCGGCGGTCCTGGTCCCGGTCGTAAAGCGCTACACCGGTAAGGTTTACACTTATCAGGCTGTTAACTTTAGCCGTAATCACGGCATCCAGCCGGTGGTCGATGGTGTGCCAGGCGAGGGTTTCGTAGTTAGCGAAGCCCAGGTAGAGCAGTTTCAGGTTTAGGTTGGTGGCAATATCCTTGTTCAAATTGCCCAGAATCTGGGCGGCCAGCCATTCCTGCCGCACCCGGCGGCCTACCGGTACGCCGTATACCACCTCGCCCGGGTTGGGCCGCACGTTCTGGTCGGTGAGAAAAGTAAAACGTGGAGCAAACGGGCTGAACCGGACCGAGAACCAATCTACCGGCTTAAACTCCAGCCCCAGCGCAAAGGTCAGAAAGCCGGGCGATAAAAAATTAGAAATTAACCGCCGGTTATCCGGCAGGTTATCTACATCATACTCAAAACCCCGGTCAAACTGCGACAAAAAATTAGCCGAAACAAAGGTATTCCAGTCGGAGCTGATGCTATAGCCGTATTTGGTATCGAGGAAAATGCGGTCGAGGTTTTTGCGGGTTCCCTGGCCCTTGTTCCGGAATAAACCGTACTGCAACTGCATTTCATTATCCCAGGAGATGCGTTCCCGCTTAAAATCGGCTTTGCCGTTGCTGAACAGACCAATCGCGATTGAATTAATGCCGCCGGCCCGCCAGTTGTCGCTGAAGGTAGCCTGGTTCAGGTTGA
>NZ_BJYS01000093.1 GCF_007991635.1 Adhaeribacter aerolatus | reverse complement strand
TAACCTGTTTCAGCATGTGAAATTCGGTAGAGACCACTACAAACTGGCGTACCTTGCGCAAGGGCTTCAACAAAAGCGTATACAGCTTGGGTGTAAGCTTGTTGTACTCCCAGGCCAGTCTATCTTCCCGGTTAGCCCGGAACCGGTGCAGAAAACTGGCATTGCTCACCCCACCAGCCCGCATCTTCACCAACGTCTCCGGAATATAAGCCACCGATATCTTGAAGCGGTGAATAAAGCGCAGCATCAACTCGTAATCCGCCGCTGATTTCAAACGCAAGTCAAACTGGCTGTACTTCTCGTACACGCTCCGCTGTACAAAAAAGGTGGGGTGCGGCGGCATCCAGCCTTCCAGAAAGCTGCCTTCTTTGTAGGCGCCCGACTTCCAGTAACGCACTATCTTGTTTACGTCGCTGGCATCTACGTAGGCCAAATCGCTGTACACGCTTTCTACCTGCTGCTCGCTGAAGGTCTTGGCCACTTTGCTGAGCACCTGGTTATCAGTATAGAAATCATCGGAGTTCAATATACCAATGATGTCCCCGGTAGCCATCTGCACGCCTTTGTTCATGGCATCATAGATGCCTTTGTCCGGTTCGCTTACCCACCGGATACTCGGATGCTGGTAGGAGCGGATAATATCCAATGTCCCGTCCGTTGACTGACCATCCACCAGTATATACTCAAAGTCCGGGTAGTCCTGCGACAACACCGACTCTATTGTGTCGCGTATCGTGCCACTGCTGTTGTAGGATACCGTAATTATCGAAATTTTCATTTTAT
>NZ_BJYS01000092.1 GCF_007991635.1 Adhaeribacter aerolatus | reverse complement strand
GGGGGGTACCAACGGCGCGATTGACTTAACCGTGGTGGGCGGCGTAGTACCGGCCACTTACCAGTGGAGCAACGGGGCGACCACCGAAGATTTGACGGGGGTAGCCGCCGGTACTTACACCGTCATCGTGACCGATGCGTTCGGCCGCAAAGCCACCACCACCGTGGTGGTGGGCGAAGTAGGCGCCCCGCTTACCTTATCGAGCACGCACCAGAATGTCTCGGCGGCCGGCAAGCAGGATGGTTCGGTGGATTTAACCGTCACCGGGGGCATGGGTCCTTATACGTATAGTTGGAACAGCGGGGCGGTAACCGAAGACCTGCACGTTGCGGTACCGGGGGATTACACCGTAACCGTGACTGATGCGATGGGGGCCACCGCCACAACGATGGTACGGGTAGAAGTAGGCCGCACCCCGATTACCATGGCGCGCCGACCCGCTACCGGGGATGACTTGTTCTCGGCTACTACTGGTTTAACGGCTTACCCCAACCCCGTGGTAGAGAGGGCAACCGTCAACTTTAGCTTAGCCACCCCGGGGCCGTATACCTTAGACTTGTACGACCTGCGGGGCAGCAAAGTAAAAACGCTCGCCAGCGGCACGGCTAAAGCGAACCAGAACTTAACCGTAGACGTGAACGTGGCCGGCTATGCCCAAGGGGTTTACCTGCTCAAACTTGTCACCGACCAAGGCTCTTCCTCCAAACGCCTGCTGGTGGGAAGATAAGCTAACCGGCTGCTAATCGACCCTACTGTACCTTTTGGCTTTGATGGTAAACTCCCCGGCTC
>NZ_BJYS01000091.1 GCF_007991635.1 Adhaeribacter aerolatus | reverse complement strand
CGCCTCGTTAACCAATCGCCTGGAGGCAGCCGATACCCAACTGGGTGCCAAGCTGAAAGGCAAAATCAATCACTCGGTATGCCGCTGGTGCTACGATAAAATTCCGCTGGAAGACCTCTGCAAAGCCGCTAAAAACATTGGCCTGCAATCCATTGAGCTGGTCGGTCCCGACGAGTGGCCCACGCTTAAGAAGCACGGCTTAACCTCGGCCTTACCCTGGGGAGCGGGCATGGGTATTCCGAAAGGCTTCAACGACAAACAGTACCACGATGCCTTGGTGAAGAGCTACGAAGAAGTGATACCCAAAGTAGCCGCTGCCGGTTTTAACCAGATTATCTGCTTTTCGGGTAACCGCAACGGCATTTCGGATGAGCAAGGCATGGAGAATGCTGCCATTGGTTTAAAGCGGCTGATGCCCACGGCCGAGAAGTACAAGGTAACCATGGTGATGGAACTCTTGAACAGCAAGGTTAACCACAAAGATTACATGTGCGACCGCACCCCCTGGGGGGCTGCCTTGGCCGACAAAATAGGTTCGGACCGCTTTAAGCTGCTCTACGACATTTACCACATGCAAATCATGGAAGGTGACGTGATTGCCACCATTAAGAAATACCAGCAATACATCTCCCACTACCACACGGGTGGGGTACCGGGCCGCAACGAAATAGACGAAACGCAGGAGCTGTATTACCCGGCCATTATGAAAGCCATTGCGGATACGGGCTACAAAGGCTTTGTAGCGCAGGAGTTTATTCCCAAACGCGAAGACAAACTAGCCTCGCTGAAGCAAGGCGTACAGATTTGTGATGTAGCTTAAAAGTAGATTGACAAAGTAACAAATAAGCCTCTGCTGGT
>NZ_BJYS01000090.1 GCF_007991635.1 Adhaeribacter aerolatus | reverse complement strand
AAGAGCATGTTTAAATTTTAAGGAGGGCAAAAAAAAACGAGTCAGCCCGTAAGTTAAAAGTGACGAAACGATTAAGTTATGGAATCTCAATATAAGAGACTAACTGACTCGCAGTGGGAAGTTATAAAAGAAATATTGCCGGTGCAACGCAAGCGTAAACATTCGCTGCGGGAGATTATAGATGCTATTTTTTGGATGCTCCGCATCGGTAGTCAGTGGCGGAACTTGCCCGATAGTTTTCCTAAATGGCAGTTGGTGTATTATTATTTTAGTAAATGGCAAACCGATGGTACGTTGGCAAAACTTAATTGGCAGCTGAATATAAAAGAACGACGGCGGCAGGAAAAAGCGGACACACCTAGTCTGTTGAGCATTGATTCACAATCGATTAAAGTAGCTGCTTTCATTCAGCAAGACACCGGAGCAGATGGTAACAAGCAGATAAAGGGGCGCAAACGGCATGTTATTACCGATACACTTGGTCTCATCTGGGGCGTGGTCGTACATGCGGCTAACTTAGCCGACGGCAGCATGGCCCAGCGGGTAGTAGACCCTTTGCTAGGCTATTTGGACAGAATGCAAAAGATACTGGCCGATGAAGCGTATGCAAAGGTGTTCCACGAGTGGGTAACCCACAACATGCTGGGTGTGGAACTGGAAATTACGGCTAAACCTCCCCACACCCAAGGCTTTGTACCTATCAAGTGGCGCTGGGTAAGTGAGCGGGGTTTTGGTATGTTCAACTTCTTTAGAAGGCTCGACAAAGACCATGAAAAGACTACTACCAGTGCAGAAGCTTGGATTTTGTGGCACAATTGTCAAGTTGTTCTTAATAGATGTGACTAATTACCAATATATTATGAATTTAAACATGCTC
>NZ_BJYS01000089.1 GCF_007991635.1 Adhaeribacter aerolatus | reverse complement strand
GAACCTGTTTAGAGTTTTGGATTTTTATTAATTTTTCGAATAAATAAGACAGAGAAAGCCATTAAAAGGAGCATAAACCAATGGAGCGCCTTTGTTTCAAAGCGAATAAGTAAGGCTTTAAAACTGTCTAACCAGGCATTCGCCCTTTCAATAGCGTTCCTTCTTTTAAAAAGCTGTTCATCAAAATAAACATAATCATCCGATGGTTTTCCATTCCTGGGGTTAAAAGCAATATTGGCTTCTATTTTCATTTCGGCACACAAGCTTCTAAATCCAGCCGAATCAAAGCCGGCATCGGCATTTAGAAATAAGCCTTCTGTTTCAATGCCTGCTTCTTTTAATAAATTACAAAGTTGATTAAACACTTCTTCTATCTCAAATAAATCATGATGCACACCTGCTATTGGTGGACTACAAGCCAACATCTGCCCTTTATTATCCGCTAAGAATAGACTATTACAGCTATTAGCAGCTTTTCTGGTTTGGTAACCAATGCCCTGGCCACCTTTTTTGCAGATGGTTTGGCTACCATCTAGCTGAACACTTGATAAATCAAGTAGCCGTCGCTGGCTTTTAAGTAATTCTAGCCACACTTTTTTAAAGCTACCGTCTTGGGACCATTTCCGAAAATGATGATACACGCCCTGCCAGCTAATAGTTGGACCCGTATCAAATATTTCTTTTAGGGGTAATTCCCGCCACTGACAACCTGTTTTCAAACGATATAAAATACCTGATATAAGTTGGGCAGGCGCTACTTTTAATTTGCTGCCTCTTTTTCCGCTGCTTAAATACGGCACTATCCACCGATTTATTTTATCTTCGCTTAGTACTGCCATCGAAGTAGGGTTTATGTAAAATCGTCTTTGCAAACTCTTTTACAGCCCTATTTCTTTGGTAGTTACTAAAACTCTAAACAGCTTC
>NZ_BJYS01000088.1 GCF_007991635.1 Adhaeribacter aerolatus | reverse complement strand
CGCATGTTACCGTACAAGGACAACACCCGTACGGCTTTTTAGATGGCAACGTGCAGAACCCGACTAATACCACCAGCAACCTGGACTGGGTGGATATTTATAATGGCACCAACCTGCCAGCCGGCAGCATCTCCACCGGCTTGATTCGGGATGATACCGGCACCGAGCGAATTTATGCGGGTGGCAATACCAAAGACCATATTGATATACCCAGTTGGCAGAATAAAGCCGGTACTTCCAGCGATAAAACCAATATTCAGCAGGCCGGAGCCATCTTAATTGGCAGTAAGATTTACTTTTTTGGCAACCGGTTTTCGGCTGATGGTTCTACCAACATCGGTTTCTGGTTTTTACAGGACCAGGTAGCCCCTACTGGTACTACCTTCAGTGGCCAGCACCAGGTGGGTGATATATTAGTAGTAGCCGAAATCGCGAATGGTGGTGCGGTGGGCAACATTGCGGCCTACAAATGGGTGGGCACGAACCAAGGCGATGTGCCCAGCAGCGGCAGAACCCTGCAAACACTTACAACGGTAGCCAATACTAACTTAGGGGCCGTAGTAAATGCGAATGCCGAAACAACTCCCTGGACGCACCAGGCGAAAAGCTCCCCGGCCAACACCATGCCGGCTATCACCTTTTTCGAAGGTTTTATAGACCTGGCAGGTCTTGGTCAGACCAATGCCTGTTTTTCATCCTTTATTGTTGAGACCCGGGCATCTTTTTCGGTTACTTCCGTGCTGGAAGATTTTAGCAGCGGCGCCTTTAACGTACGGCCACAGGTAACGGTAACTCCTAGCAGTGCCTGCGGCAGTGCTTCCTTAACCGCCACTGTATTAGGCGGCATTGCTCCTTTAACTTACGTCTGGTCCGGACCCGGCATTGTATCGGGCCAAGGAACGCCTACCATTACGGTAAATGTTACCGGTACTTATTCCGTGGTAGTATCGGGCCAAGGCATTGGGGGAGGGACCTGTTCGAGCAATGGTTCTGGTTCGGCCACCTTTAATCCGTC
>NZ_BJYS01000087.1 GCF_007991635.1 Adhaeribacter aerolatus | reverse complement strand
AACCTAACATCAGCCGCAGTAACAGCGGGCAGCACCTTGCCAGCCGGTACGACTTTGAGTTACTGGACGAATGCGGCCGCCACCACGCCATTGGCTAACCCAAGTGCGGTAAGTACCAGTGGTACGTATTACATCAAAGCTTCTACCAGCAGCACGCCGGCTTGTAGTGACATTGAACCTGTTACGGTTGTTATTAATCCATTTGCGGACCAGCCATTCGCTGAATATATACCACCAGCTTGTGACGAAAATAAATTTAGTATTGTGGTTGGCAGCGCGTTAAAACCAATAGTAGCAGGCGGTAAATATATTGTATTAGATAAAAACGGAGCTTCCATTCCGGGTATTAGTCCGGCTACAACTGCTCTAAATCCTTATCCAGCAACTGCTGCCGATGTAAGCGCTAATAGAATTACTTTTTCTAACATACCAGCGGGTTCAGGCTTTCAGGTTCACCTAATTAATAGTTCTGGCTGTCCTTCTTCGGCATTTACTTGCCCTAATACAGCAACTGCCACCACAATCCGAGCTATTCCAACGGCCAAAGCACCCGAAAGCAGTGAAGCGGTAAAGAAAACCGAAATGGCCGCTTACCCTATTCCTTTCTCAGATAGAACAACCTTAGAATTTAAATCGGTGATTGATGAAGATTATGTAATTAACCTTTACGACCTAAAAGGAACCATGATTAAGCAACTTAAATCTGGTAAAGCCAAAGCCGGGGAAATAACCCGGGTTGAGGTTGATGGCAGAGGAATGGCTGAAAGCATGTACCTGGCTCGTAAGGTTAGTATAACTGGCGTGAGCACGGTAAAGCTACTTAAGAAAAAGTAAGTAAAGAAAACCAAATAAGAAGGAGTTCGCTTAACAGGAGACTGTTGGCGATGCTCCTTCTAAAGGTTTTAATTTCTTAAGCATGCTTGATTACAGAAGAATGAAGTTCTTTTAAATTTAATTCAGAAAACTTTAAAAAATTTATTTAGAATTTGAAGCAAATTTACTTACAACTTAATAACAATTACGCCCCTTTCAC
>NZ_BJYS01000086.1 GCF_007991635.1 Adhaeribacter aerolatus | reverse complement strand
TACCAACTTACGGATTATTTTCCTGTTTCATCCAAGGGAAAAAGGTTAGCTGTATAAGCTGCTTAGGGTTTAGCCAATACTGTTGGAGCGCCTGGGTGAGGATAGTTTCTACTTCTTCCAAACGAGTAAAGACTTTATTGCTGATGGATTTTCTTAACTCCTCAAACAAGCGCTCTACCGGGTTTAGCTCCGGCGCATAAGCTGGCAGCAATTGGAGTTTTACCTTTTCGGGTAGTTGCAGCTTACTTCTGTGCGCCGGGGCACCATCCAGCACCAGCAAACACTTTTCTGTCGTGGCGAAATCATCCAGGAAAGCCTGAAAGGTGGTTTGCTGCATATCCGGCATAAACCAAGCCTGCAACTGCCCTTGCTTTGGACTTAAGGCCACATACAGATAAGTCCACACGTAAGCAATGCGGGTACTGCCCGGTGGACGGATACCTTTGGGCGTCCACCGGCGTTTGAGCTGCGTGCGCAGGCCAAAACGCATCTCATCCTCAAACCATACCGGCTGGTCTTCTATCAGGGCCGGGAAACTTTTTTAAAAGCAGCTACTTTTTCCTCATCCCGCTGCACGTGCCGGGGACGAGCCGTTTTCTTTTTGATACCCAGCCGACGGGCAATGCGCCACATCCCTACTTCGGTATAATGAATGCTAAACTGTTGCGCCACCCACCTGGCCATGTCATTAATGGTAGAAAAAGACCCGGTAGCTGCTTCTGCCAATAACGCCTGTTGCTGCTCGGCCGAGAGGCTAATCTGGCGCGTAGGGGTAAGGGCTAACAGCCCCAAAAGTCCTTGCTGGCGGTAAAGCTGCCACCAGGTCTGCACGCTACGGGAGGAAACGCCAACCAACTCAGCGGCCGCGGCTAAACTTTTGGCCTGCCCACGCTTAAACAAACGCAGCATCTGAAGCCGCTGAAATACAAGAAGTTTGCTGCTCCGGCGCTGCTGTTGCTGTAAAACTGCTTCCGCCTCCGAAATTAATTCCGCATACGCATATCTCATCTCTTTACCATTTATTCTCTTAAGCTATACGTATAGGAAAATAATAGGTAAGTTGGTA
>NZ_BJYS01000085.1 GCF_007991635.1 Adhaeribacter aerolatus | reverse complement strand
CCAGCTTTTCTCTGGCGGCATTAACCGTAAAGCTCCAGTGTATTTTAGAAGCTTTTCTGTTGCGTTGCTCCCCCCAAATAAGCACCTGTTTCTCCAGTTCTTTTATAGTGGCTATTCTTCTATTGAGGCATTCTCGGGCTAAGACCGAGAACTCAATCTCAGCCATGTTGAGCCAGCTTCCGTGCTTCGGTGTAAAATGAAAGTTGAGCTTGTGAGCTAATACCCTGGCCTGCACAGCAGGCAAATGTTCATAGAAAGAGCCGTAGGTATGCGTATTCAAATTATCTTGCACCAGTTCTATTTGTTCTACCTGTGAATAATGCTCTTTTAACAGCCATTCCATAAACCCGGCATAATCTTTTTTAGTGCGTTGCTGTCTTACCTGAACATACCGTTGCCCGGTATCTATATCATAGGCTAAAAGGATGACCGCCGTACCTTGTCGTGTGTATTCATAATCTTGCTTTTCAGGCTTTCCGGCTTTCATAGGTAAAGGAGCCACTGCTTCACCCAACAGCTGACAAGGTCTTTCATCAAAGCATATTCTTGCTCTTCCCGCCGTAGGCTCCTGCCCATATAGGGTCAGCACATCTTCCATGTTGGCTAAATATTGCCCATCTATTTTGCCAACACACCACTGCTTCTTCAACCAAGGTTTAAGCCTGCTTTTTTTAAAATTAGCCGCACTGTTTCATCATTTAGCTCGTAGCCTAGTTTCACTATTCTTTCATTGATAAGGGAAACGGTCCAGCGCGCTTTTCCTTCCGGTGCCAGGCTACAGGCAATACGCGTTACGGCAGCTTCTACCGGCGGCGTTACTTTCCGTGGCTGACCTGTCCGTGCTTTTTCGTCCAGAGCAGTAAGCTTACCGGCTAAGTAGCGGTCGTGAATATTGTATACGGTTGCCAGACTTACACCTACGGCTTCTGCAATAGCTATATGGCTTTGCTGTTCATCTAACTTGAGTAGTATTTGTGCCCGCTTCACTTTCCGCACTGGGTGCTTGCCCTTGCTCACAAGCAACTTAAGTGCTGTTACTTCTGCTGCACTTAACTGTATCTTTTCTTTCAGCTTGCTCATCTTACCTCCTGCTTTTTT
>NZ_BJYS01000084.1 GCF_007991635.1 Adhaeribacter aerolatus | reverse complement strand
ATAGTACCTCGAATGCTTTAGACCAGTTTGTCTACTTTCTTAATTGAATTAAGCTGCCATCTGATAAAGGTTAACAGGCTTATTTCGGTTTATTCCCTGGTGGGGCTTTTGGTTGTACTTCTCTATCCAGCGGCTAATGCCCTGATACAAGGTGATGCCATCATCAGCCGGGTTGAGGTAAATATGCTGGTATTTAATCGTGCGCCAAAATCTTTCAATGTAAATATTATCCAAAGCCCTGCCTTTGCCATCCATACTGATGCTAATCTGCTCGTCTTTGAGGTAATCTACATACTGCTGACAAGTAAACTGGCTGCCTTGGTCGCTGTTGACAATCGCTGGCTTACCATGCTCCACCACCGCTGTTTTCAGCACCTGCAGACTGGCTTCAGCATCCAGCGTATTAGACAAGCCCCAGCCTACCAGATAACGGCTATATACATCAATCACCGCTGTCAAATACATGAATCCTTTTGCCAGGGGAACATAGGTGATATCGATGGCCCATACTTGGTTAACCCGCTCTACTGTTAGGTTTCGCAGCAAGTAAGGATAGATATACTTCTTATCTCCTAGCTGTGTCAAATGCTTTCGGGGGTAAATAGGGCGTATGTTGGCCAAGCGCATCAACCTTCTTACCCGCTCGTAACCGGCTTTATACCCCCTCTCCGCCAGCATGGATTGCATCGTCAATACACCCGCCGTTGGTTCTTGTAATATATGCGCATCCAGGAGTTGCATCATCTTCAAGTTCGTTGCATTTTCCTGTTTGGGTACATAATAGAAAGAAGCTCGGCAAAGACAGAGCAGGTTGCATTGCTGGCGGATGCTCAATGTATCCTTCGGACTTACCAGCAGTTTGCGCTCCATCAGAGTCCGCTCTTCTGCAAGCTTTTTTTTAGAAAGTCCCGTTCCATCTCCAACTGCCCAATCTTGGCATAAAGCGCTTCCAGGTTTACTTGTTCTTCTTTTTCTTTCCCTACCGCCCCAGCGAATACCAGTTGGGAGTTTTCCATAAACTCCTGCTTCCACTGCGATATCTGGTTCGGGTGTAGCTGGAACTTCTCGGCTAAGGCCGCCAAAGTTTGGCGCTCTTTTAGTGCTTCTAATGCTACTTGCGCTTTGAAGGCAGCTGTAAATTTTCTCCGTACTTTTTTCATCTTTACCACTTTTTTAAGTTATTACTCCTAAACTTAACTCGTGGTCTAATTTTGCCGAGG
>NZ_BJYS01000083.1 GCF_007991635.1 Adhaeribacter aerolatus | reverse complement strand
CTAGGCTAAGGTTTTGGCAATGCTGTTATTGGGATAAGAAGTTAATGCACTATTTAATAACCGTTTTACTTACCGCTTACTTTTCATAGCCGGTATAACTTTAATATTTTCTGATTCTAAAAGCGTTTTATATGCTTCCGATTCCAGCGGGTAAATAGCAATTTTACCTTCCTGGTTGTAGTGCGCTCCCCAGCCGTATCGTTTGGTTAAAGACGATGCCCGCATACAAGGATGTCCTTTGGAGAACAATTCCTGCTTAATTTTTTCGGCACTGGTTTCTAAAGTTTCAGCCGGGATTTCCTTTTGTAATACAAACACCTGGTAAACTAATTCTTCGTGGTTATAGGTATAGGGTTTTTCGGTGAGCAACTCATACTGGAAAACATGCACCGGCTTGTTATTAGTTTTGGCCACCGGTATTTCGCTCTTACTAACCGGACAATCGACGGCTACTTTAATCAGGGTATTGGTATAACTCATGGCTTATATTTTAAGATTAAAAGGTGCCATAATATAAGTAATTTGTTCCTGATAGCACACCGAATCTAAAAAATGTAAAATCAATTATAACTGCCAATCCGAGATTCTTCTGGAAAATATTGGCTTTAGGAACAGAATTTTATAATAAAATATTTTTCTTTCCTTGCGCCCAGTCAATTATACTTACAGGCAGTAAACTGCTTTTAAAATGAAACAAAGCCTGGTGCCTGCTCCATACGAAATAATTTATGCCAAAGCTGCTATCAAGATTTTGATGGCGCCCGGAGCAACACCCGAAATAATTAGCCTTTTAAAAAATACCGTTTACGGCACCCACGGCCCCCGTTACCAGCACACCGGGCACGACCAGAAAATTAATCATATTCAAAATCCTTTTTTCTTTCAATTATTAAAAGACGAGCGGGTAATTGGTACCTATTGCCTCTCGCAGCGGCTGGTAAAAATTGCAACTGGCGAAGCCCTTAGTTTCTACGGCCGTTATTTTTCCATTAGTCCGGAATATATTGGCCAAGGCTACGGCAGTCTGCTAAAAAAAGAAGCCCTGGCCTATCTGGAACGTACAATAACGCCGCCCTTTTTCTTTTATTCTTACATCGAAGAAACGAATCAGCGGTCGCTGGCAATCTCTAAAAAAGACGGTTACCAGCCCATTGGTTCCTTAGAAGCGGTGCTTTTTAGCCGGCTTTACCCTCAGCCAGATAAAAGGTTTAGCCGCCTGCCGCCC
>NZ_BJYS01000082.1 GCF_007991635.1 Adhaeribacter aerolatus | reverse complement strand
TAGGACAAAAATAAGGGGAATAGCAGATAAAAAGAAAAAGGATTAAACTTGTCTACCAAGTTAAGCTTGCCGGCGGCGCCTTATCTTCCTCCTAGTCTTGCAGGACTATATTCAGATTTAATCCGCCGGCAATTTCTGGAAGCATCAGGCTCAAATAGAAATTCAGGTTATCCAGACCTATTAGCAAGGGTTTAAGCCGCCTTCCATGCTTAACTGAGTTTCACTCTAAAAGCAAAGATATGTTATTTGATTACTTTATTGGGGTAGATGTTTCTAAAAAATGGTTGGATTTTGCTTTCGTAACAGCGGGTCAAGTGCGCTGCCACCTACAGGTGGAGAATACGGTCGTTGGCATTAAGCAAGCTTTAAAGAGTTTGCAAGCCCAAGGCAAGGTTCCGCTCCGCCAGGCTTTGTTTTGCGTGGAACATACGGGGCTTTACCAAAATACCTTACTGGCTTATTTGAGTAAGCAGCAGGCCCACATCTGGCTGGAATCAGCGCTGCACATCAAAGCGGGCGGCGGACTGCAACGGGGCAAAACCGATAAAGTAGATGCTGGCCGTATTGCCCTGTATGCTTATAAAAACCAGGAAAGAATCAAAGCCTGGCAGCCACCCCGCCCGCAAGTGCAGCAACTCAGAGCCCTGGCCGCTTTACGTAACCGCTTGGTAGAAGCTAAAAAGCAACTGCAAGTACCTTTACAGGAACAAGAGCAGTTGCTGGAAAAAAGCCTGATACGTCAACTGGAGCAAAGCAGCCAGGCCAGTTTGAAGGCTTTAGAAAAGGACATTGCCCAAACCGAAGCCCATATGCAGGCCTTAATCAGCCAGGATGAGCAGTTGCAGCATTATTTTGATTTACTCACCAGTGTGCAGGGGATTGGTCCGGTGACCGCTACCCAGGTCATCATTGCCACCAATGAGTTCCAGGACTTCCAGCAGGCGAAAGCTTTTGCCTGTCACGCTGGCGTGGCACCTTTTGCTTATCAGTCCGGTTCCAGTGTTAGGGGCAAAACCAAAGTATCACCCAAAGCCGATAAAAAACTTAAACGCTTGTTGCACCTGGCAGCTCTAACCGTTATTCGTATCAAGGGGGAACTGCAAGATTATTACCACAGAAAAGTAGAGCAGGGTAAACATAAAATGAGTGTATTGAATGCCATTCGAAATAAACTCGTTCACCGCATGTTTGCCGTGGTACAAAAAAATAGAAAATATGAAAAAATTTACCCCGTACCGCTT
>NZ_BJYS01000081.1 GCF_007991635.1 Adhaeribacter aerolatus | reverse complement strand
TACCTTCCTTTTTGAGTTGGAACAATATTAATGGTAGCAATAAAATTTTCACCCTTTATTGTATCAGTTTTCGTCGAGAATGTTTCTTTACGATAATCAAGAACAACCATCATATCTTGGTTATAGTGAGATGCTTCAAGCTTAATGTTTAAGTTAAATTCTTTATTTTGTAATAACGTGTCAAGAGTAGGTGTGAAGCTTATATAATGACTCTTTGCCTTTATAATGTTGTTATGTTCATCATACTGGATATATTGATTTATTACAGATTTGCCTTTATAAATCCTATAATCCTTAACTTCCTCTATTTTCCCATTCCGATTATAAAACTTAAAAATGCCAGTACGTTCGCCATTTTTATAATGGCCAATCATTTCTACTTTACCATTGTCATAATATGAGGTCGCTAACCCATGTATTTTATCATTTTTACGAAAACTTTTCTCCTTTAAATTTCCGTTTTTATAATATAACTTGAACAAGCCATTTGATTTGCCATTCTCATAGTTGACAAGCTTTTGTATTTTCACATTTTTATAATAAATAATGCACTCTCCATCTGGTGAATCATTTATTATATTGCATTCAAGATGCAATTCACCCGAGGGATAATAAATTGTTTCTCTTTCTCTTGAACACGAAATTATGATTAACATTATGGTTGATATAATGAATTTAAATAAACCACTTTTTAAAATATTTAAATCCATTATTAAAGATTTAATATACTATTATAACCTACTCTTTTTCTTTGAAAATAAAACCTAATTAATAAATATTAGTTTTTTGATATTAGCAAATTAATTAATATTTAATAATTTCTGTTGTTACTTTTACGTATCGTTTTCATTGCGCCTAACGTTTTTGCTATGGTGCGTTTATGCACTTTAGGGGTTGTTGGGGTATGTTTTTCTATTACTTTTTTGAAGTTTCTTTTCTAAGGACAGCAAAAGTCAAAGGAATTTACTTGTAAAATGAAAAAGGAATTTACTTGTTAATGAAATTTGAATAACCAAAAGAAGGACCAGAACAGTAATTTTAAAAATCCTTCCTAGTTTACCTTTATTTATCAATTGAGTCCAACCCAAAAAAGTCCAATGCAAAAAGCTAATAAAAGAAGCCACTCCATAAATCATTAGAATAAGCATTACTATTGAAAATCCTAACTCAGGTAATATTAGTCGATTCCAGTTCAAACCCATAAATAAAAGGGCAAGTAAAAAAGCAATAAGAACATTCCTTCCAAATCGAAGGTACTTCCACACGATGTGCATCTGTACATTGACTTTTTAAACTAAATGTGTCCCAACGATCAAGTCTATGGTTCGTT
>NZ_BJYS01000080.1 GCF_007991635.1 Adhaeribacter aerolatus | reverse complement strand
ATACCGGTTGCACAAACCTCACAGGTCTTAAAGACAATATTGTCCGAAACCTGTGGTGGCAAACGCGTAAAGAGAGAGGTAAGTTATTTTCATTATCAATTAGCACGATGGATACCAACGGCATCCGGGTAAAGGATTTGTTAAACTACCTGCCCGCCCCACTTTTAGACCAACTGGCCCAAGCGACCCAAGTAGACTATCAGGTGAAGAAGCTCCACGGCAAGCTGCTCTTCCAGTTGCTGCTCTACGGCGTGCTCACCACCACACGCCTGAGCCTGAACGTACTGGTGGCGGTGCTCGACAGCCTGTGTTTTCGCACCTTTGCTGGTCTCAAGCCGGATTTTCAGACGCGGCGCAACTCCTTAGCCGACCGATTAGCCCATGTCCAGGTGGCTTACTTTGAGCAACTGCTCCAGGCTACCACGGCCCTGTTTCGCCGCCACTTTCCCAACGACCAGAAGCGGCCCTACCGCATTAACTGCTTTGACTCCACCACGGTTAGCTGCTCGTCTAAGCTGCTGGCGATGGGAATGGTCAACGGCATCAAGCCGAAAGATGAGAGCAAACGCCTCAAACAAATCAAGTTCACCATCGGTTTTGACGGGCTGACGGTTAGCGCTTGTGACCTGTATACCCAGCAGACTTACCTGGCCGAGGACCAGGCGCTGGGCGAAACCATCCGCCAGAGCAGCCTACAGGAAGACGAGGTCGGGGTCTTTGACCGGGGGTTAAAGAAGCGGAAAACGTTCCGGCTCTTCTCCGAGCAGGGCCGCCTATTTGTTACCCGCCTCAATTCAACCACCATGTATGTGCCGGTGGCCGTATTTACCAGCAGTCAGGGTCGCCGCACCGCCACGCTGGAACTGCTCTCCGACCAGATGGTTTACCTGTATTGTAATGGGAACGTGCTGCGCTTTCCTTTCCGCCTCATCACCGCCCGCAGCCGGCAGAGCAGCGAAACGCTGTTCTTTCTGACCAACCTGTTCGCGCTGCCAGCCAAAGAAGTTACCGCCATTTACCGCCAGCGCTGGGAAATAGAATGCTTCTTTCGCTTTCTGAAACAGGAGTTGAACTTCACCCACCTGCTGAGTCGAACCACCAATGGCATTCAGGTAACGGTTTATATCACCTTGATAGCAGCCATGCTCATCCTGGTATACCGAAAACTTAACCAGATGAGCGGTTTTAAATTGGTGAAACTCCGCTTTGAACAAGAATTGCAGACCGACATCATCAAAGAAATTGTGCGCCTTTGTCAGGGTAAGCACCAATTAGTGGACCGGCTCGTCCCGTCCGGTTAAGCTTTCGGACAATATTGTATTTAAGACCCGTGAGGTTTTAAGCAATGGCAGCTAGTTTATGCGATTTGGTATTAA
>NZ_BJYS01000079.1 GCF_007991635.1 Adhaeribacter aerolatus | reverse complement strand
GGTAGGTTCCTGAAAATACTTTACAGGTTATACGGTCAAAGGACTATTTTATATATGTGCCAACCGGTCTTTATTCATATTCATTTTTCCATCATATTTTCGCCAACGCTTTTTTAAGAGACCATGCTGTTGGTGAGCTAGGTTGGGTGTCAGGTAATCACAAGAAGCATGGGGGCGCAAGGTATTATAAGCTTGTATGCTCCTGGCTATAGCAGCTCTGGCCTGTTCAAAAGTAAGAAAGGCCCGACAATTGAATTCTTCTTTAATGGTTCTGTTAATGCGTTCGGCAATGGCATTTTCTCCCGGGTCTCCCTGATTGGTCATACTGATTTGAATTTTATGGGAGGAGAGTAACTTGATATAATTTTGGCAGCAATACTGTATGCCGCGGTCGGAATGATGAATCAAGCTTTCTTTTCCCTTTTGTAACGTTTTAACGGCCATTTCTAAGGCTCTCAAAGGTCCTGTGGCATGCAATGTTTCCGCCACCGCCCAACCTACAATTTTATGGGAATAGGCATCTGTGATTAAACTTAAATAGCTAAAATCATTCCCCATTCTGATGTAAGTAATATCGCTTACCCATAGCTGGTTGGGACGGCTAACTATCAATTCTTTCACCAAGTTTACATACTTGTAAAAAGGATGCTGGGAATTAGTCGTTTTTGCTCGTTTGCGCCGCTTAGTGCGAAGTAAATGGTGCTCCCGGAGCAAGTCATAAAGCTTATCCCGTCCTAGTTTTATCTGATGTTCAGCAAAGAAGTCCGTTAATAAATGGTGCAGCTTATTTGTACCAATGCCTGGTAGTTGCTGACGAATCTTCATTACCTGCTCTAAAATAGCCATTTGATGGACCTCATTTTTATCCTGCTGCCATGATTGCTCATAATAAGCTTGCCGGGATTTTCCAAACAATCCGCACAGTTTCCCTAAGCCGACTAACGGGTACTGCGTGTTTAACTCCTGGACCGTTTGGAACCATACTTTTTTCTGATTTCTATCTTATACTGTTGCTCAGCTACTTTAATCATGGTCTCTAAAGCGGTATTTTGCAGCTTTAGTTGTGCTAGCTGCGCTTGCGCTTCGGCAAGTTCTTGCTTTAACTGTTCAACTGTTGTCTGGGATGGCTTCATGAGAAAAGAGGGTTTTGGGCGATAATACTTTAACAGCCTGGTTTGGTAGTACCAGCGATTCCAATCCTGTAAGAGGGATACCGAAACCTGGTATTGCTTGGTGGCTTGTTGAATGGTAAGCATACCAGAACGAATTTCTTCAACGATCTTTCTTTTCTTTAAAGACGAAAATGCTTCTTTTGCGTTACCTTTTAATTTCCTTTTATTCATAGCTTTATACATGTGGTGTAAAGCTATTTCAGGAGTTTACC
>NZ_BJYS01000078.1 GCF_007991635.1 Adhaeribacter aerolatus | reverse complement strand
AAATATTAGAAATCAAAAATAAGCTTTGCCCAACTAAGAATCCTAACAAAAATTTAATCCTAAATAAAATTATTTATAATTACTTTTTAGGTACTTAATTTTTCCTTTATCCAGTTTAACTAAAGCTATACGCTACTCCTTAATCTGGCACTATTTAATAATTAATTTTTATATATTCAAATTTTCTAATATTATTTTAATTATTAATTTTATTCTCCTTGAAAAATCACCAAAAAAAAGTTTTAAGGTTTATACTTTAGCGCTTCCATGGCAAATCTGAAGCCAGAATTATGGGTTTGCTGAAGGTTTTATCTTTTGACAGGCTTACCCAATCAGATCTGCGGCAAAATACCCAACTACTACCCAATTACTTTAGGCAGTTGCCTAACCAGTGCTCGGTAGAGGTTTGTTTTAGTGCCGCTCAGCCAGCATTTCAATTTGTTTTCCACTGAAACATTTTACCAGATATTTACTACCCAACAATTTATAGCGTACAGCGCACCAACCAAAGAGGCTTAAACAAGATGCTTGAACCTGGGTTGTATATAGAAATATTCTTGATGGGGATGATAACAGGTAGCTTAAAACCGGAAGGTATTATTCTCTTCTGCTAAATTACGCTACAGCAAAAGTTTAAGAGAAGATAACTACTTATCAGAAATAACTATTACATAGGAAATGGATAGATATTTTTTGAAAGATTCCATCTTTCAAGGTGTAGGCGCTAACTAGCTTTACAGGTCTAAGAAGCCTCCCCGCCGGCGGGCCCCGTTTGGCCACTCGGGCTGCTCATCTTTCCTTTGCTTGTACATCGCAATGCTAAAGCACCGGAAACCCAGAAGAGAATCTTCCGAAAGGCCCTCGCTGTCCAAACTGCTGTAGTATGTGCTTAGCTGATGCCTCACCAGGTTCAATCATTAATTAAGCCTCCTCAACAAAGCGATTCCATAATGTTCCGGTTCGGCCGAACTCCTTCCCTAATTTAGAGAAGGTGCCCGCAGGGCGGAAGGGTTAATATCTTCCAGGAGAAAGCAAGTGCCCACCGCACAGGAGAAAACCAGCGGACACACTCAATAATATGAAATAGCCTTGGACGGACACAAAGCACCTTAATTCCAAACTATTGCCAGTACCAGTTCTCCTATGGAATATTTTCTATTGATGGGAGAGAATATCAGTTCCCCGAATGAATTAAAATGAAATTAAAAAGTGATCGTCATTCTTAAATGGGCCTGGGATGTCAAAAGCTCTCTCCTTTTGTTTTCTATAAACAAAAAAAAAGAAGCACTAATCGTACTTCTTTCTTCTAAACTAGTTCTTTCAGGCTATTTAATAAGATCGCCTGGCGTGCCGGCCTCTGAGCACCAGCCGCGCCATTAACTTTA
>NZ_BJYS01000077.1 GCF_007991635.1 Adhaeribacter aerolatus | reverse complement strand
GGGGAGTGTAAAATAAACTGTGTCAGTTAATATTTTTATTGAAGTTGTTGGCATGTGGTAAACCTGTTTGGAGGTTTTCCATATGTCAACAACTATCCATTTTTGAGATGGATTTTGAGCCTATCTTCAAACATAATGTAAAGCTGGGATAAAGTCAAGCGCCAGTTATGCAGCGGCATGGTCCACTTCTCGGATACTCTTTGCACCACCAGGTACACCAGCTTCAGCAAAGCCGTATCGGAAGTAAAAGCCCCTTTGGTTTTGGTCACTTTGCGCACCTGCCGGTGGAAACCTTCCACGATATTGGTGGTGTAAATAACCTTGCGAATCGCCGCATCATACTTGAAAAAAGTCGACAGGTGCTCCCAGTTGTTATACCAGCCCTGCAGCGGAACCGGATATTTCTTGCCCCATTTCTCGTCCAACTGCAGCAGTTTTTCATAACCTTCTTCCTGGTTAAAGGCCTGGTAAACTGGCTTAAGGTCCGCCATAAACGCCTTCTTATCTTTCTCGGCAACATAGCGCAAACTGCTACGGATTTGGTGCACGACACAGGTCTGTATCTCGGCCTGAGGAAAGATGGCACCAATGGCTTCCGGGAAGCCTTTCAGCCCATCGATACAGGCAATCAAAATGTCTTCCACCCCCCGGCTTTTCAGGTCCGTCAGCACCGAGAGCCAAAACTTAGCGCCTTCACTTTCCGACAGATACATGCCCATTAACTCCTTGGTACCCGATAAGCTTACGCCTAGGATGTTGTACACCGCCCGCGTGACCACGCTGCTCCCTTCCCGGACTTTGTAATGCATACAATCCAGATAAACAAAGGCATAAACTGATTCCAGCGGCCGAGAGCGCCATTCGTTCATGGCTGGAATAACCTTATCGGTGATAGTAGATAAGGTGGCAGCTGAAATATCCATCTGGTACATCTCCTTGACGTATTTGGTGATGTCGCGCGTACTCAGCCCCAGACCATAGAGATGGATGATTTTCTCTTCCAACTCAGCGGTGACAATAAGCTGGCGTTTAGGTAGAACCACCGGCTCAAAGCTGCCGGTGCGGTCCCGGCTGGTCTCCAGCTCGAACTCGCCCGAAACGCTCTTGACCGTCTTGCTGGTCCTGCCGTTTTTACGGTTAGGCTTGCCGGCGGCTTTTTCTTCCTGCAGGTGGGCCTCCAACTCCCCGGCCAGAGCAGCCTCTAAAAAATGCTTGAGCAGCGGGGCAAAAATACCCTTGTCTCCATTCAGCGGCTTGCCCGCATATAAACCCTTGATGGCTTCCTGCTTGAAGCGTTCAAAGTCAAATTCTTCCTCTTGTTCCATTTAGACTGTGAAGTTAAAGTATTTATTTTTTCCCTTTTCTTTAACTTGACACAGTTCAGTTTACAGTCTC
>NZ_BJYS01000076.1 GCF_007991635.1 Adhaeribacter aerolatus | reverse complement strand
CATGAATCATCCCGGAGTTCAGTAATTGGGATAAAAAAATAGAACCTCTCGTTAAAGTGAAAAGCGATATCACTTAAAAACGGGAGGTTCTTATGTTTTACTTTACTACTAACGGGTCAGCTGCCGGTAGGGATTTACCGGTAGGTGACTTTTTTTGTGAGCGGCTGCAGACTTTTCTTACCCCACTGCTTTTCTTTCTGGACCAGTTGTTAGACCGGCGGCTGGTGAACACTTTTGCCGGGCTCTGTGAGAGCCTTATCCGATTGCGCAGCCGCGCCACGGGTTTATACCTGAGTGAGTTGGGCAGCTATTTACTTTCACCGGCACAAGCCCCGGCGGGGACCAAGCGTATCTCCAACCTGTTAAGAAGTTCTAAGTGGCAAGAGCAGCATTTAATTAACTATTTAGCCCTGCAGGCGCAGGTTTATGCCCAGCAACTGCAGCACCTGAAAAAAGAACTGGTGCTGCTTTTGTGGGATGAGAGTGTACAGGAAAAAGCCGAGAGTCTGCAGAGCGAAGGCTTATGTGCCGTACGCAGCAGCAAAGCTCAGCGTCTGTTAAGAATCAAAAAAGGTTACTATGAGCCCCCTACCCGAAAGCCCGTGCATGTGCCAGGGCTGCGGTGGGTCGGCTTGTTGCTGGCGGGGCTTCAACAGCCGCCGCAATTGGCCCGCTTCCGTTGGTGGAGTAGCCGTCAACCCCAGTTTACTTCGCTGGCACCGGTGCGACTAGAGTTGTTAAACTGGGCCCGGGAACTGTTTGGCCGCACCGTGCTGCACGTCTTTGACCGGGGGTATGCGTCGAAAGAATGGCTGGGCTTGCTCTTAAACCAGCAGGACCGCTTGCTGTTACGCTGGCCTTCGGCTTACAAGCTCTTGGATGGGCAAGGCCGCTTGAAAAGAGCCAGCTTGTTCTCGGTGGGCCGTAGAGCTACTTCTTCCCAAAAAGTGTGGGACCTGGTTGGAAAATGCCAGGTAAAAAGAAGTTTGTTGTGGCAACGCTGCTGGCATGTGGCTTATCAGGATTGCCCGCTTACCCTTATTATCTGCCGGCCAGGTAAAGCCGGTCGCCAGCCCTGGTATTTACTCACCAATGAAAAAGTAGAAACCGATAAGCAGGCCTGGCAACTGGTACACGCTTATGCCCGCCGATGGCAGATTGAACAAAGCTTTCGCTTTTCTAAATCCGAACTAGCCATGGAATCCTGCCGGTTATGGTTCTGGGAAAATAAAATGAAGCTCTTGCAAATAGTAGCGCTGGTCTATGCTTTTCTACTTACCCTTTTAGCTAAAGAGCTCCAGCCCCATATCCAAACCTTGCTCCGAGCGGGCTGCCATAGAACCGGAAAGCGGGCCAGGAACACCCCTAACCCGCTTTACCGTATCCGATTAGCCCTCGCTAACCTCTTTAATCAGTTGAACTTGAATAACATCCAAAGTTCGGGATGATTCATG
>NZ_BJYS01000075.1 GCF_007991635.1 Adhaeribacter aerolatus | reverse complement strand
AATTCCCCCTATCAGAAACCGATTAAATTCTTTTTGCTAACGGAGAGCGTGGCATAAATTTGCGGTGACGCTAAGCCAGGCCGATTTTTTTAATGGTGCTGCAAAGAGCCCGCGCGTAATTCTGGCTGAAATGTAAAAGCCTCTGAATGGAGGTTCAGAGGCTTGTTGATAAATTCAGTGGCGGAGCAGCTAGCTACCCCGGTCAGAATAATTACCTACATCAAAACTACATTTCCTTAGCGTCAATAAAAAAATCAAATTTTATGAGCAGGAAAAAAGTAGAAATGGACATTGTCCATCCCGACTGTGCCGGTATTGACGTAGGCAGCAAATCACATTTTGTAGCCGTAGGCCAGGCATTAGAAGAGGTAAAAGAGTTTGGCGTGTATGCCAATGACTTAGTAGCAATCTGCCAGTGGCTGCAATCCTATGGCATTAGGTCAGTAGCCATGGAAAGTACGGGCAATTACTGGCAGAGTCTGTATGTAGAACTGGTGCGCCATGGCTTTGCTGTCACACTAGTGAATGGTAAGTTTACCAAGCATGCCCAGGGCAAAAAAACTGATGTAAAAGACTGCCGCTGGATTCAAAAGCTGCATACGCTGGGCTTGCTCTCGGGCAGCTTTTTGCCCGATGAAACCACTGAGCAACTCCGCACTTATTGCCGCCAAAGAACTAACTGGCTGGAACTGGCCGCTGCCGCCACGCATAAGATGCAAAAGTATTTGCGACTGCTCAACTTCCGCCTGGATGTGGTAGTAAAAGACGTCTGCGGACTGACTGGGCTTACCATTATCTCCCAAATATGTAAAGGCAACTTAGACCCGCACGCACTGTCCAAACACCGGCATTACAACTGCCGCAAATCAGAAGCAGAAATAGCCAAAGCCCTGCAAGGCAACAACCGGCCCGATTACCTGTTTTGCTTAAAGCAGGAATATAATAGTTACTTATTCTTTCAAGAGCAGATAGAAGCTTGTGATACAGCAATAGCCGCTTTTCTGCAGCAGCAAATCAACACGAATCCAACCAAATGCCAGCTTGCCACAGACTCTAAGCCATATAAGCGTCTAAATAAAAATGCTATAAAAGGCATTGATTTAAACCAGACAGCTTACCAGTATTTTGAAGGTGTAGACCTGATGCAGATTGAAGGGGTAAGCCATGCCACTGTTTTAACGCTGATGAGTGAGATAGGGCCTGCTGGCTTTTCAAAGTTTAAAACGGCTAAAGAGTTTACAAGCTGGCTTCGCCTGGCACCTAATAATAAAATATCGGGTGGCAAGCTGTTGAGCAACCGCATCCCAAAAGGCAGCAACCGGCTTAAAATTGCCCTAAGGAATGCCGCCAATGTGATTGGAAACCTCAAGGACACACACCTTTCCAACTTCTATAAACGGGTAGCCTACCGCAGGGGAGCAACCGCTGCTGTAAGTGCTACTGCCCGGAAACTGGCGGTTGTTATCTGGAATATGGTCACCAAGAAAACACCTTATAAACCACCTACTGATTACTTGTTCCTGGACCAGAAAAGAAAACTCAAACTGGTAGAAAAAATCAGAAAAAACATAGCTAAATTAGACCTCAAACCGCAAGAGCTAGGTTTTGCAACAAATTAATGTTCATTCAATAATAATGAACGTTAGTCAGAATT
>NZ_BJYS01000074.1 GCF_007991635.1 Adhaeribacter aerolatus | reverse complement strand
ACCGAATACCCCGAAATGATATTGCGTTTGCAAGCAACTTACCAGGATTATACTTTGGTGCAGCTTGACCGGGTATTTTACCAGCAGCACTACTTTGTTTTAAAAGAAAACGGCGAAATAATAGCGGGCGTACAAGCCAACCCGGTGGCGTGGCACATCGTGCACATGCCCGGCCTTACCGGCAAAATTGTAATGCAGGTTTTACCCTACGTACCTGTTCTTAACCGCCTGATAAATCCCAAAAACCACAAATTTTTAGCCTTAGAAGCTGTATACATAAAACCGGGCCGCGAGAAAGAATTATTAACTTTATTGGAAAGCACATTAGCTTATTTCAATTATACCTCGGCGTTGCTGATGTTGGATGTAAACTACCCGCTGCGCCAGCAACTGAAAAACTTAGGTAACCTGGGACTGATGCATGCGCTTAATAAAAGCATTTATACCCAGGTAATGGTTAAGACCAACGGCATCACTCCGCAAGAAATTAAAAGCCATCCGGAACAGCCCATTTATGCTTCGGCTTTTGATTTTAGTTAAGCTTTGGCCTAACCAACCTCTATCCATAGCGCCTATGTCGATTAAATCGATATAGCCTAAAAGCATGTCTATTTTTTTTATTTTTTTCGATATAGATATTAGGTATGTCGAAAAACATGAATAAATTCGACATTAAAAGCAGGTATGTCTATTGTATCGACATTGGGCTTTACTAAGGGATTATTAAACCGCCGAACGAAGATGGAAATCTATAATAAAAATTTACCTTACAATAACTTGCCTGATTTACCACCGGCAACATCGCTGGAAACCGTTGAGATATTTAAATTAACCATAGAAGCAAATAAACTGCTGGCGGAGCTAAAAGGATATTGTCAAACTCTACCCGATCCTAATTTATTGCTGAACACGATTGTCTTACAAGAAAGTAAGGAATCGAGCGCCATCGAAAATATTGTGACAACCCAAGACGAACTATACAGAGCTGCTTTAGATTTGGATAATGTTTTTAATAACCCTGCTGCCAAAGAAGTTTTACTTTATCGGCAAGCAATGTACTGGGGCTTGCAGGAAATGCAGAAAAAAGAATTTATTACTACTAATTTATTGGTGGGTATCATGCAAAAGTTTAAACAAACAAATGCTGGTATCCGGAATAATCCGGGTACTAAATTGGCAAATCCAAACAGCAATCATATTGTGTACACCCCGCCGGAAGGAGAAAACCTGATACGTGAAAAATTGGGTAAGTTAGAAATTTTTATAAACGATGATAGCTTTTCGTCTCTTGACCCTTTAATTAAAATGGCGCTCATTCATTATCAGTTTGAAGCCATTCATCCTTTTGCCGATGGCAATGGCCGGACTGGTCGTATTTTAAATGTGCTTTATCTCATCAATAAAAAATTAATTGGCTTACCTGTACTTTACCTTAGCTATTATATTATACAAAATAAACCCGACTATTACCGGCTATTAAGGGAAGTAACCGAAAAACAAAACTGGCACGATTGGGTAAGTTTTATTTTAAAGGGAGTGGCAGAAACAGCCGCCCTAACGCTACAAAGAATAAGTGCTATTCTGGAATTAAAAAAACAAACCGAAGAAATACTTAAAACAATATTAAAAGCCTCTTACTCCCGCGAATTTGCCGATTTACTCTTTAGCTATCCTTACATTAAAATTAAAATATTAGAACAAAATAATATTGCTAAGCGTGAAACTGCCTCTAAATATTTAAAAATGGTAGCAAATGCAGGGTTATTGCAATCTGTAAAAGTAGGGAATGAGGTTTATTACATTAATACACCCTTAATGAAAATTTTATCTTCGTAACAATCTAAACTAGTGCTTCACCAAACT
>NZ_BJYS01000072.1 GCF_007991635.1 Adhaeribacter aerolatus | reverse complement strand
AACCATTGTTCGGTTAGGGAAGAGCGTGCAAGAGATTTGGTATAAATTTGCGTTCTTAATGAAATAAGAGTTAACAGTTAATTGTAATGACCAGTTTAGGGTATTAACACTAACTACCCTAAACGTTACCCTCCATAAGCTTTGCGAAACCAGTTTTTGTGCGGGTAACCTAAGCAATAAAGAAGTTGGTATATTTTTAGCTTACCTTTAACAACCATAACAATACCAACCACATGATAAAATTGCTCCAAATCTTTAACCTGGGTATGCTGTTTGTTTTAATAAGCCTGGTATTAGGCTGTGCTACGCCGAAAGCATTTTCGGCGCAGGGTACCGTAACCGCTATTGAACGCGGTAAAGATGGGTACACTGCTTTGTTAACAGACCAAAAAGGCCAGCGCTTTAATGCGGTTATCAGTCGGGTTAATCTGGCCCAGAGCGGCGGCTACCAGGAGTTAAACATCGGCGACAAAGTAACCGTTTACGGCGATACCACCCGTCTGGGCAATGTCCTCAGCGTAAAAGTAAGTCAGCTTAAAAAGTAATTGCCCATGAAAAAGACGCTCCTGGCTGTAGTAGCAGGCACTTTATTCTTGGCTTGCAACCGCACTACCGAAACCACGCAAGCCACCCGTACGCCTGCCGCCGACGAAAAACCAGCCACTCTTTCGCTGGATGAAGAAATGTGTTTCCAGCAGGTAAGTGGTGGGCAAAAAAGAGATACCGCCTGGGTGCACCTAAATATTAAAAACGCTAAAGTAACCGGAACCTACTCGTATTTGCCTTTTGAAAAAGACAGCCGGCGCGGCACTTTACGCGGCACTAAAAATAATGATATAATTACCGCCACCTGGACCTTTATGCAGGAAGGCCAAACCGATTCGCTGCCCGTACAGTTTCGGGTAACCCTCAATACCCTGCAGCAAAAGCCTTATAGTTACCACCCCAGCACCGGTCGGGAATATTTAGCGGATTCTGCCAAATTTATGTTGGTTTACGAAAAGCTGGATTGCGCAGAGCTCCCGGCCCTTAGTAAGCGCATACATTAAAAACTGCTAATTATAAATTTGCTGAAAAGTAACTTCTGCACCATTGCGGTTTAGGTACTTAATTAAAGTACATAAGCCAATTGAAAAATCAGGTTGCTGGTGCGAGATAATTTAAGGAACGGCTTATATTTTACCTTGTAAATGCCATCTCCCCCTTCAAAGATAATTTCAGTTGTTAATTTGTGTTTCTTGCCTACTATATCGGTTCCTACCGAGAAGAAAACCGCATTCTGATATTTGGAAAAAGCAAAGTCGGTGTATTGGCCACTGGCCTTACTGGTTTGTTCTTCTACCAGATAGGAATCAGCGGCTGAATTCTTTAAGAACTTATAATGCGCAACCCCACCGCGTAAAAAAGGTTGGGTGCTCCAGGCTAAACTGTTAAAAGAATACTTGAGAGAAAAGGGTAACCGCAGCGCAGATATATCTATATTAATTGTATTATGATATCTGTTATAGGTGCCGGACTTTTTTGTAACATCTGAGCCAAACCGCATTTTGGAATAAGCGGGTTCTACCAGAAAGTGAAGTTTATCGTTCATCTCCAGCAAATGAATATCCAGTAAGACACCAACCGTAAAAGAATAATTGGCATTAAAATTAGCTTTGCCAATACCATAATGATTGGATTGGTAGGTATAATCGTTAAGATACAGGTTAGGTTTTCCGTAGGAAGAATGTATACCGAAACTAAACTTATAGGGATGTTTCTTTTCCTCAAATTGAACCGAAACTGTTTCTTGAGATTGAGCATTATACTTCTTTACAATTTTCATTAAGCTGGCAACATCAAAATCGGTTTTGTCAATTTCGGGAAACAACGCTAATTTGTCGCCCATTAAAGCTCTTAACTGGCCTTTATACAGTTGCTGGTTTTTAATATATTGCGTGCCATCAACTTCAACCCGCTTTTCGGTATTATCAAGTTCGAGTAGTAAGGTATCCTTCGAAACTACAAAATGATCGCCCCTGGCATCGCGGTATTGAAAGAGATTTACCCGGCCCTTTAGCAGGTATTCTAAAAATATTGGGGAGGGGGATTTAAAATTTAAATAAGAACTGGAAACATAAAACTTATCGGCATTAAAACGATAAGCAGTAATCTGAGCAGGGCTAAAGGTTGTACTCTTATCGTTTAGGGTTGCTTTAAAAATGCATTCGTGGGTGTTGGCAATAAATCCTTGGTAATTAATAAACCCGGTTAATGTGTCATTGGTACTGGTAATTACATAACCTGGCCTGAAATCGGTTTGGGCAAAACTTATAAAAGGTAAACAATAAAATACCAAAAAAAGAATAAATAACTTTGCTAGTAACGCGTGTTTCATGTAAATATAAATATAATAATGCAAATATAAGTATCAGTTAATATAAATCTATTTATATATTTAAAATTAAAAAATATATAAATAAAAAAGAATGAGGAATAGAAATAAACAAGCATATTA
>NZ_BJYS01000071.1 GCF_007991635.1 Adhaeribacter aerolatus | reverse complement strand
ATAAAACTAAAATGGATTCAATACATTTTAATCAAGAAACAAATAATATTTCAATCCTTAATGATAAGTCCTGGAATATAACCATATATGATATTGAGCTAAAACCAATAAAATCACTTCAATTAGATTTAAAAACGGCTTATTACAGAATAGTAACTTTATTTAAAGTTTTGGTAGATGAGAATTTAATAAAATTAGCTTACAATGATTATGGTAATCAGGAAATTTATTACTACCAATTTGACCTAGATGGGAAAGAGATTCTAAAAAGAATTTTAACTAGTAATAAAGAGGATATTTTTTTAGGACTAAATACTAAAAACAATTTTGATTTAGTATTTATGGATGAAATGTCTATTTATAAATCTAATTGCAGTATTTATAAAAATAATGAGGAGATAATAAAGGTTAATTTGTTAGAAATTCTTGAAAATGACGATAAGGATTGGGGTGGTTATGACTATATTGAATGTTTAATAAGTACAAATAAGCCATTTCAATTAGCATTTATTGCTGCACAACCAGATTATGGAGTTCAAGGAGTAAAAATTGTCCAGATAAATCCTGCAAAAAATTTAGAATTAGTTTATGATATGGATGATTTAACCTTTGATGGGGCCTTTCATAATTTAACCTTTAATTTTAGCAGCGATAAATTCACTTTGCTACTTTACACAGGAGGTAAAGTAGGAAAAGGTAAGGATAGAGATAAAGTTACAAAGGAGTACTTTTCAATTTGTGAATATTCAATTGAAAACCCTAAAAAACCAATAAGAATATTTAGAACAGACTTCGGTTATTGGGGAGAAGGTGACCTTTATACACATTATTTGACAGATTCACTCTTATGTATTGTAAGGAGAGAAGATTTAATAATATTTGATTTGAATCAAGGTAAAACACAAGAAGTTATAGAAAGGGATTGTGATTCTGGATTTTATGTAAGTTTCAATATAATAATCTATAAAATAAATCAAGAATTTAAAGTGCATAAATCTCAAAACAACTACTGCTAACCACACCTATACGGCAGCTTCGCCCCCGCATAGGCAAGACCGTTGTGGTGCATAAAAATAAAATGGAAAGATTTTTAATATTGTTATTTTCTTTAGGGCTGTTCAACTGTTCCTCCGATTTAAAAGAACAAAGTTCACCAAAGAAAGAAAAAACTGTTTTAACACAAAATTCAGTACCCGAAGCTGATAATCTTCAAAATAGCTTACCTGAAGCAGATAAGGCCATACCAAAAAAAGTGGAGGAAGTTGATGAATTAAAAGAGATAGCAACCTCATTTCACCGTTGGTATATTAATAATGTAAACAACCAAAAGGCGAAAACACCAATTGAGGTAAGGATTGTAGAGGGAGAAAATGGGAAATGTAAAATTGATTATGAACCTTATTTTAATCAATTAAAGGCTTTAGAAACAATCTCTGAAAAATTCATTAGTCAGGAAAGCAAAAGAGTGGAAAATTGCGCAAATAACATCAGCAAAGTTAGTTGGGCAGAATACAAAGCAGCAGATGCCTACGAGTACGACAAATATTGTGACTTTCTTTCTTATTACTATTGGATAAGAAGCCAAGAACCTTTGTCTGGCGTTGATGTTGACCAAATGGAAAGGAATGGAGATGCATGGAATGTTTCATTAAGATTCTTTGATGAATTCGAAAATAAAAAATCGTACTTAGACCATTATCACCCAATAGTTAAACTGGAAAAGGAAGATGATAAATGGGTAATCACAAAAATCAGCTGGAAAGAAAATTAACGCACCACAACACAAATTAAAGCACATTAAAACGTGCCCTAGCAGCGGCCCGTTGTACGCAAGGAAATAAAATAATGCATTTTATAAACCCTTATACAGATATTTATATTGAGGTTAAAGACCTTCAGTTAAAAACGACCTTCCCATTTTATAAAGAAGTAATATGGACTTTTCTAAAATACTTAAACAACCAGCTTGGCCTTTTTAAACACAGAGTCAATATAAATTTTGTTAATTCCGACCAACAAACGGGCACTAGGAAATTCGGTAGTATTTATGAATATAGAATAAAAGTAGACGGCAGTATTTTCTTAACTAAGCAAGAAGAAGAAAAAAGGGATTTCTTACTGGACATTGTTTATGAGGCTTACTGTGGGCTGGCCAAAGAACACGGATGGAATATTGAAGCAATAGATAATGCTTACCAAAAAGCAAAGCGGGATAATAAAGGTTTTAGTTTCCAATCGGATTATAAACTATCGAGGAACAAAAATTACGCTGGAGCCTTATTACTTGTGCTAGATGGGAATTATTTAATAATCGATTGCTCCATCCTAGACAAATCCAGCAATTCTCTCTTTGAAACAAGGCTTTTAGAAACTGACGAAGATAATTTCTCCTGGTGGAGAAGGATTAAAGAATATGGATGGTATGACAATAATCGCTTTGGACTAAAATTTCTTAGTGGTGACTACTGGATTGTCTACAATATTCAAAATCAACAAATTGAAGAAATAAACAACCCCAAGAAGCAGAGCATCAAAGAGGTTGAAAAATTCATAAAGGAAATAAAACCCCTGCGTACAACAAAAATTAAAGCACATTAAAACGTGCCATAGCAGGAACGTTGGACGGAATAGGAAAAATTTG
>NZ_BJYS01000070.1 GCF_007991635.1 Adhaeribacter aerolatus | reverse complement strand
TTGCTGGTAGAACGTTTCGATTCCTGATTTATAATACTTAGCCTTTTGTATTATTATAAAGGCAATACTTTAATTTTTAACTTATAGGTTATGCAGCTTAGTGAGGCTGGTTTAAATATCAGCTTTTGAAAGGTCACTTACCTTTAATATATTAGACGTGTTAGACGAAAAAAAATTTGCGGAGGTAAGAAAGATTTTTACCGCCTATCTGGAAAGTAAGGGCTTGCGGAAAACGCCGGAACGCTACGCTATTCTGGAAGAAATATATTCCCGTTCGGGCCACTTCGATGTAGAATCGCTTTACATCAGCATGAAAAATAAAAATTACCAGGTGAGCCGGGCCACCGTGTATAATACCCTGGATTTATTAGTAGAAAATGATTTAGTTAGCAAACACCAGTTTGGCCGTAACCTGGCCCAATACGAAAAATCGTACGGTTACCGGCAGCACGACCACGTAATCTGCACCGAATGCCATAAAGTAGTGGAGTTTTGCGACCCCCGAATTCACAATATTCAGACAATGGTGGGCGAACTATTAAATTTTCATATCTTGCACCACTCTTTAAACCTATACGGTATTTGCGGCGATTGCCGGTCTAAAAACAGTGCCGCTACTTTATGAAATTAACGCATTCATTAGTTGATAGTATTTTATTTGCCCGCCTGCAAGGCGATTTAATCGGAAGCCCGGATTCGCAACAACTCGTTGAGGTAGTTAACCAAAGTATAAACGACGCAATTATTCTCGGCGCTATAGATTTATCTAAAGTAAGGTTTATAAATAGTAGCGGTATTGGCGTGTTGGTTTCCTTGCTTACCAAATTCCGGAACCGGGGCGGCGAAATGGTTCTGATTAGCCCTTCGGAGCATATTCGGAAACTTCTCATTATTACTAAGCTTAATGCCATCTTCACTGTTGCCGAAGATGATGCGCAGGCCGCGAACATTTTAAAAGAATCTAAATAATATAATGGCAGTAGATATATTAGTAGGCCTTCAGTGGGGTGACGAAGGCAAAGGAAAAATTGTGGACGTTCTGGCCCCTACCTATGACATCGTAGCCCGATTTCAGGGCGGCCCCAATGCCGGTCATACCTTAGAGTTTAACGGCACCAAGCACGTGCTGCACCAGATTCCTTCCGGTATTTTTCACGAACACATCACCAATATTATTGGTAATGGCGTGGTACTGGATCCGGTTATTTTTCGGGCCGAAATGGAAAAGTTAACGGCTCGGGGTATTGATGGTTCTAAAAATTTATACATCTCCCGGAAAGCCCAGCTAATTCTGCCCTCTCATAAATATATCGACCGGGTACAGGAGGAAGCACTCGGCGAAAATAAAATTGGTTCAACGCTTAAAGGCATTGGCCCTACTTACCAGGATAAAATTGGCCGTTTTGGGTTACGCGTAGGCGATATTACTGCACCGGATTTCCGGGAGAAATATAATACCGTAATAGAACGGCACCAGAAAATAGTTGGTTTCTACGGCAAAACTTTAGACATAACCGAAGCCGAAGAAGACTTTTTTGCCGCTATAGATTACTTGCGTACACTCAAGCTGGTAGACAGCGAGTATATGATTAACGAGGCAATTGCGGCCGGTAAAAAAATATTAGCAGAAGGCGCGCAAGGTTCTTTGCTGGATATTGATTTTGGTACTTACCCGTTTGTTACGTCCTCTAATACCTTAGTAGCTGGCGCCTGTACAGGCTTAGGCGTTGCACCTCGTCATATAGGCGAAGTGTACGGTATTTTTAAAGCGTATTGTACCCGCGTAGGCAGCGGCCCGTTTCCGACAGAATTGCACGATGAAACCGGCGAGCGCATTCGTCAGGCAGGGCGTGAGTTTGGTTCTACTACCGGCCGGCCCCGCCGTTGTGGTTGGATAGACCTGCCCACGCTAAAATATTCCATCATGCTGAATGGTGTTACCCAACTTAACATGATGAAGGCCGATGTACTGGATGATTTTGAGGAAATAAAGGTCTGTACCCATTACAAATTGCCAAACGGAGAACTAACTGATAAAATACCCCACCAGATTATATCAGAAGACCTAACCCCGGTTTATACATCGCTTCCAGGATGGAATATAGATTCCAAGCAAGTAGAAAGTTATAGTGAATTACCCGAACCTTTTCTTGCTTATCTTAAATACCTGGAAGAGCAATTGCAGGTGAGTATAACCATTGTAAGTGTAGGCCCCGACAGGGTAAGTACTTTACATAAGTAATACCAGAACCAAGTTATAAGCAAAGAGAGGATGTCAATTTACTTGCATCCTCTCTTTTGTTTTTTAGTTAGTTAAAAGAGAAAAGCGCATTCTCATTAAAAGATTAATGGAAAATAACAAAGAATAAAATTATATAGCTAATACTGAGAAGCTTCCATGAAAACTGCAATTATTTAATCTTGCGTGTTTGTAAAAACAAAAAAGGTTACTACCTTTGCAATCCCAAATTGAAAGTAATTAAAAGGCAGCCAGCAGGGTTTTATAGAGGTTTAGAAGAGGAGATTGTTAAGCACAGGGAAATATGATAACAGGAGCTTTATAGTAGTTGATGCTGTTAAGTTAAAGTTGCATTATTCGTAATGTACAAAAAAACAATATAAAACTTGTCTGTTGTTCGAGAAAAAGCAAAATATGTTTAATATTATTTTGCTAAAAAGAACATCTGGTTCGAGTGGGCTAATTAAAAAGCCAAATTTAATTTGGTAGAAAGAGATTGATGCTGTATCTTTGTCTCCCTTTGCACCCGCAAAACGAACCGAGCAGCAGGCTTGGTTAGCACGAGAAAATATAAGCTTATTTGGAACTAAGAACGGGTTGAAAGATGTTTAGTTCTAGTGTTCTTTTCTAAGGTTTGAGGAAAAGATTTAGAAAAATTCTTTGGAAGACTTCAAAAAAAAATCCCTAATA
>NZ_BJYS01000069.1 GCF_007991635.1 Adhaeribacter aerolatus | reverse complement strand
TTAAAAGCGGGCTTGTAGCTCAGGTGGTTAGAGCGCTACACTGATAATGTAGAGGTCCCTGGTTCGAGTCCAGGCAGGCCCACACTTGGAAGTTGTAAGTAATAAGTAGTAAGTAATAAGTGAAGAGCACTTAACACGTAAGACTTAGCACGTATAACTCTAAAAGCCGGGGGATTAGCTCAGCTGGCTAGAGCGCCTGCTTTGCACGCAGGAGGTCAACGGTTCGACTCCGTTATTCTCCACTAGAGAAAAACAAGGTATTCTCCACTAGAGAAAACAATACCAGTAAAGACAGCAGGTCTTTACACCTACTTAGCACCGATTTAAGAGTCAGTAGATGTCTAACATCTTATGTCTTGTATCTAGTGTCTAACAAAGTTCTTTGACATACGAGAAGAAGAGAGCATAATAAGAAGAAGAGTACTAGTGATAGTACTTTTGGTCTAGCGATAGACTATAGGTAAAGAGTAAACTATATTTAAAGAAAGTTACTAAGAGCGTATGGGGGATGCCTAGGCTCTCAAAGGCGAAGAAGGACGTGATAAGCTGCGATAAGCTGCGGGGATTGGCACATACGAGTTAATCCGCAGATTTCCGAATGGGGCAACCCGGCTGGTTGAAGACCAGTCACCCTGCAAAGGGAGCAAACCCGGAGAACTGAAACATCTAAGTACCCGGAGGAAGAGAAAATAAGAATGATTCCCTAAGTAGTGGCGAGCGAACGGGGAAGAGCCCAAACCAGTTTTGTTACGGCAATACTGGGGTTGTAGGACCACGATATTGTATCTAAAATTGAAGCTAAATTACCTGGGAAGGTAGGCCAGAGAGGGTGATAGCCCCGTCAGCGTAAGCTTTTAGAGCATAGTGGTATCCTGAGTAGGGCGGGACCAGCGAAATCCCGTCTGAATCTGCCGGTACCATCCGGTAAGGCTAAATACTTTTGAGAGACCGATAGTGAACCAGTACCGTGAGGGAAAGGTGAAAAGAACCTTGCATAAAGGAGTGCAATAGAACCTGAAACCATACGCTTACAAGCGGTCGGAGCCATCTAGTGTGGTGACGGCGTGCCTTTTGCATAATGAGCCTACGAGTTACGCCTCTCTGGCAAGGTTAACTGTTTTGAAGCAGGGAGCCGCAGCGAAAGCGAGTCTGAACAGGGCGCATAGTCAGAGGGGGTAGACGCGAAACTTTGTGATCTACCCTTGACCAGGTTGAAGTGTGGGTAACACCACATGGAGGACCGAACCAGTTTCCGTTGAAAAGGATTTGGATGAGTTGAGGGTAGGGGTGAAAGGCCAATCAAACTGAGAAATAGCTCGTACTCCCCGAAATGTTTTTAGGAACAGCGTCGTGGTGGAGTTTACTAGAGGTAGAGCTACCGATAGGACTAGGGGGAGTCACATCCTACCGAATCCTGACGAACTCCGAATGCTAGTAAATATACACGGCAGTGAGGCTCTGGGTGCTAAGGTCCAGGGCCGAGAGGGAAAGAACCCAGACCATCAGCTAAGGTCCCTAAATGTATGCTAAGTTGAACAAAGGAGGTCCAGTTGCTTTGACAGCCAGGATGTTGGCTTGGAAGCAGCCATTCATTTAAAGAGTGCGTAACAGCTCACTGGTCGAGCGACAGGGCATCGATAATAATCGGGCATCAAGCATACTACCGAAGCTATGGATAGTAGTAATACTGTGGTAGGGGAGCATTCTCTTGGCGAAGAAGGTATCTGGTAATGGATGCTGGAGCGGAGAGAAAAGCAAATGTAGGCATAAGTAACGATAAGGCAGGTGAGAAACCTGCCCGCCGCAAGACTAAGGTTTCCTGAACAACGCTAATCGGTTCAGGGTTAGTCGGGTCCTAAGGCAACACCGAAAGGTTAAGTCGATGGATAACGGGTTAATATTCCCGTACTTGTTTTATTTAGTGATGTGGTGACGGAGTAGTGAAAGACCTGCGTACTGACGGAATAGTACGTTGAAGGCTGTAGTTATAAGTTTGGTAGGCAAATCCGCCGGACTTGATGAAAGCTGATAGTACCCTGCGGCTTCGGCCAAGGGGATAATGGTCCTAATCAGACTTCCAAGAAAACCCGCTAAGCGTTTAGAATAGAACAACCCGTACCGTAAACCGACACAGGTAGTCGAGGAGAGCATCCTCAGGCGCTCGAGTGAATCACGGCCAAGGAACTCGGCAAAATGGCCCTGTAACTTCGGGAGAAGGGGCGCTTCCTGGTAGCAATACCAGAAGCCGCAGTGAAAAGGCCCAGGCGACTGTTTAACACAAACACATGACTTTGCGAAATCGAAAGATGAAGTATAAGGTCTGACACCTGCCCGGTGCTGGAAGGTTAAGAGGGGATGTTAGCCGCAAGGCGAAGCATTGAATCGAAGCCCCAGTAAACGGCGGCCGTAACTATAACGGTCCTAAGGTAGCGAAATTCCTTGTCGGGTAAGTTCCGACCTGCACGAATGGTGTAACGATCTGGGCGCTGTCTCAGCCGTGAGCTCGGTGAAATTGTAGTCTCGGTGAAGATGCCGAGTACCCGCAACGGGACGGAAAGACCCCGTGCACCTTTACTATAGCTTAACATTGACGCTGGGTAACTCATGTGTAGGATAGGCCGGAGGCTATGAAGCGGTGTCGCCAGGCATCGTGGAGCCAACGTTGAAATACGGCCCTTGAGTTGCTTGGCGCCTAATCTGGAAAACGGAGACAGTGTTTGGTGGGTAGTTTGACTGGGGTGGTCGCCTCCAAAAGAGTAACGGAGGCTTTCAAAGGTACCCTCAGCACGCTTGGTAACCGTGCGTAGAGTGCAATAGCAGAAGGGTGCTTGACTGTGAGGCCGACAAGCCGAGCAGGGTCGAAAGACGGATATAGTGATCCGGTGGTTCCGCATGGAAGGGCCATCGCTCAAAGGATAAAAGGTACGCCGGGGATAACAGGCTGATCTCCCCCAAGAGCTCATATCGACGGGGAGGTTTGGCACCTCGATGTCGGCTCGTCACGTCCTGGGGCTGGAGAAGGTCCCAAGGGTTCGGCTGTTCGCCGATTAAAGTGGCACGCGAGCTGGGTTCAGAACGTCGTGAGACAGTTCGGTCCCTATCTGTTGTGGGCGCAAGAAATTTGACAGGACCTGACCTTAGTACGAGAGGACCGGGTTGGACAAGCCGCTAGTGGACCGGTTGTGACGCCAGTTGCAGCGCCGGGTAGCTACGCTTGGAAGAGATAAGCGCTGAAAGCATCTAAGTGCGAAACTCACCTGAAGATGAGATTTCTTTTTAAGGGTCGTTAAAGATGATAACGTTGATAGGTGGCAGGTGTAAAGCTGGAAACAGCAAAGCTGAGCCATACTAATTACCCGTAAGCTTTCCTTAAAGCTAATAGTTTACTTTTTACTTCTTTTTTATAGTTCTCTTCTTTTTGTGGTCAACTTAAATGGTTGAAGCGTTAAATGGTTGCATCATAATTATAAACCAGCTAACCAGCCAACCAAAGAACTTAAATTATCAAAGCTTCCAGCAGCGAAGCTTCTGACTGCCAAAACAGTCAAGCCAGTAATGGTGGTTATAGCGCGGGTGTTCACCTCTTCCCTTTCCGAACAGAGCAGTTAAGCCCCGTAGCGCCAATGGTACTGCCGTCACACGCGGGAGAGTAGGTAGCCGCCAACCTCATCTTT
>NZ_BJYS01000068.1 GCF_007991635.1 Adhaeribacter aerolatus | reverse complement strand
ATTACTTAAACCGTTGATTACTTTGTGCCTGACACTATCTGCACAGTACTCCTGCCGTTGTTCTGTATTTTTATAAAATCCTATTTTTTATAAAATAAATTTATATATTAAAGCTTCTAACGCAACCGAAAACTACTTATGGATCAGCGCATCATTAACCTCTTCGATGAATATACCCACAAACCTCTGACCCGGGAGGAATTTATGAAACGGCTGGCAAAACTTACCGGCAGTTTAACCGCTGCTTTAACGGTTCTGCCATTGCTGGAAGTAAATTATGCGCAGGCTGCTACCGTTGCCGAAGACGATAAAGATTTAACCATAGCAGAAGTAACCTGGCCCGGTGATGGTGCCACCATGAAGGGCTACCTGGCTCGTCCGAAAAAGAGTGGTAAGTTGGGCGCCGTCATGGTCATTCATGAAAACCGGGGGTTAAACCCCCACATAAAAGATGTTACCCGCCGCATGGCGAAGGCCGGTTATCTGGCACTGGCCCCCGATGCCCTGGCTCCTTTTGGCGGCACCCCGGAGAATGAAGATGAAGCGCGGGCTTTATTCAGTAAAATAGAAGCGCCTAAAAACCTGAATAATTTTGTAAAAGGTGTGGAGTATTTGCGAACCCGCCCCGACAGCAACGGCAAAACCGGTTGTGTTGGTTTTTGCTGGGGTGGTGCAATGGCCAATCAATTGGCCGTAAACGCTCCCCAGTTAAAAGCAGCCGTAGCTTATTACGGCCGTCAACCCGAAGCTGCCGATGTACCCAAAATAAAAGCAGCGGTACAGTTGCATTATGGCGAAATGGATGAACGGGTAAATGCGGGCATTCCGGCTTACCAGGAAGCCTTAAAAGCTGCCGGTATTAAACACGAAATTTACGTGTACAAGGGCGCCCAACATGCCTTTAATAACGACACTGCACCTACCCGTTACAATCCCGAAGCAGCCAAACTGGCCTGGGAACGCACCTTACGCCTGTTTAAAGAAACCTTAAGCTAATATTAATCTACCAGCAACTCACCCAGGAAAACCGGCACTTATTTAATTCTGCTCCAAAATCTTAAACAACTCGTCTAATTTGGGGGTGAGAATAATTTCGGTACGGCGGTTAAGCTGGCGGTTTTCGGGGCTGGTATTAGCCACCACGGGCACAAACTTAGAGTGCCCCGATGGGGTTACCCGCTCCGGCGATAAACCCGCGTTGGTTAATATCCGGGCAATTTCGGTGGCCCGCAATACACTCAAATCCCAATTATCTCTCATTCCAACGGTACCTTTGGCAATGGGCACGTCGTCGGTGTGGCCTTCAATTAATACGTTTACGTCTTGCTGGTCTTTTAACGCAAAGGCTAATTTTTGCAAGGCATCCTGGCCTTTGGGATCTACTTTGGTACTGCCCGATTTAAACAACAACTGCTCCGATAACGATACGTAAACTTTGCCGTTCTTAACGTTTACGGTTAAGTCACCGGCCTTAAAGCCCAGCAAAGCGTTACTAACACGGTTCTTCAAATCATTTACGGCCCGGTCTTTCTCCGCCAGAATTCTTTGCATTTCCCGCAGACGGTCTTCCTGGGTTTGCAGGTCGGAGCTTAACTGGTTCACGCGTTCGGTACTGCTTTTCAGGTTAGCTTTCAGCGATTGCTCCGTGGCATTTTTTTCTTCTTCCAGGGCCGCTTTCTCCCGGGCTAAAGCGCTACGTTCTTGTTCCAGCGCAGCTTTTTCTTTATTAAGGGCGTCACGTTCGGCTTGTAATTCGCGGTTTACCGCCAGGGCCGTTTCGTATTTCTTCGACGACACGCAGGAGGTAGCTGTTAAAACTGCTGCCAGCAGTCCGTAAGTAAAAATCTTTTTTAAGTTTTTCATAATCGTAGGTTTGGTGCGGAAATGATATAGGTATATATACCCTTTAACTTACCCTCTTTTATCAGGAAAGGTTAGGTGCATTAGCTTTTACTGGATAAAAAGCGATATCTAATTATTAAAAGATTGCTTTGAATTTATAATATTTCTTACCCAACCGGCCAAGGCAAAAAGTTTAAGAAACTCACTTCCGATATTTAGCAGGAGACAGTTATGCAGGTGGTAAGATAATTCCCCATTTAGTAATTGAATTTGACTCACAAACTTTAAAAGGTAAAAAATCTTAATATATAAAACCTCCGCATTAAATCATTGCGGCTGCCACCCCATATTCTGTGCCTCCTTATTTTTACCAGTGAGCCAATCAAAGCAGCTTAAGATTTGATTTCTTACAAAGAATTAAGGACCTCCGGCATATTATTCTGCGGCGAATTAATCAGTGGTGATATAGGATAAGCTTTCATGGCAGCGGCATCATAAGGTTTTAATAAATCCAACAGAGCCTCTACCGGTTCATCGTTATTCAGCCAAAGCTCTTCGGCTTCAGAGGTTAATATTACGGGCATTCGGTCATGCACCTCCTGTACCAGTTCGTTTGCTTCGGTGGTAATAATAGTAAAGGTCTTCAGCACTTCGCCGGTACTTTTGTCTACCCACTCGTCCCACAAACCGGCAAAAGAAAATAAGTCTTCGCTCAGCAAGGTAAAGCGGTAAGGCTGCCGGATTATTTTGTTTTTACCTGCCGATGCCGGCAAATCGAACAAGGATTGCTGAGGGCTGTCTTTTTTTTTCCATTCGTAGAAACCATCGGCCAATACCAGGCAACGTTTGCGGCCAATTAAAGTCCTAAACATGGGGCTTTGGGTCAGGGAATCCGCGCGGGCATTAATTGGGCGATTGGTTCTAGTACTTGTTGCCCAGGCCGGCAGCAAGCCCCAGGAAAACAAAGCGGTGGTATCCGGACTGGTATTGGGCACCACCGGTAGTGCCTGCGATGGGGCCGCATTATAAATCGGATCATTAATAATGCCGGGGTATCGGGCGGATTGCCGGTGCTCTTTTAATAGTTTTTTGGTTGCAACAGAATAACGGCCACACATAAGTAAAATCCGGTTAGGTTTTATTTATTATACGTATTACGCAGTAATTACAGCCTAAACAAAAAGAAGCACCGTTTGCCAGATACTACCCAGCCAAACCTTTACTGGAGGGTCGCCCTTAAACTTTATACAATGCTTTAATTTTTACCTGAAGCCAGTCCCCGTCGCTCGGCTGCCAATTGTTTCAAAACCAGCTGCAGCTTTTTCCGATCCTGCATGTATGGTTCCAGGTTAAATATTTCTACTTTCCGGAATTCAACCGGATGGCTCTCACTTTGTAACGAGATATAACCTTCTTTCAGCAACTGACCGTCTTTTTTTACCGCCGGGTCATAATTACCTACGTTACCACCGCCAATCTGGGGTTTATAATAAGTTAGTACCGTATCGCCGGCGGCAATGTGCTGCACCATCGAATCGGCTAATACCAGCACTTCTACGCGTACCCACTGGTCGCCGTGGAAAGTTTTGGAGTTAGAATCGATGCAATGCGGGGTAAATAACTTATCCTTCATTACTACGTTGGTGCCGGGCGTACATAAATTAGCGGTATGACGTTCGTGTTGGCCGTCTCCTCCTAATAGTTGCACCTCAATTGAAATTGGAAAATCCTGTTTCAGCCCCATAGTAGTTGGGTCCTGGGAATGAATCATGGCGCCGCTGTTGCGTAATGCCCAGCCGGGGCCGCCTTTTACCTGTTCACCGATGAAACGGTATTCCATAGCCAGCAGGTAAGCCGAAAACTTTTGTTTGTAGAAGATATGCCCGTAACGCTCATCAAAACTCCCGTATTGTTCATAACCTACCTGCATTTTGCCATCCTGCACCCGGAAAGTATTACCGAAATTTTCGTTTAACGGGTAACCGGTAATTTTAACCTGCCAATCATTTAAATCTTTGCCATTAAACAATTGCATCCATTTCCCCGACCCCACGTTTTTCTGCGCAATGCAACCGCCGGTTCCAAAAAATACGAGTAATATTAACAGGTGCTTCATTTTTTAATATTTAGAAATAATCAAACTTATTATTAAGCAAAGGTAATCTGCCGGTATCAAGACAATCCGCAAAAAAGTGGCAATATTTTATTTATTTAAATATTTATATGCCTTCAGCGGCTGCTGGTTGATGCCAAACAAGAGCGTATTCTTGATATTTAGGATACTGCGCACATCCCCCTTTATAGCCAGTCCGGACTGCGCCTGCGGTACGTAAGTAAACCCTCCCGCCCCATTGCCCTGCAACAAAGTACCATAGTTAGCATCGTACTTACCAAACCTTAACCGGGCCTGGTTCAGGTTGCCGGCCAGCAGTACATCCGGTTTGCCGTCCTGGTTGTAGTCTAACGTGGTGATGGCAAACACCGGGGCGAACTGCGCCTCCAAGGGCAAAGTTCTGGCTTTGAATTTACCATCCGCACTCCCTTCAAAATAGCTGGTTTGCAGGTTGTTCGCCGACCAGTGCCCCGCTCCTTGCAGTTCTGCGGGAGTAAAGATGTCTTTCAAGGTCGCATCCGCG
>NZ_BJYS01000067.1 GCF_007991635.1 Adhaeribacter aerolatus | reverse complement strand
AATACTTTAATGGTGTTTGCAGTAAACCAGTTCAGTTCAAAAGCCATTATTATGCCAACTATCCGAAGCAAATGCTTAACGGCTTCAGACCGGCTCACATTTGTTTCATTTTACTAATATCTCCGAATAGTCAAGATATTTACTAATTAAATAATATTTCAGGTAAAAACAAAGATAACTAAATTATTTTCAAAATTATCAGATATTATTTACGATAAATATGACCAAGAGGTTTACATATTTAAATATGTATATTAAAATTATTGCGTTTTTATTTTTGAATTATCTGAAAGCGAAAAAGTTACTATAAAGAGCAGGAAATAGTTAACCCATAAAAGGAATGAAGCTTTGCCGGACCTTTTCTTCTCCATTAATGTCTCTTAAAACCCAATAGTATCTATTTTATATTCCCGAGCTACAGCAATAAACCAATGATGCAAGAATCAATATAACGAGTGTGCCAATTTACGCAGGAACAAAATATTACGGTTAAAAATCAGCCCTGATTAACCTAAATAGCGGTTAGGCTAGCGCCCTATGTTCTTTCGCGTTTATGCTTCCCGGCTTCGCTTAAGTATATTTATAATTCCCCACCTTATTTAAGCTGATTGATTGGGGCACTCCTGCTAAGTGCCACTAATTTGGGCGGCCAAGCACCTGCTTATACAGCACCCTGGCTGTCTTGCTCCGCTTAAAAAGTTGTTTACTTTAATCACTTATAAATACGGCAGCCTAATATTAGCTGGGCAATTTCGCTGCGAAAGCTACGCTTCATTAGCTACCAGGCAAAAGAAGGATTAAGCATTATTAAGTCACAACCGAGTAGAAGAAGCAGAATGAAATAGAACCGGCATTAGAAAAAAGATATTAATACTTAATTTTAAAATATTAATACTTAATCCGAAAGAGCAGATTTGCAATATTCTTAATTATGCGTTAATTTAATTGTTCGAAAGCAGGTTAGAATACAGATTAAAATAAAAAATTTAAATATAATAACCTATATTTAATTAAATATTACAATGATGGTTCTGGATAAAGTAGATGAGGCCAACCTTAATAAACTGAGCAAGTTTGATTGCAAAGAATATCTTACTTATTTAAGACAGTCATTAGGGCAGGAAAAACAGAAGGCCGTTGTAAACGACATGCGCCGCACCATTCATATGATTGAGGTTCGGTTGCGGAAACTCAACGAAAATCGTTAAAAACAGTCCTAAACGGCTTAGCCATTCCGGCTAAAAAGCACTTATCTCTTTCGCTTTATTTCTGTGCTATCTTAAATCATCCAGCAATGCAAACATCTCTTTTAGCTTAATAACTAAGCTATAAGGCTATCCGGATTATATTTAAACAACTTTACGCAAACCTTTTACAGAACCAAAGGCCACTTAGGCTTAGTTTTACCTGTGCCGAACCAGGCTGCGCACCAGTACCAGAAATATTGCTTCTTACTTTATCTGCTATATTTTGCCGGCAATTTCCTAACACCTAACTTTATTATTTTCAGGCCTTTCCGCATGAACCTTGCTTCTTTTGCATGTGCCTGAGCAAAAATTCCTTAGTGTTTCTGAACGTGATTACCCCCTCCTGTTGCACCGGGTACTTACCTACGTAAACTCCTGGTTTTATGTACTGGCTTAAGCCTAGCCATATAATAATGTTTTACTTACCAGTTCAAAAAATTATTACTGGTACGGCTGTTTATTCTTTTAAAAGACTTCTAAAAACTCCCCGCTGCATTTTTCGCCAGTATTCTACCCTAACACATTTTGCTGAAATAAAAATATTTTTCTGCATTTATATTTAATATATATATTTTACTATATTTACAGAAAATTTTAAATATATAATTTAAAAATTTAGATATAAACTGTATTAATGAGCACCCACCAACACCGGCTCCTAATCTTGATAACTGCATTAGCCTTTATTATACCGCTAATAATGCTCCTGCTGCCTGTACAAAAATATTTTTCGTTTTTGCCTCTGTTTAACGGAACACTTACCGGACCCATTGGTGCTACTTTCGGCGGCATAGCTACCCCGCTGCTTTTGCTGGCCGGTATCCTGATTTTATTTGAGGCCGTTAGAGAACGCCGGCAGGCCACCCTGGTGCAACAAAGCGCGCTGGCCACCGATAAAGAAAAGGTTCATGCCGAAGTAGCAACCCGGTATATTCTGGAATTATTTACTCTGTTTAAACAGGAAAACGACAAGTTTAGCCCCGAAGAAGTAGAGAAAGCTTTAAAAACCATTTCGGATACGCACCAGAATTACCACAACGGCCAGATTGCCCCACTCATTTTTACCAGCCACCTGCGCTATTTATTAAATACTTCTGCCGTGGGCCAGCACCTGCACCATATTGCGCGGCTGCTCACCCATTTAATTAAGGTAGTACGCAGCAAACAGGCCGTTTTATCCGCCGAAGATTATGGCCTCATGCTTTCCTTCCTGGATGGTTTTCATACGGCCATTTTCCCGCAGCTAAAAGCCTTGGTGCAGCTTAACCAAACCTGCGATTTGTGTGGCACCAATCCTTATGAATATTTCGGCGGCAAAGACCAGATCCGGGCGCTGAACAAAGCCCTGGCCAGTATAAATATTAAGCCATATAAACTTTAAGCAATAAAGCTCCGGAAAGCAGCTAAGAATACACTTTAGTTTAATTTGAATTTACCTCTTACGAATAATTCCAGCTAAATAAATATGAAAAACTACATACTTAAAATATTATAGTGTAATAAACTAGCCTGGTAATGGCACCCGTCTAAACTAATACTAGAAAATTAATATAGCCTCAATTCACCAGTACAGGCACTAACAAATGCATTAACTAATTGTAAAGGCCGATTCTATAACTTTTGTTATAAATTAAAAAATAATATTCCTACATTAGGAACATTTTCCATAAACAGGAATGTTGCAACCGCAGTTTCAATTCAAATGCTGTTTTATTAAACATCTGACATTATTTATAAATCCGGCATGAATATTATAAAGCATCTGTAACGATATTAATAAGAATATATACTTTTTAAATATAAAATATTGACAGCTTTATTCTATAACTTATCTGAAGAACCTACCGGTTTAGCGGGCAGAACGTATGGTTCATCGAAATTATATCCTGCTTCTTCTTTTTAAGCCCATATTTGTAACAGTAAAATAGCATCTAATCAATAAATCCCTTGTACAACACACAATTTAAACAGAAAAGCCTCTTGTTACTGGTTAGGCCCCAGGTATTAGTAAACCTAATAATCAACTAAACACCATTTAAAAACTATTTATGATTAAACACTTACCCCCCCAATTAAAGGCAAACGCCAGACGCTACGGCATCTTGGTTTTCCTTTTCATTATCGGTACCGTAGGTGCATTCGCTTTAGGCGATGCTTACGTAGATGCCGGATTACCCGCTCCAACAGTTACATCTGATAAAGATGATTATTCTCCGGGTCAAATTGCGCACATTACCGGTTCCGGCTGGACGTTAGATCAAAAAGTCCATGTAGAGTTAAAAGAATATCCTGACTATCCTGATTATCATGTATATGATGTAGCCGTTGATGCTAATGGTAATTGGAAGATTGATTACCAAGTAGAAGAAAGGCATTTAGGGGTTACGTTTACTGTTACAGCTAAAGGAAGTCAAAGTGGAACTACAGCAACTACTATTTTTACTGATGCTGGTTTCAAAAGTAATAGTGTTATTGTTTCTGGCTCCTCATTTTGCGTAGGCCAAACCCCAGTCAATGTTAATTTCGAAGCTGTTGCTGCAGGGGGAGCTTTTGATAATGGGAATGTTTTTACTGCTCAACTTAGTAATTCATCAGGAGATTTTTCTTCGCCCATAGATATTGGAACGTTACCATCTAAAACAACTGGTACTTCCTTAAAAATTGAAGCCACTATACCATTATCTACTCCTCCAGGAAAGGCTTATAAAATTAGAGTTGTTTCCAGTAACCCTTACATTATTGGACCTGAAAATGGTATACCTCTTACAATTTCGGCCCTACCAACAACAGCCAATGCAGGGGTAGATCAACTTAGCCTTAGTGGCACTTCAACTACATTGTCTGGCAATACGCCTTCAGTTGGAGCAGGTACATGGAGCATTGTAAGTGGGACAGGTGGTTCATTTGGTTCAACAACTCCTACAACTTCTACGTCAACTAACCCAACAGCTACTTTCAATGGGACTGCTGGCGAAACTTATATTTTACGTTGGACCATAACTAATGGCGAATGTTCTTCTTCAAGAGAAGTAAAAATTTCTTTTAGTTCTACCACTTCAACAATAACTTCTGTTGCTAGTGCTTCAACCACTTATGGAAATACTTCTGTTCTTTTATCCGCTACAGTTTCTCCAAAGCCAAGCGGAGGTAATGTTCAATTTTATGTTAATGATGTTGCGGTAGGTAGCTCTGTAGCTTTAGAAATTTCAACTGGAACAACAGGAACTGCTACTTATAATTACAATCCTAGTGCCTTAAATGCTTCGAGTGCTTCTGTAAGTCATACTATAAGTGCAAAATATTTAGGTTCGGGATCCTTCACAGCAAGCCCTATTAGCTCTAACGGTACTTTAACC
>NZ_BJYS01000066.1 GCF_007991635.1 Adhaeribacter aerolatus | reverse complement strand
AAAATCCTGGAAAATTAAACCTTTTAATAAATTTAAAATGCGCACCATCATTCCTTATAGCTTTAAATCGGGGTTGAAGCCAGTTGGCTATTTTTTTCAGCTAATTCCTAACTTATTCCGGAATTGGCTGCGTACTTGTGCCTAAACATGCCTTTATGAAAATTTTAGTAATAGAAGACGAACCCGATATGCTGGACAATATGGTGCAATCGCTCCGGCAGGAAATGTACGTAGTAGAAACCGCCCTTAATTACAACGAAGCTTTAGATAAAATTGGCGCCTACGATTACGATTGTGTTTTGCTGGATATAAATTTGCCCGGCGGCAGTGGCCTGGATATTTTAAACGAGTTGCAGAAAAATAATAAAACCGAAGGGGTAATAATTGTTTCGGCCCGGAATTCTTTAGACGACAAGGTAGCCGGCCTGGAACTGGGAGCGGATGATTACCTGGCTAAACCTTTTCATATTGCCGAACTGCACGCGCGCGTAAAATCGGTGCTGCGCCGCCGCAAATTCGAGGGCAGTAACCTCATAAAAATTGAAAATTTAACTTTAGACCCCGACAAACACCAGGTTTGGGTAAACAGTACAGAGCTGGTGCTGAACCGGAAAGAATACGATATTCTGCTTTACCTCGTCACCAATAAAGGACGGTTGGTGAGCAAAACGGCTCTGGCCGAGCACGTTTGGGGCGATTATATAGACGAAGCCGATAACCTTGATTTTATTTACTCCCAAATTAAAAACCTGCGCAAAAAGCTGAAGGATAACCAGGCCGCCGTGGAGATAGGGGCCATTTACGGCATTGGTTACAAACTCATTATTCCATGAAGCTACTGAATTACACCACGGCCTATTTTGCCGGTATTTTACTCCTGGTAATATTGGTGTGGGCCGGTTTGTTTTACATAAACATGCTCGATGAAATATACGACAGCATGGACGATGGCCTGGGCAATCAGAAAATGCTGGTGATGCAGAAAGCGGCCCGCGACAGTTCGGTTTTTGAGCGCCGGAATTTTGAAGACGGCTATTACCGGCTGAAAGAAATTTCTTTTGCCCAGGCCAGAAACCGGAACGATGTTTACCAGGATACCCTGATGTACGTGCTGAACGAGCAGGATTATGAGCCGTTCCGGATGCTGACGACGGTATTCCGGCACCAGGATCGCTTTTACGAGCTGCGGGTAATTACCTCGATGGTAGAAGAAGATGACCTGATAGAAGATTTGTTTTACGCTTTGTTCTGGTTATACCTGGGCCTGATAGCCAGTATTCTGGTGCTGAATAATTTTCTGCTGAAAAGAATCTGGCGGCCATTTTACAAATTGCTGCAGCGATTGCAAAATTTCCGGCTCGAAGATTCCAGTCAGTTTATCCCGGTTCCGACCACCATCAGTGAATTTCAGCTCTTAAACAACACCGTCGAAAAGCTGCTGCAAAAAAACATCAGCACCTATAACAGCCAGAAAAATTTTATCGAGAATGCGGCGCACGAGCTGCAAACCCCGCTGGCCATTAGTTTAAATAAATTGGAACTGCTGGCCGAAAGTGAAAATTTAAAAGACGAACAGCTTACGCAAATAGGGGCCGTTATTCAAAACCTGGAGCGGCTCACCCGCCTGAATAAATCGCTTTTGCTCTTATCTAAGATCGAGAATAAGCAATTTGGCCCGGAAGCAGAAGTAAACCTAAACGAGCTTATTGGGAAAATAGTAGCCGATTTCTCGGACCAGGTTACTTTCCGCGACCTGACCGTGCGGGTAGCAGAAAAAGAAATTTGCTGGCAAAAATTAAATCCGGACCTGGCCGAAATATTATTCATCAACCTGGTTAAAAATGCCATTGTACATAATAAGCCAGAGGGCTTTATAGAAATAATCATCCAAAAAGACTCCGTAATAATTCAAAATTCCGGCAAGCCTGTTCCCCTGGACCAGGATAAACTATTTACCCGGTTTCATAAAGGGAGCGATGCACCGGGTTCTACCGGTTTAGGTTTAGCTATTGCCAAAGCCATTGCCGATTTATACCAATTCAGGCTGACCTACGAATACCCCCAAATGCACCAGCTCACGGTAAAATTCAAATAATCCTATACAGGCAGATTTGAAAAAAAAATATTTTTTTTCAAATCTGCCGCTTATTCCAGATTCTTTCCGGTTTTGCCGCCGAGCTTTGCTTCATAATTAGGAATTCACTTAAAGTTTATAATTATGAAAGCCTTCTTATTTGCAGCAATATTATGTAGCAGTGGTTTGGTAGCCTGTAGCCAGGATGTTAACCCCAAAAAAGTGCCTGCGCTCGTAAAAAATGCCTTGCAGTTAAAATTTCCGGATGCGGTAGATATAGAATGGGAAAAACATAAAAAACTATTCGAAGCCGATTACGATGTAGCTGCCACCGAATACGCGGCTTTAATCGACGCTTCCGGCAAAATTATAATGACAAAAAAAGAAATTCTGGTAACCGAATTACCCGCCGCTATTTCAGCAACGATCCAGAAAAACTTTGCCGATTACGAAGTAAATGATTTGGAACAGATAGAAAAAGACGGAGCAATATTTTACCAGGTAGAATTAGAAAAGCGCAATAAAGCGCTGAAGCAAGTATTTACGGCCGACGGTAATATTAATACTGCTTTGGCTTACTGGGACTGATGCTGGCAGCAACCAAAATTAAAAAACATCCTTTTAAACCGACTACTCAGATAAAATATTAAAAATGAAAATTATGAAAAGCCTGAAAATATTTAGTTGGAGTTTACTTTTCTCCTTTTTCTTATTATCCTGCGAAAACGCCAAAGGCAATTTCCCGGACGAGGGGAAAAATAAAAAAGAGCAAAAAAAGAAAAAAGCGGAAGAAGCTTCCTCTTCATCAGTAACTGTTGTAAAAAAATGGAATTTGCCCGAGATTCTGCTCGAAGTATCGGGTATTGCATACCTGGGTAACAACAAGTTTGCTTGTATACAGGACGAAGCGGGCGTAATATTTATATATGACACGGCCGCCAATAAAATAGACCGCACCATTACTTTTGGTACCACCGGCGATTACGAAGGCATCGCGGTGGTAGGAGAGGTTGCCTACATCGTCCGGAGCGACGGCAGAATTTATAAAGTAGATAATATCAATAGCACTTCCTCGCCCAAGGTAAAGGAATACAATACTAGTTTAACAGCCGCCAATAATGTAGAAGGCCTGACTTACGATGCGAAGCATAACCGCTTGCTGCTAGCCATAAAAGGAGCCGAAACGAATGCGCAGGATTTTAAAGGCGTTTATGCCTTCGATTTAAGCACCAAAAAGTTAGTGGCCGAACCTTTATTTAAAATCAACCTCACCGATCCGTTCTTGGGTCAATACAAAGGCAAAAAGCTAAACAATGCCCTGCAACCTTCCGAGATAGCCGTGCACCCGCAAAACGGTAATATTTATTTAACCGAAGGGGCCAATCCCCAGCTTTTTGTCCTGAACCCCCAGGGTAAAATATTGGCCAGGCATAAGCTAGACAGCAATATCTTTCCGCAGCCCGAAGGCATAGCCTTTACCCCAAGCGGCGATTTATTTATTTCGAACGAAGGCCAGAAAGGCAACGGCAATATTCTGCAGGTCCAGCTCAAAAATTAATATTTATTCAAAATCTTTTTATTTTTTTAACGATTAGCAAAACACATGAAAGCAAAATCAATTTTATTTTCGGTAGCATTAGGAGCCTTGTTTTTAACCTCCTGCGAAAAAGAAGAAGTAGTAAAAGACAACGAACTGCCTACCGCCGCCCAGGAGTTTTTAGTACGCCATTTTGCCGGCGATAACGTAGCGAAAGTAGTTAAAGAACGCGATATTATTAAAAAAGATGATTCTTATGACGTTACGTTAAGTAGTGGTACTACTTTGGACTTTAACAAGGCCGGCGAAATTACCGAAATCGATAGCCCAACCAAACTACCCGATAGCTTTATTCCGGCCGGCATCAGCAGCTATGTGCAAACCAACTATGCCAACGATATGATTGTAGGCTGGGAACTGGAAGGCGAAAACCAGGACATTGAGTTAGTCAGCCAGTTAGAACTGCGCTTCGATAAAAATAACGTTTTTGTAAGCATTCAGGATTAAATTCCCAGGCGAAGAAAATACAATCCTGCCTTTTTAAATATTCAATCAGAATCCCGGCTACTGGTAAGCAGCCGGGATTTTTAATTTTAATAGCTGCCCAAATGTAATTAGCCCTTACCCGGAACAGGTTTTTTACAGCATAATCGGTATACTTGCAAAAATTCAAAAGCAAAACAGCACTATCATTCTAAGCAATATCAATGGAGTTATACCTCACGCTGGTTATTATCTGTATTGGCATATTCTTATTCGTGAAAGAATATTTCTCTATCGATACCACCTCCATCCTGATCATGTCTTTGTTTATTGTGTCGGGGGTACTGGACCCAGAAGAGGGCTTTTCGGGGTTTAACCATCCGGCCACCCTTACCCTAGGCTGTATGTTTGTCGTCAGTTCGGCCATTTTTAAAACCGGCTTAATAGAAGGGCTCAGCAGCCGGATTATTAAAATGGCGAAGAAAAATTACTTCAGTGCCCTCTTTGCTTTTAGTTTACTTTCCGCGCTTTCTTCTGCTTTTATAAACGATTCGGCGGTGGTAGCGCTTTTAATTCCGATGGCTTTGCTGGTGTGCCGCGAAACCGGTATCAGCCCGGCCAGGTTACTAATCCCAATTTCTTTTGCAGCGCTGCTGGGCGGTACCTGCACACTGATAGGTACTTCCACGAATATTTTGGTGAGCAGCTATGCCGAAAAAAGCGGCCTGGAACCATTCGGCATGTTTGAGTTTTCGGCGGCGGGTATTAGTTTGTTAAGCATCGGGTTAATTTACATTTTAATTGCCGGTCCGTTTTTGCTGCCCAACCGGAAAAATATCAACGACGAAAACTTAATACGGGAAGCCGAGCGCTATATGGCCGAAATTGTTTTGCTCGAAAACAATCCGGACAAAGACAAAAAGGTAAGTACCTCCCGGCTAACCCAGGATTTCCGGGCGCAGGTGCTGGCTATTATCCGCCGCAACGAAAAAATATATAACATCAACGGCGATACGTTCTTACGGGAGAATGACGCTATCAAGATTTTAATCAGTCCGCTGGAATTAAGCCAGTTAAAGCAAACAAAAGGTTATCTCCTGGCCAACGATTTAGATAGCAGCATTGCCGAATCGGAAGAAAAGCAGATTTACGAGGTTATGATTCCGCATGGTTCCGAACTAGCCGGCAATTCCCTCGAGAAACTCGACTTCCGCAATGTTTTCTATTCGTCGGTGTTGGCCATCCGGCACCGCGACGAAACTATTACCAAACATTTATCCGAAGTAATCCTGAAAGAAGGGGATATGCTCTTGCTTTTTGCGGCTAAAAAAGATATTTCTACCTTAACTTCCCGCAAGCTGGTGGTTACCCTGTCTAAATACAAAGCCCGGGCCATCGATTATAAAAAGGCTATCCCAGCTTTGCTGATTGCGATAGGGGTGGTGGCTGCCGCCGCCTTAAATATTACTTCTATTTTAATCAGCGGGATGGTAGGTAGTTTGCTCCTGGTTATTACCTCTATTCTAAAACCCAAAGAGGCTTACCAGGCCATTCAGTGGAAGGTAATTTTTATGATGGCGGGTGTACTGTCGATGGGCAAAGCCCTGGAGAAAACCGGCGGCTCGGTGCTGATTTCGGATTTTATATTTCAGTATATGGGCACCTTGGACCCGCGCATTACCCTGAGTTTAATTTTTCTGATTACGTTTTTATCCACGAACATTCTGTCCAGTAAAGCCACGGCGGCGCTGATGTCCCCGATTGTGATAAGCCTGGCAGCAGCCCTTGGGGTTAGCGAACGACCTTTTCTGGTGGCAGTGATGTTCGCCTGTTCCCTTACCTTCATGACCCCCATGAGCTACCCGACCAATACCATGGTTTATGCGCCGGGCAACTATAAATTCAACGATTTTCTAAAAATTGGCACCCCTTTAAATATTATCGTTTGGCTGGCTGCTTCTTTTATTATCCCGTACTTTTTCCCTTTCTGATTTTAAACATAAAACTTATACCAAATAGTATTAAGGATTTGCCATAGCATATTTGAACTTGCTTTATGGCATTTAAAATGTAGCTACACCCGGTAAAAGAATCGGTTTGCTGTTTTGAGTAGTTGTTGAGCGTTTTGCTTTTCCAAGCTTCGGGTTTTGGTTCATCTTTGAAGTTACAAATAGCCACTTTGTCCTTCATGTCGCGCCAAAACCTTTCAACGGGGTTGAGTTCCGGATTAGAAGAAGGCAGATAGCCCAGACAAAAGTTGTGGGGTACCTGCAAGTGATTAGCCCAAAAGTAGCCGGCCTTATCTAAAAAGATAACTGTAAACACCTGCGGCTCTTGGCGGTAAAACTCCTGCAAAAAGATTTCTTACAATGAGGTGAATTAATATTTATAGTCTGGAGGGCAGGACATAATAATATTTTAAATATTGCTAATCTATTTAAAATTGGCCTTTTGAAAAATTGTCCTTTCAATGGTTAAATCCTCCCCCTACCCCCTCCAAAGGGGGACCTTTCAATAATTTTGCGAAAGCCCTTAAGAATATATATATATTTTACATAGAACAAGAACCTCCGTTTTCTGTTTAAAGTACAAGCTTACATCTTTTTATAATGTAACTAAGCAATTTGCCAGCATTTTAGACCGCGCATGGATACGTATATATTAGTTCTTACCGTTATCGGCGTTTCGTCACTGGCAATGGCCTGGCTGCCCGGCGTACTCGAAAAATTGCCAATCTCTTATGGTATTATTTTCACAACCTTAGGCTTCCTTTTATATTATTTCACGCCCGCGTTATTAGATCCAAACCCTTTGCCCAACAAAGAGCTAACGGTTCATATAACCGAGTTGGGCGTTATCGTTAGCCTAATGGGGACCGGTATAAAAATTAACCGGGCCATCAGCTGGAAAAATTGGAGAATCCCACTTTTATTGGTATCGGTTACCATGCTCATTTGCATTTCGGCCCTTGGGTTTATAGGTTGGTGGGTGCTGGGTCTGGTGCCTGCTTCGGCTTTGTTGCTGGGCGCTGTAATGGCTCCCACCGACCCGGTACTGGCATCGGAGGTGCAGGTGGGCCCACCCAGCACCGAAAAGGAAGACCATGTGCGCTTTTCGCTTACCTCCGAAGCCGGTATGAACGATGGCATGGCATTTCCGTTTACCTGGATGGCCATTGCTGTGGCGTTGGCTGCAACTACCGGCGAGGATTGGTTCTGGCCTTGGCTGTGGTGGGATTTTTTCTACAAAATAGCAGTTGGGGTGGGAATGGGTTACTTACTGGGCCGGACGCTGGCATATTTGGTTTTCATTCTTCCCAAAAGATATAACTTCCCGAAAACCAAAGATGGATTTGTTGCGATATCGGCTACTTTGCTGGTTTACGGATTAACGGAAATGTTACATGGGTATGGTTTTATCGCGGTTTTTGTAGCGGGCTTAACCATGAGCCGCCACGAACGACCGCATCATTTTCATCAGGAACTGCACGATTTCACCGACCAGATTGAGCGCTTATTTTTAGTGATTATTTTAATTTTACTTGGGGGGAGCATTGCCACCGGCCTGCTTGATGCGATCACGTTACCGGGAATTCTGATTGGTTTAGCTTTTGTGTTCTTTATCCGTCCTTTGGGCGCGGTGCTTACTTTAGTGGGGCAGAATATCAGTTTTCGCGAAAAACTTGCCATCAGCTTTTTCGGAATCCGCGGCATCGGCTCTTTTTATTACTTATCCTTTGCCCTGACGAAAGCAGTTTTTCCGGAAGAGAAAATGCTCTGGAGTATTGCCGGCTTTATTGTGCTCATCTCGGTGTTTGTGCACGGTGTTATGGCCGCCCCAGTTATGCGTTACCTCGATTTACGCCGTTCCCATTCTGACCTGCAAATAAAATAAAGACCAAGCTATCCGGGAAAAATAAGGTAAGAGTGGTTTGCTACCAGAAGAATGGTATTCTCCGGCGGATTTCCGGCGGGGTTTCAATGATATCCAAAGAATTGAAATTGTGACTGTTAAGGCTGTAGCATGATATAATTCGCTCCCTTTGTTTTGGGATTAAAGGTAATTCCAGGAGGAACCAGAACTCCAAGCCTGGATAACTACCAACATCAACAACTACTCTAAAGAACAATTAGCTTCTCTCAACGGCTATGAATATATCATCAACGCTGTCAAGCTTGCTAGCTATTCTATGGAAGGACCTTAATACTATTTAGTATTACCACTTCCCACTTCCCGCTTTCAACTTTCAACTCACCACTTCCAGCGCCTGATCCCAATCTTTCCAAACCGGCTCGTAACCTTGCTGCCGAATCATGCGTGCTATTTCCTGCGGGCTGCGTTCGTCGGAGATTTCAAATTGTTCCAGCGATTGGGGTTCTACCGCGTAGCCGCCGGGGTTGGTTTTAGAACCGGCACTAATACTGGTAATGCCCAGTTTTATCACGTGGTTCCGGAATTTTTCACTTTCACGCGTGGACATAGAAAGCTCCACTTCTTCGTTAAACAGGCGGTAGGCACAAATCAACTGCACCAGTTCTTTATCGCTCATGTAGGTAGCAAAGCTTTTAAGCGAAGTGTTATCGGTGGTGCCCACTGCAATGGGGCGGAGCCGCGGGAAGGAAATGCTGTATTTGGTTTGCCAGTAGTTTCTTTCTAAATAATGCAGGTGCAATGCCGTGTAAAAGCAATCCGTACGCCAATCTTCCAAACCAATCAAAACGCCTAACCCCATTTTATGAATACCCGCTTTCCCCAGCCGGTCGGGGGTAGCCAGGCGGTAAGGAAAGTTAGATTTATTACCTTTGGGATGATGTACTTTATAGTTCTCCTGGTGATAAGTTTCCTGGTAAACCAGTACGGTATTTAAACCCGCCGCCATTAATATTTCGTACTCGTCCTGGTCGAGGGGCTGTACTTCCATGGATATATGAGAAAAGTATGGCCGAATTAATGCTATGGCTTTTTTTAAGTAAGGAACGCCTACGGTATGATTGGCTTCCCCGGTAACGAGTAACACATGGTCGTAACCCATTTCTTTTAATACGGCTACTTCCTGCAATATTTCGGCATTATTTAAAGTCCGCCGGCGGATTTTATTATCGAGGCTGAAGGCGCAGTAGGTGCAAATATTCTGGCATTCGTTGGAGAGGTACAGGGGCACGTACAACTGCATGGTTTTCCCAAAACGCTTTTGGGTGGCGGCCTGGCTGAAGCGGGCCATTTGCTCCAGGTAAGGCATGGCCGCCGGCGAAATCAGCGCTTTAAAATCTTCTAAATCGCGCTTTTCTTTTCCGAGGGCCCGTTCAACATCCGCCGCCGTTTTCGCGTATATACTGGTTTTTACATCCTCCCAAGGGTAATTGGCAAATATTTCGTCGAACATACTAATCTTCTAAAAAGGCGGTTAACGGACTACTGGCGGCGGCAAATTTCTGTACGGTGGCCAGTTTGGCTTCGTAGGCCAGGCGGCCGGCTTCCACGGCCAGTTTAAAAGCCCGTGCCATTTGTACCGGATTTTCCGAAACCGCAATAGCTGTATTTACCAAAACGGCATCGGCCCCCAGTTCCATAGCTTCGGCCGCGTGCGAGGGAGCGCCAATACCCGCATCTACCACCACCGGCACCTTACTTTGCTGAATAATAATTTCCAGGAAATCGCGCGTGCGCAAACCTTTGTTAGAACCGATAGGCGCGCCCAGGGGCATAACTGCAGCGGCACCTACTTCTTCTAAATGCTTGCACAAAACCGGGTCGGCGTGTATGTAGGGCAAAACGATAAACCCCAGTTTAACCAATTCTGCGGCGGCTTTCAACGTTTCGACGGGGTCGGGTAATAAATATTTCGGATCAGGGTGGATTTCCAGTTTGAGCCAGTCTGTTTCCAGGGCCTCGCGGGCTAACTGGGCGGCAAACACCGCTTCCTTGGCCGTGCGCACCCCGGAAGTATTGGGCAATAAATTAAACTGCGGGTGGTGCAGGTAACTTAAAATATTATCACTTTTGCCGGCTAAATCCACCCGTTTTAAAGCTACCGTTACTAACTCCGTACCCGAAGCAAGCAAGGCATCTTCCATGAGCGCAGCGGAATTAAATTTGCCGGTGCCGGTAAATAAACGCGACGAAAAAGTTTTGCCGGCTATGGTTAAAGCAGCAATTTCAGTCATAAGATTATTGTTCTAAAAGTAAAAAGGCAGCCGTTAACGCTTTTACAAATTGGGAGGCTGCGGCTGTTTTATTTTGACTTTGGGCAATGGCCGATGATACCGCCATACCGTGTACGCCGGAGGCCAAAAGAGCCGGAATATCCGCCAGGTTTAAGCCGCCAATAGCAATTATGGGTATGTTAATACCAGCCTTCCGGCATTGTTTTAAAATATTCAGATAGCCTTCCGGGCCCAGGACAGGACTTAAATTTTCTTTGGTTGGTGTAAACCGAAAGGGGCCCAAACCAATATAATTTACGCCGGCGGCTGCATGATGCTGAATATCTGTAAAGGTGTTGGCCGTGCCGCCAATTATAAAATCCGGACCTAATAATTTACGCGCCTGCGCCGTTGGCATATCTTGTTTGCCCAGGTGCACGCCATCAGCACCAATTTCCTGCGCCAGCGCCACGTTGTCGTTTATAATTAGTTTGGCGCCGTATTGCCGGCAAAGGGCTAAGGTGTTTTGGGCTTCTTCTTTGCAAATGGCATAAGGCTTGTTTTTGAGGCGCAACTGCACCCAATTTACGCCGCCGGCCAACGCGGCTTCTGCTAATTGGGCGTGGGTATAGCCGGGAATTTCCTGGGTGATGTAATGGAGTCTGGAAATCATATTATCAATAGGTTTGCACTAGCTGAAGCTAGTGGCAATTCAGTTGTTTCTCTTTATTTATCAAGGTGCTTTTAATTATTATTGCTTCATCAGTTAGGTTTGGTGATAACCTAATAAGTTGGCGTTACTGGTTAAAAATTTAGTTGTGTATTGTTTTGCTCTTAAACAGGCACGAGGCAACTTATAATTCTGGGCTAAATTGGCCGCCAAAGCGGCGGATAACACACAGCCGGAGCCATGCTTAGCGGAAATATTTTGCTCCTTCGGCCGGTACGAATACTTTTCTCCGGATTGTAAATACAAAGTATCCCTGCCTAACTTTTTTACCCGGTGTCCGCCTTTTAATAATACATGGCAATACTGGCTTAACTGGAGAGCACTTTCTTCTGGGCTGTCCATTTCGCCTAAACTGCAGGCTTCGGTTACATTGGGCGTTAGCAGGAATAACTTTTTTAGGATTGGCAGCAACGCTTCCTGCTCTAGCCTATCATGGAAAGTAAAACCGGCACTGGCTTTTAAAATCGGGTCCCAGATAATTTTTAAATCCGGCTTTAACCCTAATAAGAAATCTATGATGGTTTCCAGCACGGGTAAGCTTTGGATTAAACCTATTTTGGTTACTTTTACCGGAAACTTAGTTAGTACAATCTCGGCTTGCCGGGTAATATTTTCAACGGGTACCCAATCTACCCCTGTAAAAGTATTGTCGTTCTGGTAAGTAATGCCGGAAACGACGCCCAGGCCATAAACCTTATTGGCTTCCAAGGTTTTAATATCGGCCAGCACGCCGGCCCCGGCGCTAGGGTCGGTAGCGGCTATGCTTAAGACATAAGGGCGCGGTTTAGTCATTTTATATAGTTTAGGCAAAAAAACAGTATTAATGAACTCGGTTATTTAATGGTTTTACCACAATTGCTGGTGCGAGCTTGCAGCTCGTACTTCCATTTTAATGTACCGTATCTATTAGGATCCCCTTTGTTTTTCTCCCATTTAAAGCCATAGACTGGTGAAAAGGTACGAGCTGCAAGCTCGCACCAGCGACAAGAGTAAACTCGGGTTTAATGATTTTACCACCCCTGCCCCTCCTAAAATAGGAGGGGAGCTTTCGCAATAAGTTTTATTACTTAGAGGTAGTTTTACTTTCAATTAAAGATTATTTCTTTTTTGAGCCCACATTT
>NZ_BJYS01000065.1 GCF_007991635.1 Adhaeribacter aerolatus | reverse complement strand
CATTCCATCTCCTTAAACAATCCACTGCCTTTTTTTATCCCTGCATACTTTTTATTCCACTACCCGCTAACTATTTTTAGGCTGCTCTTTGTTGGTTTACGCGCTTTTGATTAAACATACCTGATGAACTTGTGTATATACTCTAGATTCCAGGTGAGTCATCGATATGTAAATTTCGTTTATCTTTGGTTCTAACGGTCCACTCATATGACTTGTGGCGATTTTAGAAACGAGAAATTATTCACCGTGAATAAAATTACTTAACAGGAGAATACTTGTTTCCATCACTTTGCCCGCCGTAAGCTATATGTAATGTTGTGCGGTCAGCTTTTTTCTTCTTCATTCTATTTTTTTCCATTTTCCTTTCTCGAAAAATACATTGTGAAATTTTGGCGAGTTAAACACCAGATAGAAACTCCAAGCACTTCTGTAAGTTGTCGGGTTACTTGTTAGAATGTGGTGTGTTGGTTTTTCCATTACAATTATCAGCCTGTCTGAGTGATAGTTTATTGGGTTGGTTGTTCTAACTGTCCCTCGATAAGTATTTAATATTTTCTCTTTATCTGTGACGTGAAAAAAAATTGAGTCTTGATCAGTTATTTCAAATCGAAAGTGATTGTATTGCCAATCAGTTTGTTTTCCCTTGAAGTAATCTCTATTTATTACATATTCTCCGTAATAGTCTTCCTTATCTAATTCTGTTTTGGAAGTCAACCAATTTAATGCACTCACAAGTACAACAAGTCCAATTATTCCGAGCCAAATTAATCTGAGTATTTTTCCAATTAGGAGTTTTCTCGATATTAGCCAAATAATTAACAGTATTCCTGTAAATGGGATAAGAATGAGAATGAAGAATAAGTTAAATCCAAATCCCATTTTAATTTCTTAGATGTCTTTTTTTAGCTGCTGCACAAGAATGTTTTCACAACTTTTTTTATATTTTATAGAAATAAACACCATCCATCAGATTACACCCAAATAAAGCTATCTCTAAGTAAAAATATATAAATATTATGGCGGATAATAAATTTAGAAAAAAATCCATTCTTTATTCGGTTCTACTTTTTGACCGGATAATAGGCCCAGCGGGGTAAGCAGGTTTATAAAGTATGCTATACAATTACTGTATTACAAAACTCTCTCTTAATGCTATAGGCCAATTCTCTTTTCAGACTCATCTTTTTTAACCTGAATAGTTACCTCTTTTGATTTTAATCCGGGAGAACTCAGGTTAACTTTAATTACGCCCGGTTTATCGGTGGCCTGGACCAATCCCAAACATTTACCCCGGAAGGCACGCCTTTGATTGGTTTTGTAATTGCTTAGATCTAAAGGATCGCCGTTGTCTACGCCAATCAGTTTACCGGGCCCATTTACCGAAAAGCTGATATTATTTGTTGCCAGAGGAACGGGCGTGCCTTTGCTGTCCACTACCGTAACTTCCAGGTGGGTTATGTCTTTCAGGTTAGCGTTTAGTTGGTTTTTATCCAGTTTTACCTGAATAGCGGCGGGTGCCCCGGCGGTGGTATAACTGTGGGTAGCTACTTCTTTACCGTTTTTTAGCGCAACAGCTTTTATTGTACCGGGTTCATAAGGCACTTGCCACACGAGTTGTTCGTCCTGGTAGGGCTGTTTGCCTAAAGACTTGCCATTTAAAAATAATTCTACCGCATCGCCATTGGTATAAACGACAACGGGTATTTTGGTGCCTTCTTTGGCCGGGTGCGTCCAGTGGGGTAACAGGTGCACCATGGGTTTTTCGGTCCAGAGGCTTTGGTACAGGTAATAATGATCTTTGGGGAAACCGCAAATATCGAGTACCCCAAAATTAGCCATCCGGGAAGGCCAGCCGTTGGTTTCGCCTAAATAATCAAAACCGGTCCAGCGGAAATGGCCCATGACGTAATCAAAATCCCGGACGCGCTGCCAGGCTTTGCGCGCGCTCGAACGGACAGTGGCATTATCGTAGGATGACTGGTAATAAATATTAGTGGCCCAGGGCTTTTTATTTAAAATCGGTTTTACTTCCCCGTTCTGGTAGTAAGTAGTTTGCTGTTCTTCCGGAAAAACCTCCTGTGGCGCTAAATCGGCAATCCGGAAAACTTTATCGGCTTTATCTTTCATGGAACCGGCCGAGCCGCTTCTGATTTCCCAGGGAGCCGGGAAGTGTTGCCGACGCCAGTTGGTGGTGGTGCGATACACCCCGCGGGTCTGGTAAGTATGGGGTACTTCGGTGCCAATGGATGGGATATCCGGAAATTTTTCGTGAAATTCTTCAAACGCTCCGATCTCTTCGCCGCCGCCATTAAAACCATTAATATCCAAAGCGGTGCGCGCCTTGTCGCCGGTCATGCCGCGGGTGGGGTCGTGGCCGCCCTGGGTAACCGGTCGGGTGGGGTCGAGGGTGTGAAAAAGCTGAAGCAGTTTTTTCTGTGTGTCCAGCGTTCCTTTCACTACTTCATTGCCGATAGACCAAATAATAATACTCGGATGATTGCGGTCGCGGCGGATAAAATCAGTCGCATCTTTTTGCCACCATTCTGCGAAATAATTACCGTAATCGTGTCGGGCTTTGGCCGTTTCCCAGCCGTCAAATGTTTCGTTCATGACCATTATCCCCAAGCTATCGCACATACTGTAAAACTCCGGGGCAAACGGATTATGGGAAGTCCGGATGGTATTGCAGCCCATATCCTTCAGCAGTTTTAACCGGCGGTAAAGTACATCGTCCGGTACGGCTGCACCCACGGGGCCGGCATCGTGGTGCAGACAAACGCCTTTAATTTTTACCTGCTTATCGTTGAGTAAAAAACCTTTAGCAGCATTAAAATCTAATTTCCGGATGCCCAACGGCGTATGGTACTCATCGGTAACCTGGTTGCGAACCCGCACAATATTTACTACCTCGTACAGATAAGGCGTATCCGGTGACCAGAGCTGCGGCCCCTCAATGGTTAGTTGTTGCTCAAAATCTAAAGTTTTTGCCTCGTCACTTTTTTTAGCCGTAGTGCCCGAAGCCACTGTTTTACCGGTTTTATCTAAAATCCGGGTTTCCAGCTGAATATTTTCCCCGGTTATTCCTTCGGACAGCACCTGCGTTTTAATGTTAATAGTGGCTTTGGCTGCACTCACCCCGGGCGTGGTTACCTGCGTTCCCCAATGCGCCACCCGAACCGGATTGGTAACTTCCAGCCAAACATGGCGGTAAATGCCGGAGCCAGTATACCAGCGCCCGCTTTGCGGTTTAGAATGGTCTACCTTAACCGCTAATATATTTTTTCCTTTCTTAAGGTAAGGGGTAAGGTCGTACATAAAGCTGATATAGCCATAAGGACGCTTTCCCAGATGCTGGCCGTTTAGCCAGACATCGCTGTTCATATAAACCCCGTCAAACTGCACCGATACTTTTTTATTCTGCCATTCTGAATGCCAGTCGAAGGTTTTACGGTACCAGCCAATGCCGGCCGGCAAGTAGCCGCTTTGCCAATCGGTACCGTAAATAGTATCGTACTTGCCCTCTATGCTCCAATCATGAGGCAGGTTTACGCTGCGCCAATCATCTACCGGAAAATTAGGGTTTTCTGCCCCGGCTTTATCGCCCTGGTAAAATTTCCAGTTTAAGTCGAAGTTAATTCTCTGTCGGCCAGGCGTTGACTTTTCTTTCTTGATAAAGGAAGCGCCGAACAAAACTAAACCGATTAAAAGTAATGTAAGCAGGGGAAATTGGCTTTTCATCATATAAAATGTGTAACGCTTTTGCGCTTCATGTCCGGAACAATGCTGGTAGCAGGTATTCTAATTATAATTATTAAGTTCTCCTGCCGAAAAACTAAACATTCCCAACCAGCAATAATTAAGAAAAGCCGGTTGCCGGCGAACCTGCTAAATTTTTCTTAAACTTTATTTCTAAAACCGGCTTGGTTTAAACCATCCAGGTTTACTACCAAAATAGGGATGGTTTAAATATTGTTTTGCTAACTAATTTTATTGCGCGATAAAAATAATAATTAATAGATAGATATTGAAAGTTATATAGATATTATTATTAAAATTGGAAAGGAAATATTACTTTAAAGAATAAATAGTGAAACGAAAAGTAAATAGATGAGATTATTTAATCTTACCTGTTTTGGTTATTGTTTTCGGTAACTATAAACGCGCTTTTGACTTAAAAATAAATCAACTAACTACAGAAATTAACCTCTTTCATAACATTCAACACTACAATGACGAACCAATTAGCTGCTACTTTCAGAAATCTGTTACAAAATAGAAATTATATAACCGGAGTTGGCGCCAGAGATGCGCTGGAAGCTAAAATGATTCAGCGGGCCGGCTTTGATTTTGTCTGGTCGAGCGGTTTTTGCATTTCGGCTTCTTACGGTTTGCCTGATGCCAGCATTCTTTCGATGAAAACTTTTGTAGAAGAGGCGCTGGCGATAAAAGAAGCGATTAATATTCCGATAATTTATGATGGCGATACGGGTTATGGCAACGCGATAAATGTAATTTATTTAACCAAGATTTTGGATGAAGCCGGCATTGCCGCCCTGTGTCTGGAAGACAAACGTTTTCCGAAAGATACCAGTTTATTAGCCGGCGGCCGGCAGGAGTTGCTGGACGCGAAAGAATTTGCCGGCAAAATCAGAGCCGCCAAAGATGCCCAAAAAAGTAAAGATTTTACGGTAATAGCCCGGACAGAAGCCCTGATTGCGGGTATGGGCCAGCAAGAAGCCTTGGATCGGGCCATGCTGTATACCGAAGCGGGCGCCGATTGTATCTTTATTCATTCGAAGAGCAAAACCCCCGACGAAATTATTCAATTTGTGAATGCCTGGACCAGTCCGGTGCCGTTAGTATTGGTACCTACTTCTTACCCCGACTTAACGGAAGATAAAATAGAAGAACTGGGAAAAGTAAAAGTAATTATTTATGCCAACCAGGTTTTACGGGCAGCCATTAAGGCCAGCCAGGAGGTGCTTTCGGAAATAAAGCGTTCAAAAGGGGTTAAAAAAATAGAAAATACAATTGCTACGCTCGACGAAGTTTTTGATTTGCAGGATATTAAAAGCATGAAGCAAAACGAGAAAAAATATCTATAAGCCTTGTTTAATTTATATGGACTACAAAATTGGCATTATTGGTTTTGGAACGGTGGGTTCTGTTTTAGCGGCTATTTTTAAGCGTACGGGTACGCCTTTCGCGGTATACGATACGTTGCTGGAAGCTCCTGCTTCTAAAGCGGCTATTCTGGCTAAAGCCCAGGAGCATAATGCTCAGATGCTGGCTTTACCGGATTTAATTGCCCAAAGTACCCACCTTATTTCGGCTGTTACAACGCAGGTAGCAGAAACCGTCGCAACTGCCTGTCTGCCCTATTTGCAAGAGAATCAGTTTTTTATCGATTGTAATTCTACTTCGCCGGGTATTAAAATTAATATCCAAAATATTATTCACACAGGTAAAGCCAATTTTGTAGAAGGGGTCATTACGAATGCGGTAAATCCCGGCGATACTTCCATTCAGGTTTTAATTGGTGGCGACCAAGGGGAGGAGATAGCGGCGCTATTGCAGCAAGGTGGTATTAAAGCTAAATTCTACGCTAAGGAAGTAGGCAAGGCATCGATGTTTAAAATGCTGCGCAGTATTTTCTCCAAAGGCGTGGAAGTGCTATTGCTGGAGATGTTGGTTGCGGCGCAGAAAGCCGGTATCCAGTCGGATTTATGGCAGGAAATTACGGCTTTTATAGATAGCAAGCCCTTCGCCGAAATAGGCGAAACCTGGATGAAATCGCACGCCGTGGCTTACGAACGTCGCTATTACGAGATGCAGCAGGTTATCGATACCATGCAGGAAATCGGCGCTTCGCCAATCCTGACCACCGCTACCCTGCAATATTTTAAACAATCTATGGCTTTGGATTTGAAATCTTTTTTTCCGCAAGCGCCGGTTAATGCCGAGGCAGTTATTGCGGTGCTGGCTAAGCAGCAATAGCGAACGCCAGTAATTATTAAAGGGCTTTCGCAGCGTTTATAAGAAATCCCACTTCGGAGGAGGTTGAAATATTTAAACGAAATTTTTGCGAAAGTCCTGTCTTAATTTAACAATATCGGTTGGGTACCTAATACATAAATATTCCGCCACTTATACCAACCCCAACAGAACAAATTTGACTCTGATCTAGGATATTCCGGCCGTTTCTCTTCCGGTATGGGAAGGCAACTACCGGAAACCAGGACTTCATTACTCCTTATTTAACTCAAAGTGTACAATAAGCTTTTAGTTAAAAAAACAACACTTCATTTTAAAGGACTACAATAGTTAACCCGTTAATAACCAGCCAATGAAGACTCTGGATATATTTAATACAGCCCGTACGGTTATCCGGGAAACGGTGAACCCGCAAGAGGTAGATCAACAATACCGCTACTGGCGAAAAAGGATTCTTTATAGTGCTTTTATTGGTTATGCGGTTTACTATTTCTGCCGGGTAAATATATCCATGGCTTTGCCCCACATGCAAAGCGATTTAGGGTACGATAAATTTCAGTTGGGGTTAATAGTATCGGTTTTGCAAATTACTTATGGCGTAGGCAAGTTTTTAAACGGTATTATTGCCGACCGGTCTAACCCCCGGTACGTAATGGCCATTGGTCTATTTCTATCCGGCCTGGCTAATTTAATATTTGGGCTCAGTTCTATGCTTTGGGTATTGGTGCTGGTCTGGGGATTAAACGGTTGGTTTCAGAGTATGGGATTTCCGCCCGGCGCCCGGCTGCTTAGCCATTGGTATACCCCGAAAGAGTACGGCCGGATATGGGGTATTTTTGGCTGCTCGCATCAGGTTGGGGCGGCCATTATTTTCGCTGCCGGCGGCTATTTGGTGCTGATGGGCTGGCAATACGCTTTTATCGTGCCTTCTCTGTTTGCATTTATAACCGCTGTTTTTCTTTTTAATCGTCTGGGCGATATTCCCGAGAATATGGGTTTGCCACCGGTAGAAGAATATAAAGGCGAAAAGCTTAAAAGTTTAGCACCGGCGCGGGTAAAAAGCCCAAAATTCTTCAATGAGGCTTTGTTTAAAAATGTGCTGTCGAATAAATATGTTTGGCTCACCGCCTTTGGTAATATGTTTCTGTACATCGTGCGGTACGGGCTGGTAACCTGGACACCCTTGTTTATCAGCGCCAACAAAGGCGTTAATATTACAAAGGCGGGCTGGGTATTAGCGGCTTTTGAATTGGTCGGAATTGCCGGTATGCTCCTGGCCGGCTACGTTTCAGATAAAACGTTTAAAGCCAGAAGAGGTCCAACCATGGCGATTTATATGTTTCTGTTGGCTTTCTGCATCGTTTTGTTCTGGATCGCCCCGTATGGCAATACCATTCTAATAATCCTGATCCTGGCGTTGTCCGGTTTTCTGGTCTACGGCCCCTTAATGCTGGTTAGTGTCGCCGCAGCCACTTACGCCGGAAAGAAATCGGCTGCCAGTGCGTCCGGGTTTACCGGTTTCTGGGGCTATGTGGGCGCTACCATTTCTGGAGTAGGCGTTGGGGGCGTAGCCGAATATTACGGCTGGAAAGGAGCTTTCATGTTAATATTATTTTCAGCCTTTTTAAGTGCGGTCTTCTTCGCTTTAACCTGGAAGGCCACGCCTTATGTGGAGGAGAATAAGGTCTAAATTATTTAACCATACCTAATTATTGCCGGCAGTAACACACGCTAAAATTTTAATACTGCCTCCGGCACAGCGCCTACCTGGCCGGATGCATGTCTACACTATCCCTCAACCTATTTATTATTTTCTTTTCGCTGAAAGATTAGAAAGTATCCATTCTCCTGTTTATAGTTTTTGAAAATGATAAAGGTAAACGTGCATGGTGTAACTGAAAAAGCGCCACTTACTTTTAGCGTCTATCTGTTTCATAGAATCATACCGCTTATTTAGGAAGAAAATGATAAGGGAAGTAAGGGGCGGATTTTTGCAGATTAGCGTTTTTTATTTTACTTACTTTGCCGTCTCAACTTTTCATTTTAACTAAAAACTAACCCGATTGACCTTAACCGTAATAAGATAAACTTAATAATGAGCAAGTACAGCGTAGCCCTTATTCTTTTCTTTGTCAGCCTCACTTCCGGTTTTAATGCCCGGGCTCAGGGAGGTAAACCAGCTGCAAAAAAACAACCGAATATAATATTTATCCTGACCGATGATTTGGGTTGGGGCGACTTGGGTACTTTTTTTCAGAAACAGCGGCAAAAAAATAATGATAGGAGTGAGCCTTGGGCCTTTACCCCTAATTTAGATAAAATGGCCGCCGGGGGCGCTAAATTACCGCACCATTATTGCGCTGCCCCGGTTTGTGCCCCTTCGCGGGCCTCTATCTTAATGGGAGTAAGTCAGGGACATGCCAACGTACGCGATAACCAGTTTGATAAGGCGCTGGAAGATAACCACACCATTGCATCGGTTTTACGCCGGGTTGGCTATGCCACAGCCGCCATTGGTAAGTGGGGACTACAAGGTGGCAGCAAAGAAAGCCGGGAATGGCCGGCCCACCCAAATAAGCGGGGCTTTGATTATTACTACGGTTACATGCGGCACGCGGATGGCCACGAGCATTATCCGAAAGAAGGCATTTACCGGGGCGCAAAAGAAGTATGGGAAAACAACACCGAAGTTTCGGCCGGCCTGGATAAATGTTATACCGGTGATTTATGGACCGCCGCGGCTAAAAGATGGATAGTGGAACATAAAAAAGGCCAGCAGGCTAACAATCCATTTTTTATGTATTTGGCTTACGATACCCCGCACGCTGTACTCGAATTACCGACGCAGCCCTACCCAGCCGGAGGCGGACTTAAAGGCGGCATGCAATGGGTAGGAAAACCGGGCCAGATGATAAATACTGCTTCCGGTAGCGTCGATTCTTGGGTACACCCGGATTATGCCAAAGCAACCTACGACCACGATAATAACAAGTCTACGCCCGAAGTGGCCTGGCCCGATGTTTACAAACGCTACGCCACCTCCGTCCGGCGCATCGACGACCAGGTGGGCGATTTAATAACCTTGCTGAAAGATCTAAAAGAGGATACCAATACCCTGATTGTTTTTACTTCGGATAACGGACCTTCGCTGGAGTCTTACCTGCCCGATACCTATCAACCCAATAATCCAACTTTCTTTAATAGTTTTGGTCCTTTCGACGGGGTGAAGCGCGACGTATGGGAAGGTGGCGTGCGGATGCCGGCTTTGGCTTACTGGCCCGGTCGCATTCCGGCAAACCGCGTAGTGCAAACGCCTAATGCCTCGCACGACTGGCTGCCTACCTTTACCGATGCCGCCGGGGTGCCGGCACCGGCCCGGATCGATGGGGTTTCGCTTTTACCGTCTTTAACCGGCGTAGGCAAGCAGCGCGAAGGAGTGGTATATATAGAATATTTTAATAATGGCATCACCCCCGATTTCAGCGAATTTCAGCCCCAGCACCGGAAAAGAAGACGCAACCAAATGCAGCTCATCCGGCTGGGCGATAACGTGGGGGTGCGATATGATATTAAATCGCAGGCCGATGATTTTGAAATTTACAATGTGGTAAAAGATCTTCAGCAAGCGAATAACTTAGCCAAAAATGCCGGCATGGCAGCGCTGCAGCAGCAAATGAAAGACAAAATATTGCAAGTACGCCGGCCCGATGCCGAAGCCAAACGGCCTTACGATGCAGAATTAGTACCGGGCATAGCAGAACAAAAAATTAAAGCCGGTCTATCCTGGAAAGCATTTACGGGTAATTATCCCTGGTTGCCGGAGGTAGCTACTTTAAAACCTGTTACAAAAGGCCAGGCCCGGCAGGTAGATGTGAAAGCCGCAAAAGCCCCGGATAATAGTGTACTGTTTTTCGAAGGCTACTTGCGGGTGCCCACCGATGGGGCCTATACCTTTTATGTAGATGCTGCGGCCGGTTCTTTGCTGCGGATCCACGAAGCTACTGTTATCGATGCCGATTATTCTTTTACCAAAGGCCAGGAAGCGGCGGGTAAAATATTGTTAAAAGCTGGTTTGCACCCGTTCCGTTTTTACACGAAAAAAGCCGCCGGAAAGGTATTGTTTAATTTCCAGTGGGAAGGTCCTGGTATTAGTAAACAAGCCATTCCGGCAACAGTATTTTACCAGGACGCCGCCGTGGCAGCCCGGTAGTGGAATAATAAAAGCAGCATTTAAATAATTGAATGCTGCTTTTATTTTAGATATAATATTAATTTATAGCTCTTTTATCAGTAGCTGGAACAAAATATTTTTTTGCATACCGATGAAAATATCACACTTAGTTAAACTTAGAAAGGTAGCATGGCTTACGCTGGTAAGTTGCTTACTAAGTTTCGGGTATGCAGCGGCGCAAAATAATACAGCACCGAATATTATCATAATAGTGGCCGACGATCACGGCACCGATGCGTTGGGTTGCTACGGTAATCCGGTTATCCAAACGCCTAATCTGGATAAACTGGCAGCGGAAGGGGTACGGTTTACCAATGCCTTTTGTACCACCGCCAGTTGCAGCCCTAGCCGGTCGGTATTATTAACCGGTTTGCATAACCACGCCAACGGCATGTACGGCCTGGAGCACACTTACCATCATTTTAATTCTTTTGAGAACGTAGCCGGTTTACCGGAACTACTGGCTAAAAAAGGTTACCGCACGGCCCGGGTAGGCAAGTTTCATGTGGCGCCCGAAAAGGTATTCCAGTTCCAGACGGTTTTGTCGGCGGGGCAGGCCAATGACCCCAATGCTTTGGGCCGCAGCCCGGTAGAAATGGCAGCCGCCTGTAAAGCTTTTATTAGCCAACCTGGTAAGCCGTTTTTCCTGTATTTTGCTTCCGACGATCCGCACCGCTCTAACGGGGTGTTGCCCAACGGCCATCCTACATTTAATTCTTATCCGGCACCTAACCTTTTCGGCAATCGCCGGCAAGGTTATCCTGGCATAAAGGAAATCGTGTACGCTCCGGACAAGGTAATAGTGCCGCCTTTTTTACCTGATAACGCCGAAACCAGAGCAGAACTGGCCCAGTATTACCAGGCCGTGTCGCGCCTGGACCAGGGAGTAGGGCAGTTAATTCAGATTTTGAAAGATGCGGGCCAATACGAGAATTCGCTCATTATTTATCTATCGGATAATGGCGTGGCTTTTCCGGGCGCAAAAACTACTTTGTACGATCCCGGCATGAAGTTGCCATTGATTGTTCGCCGGCCCGGCAAAGATCAGAAAAGCTTTGTGCAACCCGCCCTGGTATCGTGGGTAGATATTACGCCCACTATCCTGGATTATGCCGGTGCTTCCTCTGGAACCAAACTGCAAGGAAAATCTTTCCGGGCCGTTCTGGAAAATGAGAAGGCTGCGGGGCAAACCGAAATATACGCTTCGCATTCTTTACACGAAATTACCATGTACTACCCCATGCGCGTAATTCGTACCCCAAAGTACAAACTGATATACAACCTGGCGCATGAATTAACTTTTCCTTTTGCGCTGGATTTAGTAGAATCATCGGCGTGGCAAAGCGTTCAGAAATCTAAAAGCAATATTTACGGACAACGCGCCATTCAGCAGTTCCTGCACCGTCCTAAATTTGAATTATACGATTTAGAAAAAGACCCGGGGGAAATAAATAACCTCGCCCAATCAAAATCCCACCAGGAAGTTTTTAACCAACTCCTCACTAAAATGAAGCAGTTTCAGAAAGAAACCAGCGACCCCTGGTATCATAAATGGACATACGAGTAAACGCTTTTGTTTTGAAATATTTAATTTTAAGCATTAACAATAAAACGGGTTTATTTATCAGCAAAAGTTAAAAATATCCTTTAAAAGCTCCCGACAAGCAAAACACTACTGGTACTAACCATGATAAATCGCTTCTTAGTTATTTTCTTACTGTTAGGGGTTTTTGCCTGTTCTTCTTCCTCCCAGGACAAGGCCCAACAAAAGCCTAATATTGTTATTATTTACGTGGATGATTTGGGTTATGCCGATGTAGGCTGCTATGGCGCCAAGGGGGTAGCCACGCCCAATATAGATAGATTGGCAAAGGAGGGCTTGCGGTTTACCGATGGGCATAGTTCCGCCGCTACCTGCACGCCTTCGCGGTTTTCGTTGCTCACCGGCAAGCATGCTTTCCGGAATAAGGCCGCCATTTTACCCGGCGACGCACCCCTGGTCATCCGTCCGGGTACACCAACAATAGCCGGCATGTTGCAAAAAGCCGGTTATAAAACGGGGGTTATCGGTAAATGGCATTTAGGCCTGGGCAATGGCACTGTAAACTGGAACAAACAAATAAAGCCCGGGCCCCAGGAAATAGGTTTTGATTATAGTTTTTTAATACCCGCTACCGGCGACCGGGTGCCTACCGTGTACGTCGAGAACCAGCGGGTAGTAGGGTTAGACCCCAACGATCCGATACAGGTGAGTTACGCCGAAAAAGTAGGAGATGAGCCTACCGGTTTATCGCATCCGCAACTTTTAAAAATGAAAGCGGACACACAGCACAGCCAAACCATTATTAACGGTGTAAGCCGCATTGGTTATATGGCCGGTGGCAAAGCGGCGCGCTGGCAGGACGAGGACTTTCCGGATATATTAACCCAGAAAGCTAAAGCCTTTATTACCCAGAACAAAGAACAGCCATTTTTCTTATATTTTGCTTTTCAGGATATTCATGTGCCGCGTGTTCCGCATCCGCGTTTTGTGGGAAAAAGCCAGATGGGTCCGCGGGGCGATGCCATTGTGCAAATGGACTGGTGTACCGGCGAGATCGTGAAAACCCTGGAGGAACTTGGGTTAGCCCAGAATACCTTAATAATTTTTACCAGCGATAACGGTCCTGTATTAGATGATGGCTACGCCGATCAAGCCGAAATATTAGTAGGAGCGCATAACCCCAGCGGCTCTTTTAAAGGTGGCAAATACAGTGCTTACGAGGCTGGTACCCGCGTACCTACTATTACGTACTGGCCCGGTGTAATTAAACCAGGGGTAAGCAATGCCCTGGTTAACCAGATTGATTTATATGCCTCACTGGCCCAACTGGTCGGGCAAAAGTTAGAGAAAGACGCAGCTCCGGATAGTCAGGAAATGCTGGATACCTGGCTGGGTAAAACAAATAAAGGCCGTACCGAAATGGTAGAGGAGGCCTTTGTGCTCGCTTTGCGCAGCGGCGACTGGAAATATATTGCCCCCGGCACGCAAGCCCCTGATTGGTTAAAAAATAAAAAGATTGCTACGGGTTTAGGAGAAGAACCACAACTGTATAACCTGGCCCAGGACAAAGCCGAAAATCATAATCTGGCGCAACAGCATCCGGAAAAAGTAAAAGAATTGGCTAAGCGCTTGGAGGCTATTGTGGCGGACCCCAATGCCAGTATGCATAAATAATTCAGAAATCTACGGATTTAACCAGTTAGTTAACTTAAAAAAATATTCTCTGTAAAGGCCCGATTTAAGAATTAATGCTGCAAATGCCGGAGAATAGTCCCAACTACCCTACACTTTGTTTAATAACTTAATTTTAAAACTTAAATCTGGTGAGATTTGAATGTTACATCAGTTTAGTAATAGTGTACATTTGTTGACTTGCTGATTTTACAGCAGGAGATAAAATCAGAACTAAAAACTAAGTTAGGGTTACTAAATATTAATTCCTATTTTTATTTGAAGCCTGTATAAGCTAATGGCCTTGCTTCTAATTGTATTTATTAGTTTTATTCTACCTGAATAAGAAAACACGTGTGTAGTACCATTAAAATTATTGTTTTTTGAAAAAAATTAATTATTCCTTAACCTTCACCATTGCTGTTTTATCCCTTTTTAGTTGCCAGAATCAACCTGAAAAGAAAGAAATACCGGCCGCATCAGCACCGGCGGTGAATGCAGCAGAAATAGCGCCTCAGACCGATACAGTAGAAACCAAAATGGTCTGGATTCCGGGCGGTACGTTTCAAATGGGTTCCAATGATGCTGCTTTTCCGGATTCGCAACCCATGCACCCAGTTACTGTGGATGGCTTCTGGATGGATGAACATGAAGTAACCAACGCCGAGTTCGCCAAGTTTGTCCAGACTACCGGCTATGTTACGGTGGCCGAGCGTCAGTTAAATCCGGCTGATTTTCCGGGTGTACCCGCCGAAAATGTGGTACCGGGTTCCGGCGTTTTTACGCCTACGTCGCAGGCAGTACCTTTGGATAACCCGCTGCAATGGTGGCAGTACGTGCCGGGCGCCAGCTGGCGACATCCGCAAGGGCCGGAAAGCTCGGTAAAGAGCCAACCCAATAAACCGGTGGTGCAGGTGAGTTACGAAGATGCCGCGGCTTATGCCAAATGGGCCGGTAAACGATTACCTACCGAAGCCGAGTGGGAGTTTGCTGCCCAGGGCGGCCGCGGTCAGCAAAAATATTACTGGGGAAATGAACTGAAACCCGGTGGCAAATGGATGGCCAATATTTACCAGGGCAATTTCCCGGATAAAAATACCGGCGAGGATGGGTTCATTGGTGCAGCACCGGTTAAGTCGTACCCGGCTAATGCGTATGGTCTCTACGACATGGATGGCAATGTTTGGGAATGGTGCAATGATTATTACCGCCCTGATTACTACCAGATGAGCCCAGCTAAAAACCCGCAGGGCCCAGAAAATAGCTTCGACCCGGATGAGCCCGGCGCGGTTAAACGGGTACAGCGGGGCGGCTCTTTTCTGTGCAGCGACCAATATTGTGTGCGCTATAAGCCCGGCAGCCGGGGCAAAGGCGAACACACCAGTGCTTCGGATAATTTAGGATTCCGGTGTGTAAAAAACAAAAGTTAAACGAAACGCCGCCGCTCGTTGACAAGCCAACACAGCCAAGGTGCCGGATTATCAGCAATGGCAAACATCCCGGCTAGTCCATTCTTCGGAAATCGGAATTCTACTAATTCGGCTTCTATCTTTATTCTATTGATTAGATTCTGGGGGTGAAGTGGTTTGTATAATTGGTAGCTTTTTACCTGTTCAGAAAATAGCTTTCAGCCGGTCTTTTAAATAAAAGTCCTGGCCTTCACTCTAATTGTTGGAACATTGTTACGCTGTTAATGTAATTATTAAGTTCATACTATGTATAAACCTTTCCTGTATTTACTAACCCTCGTTTGTTTTGTATTTGCCCGGGTAACCTTCGCCCAGCAGAAACCTAATATTGTTATTATTTACGCCGATGACTTAGGTTACGGCGATGTGAGCAGCTACGGTGCTACGAAGATTAAAACGCCAAATATAGATAAGTTAGCAACCCAGGGATTACGGTTTACCCAAGCCTATGCCACCTCCGCTACCTGCACCCCTTCGCGGTTTTCGATGCTTACCGGCAAGTATGCCTGGCGTAAGCAAGGCACCGGTATTGCTCCCGGCGATGCCGCTTTGTTAATCCCTACCGATATTACCACCCTGCCGGGTATGCTGCAAAAAGCGGGTTACAAAACAGCTGTGGTTGGTAAATGGCATCTGGGTCTGGGCCCGCAGGGTGGCCCCGATTGGAACCAGGAAATTAAACCCGGACCGCTGGAGATTGGTTTTAATTACAGTTTTATATTACCGGCCACCGGCGATAGAGTGCCTTGTGTTTACATGGAGAACCGCCGAATTGTAGACCTGGATCCGGCTGATCCGATTCGGGTAAGCTATAAGGAAAAAATTGGTAATGAACCCACAGGAAAAGAAAATCCTGAATTGCTGAAAATGAAACCTTCGCATGGGCATGATAATACCATTGTAAACGGGGTAAGCCGCATCGGGTACATGACCGGTGGAAAAAAAGCGCGCTGGATAGACGAAGAAATGGCCGACGTTATTACGAACCGGGCCATCAATTTTATCGATAAAAATAAAACCGGACCTTTCTTTTTGTATTTCGCTACCCAGGATATCCACGTACCCCGAATGCCGCATTCGCGTTTTGTAGGTAAAAGCGGTATGGGCGCGCGCGGCGATGCGATTTTGCAACTGGATTGGACAGTTGGTGAAGTGTTGAATGCGCTGGATAAGCTGAATTTAGCCTATAAAACCATCGTACTATTCAGCAGCGACAATGGGCCGGTATTGGATGATGGTTATGATGATAAGGCCGTTTCAAAACTGGGTGGCCATAAACCGGCTGGTAGTTTACGGGGTGGCAAATACAGCGCCTTTGAAGCGAGTACCCGGGTGCCCTTCCTGGTACGCTGGCCTGGCACCATAAAGCCGGGCGTATCGGCTGCTTTAATCAGCCAGGTTGATTTGTTCTCTTCGTTTGCCCAATTAACGGGCCAGACCTTGGGCGCGCAGGATGCCCCGGATAGCTTTAATGTACTAAATGCCTTATTGGGCAAAGCTAAAAACGGGCGGGAGTATATTGTATCGCAAGCGCTGAACAACACTTTATCGTTGGTGCAGAATAATTGGAAATATATTGAGCCCAGCAATGGCCCGCGCTTAAATAAAAACACTAATACCGAATTAGGCAATAACCCAGAACCGCAGCTCTACAATTTAAAAGAAGATATAAGCGAAGCCAGAAATGTAGCAAAGGCAAACCCTAAAGTTTTGCAACAGATGCAGGCCACCTTAAAAGAAGTAAAAGAAAAGAACGCTAGCCGGCAATTGTAAAAGTAAAAGATTCTGTATTAATTATGGCGATGAATCAGCATCAGAAAATTGGTTGTGCCAGGCTTATGTGCTCAGAACACGGCATAATGTCTGTCAGAAAGGGTTCCTTAAGACCAGAATGAAATTGTCCATAAATCTTTCCCTTTTTCAATTTATAGTTGTAAGCTCCTTATGGAAAGAAGAGTCTGCAAGAGAAGAAAGCTTTATCTAAACCGGAATAAACCTGCGGTTTAAATAACAATACTATTCTTTATGTAATAATTTTATCAATTCTGGCTCAGGCTACTGCTTGAGCCGTTTTGTTTAATAATGGCATGTGCTGTATAACTGGTGCTGCGGGTGCCCTTTCTCCCGGGCATTTAAAGGCATCAATAGCCTGAAAGATGAAACAAATGCCGGCTAGAAAGGCCGGTAATATTCTGTAGTGATTTTTTCAGTTCAACCGATTAAGAACAGGAAGCGGATTGTCTGCGTAAAAAAGTATGAATAATTATCCGTAATATTTAGTCACCTCCGTGCTGCCGCTAAATAAATTAAAATAGGACTTTCGCAAAATGGCTTTTTTAACATTGTAAATCCTCCCCCTTGCCCCCTCCGAAGGGGGACTTTGGATAATTTTGCGATAGTCCTGTAAAAATTAAAAAGCAGTAGAAATACATAGTTCTAAATTTATCCATTGGTCTATATTTGTGCCTAGACCCGGCCTATCCGGGAGGAAGATGAGCTGAGCACTTTTAAGAAACCTGTTATAAAATATTAACTCAATTATCTATGTCTGATTCTAATTCGCGCCGGAAGGCCCTTCAAAAAATGGCTGGCACAGTGGCAGTAGCTGCCTTAGG
>NZ_BJYS01000064.1 GCF_007991635.1 Adhaeribacter aerolatus | reverse complement strand
AGAAGTGGGTTTCTTAAACCTCTTTTTTAATATTACCTGGCAGCAGTTAATAACCTTTTTCTTCACGGGCCAATTGCCGATCCAGCCAAAAAGTACCCAGCGGAATAAACGACAAAATAAAAGCCCAGACCGTTCTTAAAAACGACCACTTATACGTTATCCATACCTGTAGCAGCGCCAGACCGTAAAGCATAAATAATACGCCGTGCGCCCAGCCCACGTACTTTACCATTAATGGCATATCGGCTAAATATTTCAGGGGCATGGCAATTAACAATAATACCAGATAAGAGATACCTTCGAGCACCGCAATAAGCCGGAAGCGGTGCAAGGCCGATTTGGATTGGGTTTGTGTATTTGCGTTCATTATTTACTTTTCTACTACCTATTTAAATAAATGAAACCCCAAAATTAACACATACCTCCCAGATGCTCTGCTTATTTTTGTTTTAAATTATTCACTATATAGTTTCCAATAATCCCCTTCAAGCAATTGCCGGAGTATTAGCGGCAACGCTTTCATCAAAAAATAATACTATTACTCCACCACAGTCGATTTCTCGGGTTTCTCTTTGGTGGCATGCCGCTCACCTATTTGCTGCCGCCACATGGCATAGTACAAGCCTTTTTGTGCTAATAAATCCAGGTGTTTGCCGGCTTCGGCTATCCGACCCCGCTCCAGCACGTAAATCTGGTCGGCGTGCAATACCGTGGAGAGGCGGTGCGCAATTAAGATGGTAATGTGGTTTTCGCTATTCGATACGTCGCGGACGGTTTTACTGATTTCTTCTTCGGTTAAAGAATCGAGCGCCGAGGTAGCCTCATCAAATACGAGCAAAGTAGGGTTACGCAGCAAGGCGCGGGCTATGGATAACCGTTGTTTCTCCCCACCCGATACTTTTACGCCACCTTCGCCAATTACCGTATCCAGGCCTTTGTCGGCGCGGGCCAGCAAAGAGGTGCAAGCTGCTTTCCGGAGGGCATCCAGGCAGTCGGCATCAGTGGCATTTGGTGCCACAAACAATAAATTCTCGCGGATGGTACCGGCAAATAATTGCGTATCCTGGGTTACAAAGCCAATCTGTTCGCGCAGCCGGTCCAAGTCCAGGTTTTCGCCCGGAATGCCGTTGTACAATATCTGGCCTTGTTCGGGCTTATACAAACCTACCAATAATTTTACGAGCGTGGTTTTACCCGAACCCGAAGGCCCCACAAACGCAATGGTTTCGCCAACTTTTGTTTCAAAAGAAATACCCGCCAGGGCTTTGTTGGCGGCCGTCTGGTGTTTAAAATTAACGTCTTCAAAAGTTAAGGTCCGGATAGTGCCCAGGGTGGCCGGGTGCATTGGCCGGGCTTCTTTAGGGGTATTTAATATTTTCTGAAAGTTATCCAGCGACACCTGTGTTTCGCGGTAAATATTAATAATATTACCCAGTTCTTGCAGCGGCCCGAAAATAAAGAACGAGTAAATAAACATCGAAATAAAATCGCCGACGGTAATGCGGTTGGTAAACACCAGGTAAAGCATCAAGAGCAAAATAACGTTGCGCAGCAGGTTAACGCAGGTGCCCTGAATAAAACTCAGGCTCCGGATATAGCGCACTTTTTTTAGCTCCAGTTTTAATATTTTATCGGTAGTATTGTTCAGGCGTTCGGTTTCCTGCTGGGCCAGGCCCAAACTTTTTACCAGCTCGATATTGCGCAAAGATTCGGTAGTGGCCCCGGCCAGGGCGGTGGTTTCCGAAACAATGGTTTTCTGAATAACCTTTATTTTCTTGCTCAGCACCGAGCTTAATATTCCCAGAATAGGCACCGCCGAAAAATATACCGGCGCTATCAGCCAGTACACATTTAAGGCATATACCATTACGAAAATAATCCCGATGAGCGAAGTAAACAGTACGTTAATAAAGTTGGAAACCAGCTTCTCGACATCGGTGCGTACTTTTTGCAGAATGCCCAAAGTTTCGCCGCTGCGCTGGTCTTCAAAAACCGAATAAGGTAAATCCAAAGAATGGCGCAGGCCATCGGAATAAATCTGGGCGCCCAGCCGCTGGGTAATTACGTTTACGTAATAATCCTGGAAAGCCTTCGCAATCCGCGACACCATCGCTACTCCCATCGCCAATAATATTAAAGTACCCGCACCCTTAAAAAACTCGGCCGTGCTAATCTGTAGTTTCTGGGTAACAGCCGCGGTGGCATAATCATCAATAATTTTGCGCAGAATAAGCGGGTCGAGTAACGAAAACACCTGGTTGATGGTGGCCAGCAGCAAGGCCAGGAAAATCAGTAACCGGTATCCTTTCAGGTAATTGAATAACAGTTTCATAGCGTTGGATTAGAGCAGGTAAACATAGCTAAAGGTAAGCAGAAGCGGGCGATAGCCCTACCAATCGCTGGCTTTATTTTTTGATTATCAAAATCACTTGGTTCTCTAAAGTTTATTATCACTTTGCAGACAGGCCAAATTTATTTAATATTCTCTCGAGCTTTTTCTGTGCACTGGCTTTCGCCTGTGCGAGGGGCACTTGCTTTTCTTCTGGATGAGATTAACCCTTCCGCCCTCCGGGCACCTTCCCTGAATCAGGGAAGGAGTTCGGCCGAACCAAAACATTATGGAATAGCTTTGTTGGGAAGGTTTAGTATTTAATATTGATTGAACCTAGTAAGGCATTATCTACTGGCATACAACAGCAGTTTGGCCATCGAGGGCCTTTCAGCTTTCCGGTGCCGACGGAGGAGGCATTGCGAGGTACGAGCAAAGGAAAGATGAGCAGCCCGAGTGGCCAAACTGGGCCCGCCGGCCGGGGGGCTACTTAGGAATATACTAACAGTTAGCACCTGAACATTGAAAGATGGAATCTTTCAAAAGATAGACAGATAAAACATTAAATAATTTATCAAATACTTTTTAGAAGAGTTGGGAGTATTTAGGCTCTTGCAAAATAGCCTCATCTATTTTTAAATAAAAGACCAGATTCAGTTAAGGCTAAATCTGGTCTTCGTTTGGCTGGCATAAGCTTTAGATTTACACCGTTAAACCGGCCAGGTAATTATAATTCATCCGCATACTTTCGATAGAAGGACGGGTAAAGCTTTCCTGCTCTACCAGATAATGCTTCATACCGGCATCTTTGGCGGCTTTTAATATTTGCGGATAATTAATAGAGCCGCTACCAATTTCGGTATTTTTGGTTTTATCCTGCTTGTCCATGTCTTTCACGTGGCACAACGGGAAACGATTTGGGTATTTGCTGAAGTAAGCCAACGGATCGTGGCCGCCGTTAACCACCCAGAAAAGGTCTAACTCGTATTTAACCAGTTCCGGATCGGTATTTTCCAGCAAATAATCATACACCATTACATCGCCTATTTTTTCAAATTCAAAAGCATGGTTGTGGTAGGCAAACTGTAAACCAGCTTTTTTAGCGGTTTCGCCAGATTTATTAAATAAATCTGCGGTGCGTTTTAAATCATCGGTGGTTTTGCGCAAACTACCGTCCAGGGAAGAGCAGGTAATATATTTCTGACCAGTTTCGGCGGCTTTTGCGGCAAGTTCAGGAAAATTTGCCATTAAATTGGCTTGCTGCCAGGCACCCGGCTTGCTGTCTTTGTTGCCGGAACCTACGTGGCTGCTCACCAGGGTTATGCCCATATCGCGCAGCATATCGCCGAAAGCTTTGGCTTCCATGCCGTAATAATGGCCTTTTTCGCCAGGATACGATTCGGCTTCGGTGTAACCAATATCGGCCAGTTGCTGCAGCGTACCTTTCAGGTCTTTTTCCAGCACATCTTTTACCGAGTACAATTGCAGGCCAATAGCGCCCAAATTGCCGGCAGCGGCATTACCAGACCCGGTACTGGTAGAATCGCCGGCAGTTCCGCTTTCGGAACCTTCCTGGGTGTTGCCAGTTTGTGTGTTACAGGCGGGTAATATTAGGGCTCCCAGCGCCAAGGCACCGGCATGTTTCAAAAAGTTTCTTCTGTTCTTCATTAATTTTGGAGGTAAACTTTTAGGTGAGAGATAAATTTCAGGTGAATAAAGTTATAAACTGTAATCTGAACGGCTTCTGAAAAGACTGGAAAGATAAGAGAAAATATGTTTTGTTACCGCCGGTAACAAAATTCAAAATTCATTTTGGGTAACAAATCGCAGCTTTGCGGCAGATTTAAGCTTAAGAAGGATTAACCTGTTTAAACATCCGGTCAATTTCTTCGCGGGAAGCGGCCCTCACTTTCTCGGCGGTACCGTAACCAATTTCCATTTCGTCGCGCTCCAGCCCCTGCATAACGGCATCGACAAATTCGGGCAGCGGCACGCCAAAATCGTGCAGGCCGGGCCCGCCCAAATTGGTTTGCACGCCAGGCGGCACAATCTCAAAAACGGTTATGCGGGGCTTAATTAATTGGTGCCGCAGCGACATGGTGAAAGAATGAATGGCCGCCTTGGTGGCACTGTAAACCGGAATCCAGGTAGCCGGCACAAAAGCCACAATCGACGAAATATTTATTATAGCCGGATGATACTGGTTGCGTAAATGCGGAATAAACAGGGCCGATAAATGAATAGGCGCTTCGAGGTTAACCATGATTTCCTGGTGGGTTTGGCTCCAATCTTCTTCGTACTCCGTCAACCGAATCCGGCGCTGAATACCGGCATTATTTACCAGAATATTTACTTCCGGAAACTGCGCTTTAATATTATGATACAAAGCTGCTCTTTCTGTCTCTTGCCCTACATCACATTGCAAAGTCTCTAATGACGGGTGCGCCTGTTTGGCTTCGTCGAGGGCTTCTTGGCTTAGGTCGCAAATAATTACTTTGCTTCCGGCTTGCAGAAACCGTTCGGCCAAAGCTAAACCTATACCCGCTGCACCACCGGTAATCAGGACTGTATTGGCAGATAAGTTCATATTAAATAGAGGGTTAGGTAGTGTAACTGTTCCGCTTTTCCTTGTACGATGGAATCCGGAATTAAGGCAAGCGATTATTACTTTAAGGATAGTGGTTAAAAAACAAAAGCGGGTTATTAGCCCGCTTCTGAAATTCTCTATTTGTTTAATACCGTTTGCTGCCCGTTATCGAAGTAAACCCAGTCGAGCTGCAGTAAATTATTTTTCACGTTATCGTTCCGGAACACCAGGAATAGAGACTGCTGTCCACTCGGATTCGCAATATTCGCGCTAAAGGTCTGCATATCTTCGTCCTTTGGTGTAACGGGTACAGCGGCCGTAGCCAGTAATTTACCATCCGGCGTTCCCTGCCGGATTTCGATGCGGCTGCCGGACTGCCGGGCACCACCTCGGAACGTTAGTTTGCTAATGGCGGTTAAGTCTACATTATTCAGCCCCAGGTAAGAGCCGTTTTGCACATCGGTTACAAAAGTAAAGTCGCTGCCATCAATGTGCCGGCGGCCAATATTTTTGGTTATTTCAAATTCTTCGGCCTGTATTTTAGGATTGCGCAGTAAGAGCACCGTAGAACCGGGTAAGCTGCCAATGGGCTGGTTACCTTTGTCGGCGTAGCTCGCCCGGATTACGTAAGCACCCGGCCGCGGCGCGCCCACGTGCTCCGAAGTAGTAACCGTACCCTGCAGCGGCATGCCAATATTCTGCTTGTTACTCAGCGACAAAATGTATTGCGCCATTTCGGTGGTTTCTTCTTTGGTGTGCTGCGGGTGCGGCGCCATCATGTTTTTGCCCCAGTTGCCGTTACCGCCTTTAATTATTTTGGTTGCCAGCATATCGTCGGAGCCGGTTTTGTCCCGGTAGCGCTCGGCCACCGCTACGTAGCTCGGGCCAATCGAGGTTTTACTAATGTCGTGGCAGGACTTGCAGTCGCTGTTGGCAACCAGGGTTTTGCCGCGTAAATATTTAAACCCGCCGGTCATTTGGGTATTGGAAGCCAGCAAAGCTAAATCCCGGCCCACTTTCAGGTAATCAAAAGAGAAGAAAACGTTAACCGGGTCTACCCCTTTCTGCAGCGTTCCGTCTTCTTTATCCGTTACCTTCACCTGGTAATTTATTTTCTGGTTATCGAAGTAAAAGCTGCGGTTGGCTTTGCCTAAATCTACCGTAACCTGGGGCGGTTCGTTGCCTACTTTAACTTCTAGGTCGGCAATGGTTTTCTTGCCTTCGGCATCGGTTACGGTTACCGATGGCCGGTAAATACCCGGTTTGGTATAGGTTACGCTGGCGGTTGGCCCGTTCTGGCTCGTGCCGTTCTGGTTTCCAAAATCGAAGGTATATTGCAGTTTGTCGTTTTTATCGTAATCGAAGGATTGCGCCGCCGATAAATTTACGGTTAAAGGGGCCGCTCCTACCGTTCTGTCGGCGGTAATTTTGGCAATAGGTTGCCGGTTACCTTCAGAGTAAGTAATCTTGATCAAGCGGGAATCCGGGTTGTGCTCGAAATAATTGGCGCCGTACTGCAGCACGTACAAAGCGCCGTCCGGACCAAATTTCATGTCGATGGGTTTGTACCACTCCTGGTCCGGCAGAAAAGGCTCGATGCGGGCCAGGTTTTTATCCTGATCAAAAGAAAGCACTTTTACCCAGCTCCGGGCCCACTCGTAAATAAAGAGCTTGCCATCGTAATATTTCGGGAAACGGCTGGCCGCAGGGTAATTATCGGCGTAATAAACCGGGCCGGCCATGGCGCTGCGCGAACCTTTGCCTAACTCCGGGAACTCCCGCGACACACCGTACGGGTACCAGATCATTGGTTTCTGGGCTGGCGGTAATATTTTCTGACCGGTATTGTTAGGAGAAGTATTTTCCGGTTTTTCGGGGTTAAACTTCGGTCCAATTTTATTTGTGGCAAAGTCGAAATCGGCGTAAGCAAAATTATTACCTACAAAATAAGGCCAGCCAAAGTTACCGGCTTTCCGGGCCTGGTTCCACTCGTCGTAACTTTGCGGACCGCGCTCGTTGGTTACACCACCATCCGGACCTACATCGCCCCAGTACACGTAACCGTTGCGCTGGTCTACGGTAAACCTAAAGGCATTACGGGTACCCATGGCGTAAATTTCGGGTTTGGCGTTGGGCGTTCCTTTCGGGAATAAATTACCTTCCGGAATGCTGTAAGAACCGTCCGGCTCAGGATGAATGCGCAATATTTTACCGGTCAGGCTGTTGGTGTTGCCGGAAGATTTCTGGGCATCAAATGGCATCCGTCCCGGCCGCTCATCAATCGGGCTAAAACCGTCTGATTCTTTGGAACTGGTGTTATCGCCGCTGGAAATATATAAGTCGCCGTTCGGTCCAAATTCCAAATGGCCGCCGGAGTGGCAGCAGGTTTCGCGCTGGGTAGGTATTCCCAGCACAATTTTTTCGGATTTCATATTCAGGCTGTCGCCAATCATCTCAAAACGCGATACGTTCTGTTTGGGAATATCGCCAGCCGGTGAGTAGTTAATGTAAATCCAATGGTTTTTTTCGTAGTTCGGGTCCAGGGCTACGCCCAACATACCATCTTCGTAGTTACCGGTAATGCTCACATCAAACTTGGCAATTACGCGGGAGGTTCTTTTTTTAGGGTCGTAGAGTTTTACGTTGCCCCGGCGCTCTAAATACAATACGCGGCCATCTTTAAAAATAACCATTTCCATGGGCTCATACATGTAAGTTTCGAGCACCTCGGTTACAAAGCGGTTTGGTTCAGGCACGCGGTCGGTGGTGGCTTTGCTGTAGTTCAGGTTACTTTTGCCGGCTACAAACTTCAGGCCTTTCGCCAAGGTACTTTCCAGGTTTTTGGCGGTAGCCTCAGCTCCCAACTGCCCAAAATATACCCGGCCGCCATCGTACTTAGTTTCCCACGTAGGCTTGGCTGCTTTTAAACGGGCTGCATTCAAATTTTGATACCAGGGCCAGTTACGCACCGTATCACTAGCCGCATTTAACGCCATTACGCCGCCGCCAGCTTGCACGTAACGCTCCAAATCGGCCTGCTGGCGGTAATCTAACGCTTCTAAGGGCGCGTGCAGAAAAACCACGGCGTTGTAAGCTTTCAAAGAATCTTCGGTAAAATAAGCGGCATTAGCGGTAGTATCCACCGATATTTTCCGGTTATCGCTCAGTTGCCGGAGCAAAGCCAAATGGGCCTGGCGCGTAGCTTCGGACCCCGCCGGCCGCGAGAAAACCAATATTTTCTGTTGGGTGCTCCGGAAAGACAAAAGCCCGATGGTCGAAATCAGGATTAATGCCGCCAGCACGTACCAGCGCGTCACCGAAAAAACACTTTTTGGGGATGGTAAATGATTAATGTTTTTGGGTTTCATGAATAATTTAAATGGTATTGAACCGTAAGAGAATAAAAGACATAAAAATACTGCTAAAATAATGCTTTTTCAGGAGATGTTAGCAGAATTAACCAGTACAATCTTAACAAATATTAGCGCTTATTTATCAGGCGAAAAATCTTAGCCGGTTTCTTTCCAAAAAACAAAAGCTGGTTAAACATTCCGCATTATCAGGAATACAGATACAAACTATATAACTGTAATTTTAGGCTGGATATAAGACGCCCCGCTGTTTTTATTTTAGATTGGTGCTAATCTTTGTTAAGAGAAATGCCAGTTGGTTGATTATTCAGGTAGGGTTTACCCGTGAGCAAACATGGCCAATAATTTCCGCTTCACTAATACGCCTTTCACCCTTGCTATATTTTGGAGCCAGCCTTTTTGAAGCGCAGAAATTATCCTACTTATTCTAAACCAAATATTAAATTACTATATTTAGGTTTGCATAACCTGGCCAGCCTTATTTTGGCTAATTGCTATTCTAAATGAAATCTCACTTTACTTTTTTTCTCAGCTTTCTGCCGGTATTATTTTGCTGCAGCCGCGCCTTTGGCCAGGCACCCGATTCTACCCAGTTGTCGCCATCGCTGCAATACGCTTTAACTTTATACCAGGAGGCAATCGGCGACGAAGCGCATTTGTACAACGGAACCCAGTACATAAATTATGACAAGCGCTATTTGGTAGGACACCAGTTTTACCGGACCGATGAATTAACCGATGGTAAAATATTATACGATGGTACCTGGTACACCGGGGTACCCATGTGGTACGATATAGTACTAGATAAAATTGTGCTGGAGCACCCTACTACCGAGTTTATGTTTTCGCTGATAGACGAAAAAGTAAAAACTTTTACGTTGCAGGATCACCAATTTATCCGGTTGGAGAAAGACAGCTTGGCGGAAACAGCACTGAAAGCGGGTTTTTATGATTTACTGCACGATGGCAACATTCAATTTTTAGCCAAACGCACCAAAAATATACAGGAACAAGCCACGCCATCGGGGATGGAAGGCTGGTTTGACCTGGCAACAAAATATTACATCCGGAAAGAAAATAAATATTACCCGGTAAAAGACAAGCGATCGGTGCTAAAAGTACTGCCCGATAAGAAAAAGGAGCTTCAGCGGTATGCCCGGGAACAGCATTTAGAATTCAGAAAAAACCGGGAAAAAGCCATTCTGCAACTTATTCAGTTTTACGATAAAACCGCTGCCTAAAATTATTCTTTGCTAATATAAAAACAGACTGTTTTTAATTTTTCTTCGCTTATGGCCCAATTTTACCGCGTATTGTTCTTTCTTCTGAGTTTTTGGGTTAGCCTTTCGGCGGCGCAGGGTCAGGTAACCGAAGCTAAACTTATCAGCGGCGATTTTCAGAATCTAACCTTCGAAAGCTTTGCCAGGGTGCTGGAAAACAAAACCGGCTACCGTTTTTATTTCGACCCGGCTCAGGTAGACAGCCTGCGCATTAACCTGCTGGTACAGGAAAAGACGTTGCCGCAGGTACTGGAGCAGGCTTTTAAAAATACCGATTATCGCTTTGCCCTGGATGCGCACCAGCGGGTTTTTATTACCAAAGGGCGCGAACTTACCCCCAATTTACCGAAGGATTTTTTCCTGGGCAGTACACCCAACACGCCAATTGCCGAAAATACCGCCCCTACGCCGAACCGGACAGCCGCCCGGTCGCGGAATATTAATCAGTCGGAACTAAAAGTTTACCAGATTGGCCAAGGCACCGCTACCAGCGACAAAGCAAACCTGGCCGGCCATATCCGCGAAAGTAAATCCGGGGAGCCGGTTATTGGGGCGGCGGTTTACATCGAATCGCCCCTGATTGGCACCACCACCGACCAGTTCGGTTATTATTCTTTAACCTTGCCGGTAGGTCGCCACGAAATTAAAATTAAAAGCTTGGGCCTGAAAAATACCCGCCGCCAGGTACAATTAAACGCCAATGGCAAACTGGATATCGAACTCGAAGAAGATATTACGCCTTTAAAAGAAGTAGTAATTGAAGCCGAGAAAGACAAAAACGTAGCCGGCATGCAGATGGGCCTCGAAAAACTGGATATTAAAACCATGCGGCAAGTACCCACGGCGTTCGGCGAAACCGATATTTTGCGGGTGGTTTTGACTTTACCGGGCGTAAAATCGGTGGGCGAAGGCAGCACGGGCTTAAACGTACGCGGCGGCGCCACCGACCAGAATTTAATTTTATTTAACGACGCTACCATTTACAACCCATCGCACCTATTTGGTTTCTTTTCGGCATTTAACCCCGATGTTTTAAAAACCGTGGAACTGTATAAAAGTGCCGTGCCGGCTAAATACGGCGGACGGCTATCGTCGGTGCTGGAAATTGCCACCCGCGACGGCAATAAAAAACAACTGGCCGGCTCCGGGGGCATTGGGCTTTTAACCAGCCGCCTTACCTTAGAAGGCCCGATTGTAAAAGACAAAACTTCGTTTCTGTTGGGTGGCCGCTCTACTTACTCCGACTGGATATTAACCAAGCTGCCCAATTCGGTTTTAAACCAGAGCAAAGCTTCTTTCTACGACCTGAATGCCCACCTGACTCACGAAATAGATGACCAGAATACGCTTTACGCCTCCGGCTATATTAGTCGCGATAAATTTAAACTCGGCGGCGATACCTTGTTTAATTATGCTAACCGGACGGGCAGTGTAAAGTGGAAGCATATTTTTAACAACAAGCTCTATGGCGTGCTTACCGGCAGTTACAGCCACTACGACTATGCCGCCACCAGCGAACGCAACCCGGTAAACGCTTCGGACTTAACTTACAGCATCGATCAAAACCAATTTCAGGCTGATTTTAGTTACTTCCATAACGCCAAGCATACCTTCGATTTTGGCCTTAGCACCATTCATTACAACGTAGCGCCGGGCAGCCTGCAACCGGTAGGTCCCGAATCGCTGATAGCACCAGATGTACTGGACCGGGAAAAAGCCCGCGAAAGCGCCGTTTATATTTCAGATAAGTTTGATATTTCGCCGCGTTTGTCGGTAAATGTGGGATTGCGCTACTCGCTTTACCAGGCTTTGGGCCCAAGAGAAACGTACCAGTACGCTCCTTTCATCTCTAAGACCACCAGCAGCATTACCGATACGCTTTTATTTAGGCAAGGCGATGTGGTAGCCAAGTACCACGGCCCCGAATACCGGCTCTCGGCCAAATATTCTCTTTCCGATTATTCTTCGGTAAAAGTAAGCTTTAACCGCATGCGCCAGTATATTCACATGCTTTCCAACACGGCTTCAATGTCGCCGACCGATATCTGGAAACTGAGCGATGCCCACCTCCGGCCGCAGGTAGGCGAACAATATGCGATTGGTTACTACCGGAACTTCCGGGCCAATACCATCGAGACCTCCGTGGAAGCTTACATCAAAAACATGCACGATTTTGTAGATTACAAGAACAGCGCCACCCTCCTGCTGAATTCGCACCTCGAAACCGACGTGATTAATGCCGAAGGCAAAGCCCACGGGGTAGAACTGATGGTAAAAAAACTAACCGGCAAAATTAATGGTTGGGTGAGCTATACGTATTCCCGGTCGCTGGTGCGGGTAAACGAAGCAGCTACTTCCGATGTAATTAACGGCGGCAAATATTACCCCAGCAATTTCGATAAGCCCCACGATTTTACCCTGATTGGCAACTACCGGTTTAGCCGCCGGTTTAGTACGTCTTTAAACTTTAATTACAGCACCGGCCGCCCCATTACGCTGCCGCTGGCCCGTTATTTTGCCGATAATGCCATGCGGGTATTTTATTCTGATAGAAATGCCTACCGGGTGCCCGATTATTACCGCGCAGATTTTGCCATGAATATTGAAGGCAATCACAAAGTGCGAAAGCTGGCCCATAGCTCCTGGACTTTAGGAATTTATAACCTTACCGGCCGCAAAAATCCTTATTCTATCTACTTTAAAACCGAGAACGGGCGCATCAACGGCTACAAATTATCGGTATTCGGCCGGCCTATTCCTAACCTCACTTATAATTTCAAATTTTAAAAAGCATGTTAGCATGTTATTATAAATATTACCTGGTTGGGTGTTTACTGCTGCTACTAGCTAGTTGTGTAGAGCCTTACCGCCCGGACGTGATTCAGTTACCTCATAATTATCTGGTGGTAGATGGGTTTATCAACAGCAATGGCCGCACTACTATCCGTTTGTCGCGCACCCTAAACCTCGACGACGCTAAAACGCCACCCGGTGAAGCCAACGCCCAGGTTTTGATAGAAGAAGAAGGTGGTCCGCAATTTACATTAGCCCAGGGCACCAACGGCAATTACACGAGCCAGCCGTTGCGGCTAAACCCCACCCGGCGCTACCGGCTCCGCATCCGCACGGCAGATAACCAGGAATATGCCTCTGATTTTGTAGAAAATAAAATAACCCCACCGATTGATAGTATCTCGTGGAAAACTGAAAGTGATGGGCTGCAGATTTATGTGAATACCCACGATGCGGAGCAGAAAACCCATTACTACCGCTGGAAGTACGATGAAACCTGGGAATTTACCACGCCTTTTTATAGCCTTTTAGAATACAAAAATAACCAGATGGTAGATCGCCGCGAAGATATAAGCCATTGCTGGCGCGGTAGTAGTTCCTCAGCTATTTCTATCTCTTCTACGGCTAAACTAAGGCAGGATGTAGTAAGCGAGTTTCCGCTGGTTAAACTTCCGGATAACTCAATTAAAATAAAATATAAGTACAGCATTCTGGTGAAGCAATATGCCCAAACCCAGGAAGCTTATGAGTATGCCGAAACCTTGAAAAAAAACACCGAAAATATTGGTACTTTATTCGACCCGCTGCCTACCCAACTGACCGGCAATATCAAGTGCCTTTCGGACCCGGCTGAGCCGGTTATTGGCTTTGTAAGTGTAGCGTCGGAAGAGGTAAAAAGAATATTTATCAAACGCGGACAGTTGCCCCCGACCTGGCGATCTTTGGAAGAATACGCCTATTGTGAACTGGATACTGTGTTGGCTAAAGATGCGGCAACGACCTTTCGGAATGGGGGCACACTACCTATAGCCGAAATAATGATGCCGGCTGGTTTCACGGCCAGTTCTGTAGACTGCGTGGACTGCCGCTTGCGGGGCACCAATGTAAAACCTGATTTCTGGGAATAATATGTTAAGAAATAATAACTGGGCTCAGGTAAAAAACAACGCAAGGCCGGTGCGCTTAAAAACTAAATATAAAAAATCAGCTGCATACACCAGACTGCTTGACTTGCTATCTTTATTTAAATATTACCTGGTTGGGTGTTTATTGCTGATCCTGGGCAGTTGCGTAGAACCTTACCGTCCGGACGTGATTCAGGCACCTAATAATTACCTGGTAGTAGACGGATTTATTAACAGTAATGGCCGTACCAATATTCGTTTGTCGCGCACCCTTAACCTCGACGGCGCTAATATTCCGCCCGGCGAAGCCAACGCCCAGGTTTTGATAGAAGAAGAAGGTGGCCCGCAATTTAGGTTAGTCCAGGGCAACAATGGCAATTACACGAGCCAGCCGTTGCAGCTAAACCCCATCCGGCGCTACCGGCTCCGCATCCGGACAGCAGATAACCAGGAATATGCCTCCGATTTTGTAGAAAACAAAATAACCCCGCCCATTGATAGTATCTCGTGGAAAGCCGAAAGTGATGGGCTGCAGATTTATGCCAATACCCACGATGCAGCGCAGAAAACCCATTACTACCGCTGGAAGTTCGATGAAACCTGGGAATTTACCACGCCTTTCTATAGCGTTCGGGAATACAAAAATAACCAGATAACAGACCGTATGATTAATGTTAATCGTTGCTGGCGTGGCAGCAATTCTACGACTATCCTTATAAATTCTACGGCCAAGTTGAGCCAGGACGTAGTGAGCGAATTCCCTATAATTAAAATCCCAAGCAATTCGGTTAAAATAAAATACAAGTATAGTATTCTGGTGAAGCAATATGCCCAAACCAAAGAAGCCTACGAGTATGCCGAAACCCTGAAAAAAAACACCGAAAATATTGGCACTTTATTCGACCCGCTGCCAACCCAGCTTACCGGTAATATCAAGTGCCTTTCGGACCCGGCCGAGCCGGTTATTGGCTTTGTAAGTGTAGCGTCGGAAGAAGTAAAAAGAATATTTATCAAACGCGGACAGTTGCCCATTTTCTGGGGCACCTTAGACGAATATAGTTATTGTGCCCTGGATTCGGTAGAATTAAAAGATGTGGCAGCCACTTTTGCTTCCGGCCTGGTTTTGCCGGTTAACGATATCCTGAATGAGATGGGCAGTACCATCGGCTATACAGCGAGTTCGGCTGAGTGCGTGGATTGCCGGGTGCGCGGAACCATTGTAAGACCTGATTTCTGGGAATAAGATGAGAAGAAAGAATAATCGGAGCCAAGTAGAAAAGAATGAAAAACTGGTGCTCCTTAAAACTAAATATTGTAAACTGGCTGAATATACCAGACTGCTGGGCTTTCTGTTTTTCTGGCTGACTATTACCCCATCATTCGGGCAGACCGATTCGTTAAACCGTATTTCGCGGCAATTTGGGCAGTACCAGCAACACCATTTGCAGGAAAAACTATTTATGCACCTGGACCGGCCCCTATACGTGGGCGGCGAAACGATGTGGTTTAAAATATATACCGTAGATGGTGCCACCAATAAGCCGCTTCACCTGAGCAAAGTAGCTTATGTAGAAGTAACAGATAAAGAAAACCAGTGGGTACTCCAGGCCAAAATAGCTCTGCAGGATGGCGCCGGGCACGGCTCGTTGGTGGTGCCGGTTACCTTAAATTCGGGTAATTACACCGTGCGGGCTTATACCAACTGGATGAAAAATAATAGTCCGGAGTTTTATTTTCAACAACCCATCACCATTGTCAATACCCGTCGGCCCCTGGATAATAAACCGGGTAAAGATTCGGTGGTTTACGCGGCGCAGTTTTTTCCGGAAGGCGGCCACCTGGTGCAAGGGCTGAAAAGCAAAGTAGCTTTTAAAATTACCGATAACAGCGGCAAAGGCGTGGATGCGGCCGGCGAAGTAACCGATGCCAATGGAAACACGGTGGCCCAATTTCAGACGTTAAAATTTGGGATGGGAAATTTCAGCTTTACACCGGCTGGGCCGGAGCCATACCGGGCACTCATTCGGTTGCCAAACGGCCAAACCTTAACCCGCAACCTGCCCCCCGCACAAGCGCAAGGTTACGTAATGCACCTGGATGATAGTTCGCCGGAAAATATTAAAATTGCCGTACACAGTAGCTTAACCAGTGGCAGTCCGGCCGAGTTGTTGTATTTACTGGCTCATACCCGGGGAAGTAATGCCATAGCCAAATCCGAAATATTAGCACAAGGGCAGGTCAGCTTTACCTTGGCCAAAAATGCTTTAGCCGAAGGTATTTCGCACTTAACTATTTTTAACAGCCGCAAACAACCGGTTTGCGAACGTTTGTATTTTAAACAGCCCACCCAAAAACTAACTATTCAGGCCAAGCCGGATAAAAACCAATACGCAACCCGCCAGAAAGTAAACCTGGACTTAACGGCTTCTTCCACTTCGGGCACCGCAACCCCGGCCAATTTATCAATGGCCGTTTACCGCCTCGATTCCTTACAAACACCACCAGGTACTGATATCCGCAGCTATCTGTGGCTAACCTCAGACTTAATTGGCAATATCGAAAATCCGGCTTTTTACTTCCAGGAAGGCAATATATTGGCTCATGAAGCCCTCGATAACCTGCTGCTTACCCAAGGCTGGCGCCGTTTCCGGTGGCCCGAAATATTCGCTAAAAGTCAACCCGTACCCGAATTTATTCCGGAAGTAAATGGCCCACTTATCAGGGGCAAAGTTACCGAACGAGCTACGGGCGCGCCAGCGCCCAATATTACTACTTATTTGGCTGCGCCGGGCAAGCACATCCGGCTATATAATGCCACCAGCAACGCCGGCGGTTTTATTCAGTTTGAAGCTAAAGATTTTTATGGACCGAAAGAAATTGTGGTACAAAGTAATTTCTCGAAAGATAGTTTGTACCACTTCGAAATTTTCAGCCCGTTTTCACCTAAGTATGCGGCCCGTCTGCTACCAACGCTTCGGTTAACCGAACAACAGCGGCCCGAAATAGCGCTGCGCCACCTGCAAATGGAGGTTCAGGAAGCTTATTACGACAAATTTCAGCGCCTGGTAAAGCTGCCAACCGTAGATAGTTTGGCCTTTTACGGCACTCCCGATGAGAAATATTTGCTCGATAATTTTACCCGGTTTAAGGTTATGGAAGAAGTAATGCGGGAATACGTACCGGGCGTTATGGTCCGAATCCGGAAAGGTGGCTTTCACTTTTTAACCCTCGACCGCATTAACAAAACCTTTTTCCAGCAAAACCCGATGGTGTTACTCGATGGGGTACCGGTGTTTGATATAAATAAAATAATGGCTTTCGACCCGCTTAAAATCCATAAACTGGAGGTAATTACCAGCCGGTATTTTCATGGCCCGCAACTGTACGAGGGTCTGGTAAGCTACACCACCTACGATGGCGATTTAGCCGGGTTCCCGTTAGATGCGCGCGCTTTGTTGCAGGAATACGAAGGCTTACAAATACCCCGCGAATTTTACGCACCTGTTTACGATACATCCCAGCAGCAGCAGAGTCGCCTGCCCGATTTAAGAAATTTATTGTATTGGGCACCCCAGCTGAAAATTGGTGCAAATGGCAAGCAGCCCGTTGGGTTTTATACTTCCGACCAGGATGGCGATTACCTGGTAGTAATACAGGGCTTGAGCCAGGAGGGCCAGGCCGGCAGCGTACTGATACCACTATCTGTAAAAAGGTCGTTATAAGAACAGAAAAATCTGAATAAACATGAATCACCCTTTCGGATTATAGCCTTGCATATTTTTCTAATCAGATTATATTGCTTCTTAAAACGCACCAGTATAGCAGTTATTTACTAGCCACTAAATATTAAGGAAACATACCACCACCCATGAAAACCAGAAGAGATTTTTTGAAAGCCTCCGGCGCTTTGGCTTTGGGCGCTTTGCTGAAGCCTTACCACAGCGAAGCCGCAAAAGTGCCTAATAATGTAGGCATCCAGTTGTATACCGTCCGGAAAGAAATGCTGGCCGATGCCGTGGGCACCTTAAAGCAACTGGCCAAACTAGGCTATAAAGAACTGGAATCGGCACGGAGCGATAAAGGCCACTATTACGGTTTAAGCGCTACCGAAATTAAAAAGGTAACCCGCGACTTAGGCATGAACCTGCGCAGCGGCCACGTGCACATTGATAAAGACTGGCAAAAAACCGTAGACAAAGCCGCCGAATCGGGGCAGCAATATCTAATCTGCTCATCGTTGCCCAGCCAGGGCCAAACCGTAAGCAACTACCAACGCGTAGCCGACACCTTTAGCAAAGCCGCTGAGGCCTGCAAAAAAGCCAACCTGGTATTTGGCTACCACAACCACGAGTACGAATTTGCGAAAGCCGACGGCAAAATATTGTACGAAATTCTGCTGGACCAAACCGATCCGAACCTGGTGAAAATGGAACTGGACTTAGGCTGGGTAATTGTAACAGGGCACGACCCGGTAAAATATTTTGAGAAATATCCCGGCCGTTTTCCGTTGTGGCACCTGAAAGACATGCACAAAACCAAAGAAGAAAGCACCGAGTTTGGCAAAGGGCGCATTAATATTGCCCGTATGTTCCAGAATGCGCAGAAATCGGGCATGAAGTACTTTTTTGTAGAACAGGAAGAATACGCCGGCGCGCCCATGGCCAGCGTGAAGCATAATATTGATTACCTGAAAAAACTTAATTTCTAATATTTTGAGCCGGTAGTACTGGTACTATTTGGCCAGCAACCTTAACGTTTTATATTCTTTTAAACAGAAGCGGCTGCTTAATATAGGCAGCCGCTTCTGTTTAAAAGAATATACTAAAATTAAAAATCATCTATCCCAAAACTACCGGGCCGGCCTTCTGGGTCACGGGCAACTTCACTCTCCCGATCTCCTAGCGTTTGACCGGCAGCATTCTCTGATTTAACACCGGGCGTGCGGCTGCCGCTTTTTATTGGTTGCGCCGTGTTATGCTCCTTATTTTCTGAACCGGTGCCCTTTTCTATATTCTCTTCGTTCTTCCTGCTGTTCTTTTCCATAAGTTCACGTTTTATAGTTTTTAAGATATTTTGCACGGGAATTAACTCCCCGCTCACACCTTATCATCTACTTATTTCTGATAATCAGGTTCTTAATATTTTAATTTATAAAACACTTACTTTCAAAACCCTTATAAATTATTAGCGAAGCTACTCTCCGAGAAGCCGGAAACTTCTTCTAAAACAGACTTTAACAGTACGCTATAAAACCGTAAGTGTCAGGCTTTGCTAATCGTCGGAGCCTAGGCCACCCGGCGAGGCGCTGGTATCTGGCCGGTTGCTGTCGCCTCTTCTTAAGCCACCCGCGCCCATGCCAGCCCCATCGGCTTCGCGGTCGTAGCCTTCTTCGCCGGCTAAATCGTTGCCGGTACCGCCACCGGCCCTATCAGCACCAGTTCCTACATCAGAACCAGTACCACTGCCCGCATCGGGATTTTCGTCGCCGTAGGGGTCGGCACCGCCACCGCTGGTATCATCGCCGGTATAGCCTTCGCTGCCGCCAATGGCCTGGAAACTGTCGCCGCCGCTGCTCATATCAGCTACCTGGCTTTGGGCGCCCATACCGGTTAAAGCGGCTGCTCCCATTCGTAAAACATTGTCAGTTTCATTGGGTACATCATCGCCTAAGTTACCGGCATGTCCCTGGTGGTTAGCGCTGCCTTTTATAGTGTCAGTATCCATATTTCTGCTTTTATCTTCCATAATTGCTGCTTTTAGCGTTTTGTCTTCCTCTTTTACGCAGCTAAATTTATTTGTGTATACCCAAGGCTGAATAATTAACACCAAATCTCTTGAACGTTCTTCCCTAACAGAACAATGGTTATACCGGTTGCACAAACCTCTCAGGACTTAAAGACTTATGAGGTTTTAAGCAATGGCAGCTAGGTTATGTGAGTTGGTATAAGTAATGGCGCTTTGTAAACCCATAAAATCTAGGCACCAAAAAGCCCCTGCCGGACC
>NZ_BJYS01000063.1 GCF_007991635.1 Adhaeribacter aerolatus | reverse complement strand
AATAGTTGATCTCTTTATAAATAATTTTTTCAACCAAACCATTGTCTTGTGTAAGGTCAGGTATTAATTAAAAGTTAGTAATATTTCGAAACACCTCATAGCATACTATTTTATCCGAGTAGCAACCGGTCTGGAAATATTGGTGAAAAAGCTAAAAGCCAACCTATCTTTTATTTTGTTAGTATATTAGCCCCTGATTTAAGGTTAATATTTCTTTGGCTAGCCCGAAATAATGTTTTAAAGTGGTTGCCGTTATTGTTGGATTGAATCTGTTGAAATTAACCCTGCTACATGCCTGTTTCTGAACACCCGATTTCTGCTAAACTGGAAGCTGCCCGTCGCGAGCTCCTGGACCTGAGTTTGCGCAATCCTTTGCTGAATTACCGGCCTTTAAAATCGCGGGGCTTAGAAGTAGTAAACGAAATACCCGCTACTGTTTTCCGGATATTGGTAAAAGAAGGCAAAGCCATGTCTTTTCTACCTATTAATGCCAAAACCGCGGTTACGCTCGGCGAACCAGCACTGGATATCCTGGCCGAAGAAGAACCCACCCCGGAACAAAGTGATAATAAACTGCAGACGAAAGAAACGCCGGCCAAACTAGATGGGCGGCTGCTCGATACTTACCACTCGGCCCGAATGTTTATGGAAGAGCAGGGCGTGAGTATTTTATATCTGGCGCTGGGCTCCTTAACCTGGTACGAAACCGAAAACGGTACCGATGGCCGGTCGGCTCCCCTGATTTTGGTGCCCGTAGAACTGGAGCGCACCACCGCCCGCGAGCGGTTTCAGGTACGCTATACCGGCGGCGAAATTGGTTCTAACCTGTCGCTTATTGCCCGTCTGAAGGCCGATTTTGATATTATTTTGCCGGAGTTGCCCGACACCGAAGAAATTAATGTGGGACAATATTTTGACGAGGTCTGGCGAAGAGTTGTCGGCCGTAAAGGCTGGGTTATTAATTCCAAGGCTATTTCGCTGGGCTTTTTCTCGTTTGGTAAGTTTATGATGTACAACGATCTGGACGAAATTAACTGGCCTGACACCGGTAAACCGCAGCACCACCGCATTCTGAACGCTTTGCTCCTGGATCAGGGTTTTACCGAACCCGCCTCGCATATTCCGGATGATGCCCACTTGGATGAATATTTAGCGCCGGCCACTACCCGCCAGGTTGTAGATGCCGATAGTTCCCAAACGCTGGCCATTCTGGACGTAAACCAGGGCCGCAACCTGGTGATACAAGGCCCGCCTGGTACCGGTAAATCCCAGACTATTACCAACTTAATTGCCGAAGCCTTAGGCCAGGGGAAAACCGTATTATTTGTGGCCGAAAAAATGGCGGCGCTGGAAGTGGTAAAACGGCGTTTAGATAAAGTGGGACTGGGGGTAGCCTGCCTGGAATTGCACAGCCACAAAACAAATAAAAAAGATTTATTGCAGGAGTTAAACCGCACCCTGGAACTGGGCAAACCTAAAACCCAAACCCTGGACAGCGACCTGAAACTGCTGGAGCAGGTGCGGAGCCGCCTGAACGATTATGCCGAAGCGGTAAATACGCCGGTAGGCGTAAGTGAACTCACGGTATATACTATTTTCGGCAGGCTCATGCAGCTTCGGAAAAAATATACCGGCATTGCGCTTCCGCAGTTAGTTTTGCCGGCGTTCCTGAACTGGACCCTGGATGAATTTAAAAGCCGGGAGGTGCTGGTAGCCGAAACGCAGGCTCGCCTGAAGCAAATTGGTCAGCCTTTAAACTTGTTATTCTGGGGCAGCGGGCGCCGCACTTTATTACCTTCGGAGCAGAACCGCCTGGAACCGGCCCTCGAAGCGGCCGCCACTGCTACCCAAACCTTACGGGAAGCCGCCGAACAACTGGCCTTGTCGCTTCGGCTGCCCACCCCGGAAACAATATCCGAGGCTGAAAATTTAAGTAAACTAACTTACCGCTTGCAACAGAGCCCCCGGTACCAGGGCATTCATTTGCTTTCGGAAGTCTGGCTGCAGCAGGCCGGTGATTTACAGAAACTAATAGGAGCCGGCAAGCAGGTAGCTGCCATTCGCCGGCAACACGAATCGGTGCTGTTGCCCGAAGCCTGGGAAGCCCCCGATATGTTAGCCATTCGCCAGGATTTAATGGCCTACGGAGATAAATGGTGGAAATTTTTATCGGGCCCTTACCGCCAAAGCAAAAAGAAACTAACCGGTTATACCCAAGCTGGCCTGCCCGCTGATAACGACGCGCAGCTAACGTTGGTAAACGCCGTGCTGGAGGCCCAGCGGCAACAGAAAATAGCCGATCAATACGCCAGCCTGGGGGCCACCGCTTTTGGTAAGCAGTGGCAAACCACGGCGGCTGACTGGGACCAGTTAGAAAAAGTGAGCCGCTGGGCCACTGCCCTGCACCAATCCGTTGAAAAAAATGAAATACCAGCTGCGGTTATATCCTACCTGGCGCAGGAACCAAATCTAACAAATCTAGAACCCTTGCGGCAAGCCCTGGAAGCGGCGTTACAAGAGCAAGCAGCGCGGCGGCTGGAAATATGCCAGTTACTGCAGTTGAACGATACCCAGCGGTTTGGGCCGGATAACGATTTGCGTAACCCTACTTTCCGGGAGCAGGAAGCTTTATTTCTGGTGTGGCGCCAGCACTTGGATGAACTGCACCAGGTAGTAGTCTGGAATAATTTAACGGACCGGCTGCAGCAAGCGGGCTTACAAGAAATCATTAACCTGGGGAATAAATGGCCCGAAGCCGCTAGTTATTTAACGGTAGCTTTTGAGCAAACCTGGCTGGAAGCCCTGCTGGAAAAAGCGTATGAGGAGCGCCCGGCCTTGCTGCATTTTGAGCGGGCGGGCCACGAAGAAGTGGTACAGCAATTCAGCCACCTCGATAATTTAATGCTGGCCTATAATCAAACCCGGCTAGCGGCTTTGCATTACCACCAGTTGCCCCTGCACGAAGCCGGCGGACAATTAGGAATATTACGGCGGGAGTTCGAAAAAAAATCGCGGCACCTGCCCATCCGGCAGCTAATGGCCAAAGCGGGCAAAGCCATCCAAACCATTAAACCGGTATTTATGATGGGGCCGCTTTCTATTGCCAATTTTCTGCCGCCCGAAAGCCTCCATTTCGATTTGGTTATTTTTGACGAGGCCAGCCAGGTAAAACCCGTAGATGCCTTGGGTGCTATACTGCGGGCCGGCCAGGTAGTAGTAGTCGGCGATAGCCGCCAGATGCCGCCCACCAGCTTTTTTGATGCATTGGTAAAGGAAGAGGAAGTAGAAGAAGAAAATTTTACCGCCGATGTAGAAAGCATTTTGGGTTTGTTTGCTGCCCAGGGGGCACCGCAACGGATGTTGCGCTGGCATTACCGTAGCCGTCATGAATCTTTAATTGCCGTATCGAACCAGGAATTTTACGAGAACCGGCTGGTTATTTTCCCGAGTCCGGATGCCGGACGAAAAAAGGCGGGTTTGGTATACCACCATTTGCCCGATACCTTTTACGACCGGGGTAAAACGCGCACCAACCCCCAGGAAGCTCAACGGGTAGCTGCCGCCATTATGGAACACGCTCGCACTTCACCCAATCTAAGTTTAGGCGTAGCCGCGTTTAGCATGGCCCAGATGCAGGCCATCATCAACCACCTGGAAATCCTACGCCGCGAAAATCCGGAACTGGAAAGCTATTTTATGGGGCACCCGAACGAACCATTCTTTATTAAAAACCTGGAGAATGTGCAAGGCGATGAGCGGGATGTAATATTTATTAGTATTGGTTACGGCCGCACCGAAGACGGACAATTAGCGATGAGCTTTGGGCCTTTAAACGGGGTAGGCGGGGAGCGCCGCCTGAACGTACTGATAACCCGGGCCCGCCTGCGCTGCGAAGTGTTTACCAATTTAAGTCCGGATGATATTGACCTGACGCGCACCCAGGCCCGCGGGGTGCAGGCTTTTAAAACTTTTCTCAGTTATGCCCAAAACGGCCAGTTACCTTTAACCGCCGGCAGTGCCGGTGACCTGGAATCGCCGTTTGAAGAACTGGTTTACGAAACCTTAACCAAAGCCGGTTACGAAGTGGCGGTGCAGGTTGGGTCGGCTGGTTTTTCGATTGATTTGGCCATTGTGCATCCGCAGCAGCCGGGCCGTTATTTATTAGGGATTGTGTGCGATGGCGCCAGCTACCACCAGGCCCGGACTGCCCGCGATCGCGACCGGCTGCGGCAATTGGTGCTCGAAGGTTTAGGCTGGCGTATTTACCGCCTCTGGAGCACCGATTGGTTCCGGAACCCCGAAGCCGAACAAAAACGATTATTGCGGGCCGTAGAAAAAGCATTGCAGGAAAATACCGAAGCCTTGCCCTCAATCCAAACCAGCGTACCGGCCGCTATCCCGCAGATACAGCGCGAGGAAGTAAAAGCACCGGCACCGGATAATACGTTGCCCCTTTACGAAATAGCCCCCTTAAAAATAAACCTGAATGGCCGTGAATTGCATGAAATGCCCATTGTTGAATTAGCCCATTATGTGCAGGAAATAGTAGAAGCCGAAAGCCCGGTGCACCAGCAGGAAGTGCTGGAGCGTATAGCCGCTGCGGCGCAGGTTAACCGTATTAGCCCGCGCCTGCGGCTGGCAGTAGATAAAGCCATTAGCCGGGCTGTGCAATCCGGTAAAATTAAACAGTTCGATCAGTTTTTGTGGCTGCCCGATATGCTGGTGGCCCCTTTACGCGACCGCAGTAACTTACCCGCTGATTCCCGCGATATAGAATTAATTTCGCCGGAAGAATTAAGTGGAGTCATCCGGAAAGCAGTGGGAGAAGCCTATGGGCTGCCGGAATTAGAGGTGGCGCCTGCCGTGACCCGGTTGTTGGGTTTTACCCGTTGCACCGATTATATTCGCGAGCGCATTGACCTGGTGGTGGAAGTTTTGCTACACGGAAATGAATTAATAAAACAAGGCGATCAGTTGTTACTGCCCCGGAGTAAATAAGTAAGCAGTTACTTTAATTAACTAAAAACAACCCCTTTAATACAACGTATGTGCTTTAAGTAATCAGGAGCCGACTTTGAACCCGCCTGTTCCGGATTTTTATTGCTGAAAGTGAAATGGATAAAGATCTAACCAATGTCGTCTCGCCGACGCATGCGCCCAAGCTGAAAGAGCTGGCCGCTACGGCTATATGCGGTAATGATATTACGTCTTCGTGTTTGTATGTTTCGGCGCTGGCCATTTTGTACGCCGGGCAACTGGCCTGGGTGGCTTTGCTGATTGTGGGGCTGGTACTTTTTCTGTTTCGGAAAATTTACGCCGAAGTAGTAGGCGCGTTGCCTTTAAACGGGGGCGCTTATAATGCGCTTTTAAATACTACCAGCAAACGCACCGCTTCGTTGGCGGCCTGTCTCACCCTCTTGTCGTATATGGCAACGGCTGTTATCTCCGCAACCGAAGCCATGCATTACGTGCATCATCTCTGGGAAAACCTACCCATTATACCTGCTACCATTGGGTTACTGGCTTTCTTTATGGGCCTGACAATCCTGGGCATTGGCGAATCGGCGATTGTGGCAATTGTTATATTTATAACCCATATTGTAACGCTTACCTTACTGGTACTGGTTGGAGGTATTTTTCTTTTCAATCATGGTTTCGATACCCTGGTATTAAATTATAGTCAGCCATTACAGGGGAGTATTTTCCAGGCTTTATTTTTTGGTTTTGCGGCGGCTATGCTGGGTATTTCGGGTTTTGAAAGCTCAGCTAATTTTGTGGAAGAACAGGCACCCGGCGTGTTTATCAAAACCCTGCGCAATATGTGGCTGGCCGTAACCATTTTTAACCCCTTAACTGCTTTTTTAGCCTTGGCCATTATTCCCATGACCGAAGTTGGTCCGCACCAGGAGGCTTTACTGGCTTATCTGGGCGAAATTGCCGGGGGAAGCTGGCTGGCCTGGCTTATTTCTGTAGACGCGGCCTTGGTACTGAGCGGCGCGGTTTTAACGTCTTACGTGGGCGTAACTGGCTTGGTGCACCGCATGACTCTGGACCGCTGCCTGCCGCAGTTTCTGTTAAAAACCAACAAGCGGGGTACGGCTTACCTGATTATTATTGGCTTTTTTATTTTGTGCGTCTCTATTTTGTTTATTACCGAAGGTAAAATAACCACACTGGCAGGCGTATATACCATTTCGTTTTTGGCGGTAATGGCTTTGTTTGGGGTGGGTAATCTGTTGCTGAAGTTTCGGCGGAACCGCTTACCCCGGCCTATCAGGGCACCCATTTTAACGGTGCTGTTAGCGGTTGTGGCGGTAATAGCCGCTTTGATTGGCAATGCCTTGCTGAACCCCGCCTACTTATGGGTATTCTTAAAATATTTTATTCCTACCATTGCGGTGGTATATATTATGCTTTACCGCATCAGCTTGCTGCGCTTATTAACGTACTTACTGCAGCGCGCCGAAAAGAAGCTGGGCTGGATGCTCCCGATTACCTCTTACAATTTAAAAAGACTGATTACCGATATCAACTCGCAGCAATTTGTGTTTTTTACCAAAGGCGATAACATTGCGAATATTAATAAAGTAATGCGCTACATTGAAGACAACGAAAATACCCGGCGCATTAAAATTGTTAATATTTTAACCGAAAATGAATCGCCGCCTAAAAAGCTGATGCACGAAGTAGATGTACTCGACCGCGCTTATCCCGACCTGGACGTAGATTTTATTATTATGAAAGGACATTTCGGGCCGGAGCTGATTCAGGAACTCTCGCGTAAATGGAATGTGCCTAAAAATTTCATGTTCATTGGTTCGCCCGGCGACCGCTTTCTGTACGGCGTTCAGGAACTAGGCGGGGTGCGTCTGGTTATTTAAGAAGCAATATAAGTTAGCAGCTTATAGATTGGTTAAATAACATGCCCAACTGGCTAAGGCAAGCCTGCCCACCTTCTCAGGTAGGGCAAATGAAAAATTGTGCTTCAGGCATGGGGGCTTAAAAGATAAGCGGTATAATATTTATTTTTTAATTAATAACCAGATAGTGTCTACGGCCTGCAAGTAAGGCGTGGGCCAACGGTTTAGCTGATTTTAAGCGCTTCTATCTGTTCGTCGGTAAGTAAAATATACCGGTTGTTATACGGGTTCGCGTAAAATTTTTCGGCAATAATATATTCCCCGGATTTAAGCTTGTGAATATTGTAGCTAAATAAACTATTCGATTTTTCAATTATTTTCTCCGTATTTCGCAGGTCGAATTTTTTTCCGCAGGTGGTGCTAATAATTTGGTTGTCATTAATTTCGGAGTTCATAAAAACGCGTTTCATTGATTATTTTTTATGGGCTTCTCTACGGAATATTTTTTAAAAGGATAAAATTAAAAAAGGTAAAATTCAGATGTTACCGGATTAACCAACTTTCGGCCCAAAGGTTTAAGAGATACGGTTAAATCAGCAATTAGGTATTTGGCACGTTTTTTAATAGGTACTAAACAGAAGTTCCACATTAGAAATTCTCTGTTTAACCCTAAAAAAAGACCATCATGAAAAAGATTTTTTACCTCCTCGGTTTGGTGCTCCTGGCTTTCCCGTTTTACGGGGCATCGGCGCAAAATATTAAAGTTGGCATTAAGGGCGGCTACAATGCCGCTAATTGGGAAGGCGATGCCATGGATAATTTCCAGAGCATTGTACAATTATCGAACGGATATGCCAATACCGAAATGCGTTCTGGTTTTCATGCGGGTGCTTTCCTGAGTGTGCCCGTAACCTCCTTCTTTACCATCGAACCAGGTGCTTATTATTCCCAGAAAGGTATGCGTTTAACCGGACAGCTTTCGTCGGAAAAGCTGGACTTTTTAGATTTACGCGCTACGCTAACAAATAAAGCCGAGTACGTGGATGTGCCTTTGCTGGCGAAGTTTTATGTAGCCGATGGCTTCCATATTTACGGTGGCCCGCAAATGTCTTTCCTGGTTTCGAATAAAATTAATGTGCGGGCCGGTGCCTTTGGGTTAAACATGCTGAATACCGATATTAATTTTGATAGCCAGATCCGGAAAACCGATGTGGGCCTGGTAGGTGGGGTTGGCTACCGCTTTGCCAATAGATTAAATTTAACCGGCGGCTACGACTATGGCCTGAATACCGTTGATAAAGGTGGCAACCTGAATACTTATAACCGAGTTATTAAAGTATCGATGGGTTTTGAGTTTTAGGCTGGTTTAATTTTATTGAAGATTGCTTTTACCAAAAAGCCACGCTTGCAAGCGTGGCTTTTTGCTTTTAAAGGGAAATAACTTTTTTGATTTATTTAATTTTTACTGATTAGCTGAGGCGCCAGAGAAAAGGAATAGCGGTAGAATAATTATACAGAATGCTAAGAACTTCTTAGGAGTTAGGTGTTTGGTATTCTTAATGAAGTGCCTTTTCGAGAGTTGGTATTTTAACCAAATTAATGATTTGTTTAAATATTGTACTTAATGCTTAACAGGAAGGTTTTTCTTTGAAACAAGCTAAATAGTTGAATATGAATTTTGATGCTACAATATTTTCAATACGTATTTGTTTGTAATATTTTTATATTAAGATATTTAATATTATTTTTGAATATCAAAAATATTATATCTATAAAACAGAAAAATAACAACTTGTCATAAGCCTTATATGAAAAAAATCTACTTCTCTTTTTCTACTCTTTTATCCATTTCAGTTACCCGTGAGGCGTAACCAAGCATCTGCTAATTTTTTATAAGAGGAATAATTAAATGCTAACCTTTTGGGCAGCGATCAGATAGTTCATGTCTGATGGTAGGGCTGCCATTCAGATTGATACAAGATAGAAAAAATGATTCTTAAAACTTTAAAGGTATATAAACTCCTTTTGGGGTTGGCAATTCTTTTTATTTCGCCTGGTTCTTGGGCGCAGACTATTTCTACGGTAGCGGGCAACGGCACTTCCATCTTAGCAGGTAATGGACCTTCGTCGTATTTAATGCACGATGGTGGTCTGGCTACCAATGCCTCAATATCGTTGCCTTTAGGTGTAGCAGCCGACCAATATGGCAATATTTTTATTGCCGATTTTCATGCTAATTCTGTTCGGAAAGTAAATGCCGGTACCGGTATTATTAGCACGGTAGCGGGTAACGGTACGGCTGGTTCTACGGCTGGTGGGGGCTTAGCTACGCAAACACCCCTGAATGGCCCTACCGATGTAGCCGTTGATGCAAACGGCAATTTGTATATTCTGGATATTGGCAATAACTGTATCTGGAAAGTAAATGCAAGCGATGGCATAATAAACAAAATAGAAACCTTTACTAGCAGTTTCGCTACGGAAGGCGATATAACTTTAGACGCGGCAGGTACTGTTTATTATGCTAAAACTAACCGGGTTATGAAAGTAAATGCCAATGGCCCGCCGATCAAAATAGCAGGAAATGGAACCGGTGGTTACAGTGGCGACGGTGGTTTAGCAGTTAATGCTTTGGTAAAGGATGTGGGAGGAATAGCTGTAGATACCGACGGCAATATTTATATCTCTGGCGATAACCGCATCCGGAAAATAAATGCCAGCAATGGAATTATTCAAACGATTGCTGGAAATGGCACTGCAGGTTACAGCGGCGATGGCGGCTTAGCCGTTAATGCGCTATTAAAAAGTGGTGCAATTGCACTAGATGCAAATAACAATATTTACCTAACCGAAGGAACCAATAACCGTGTTCGGAAAATTAATGCCAGCAATGGTATTATCAGTACCATTGCCGGTAACGGTCCCAGTGGTTTTATCTCAAGTGATGGCATATCTGGCTACAAAGGTGATGGTGGTTTAGCTACGAATGCCTGGTTGAATATTCCTTCGAATATTGCCGTAGACCAGAATCAAAATATTTACATTGCCGATATTTACAATTTCCGGATCCGTAAAATTACAAACCAGATTGGGCCTGGCATTATTACTCAGCCAGTTGCTGCAATTGTCAATGCCGGAGAAAATACCGGGTTTACAGTAGTGGCAGAAGGAACCGGTTTGACTTATCAATGGCAGGTATACACTGGAGACGGAACTTACACCAATATTACCGACGGTGGTGTTTATGCTGGTACCACAACTGCTAACCTTAATATTAAACAGGTTACAGGTGCTATGAATGGGTACCGTTACCGGGTACAGGTAAGCAATGGCAATACCAGAATTTCTGCGAGTGCTTCTCTTACTGTTAATTTACCTGTCGTTGATAATATTTCTGTTTGGCAAGTAGTAGGGAAATCTGGTTTTTCTGTTGGACAGGCTGATTATATTAGCTTGGTACTGGATGCAAAAGGTATCCCATATGTGGTTTATACAGACAAAGAGAACGGGGATAAAGCTACCGTTCAGAAGTATAGCAATAATAATTGGGAATATGTTGGTTCCGCTGGGTTTTCAGCCGTACGAGCTTCTTCTACCAGTATAGCGCTGGATGCAAAAGGAACCCCCTATGTGGTTTATGTGGATGCCGTAAGTTTTTCGAACGAGACAAATAGTCAACAAGCGAATGTTAAGAAATTTGACGGCAGTAATTGGGTAGACGTTGGTACACCAGGGATTTCAGCGGGAATTGCTGGTCATACCAGGTTAGCGTTGGATACCAACGGCACGCCTTTTATAGTATATAGGGATTATGCAAATAATTACAAAGCTACAGTAAAAAAGTTTGACGGCAGCAATTGGGTAGACGTTGGCATACCTGGTTTTTCATCCATGATGGCTGATTATACTACCATAGCGGTTGATGTTAATAATACTCCGTTTGTGGCTTATAGCGAAGATGGAAAAGGTAGCAGGGCTACGGTTAAGAAGTTTAACGGAAGTAGCTGGATTGATGTTGGTTCACCCAGTTTCTCAGCGGGGCGGGCAGAAGGTATCAGTTTAGTGCTGGATGCAAACGGCAATCCTTTTGTAGCATATAAAGACTATGCAAATGGTTATAAAGCCACGGTAAAAAAGTTTAATGGCAGCAATTGGGAAGATGTTGGTTTGCCCGGATTTTCAGCTGGAGAGATAGTGTGGGCCAGCTTAGCCCTAAGTACGAATGGGACTCCTTTTGTAGCCTATTTAGATGTAGCCAATGGAGCTAAAGCTACGGTAAAAAAGTTTAACGGCAGTAGCTGGGTGGACGTTGGTACGCCTGGATTTAGTGCAGGTCAGGCCTACTTCACTAGTCTGGCGCTGGATACGAATGATACTCCTTTTGTTGCTTATAGCGATTATGGAAATAATGGTGCTAGGACTACAGTAATGAAATTTAACAGCGCGATACCAACTACCCCAACTGTAACTGGAGCAGCTAACTGCGGCCCAGGTGCCGTAACCTTAACTGCAACTGGTGCTGCAGATGGTAATTACCGCTGGTATACCACTGCCGCCGCTGGTTCTCCTATTTCATCAGCTACAAATGCAACCTTTACTACACCTGAATTAGAGGCAACCAAAACCTATTATGTATCTGTTGTAAATGGTACTGATGAAAGTGAAAGGGTTGCGGTAACTGCTACCATCAATCCCATACCTGTTGTTCCGGTTGTAACACCAAATTTTTCCTTTTGTCAAGGTGCCACTGCTACTGCATTATCAGCTATGGGGAATAACCTGAAGTGGTATACTACAGCGACTGGAGAAACAACTTTAGCAACTGCTCCAATACCAAATACGACTACTACAGGCATTACAGAATATTATGTATCGCAAACCGTAAATAGCTGCGAAAGCCAAAGAGTCAAAATAGCTGTAACGGTAACTGCTTCACCAGTCGTTAACCTCGAAGGCATTAAGGAAGTTTGTAGCACAGTTAGTAATTTAGTTTTAACTGGAGGCCAACCAGCAGGAGGTATTTATTCTGGCTCAGGAGTTAACAATGGTATATTCGATGCGACTGAAGCCGGTGTTGGTACTCATCTCATAACTTATAGCTTTACCGATGCCAATGGTTGTACATCTTCTGCGGTTCAGAATATTACCGTTGCAACCTGTACCAATAATAAAGCAATAGAGGTAATTTCGAATTTAATCCTTTCCCCTAATCCAACAACCGGAGAAGTCAGGGTTAAAGCAACTGTTCAGGAAAAAACTGATTTAGTAGTTAAAGTAATAAGCTTGGATGGAAAGATAGTTTTGGAGAAGAAATTCCCAAATGTTGAAGGAGAATTTGATAAAGTTATTGATCTGAAAGGGATAGCAAGAGGAATCTATTTGCTGCAGAATATTACGGATAGAGGAATGGTTAAAAAACGGTTGGTTATAGAATAAAGTAAACTTCTCTATTTATAATATATAATAATGGGGGTTCGGGTATTTGCCTGAACCCCCTTTTGTTTGGTTATATATTTTTGCTAAATAAAATCACAGATTTTTTGGCCCACCTCCGTCGTGCTCATAAATTTATCCGGATTAATATCTTTCGTAACGTAGCCAAAATTCAGGGCTTCTTCTACGGCGTGGCGGATGATTTTGCCTTCGGCCATTAAGTTAAAAGAGGTTTCGAGGAGGGTAGCAGCGGAAAGAACAGCCGCCATGGGGTTGGCAATATTCTGGCCGGCAGCTTGCGGGTACGAGCCGTGGATAGGTTCGTACAGAGCTACCTGGTTGCCCACCGAAGCCGATGGCAACATGCCCAAAGAGCCTGTAATAACCGAAGCTTCGTCTGTTAAAATATCGCCGAACATATTTTCGGTTAAAATAACATCGAAGCGGCGCGGATTTTGGATGAGGGCCATGGCGGCATTATCAACAAACATCAGTTCCAGCTCAATTTCGGGGTGTTCGGCAGCATACTTTTGTACTACTTCGCGCCACAGCCGGGACGTTTCCATTACGTTGGCTTTATCTACTAAGGTAACTTTTTTGCGGCGTTTGGCAGCGGCTTCAAAAGCCAGTTTGGTAATGCGGTATATTTCGTCGTGGGTATAGGTGCAGGTATCGTAAGCGCTTAAGCGATCATCCGAACGACCTTTCTTTCCAAAGTAGCTCCCGCCTGTTAATTCCCGGAACACCACAAAATCTACACCTTCTACTATTTCGCGCTTCAGCGGTGAGGCATCGGCCAGGGCTTTAAAAGTATTTACCGGCCGAATGTTGGCGTACAAGCCCAGCGCTTTGCGCATGGCCAGTAAGCCTTGCTCGGGACGTACGGGGGCAGTAGGGTCGTTGTCGTATTTGGGGTGGCCAATGGCGCCAAATAATATAGCATCGGCCGATTGGCAAAGTTGCAAAGTTTCATCCGGAAAAGGGTTGCCGGTTTCGTCAATGGCAATAGCGCCTACCAAACCTTCTTCAAACGTGAATTGGTGGTCGAAAACTTCGCCTATTTTTTTTAGCACCTGTACCGCTACAGCGGTTACCTCGGGCCCGATACCATCGCCGGGCAATACAGCAATTCGTTTATTCATAAGGGTATATCTCTTTACTTTTGGTACTGGGCGGTAAAATTAAGGAGTTTTAATAATTCCATCCGAATAAAACCCGAAATTGTTAGGTACATACCTTTTAGAAATTAGAATCCGGATAAATTTAAGGTGGTTACTTGTTGTTGGCGTTAGTGCAGCATTGTTTGACTAGATAGGCTTAAATTAATTACTTTTTTATCTGGCTAATATTGTTGTTTTATTAAAAGTTCATATATTTAATTAAGCTTTTGTAAAAAAATAGCAGAAGTTTAAAAAAATAATTTTAGTTTAAGGCTTTAATTGGTAGGTTACTGATCCGCCGTTATTACCACGCGAAATATTGCCGGAATTTGCTGTTTTTCCGGTAATTTTTATTAGCTTGAAGAGTAGGGTACTGGTTCTGCTGAATTAATGGAGATGTAAACAACTTATTAAATAAAAAGACAAAATAAATTTAATCCACCAAATAGCCTTTACGGCTGAATTGAATTCATTTCAAATTAAACTTAAGAAACATATCGTTCTATTTCCTGTCTTATGACTTCACCTAAAGCAAATTCAAGACGTAACTTTTTAAAAACTTCGGTGGCGGCTTTGGCCGGCATTACTATTGTGCCCCGCCACGTGTTGGGCGGACCTGGTTACCTGGCACCAAGCGATCATCTTACCAAGGGAATTATTGGCGTTGGTTCGATGGGGCGCGGCCACATTGAGTATGCCGGTACCAAGGTGGTGGCTATTTGTGATGTAGAGAAAAAGCACCTGAAACTGGCCTTAGATAAAATTGGCAGCACCGTTAAAACCTTTTCGGATTACCGCGAGCTTATTCAGTTACCCGAGGTAGATATTGTGCACATTGCCACACCGCCGCACTGGCACGGCATAATGGCCGCCGATGCCGCCCGGGCCGGTAAAGACATCTGGTGTGAAAAGCCCATGACCCGCACCATTGGCGAAGGCAAACGGGTAGTAGAAGCCGTACAGCAGCACGGCCGGATATTCCGGTTAAACACCTGGTTCCGTTTTTCCGATACCTTCTATGGCATGGGTACCACCGTTAAACCAATTAAAAAATTAGTGGAAAGCGGTTTACTGGGCTGGCCTCTGAAAGTAACCGTAGGTGCTACTACCGGCTACGACTGGAAATTTTACTGGGTAGGCAAAACCGACCTCGACCCAATGCCGGTACCCGATACTTTAGATTACGAGGCGTGGTTAGGACCCGCACCTTACAAACCGTATAACGCGCACCGGGTACACCAAACTTTCCGCGGTTACTGGGATTACGATGGCGGTGGCTTGGGCGATATGGGCCAGCACTACCTCGATCCGGTGCAATATTTTCTGGGCAAAGACAATACCAGCCCCGTATCGGTAGAAATTGACGCCCCGCAGCAACACACCGATGCCGTGGGAACCTGGCGCCGCATTACTTACACCTACGACGATGGCTGCCAGATTATTCTGGACGGCGAAGGCAAAGACACCAATGCCGCTTATATCGAAGGCCCGAATGGTAAATTGTATCCGGGCTTCCGCTCTACTATTCCGGACCTGGAGAAAAAGTTAGCTGCTTTCCCGGACCCGCAACCGCAGGTAACCGATTTTGTGGATGCCGTTAAGAACCGCAAGAAGTTTGCCCTGAACGAAGAAAACGGTCATCGTTCCTGCACCATTGTAAATATTGGTTTGGCTGCCTTAAAATTGGGCCGCTCGCTTAAGTACGATCCGGTAAAGCAGGAATTTATTAACGATGAAGGCGCAAACCGTTTAATTAACCAGCCGATGCGCGCGCCATTCCTTATTTAAAAGTCAGGTGCTGTAGAAATATTAAAATTTATATCCGATAAATTGCCTTACATGAGAAAAATATTTGCCAATTTGTTATGCCTGTTGCTGCTCACAGGACCCGTACTGGCCCAGACAAAAACAGATAATCGTACCCTTACCACCCGTATTGCCGATGTATTGGCCTTGTTTCCGGCCAACGATGCTGCCCAGCTAAAGAGTAACATAAATGAAATCAGCGCCATGGGTGAACCCGGTATTCTGGGTATGGCCAAAATGCTGGTTACGCCCGAAAAAGGCGATAATACCAAAATCGAATATGCGCTGGGTGGTTATTCTTATTATGTTTCGCAGGGTAACCAGGAAGCTTTACGCACCATGGCGGCTAATGCCTATATAAAGGCGCTGGATGAGGTGACCGATCCGGTAAACAAAACTTTTATTATTACCCAACTGCAAATGGTGGGTAAAGACGAGGCCGTACCTGCCTTGGCTAAAATACTAACCACCGAGCAGTTTTGCGGTCCAGCGGCCCGGGCTTTGGTAAAAATAAACACACCGGCTGCTCAAACTGCTTTGCTTACGGCTTTAAAAAGCGCCCAGGGCAATTGCCAGTTATCGTTTGTAGAGGCGCTGGGCGATGCCCGTGCCAAAGGTGCCGTAGCCGAAATAAACCAACTGGCTACCAATAATAACCCTAACCTGAAAAAAGTAGCGCTTTTTGCCTTGGCTAATATTGGTGAGCCGGCTTCGGAAGCGGTACTGGCCAGTGAAGCCGAAAAAGCCGGTTTAGTTTACCATAATGCCAATGCTACTGCCGCTTATCTGCGCTGGATGGAAAGTATGATGGCCGCCGGTAATAAAGACCAGGTAGGAAAAGCCGCACAAACTTTATTAAGCAAAGCTACCCAGGTTAACCAAATGCATACCCGTATTGCGGCGCTGAATTATTTAGCGACCGTGCAGGGCGAAAACAGCATGCCTTTATTGTTAGCCGCTGCCACCGATAAAAACCAGGCTTACCGGGTAAATGCTTTAAAACACGCTGCGGCAATAAAAGGCAGTGGCCAAACCCAGCAATGGTTAACTACCCTCAAAAAAGCTGAACCCGCGGCACAAGCCGATATTATTAATATGCTGGGCAACCGGCAGGATGCTGCCGCGTTGGGGGCAGTAACCAAAGCTTTAAAAAGTAAAAACCCGCAGGTGAAAATTGCGGCTATTACCGCTGCTGGTAAAATTGGTCAGCAAGAGGCACTGCCAGCCATTTTAAAAACAATGCGGAAAGCCGATTCCACCGTAGTAACAGCCGCCCAAACTGCTATCCTGACCATGAAAGGTGATAACGTGGTGACGCAGGTTGCCGATGCTTTACCTAAAATGAAGACACCGGCCAAAGTGGCCCTGCTCCAAGTACTCGGTTCCCGCAAAGCTACCCCGCAGATTAATGTAGTGCTGGAGCAAACCAAGAGCAAAGATGCAGTAATAGAACTGGCGGCCCTGAATGCAGTAAAGAATATGGCTACCCAGGAGCATTTACCAGCATTGTACCAGCTGTTGGCAAGTGCTAATACCCCCGAAGAAGTAGCTGCCATGCAGGAAGGTATTTATAATGCCCTGACCGATGTGAAGGATAAAGGACAGCAAACCGATATGGTTTTGGCTCAAATGGCCCAGGCCCCGGCCGGTAAGAAAAACCTTTACTATAATGTACTGGGCAGAATTGGTGGTAAAAAAGCTTTACAAACCGTAGCTGCCGATTTTAAAAGTGGTGACGAGGAAACCAAAAAAGCTGCCTTTGCCGCTCTGGGCAAATGGAATGATTTTTCAGCGGCCAGCGAATTGTTAAATATTGCCCAGGCCAATGCCGGTTCACCTTACTTCGACCAGGCTTTGCGCGGCTATGTGCGCCAGGTAAGCACCGCTAAATTTCCGGGCGAGCAGAAACTATTGCTGTTAATCAAGGCCCTGGATATTGCGCAGTCGAACGAACATAAAAATTTAATTCTGCGGGAAGTAGGCCGCAGCCATACTTATTTGTCGTTGTTAACCGCGGCTAAATATTTAGATGACGCTGCCCTGCAGCAAGCCGCCGCCAATTCGGTAATTAATATTGCTTTGGGTAATAAAGCGGTTTTTGGTAACGATGTGCGCGAGTACCTGAACAAGGCCATGAATGTATTGCGTGGGGCCGAGGTGGAATATACCAAAGCCAACGTTCGGAAACTCCTGGACGAAATGCCAAAAGATGCAGGTTTTGTGTCTATGTTTAACGGCAAAGATTTAACCGGCTGGAAAGGCTTGGTAGCCGACCCAATTAAGCGTTCGAAAATGGATGCCAAGACCCTGGCTGCTGCGCAGGCAAAAGCCGATGAGCAGATGCGCCAGGACTGGGCCGTAAAGAATGGCGAAATCATGTTTGTGGGCAAAGGCTACGATAACCTGACTACTATTAAAAAATACGGTGATTTCGAAATGCTGATAGACTGGAAAATTTACGACGACGGTAAAGGCGAAGGTGATGCCGGTGTTTATTTGCGGGGTACACCGCAGGTACAAATGTGGGATACCTCCCGCGTAAAAGTAGGTGCCCAGGTAGGTTCCGGTGGCCTGTACAACAACAAAGTACACCCCAGCAAACCGCTTAAAGTAGCCGATAACCCACTGGGTGAATGGAATAATTTCCGGATACTAATGCAGGGCGACCGCGTAACCGTTTATTTAAACGGCGAACTGGTAACGGACAACGTAATCCTGGAAAACTTCTGGGACCGAAATATGCCAATATTCCCCGAAGAGCAGATAGAACTGCAGGCCCACGGTTCGCCGGTAGGTTACCGCAATATTTATATCCGCGAAATTCCACGGCCAGAGCCCTTTAAACTAAGTGCCGCTGAGAGGAAAGAAGGCTATAAAGTTTTATTCGACGGAACAAACATGCACGAGTGGATGGGTAATACCACCGATTACACCATTGCCGAAGGCAACATGGTCGTGGATCCCAAACCCGGCAGCCGCGGTAACCTGTATTCCAAAGACCAGTACAGCGATTTTGTTTTCCGGTTCGAGTTTAAATTAACGCCGGGTGCTAATAATGGCTTGGGTATCCGGGCGCCATTAGAAGGCGACGCTGCTTATACCGGTATTGAGCTGCAAATTCTGGATAATGACGCCGATATTTACAAGAGCCTGGAAAAATACCAGTACCATGGTTCGGCCTACGGTATTCTGGCTGCTAAACGTGGTTATTTAAAGCCGCTAGGCGAGTGGAACTACCAGGAAGTAATTGTAAAAGGTCCGAAAATCAAAGTAATCCTGAACGGGACTACTATTCTGGACGGCGACTTAACCGAAGCGCGTAAAAACGGCACCTTGGATAAAAAAGACCATCCGGGTATTCACCGCAACACTGGTCATATTGCCTTCCTGGGTCACGGTTCCAAACTAGCCTTCCGGAATATCCGGATTAAAGATTTAAGCAAAAACAGCAATACTAAAACTACGAGCACCGCAAAAGCGCAGCTATAAATATTAGGCGAAAGAGTACCTTTGCCGGAGCATCTCTTTAAGAGAAATTTAATCCGGTAAGAGACACCTTTCTGAATCTGGTTAATACCTTAACTAATGCCATTAAACAGGCAACTTGCTGGCCAAGAGCCCCAAGTGCCGGTTTAATGGCATTCTTATTTTAAGCTATTGCCATTACTGATGGGGTGAAATTACTACCGCTGCAACTACTATATTTTGTAATCCCAAAGAAGAAACCGGTAAGTGCCCCTCCTATACTGGACTTTCAACCTCCTGCCCCAGCAGTTACTCGCTCTTATGGGGTATCAGTATCTTCTTCAATATTATATACATGAGCTAAACCTTTAATTTGCAAAAGCAACTTTGTCTTTTGTGTAATATTAAAAAAATTATATTAAAGATATACCAGTTTTGATTTGCTTTGTAGAAAGAAAGGTACGCAACGGGAGCAGATCGAATCGTTGGCTTTTACTAATCCTAGTGTAGGATACTGATAAGTAATTAATACTTAATGGTTTTTAGAATAAAATTCAGTATTAATCCTCTCATAAATTATTGTCCTTAATTTTAGAAATGCTCGTAGAACTAGGCTACTAATTATAATTACAACTTAATTAAGTTAAATTTATGAAAAGAAGATGGATTTCAGCTTTAGCTGTTGCTTTTTTATTTCCTTCTGCCTTGCTATTTGCATCTAACGGCGATAAAGGTAAAACGATTAACCAGCCTGCCCAAACAACCGGTGGCACTACTGCCGGGGGGACAACTGCCGGCGGAACTACCAGCGGTGGCTCTACAACAACCGGAACTACCGCGGGCACCACTTCTGGTAGAACGACTACCGGCACCACGGCTGGCCGCTCTAATTCCGGAACAACAGCAGGCACAACTACCGGTACTACTGCGGGCACCAGAACTGGCACCACTGCCGGAAGAACTACCAACGGTACTACATCTGGAACCACCACAACAGGAACTACCCGTGGCACTACAGCCGGTACTACTGCTGGTAGAACCACTAGCGGAACCAGATCTGGCGGAACTACCACCGGTACCACAGCCGGCCGTTCGACCTCTGGAACGACTGCGGGCACCACAACCGGTACTACCAGTGGTACAACTGCTGGCGGTAGAACCACAACAGGCACTACTTCCGGCAGAACTACTGCCGGTTCTACCAGCGGTACAACCAGTGGAGGTTCTACAGGAGGTTCTACTTCCGGCTCAACAACCGGTGGTAAATAATTAAATTATTAAATTTAGGTTAACAAAAAAGCAACCAAGGTAATGTACTTGGTTGCTTTTTTGTTTTATTACTTTCTTA
>NZ_BJYS01000062.1 GCF_007991635.1 Adhaeribacter aerolatus | reverse complement strand
TTCAACAGAAAAAAGAAACCTCCCGAAACCGGAAATATTCCGTTTCGAGAGGTTTCTAGCACATATTCCCTGCTTAACAAGAAATAGCAGGAGCTGTCCAATATTAATAGGACTTTCGCAAAGTTGTCATTTTAATCTTTAAATCCTCCCCCTACCCCCTCCAAAGGGGGACTTTTCAATATTGTTGCAAAAGCCCTAATTAAGATATTGTCTTCTATTACTCGTTCGGGTTGTCCGGGTTCTTGGCAGAGGCACTTGTGCCACCATCTAAAGAATTAATCCAGGCGGCAATTTTCAACGCATCTGCTCTTGGCACTTGCGGCATGGGCGGCATTTCGGTCGCGTAATCCGGCCAGTTCTGCGGTTTCGGGTTGTAAATCAACTCCACAATCTGCTCATTGGTATATTTCCGTTTAGCTACATCTTTGTAAGCTGGTCCTACCTGGCGCTTATCGGCATTGTGGCAAGCCAAACAGTTGTTTTTAGCGAGCAACGGCTTAATAGACTCATAGGTTGGTGCTTTGGCGGTAGCAGCACCTTTCTTAGTGGTTGCCGTGGCACCTTTCGCCACGCCTTTTATGCCGCCTTTGGCCGCCGTAACGTTGTTGTTTTTCTGGCCCGCTTCTGGTACTGCCGATTGCAACTTGTAGTTAAACCGGTCTTTCATCAACTCGGTAGGTACCCGTTTTACCGCTACTTCTTTACCGGAGTTTCTGGTACTCACTTCCGACATCGCCAGTTTCTGACCATCCGGAATATTGTTCAGGGTATAGAAGGCATTGGTGTGAACCAGCGCGTTAGATTTTTCCTGGTCCCGCACGCCTTCCAGCGAAATATTGTGCACGTAACTTTCCCGTAAACCATCTACTATCAACCGGGCTTTCAGGCCATCCGAAGATACTTTTACGCCTTTTATTTTCGGGTTTGAGATATTCACCGGCGGGCTGCCGTATACCGGGTGGTATTTATAGGTAAAGCTCTCGATAGCATAAGAAGCCAAATCTTCGGCCGATTGACGATTTACCGGTTTGGTAAATTCTACTTCGAAGCCATCGGGCATGGCCCGTACAGTTTTCATTTCGAACGGCATCTGGTTGCTCCAGACTAAACGCTGCAAACCCTCATTGGCTTCACCGGCCGAACCCCAGCCCCGGTTGGTTTCGCCCACAAACAAAGAGTTGTCCGGCGCCCATTCCATCCGCATTACGCCCGATTGAAAACCGCTGCGGAATTCAATCGCGACGCCCTGGTACTCACCTTTTACTTTTTCCATGATTACCCGCGAGATTTTACTTTGCCCCTGGTCACCGACTAATAACTGGCCGGCAAACGGACCAAAAGCACCCTCGGGTATTTTTACAATCTCAGAGTTGGAAATCCCTAAAATGGTGTGGGGCAATACCACTGCCTGCAACTGTAATTCCGGGAAATCCTTTTTCAGGTCGGCTTTGGTTACAAACTTTTCGTTTACTACGTTCTCGGGTTTAATGGCCCGGTTATTATTATCTCTAAAATCGCGGGGGTTTAATTTAGCGTTGAACTGCTCAGTGGTAATTTTTACCGGCGAACCAGGTAAGTTGGTCCATTTTAAGCCGGCCGGGTGCCCCGCGAAAATACCTTTTTTCACGTGCCAGATACCGCCGGAACCTACGTATTCGCCCTGGTTATCGGTGTAAAACAATTCACCATCTATCATGCCTAAACCAGCCGGCGAACGCATACCAGTTGCCCAAGGCTCCATTTTACCATCCGGACTGATTTTCATGGTCCAGCCCCGGTAAGGCACCCGGCTTTCACCGCGCCACCACTGCTCGTCGCCGAAAGCTACGTTACCGGTTACAAAAAACGAGCCATCCGGTGCAATTTTGGGGCCGAAGCTGTACTCATGGTAATGGCCGGATAATGGCCAGGCGTAAACGGTTTCGTACACATCGGCTTTACCATCTTTGTTGGTATCAACCAGTTTGGTTAATTCGCCGCGCTGGGCACAGTACAGGGCGCCATCTTTATAAGCCAAGCCCAATATTTCGTGCAAACCGGAGGCAAATTTCCGGAAATAAGGCCGGCGGCTGGTGGGGTTTTCTACAATATATACGTCGCCTCGGCGGGTAGAAATGCCTAAATCACCGTTGGGCAGCATGGTTAAACCACCCACTTCCAGAATGGTACCCTCGGGCGCCACTACCTTCATTATTTTATAGTAGTCTTCTTCTTTGGCTTGTTCCTGGGCTTGCGCCGTAGAAACACCGCCCCAGGAGAAGGCTGCCAGCAACAGCGGCAAAGCGCCCCGGCGGAAAATCTTTTTACCTATATTAATATTATATAATTTCATTTAACAGGAAAATTAAAAAACTAGAAAAGAATAGAATAGCCTACTTTGCCCCGAACCGGTACTACCAGTTCTTTGCGGCCATTGGCGTCGCGCACGACGGCTTTGGCACCTTTGGCATCGTCGAGGCGCAGGTAATAAGATTTACCGTCTACCAGGTACATGCCGTTCGATTTTTCCTCGATGGTCGCCCCTTCGGCTAAGCGGGCGTACAGTTCACCGGCGGGGTTCTGCACGGTTAACTCCCGGTGCAAACCCTGGCCGTTTTCCAGTACCCGAATGGCATCTAAAACTGTGGAACCGTATATCTGGTACTTGAAAGTGGGTTGGTCGTTTTCGTCGAGGATATAGCCTTTCGGGCGGTAACCGGTGCCGGCGCTATCTGCTACCCAGGCCGCTTGCGGAGAATTTAATTTAGCCAAGGCAAAAACCGGCAAACCAAAGCGCTGCACGGCGCCAGCTGGCCGCGAAGAACCATCGCCCCGGCTGTGCCACATAGGCGTAGCATCCAGGAAATTACCGCGCCAAGCCTGTATTACGGCACCTTTATCCAGGTCGTAGGTATAATGCACCTGCTGCGGGCTACCTACCGATACTGCGTGCACTACCCGTACGCGTTTCTCGCCGGGTATATCCATAAAGCTGCGCAGCATCGTGTTTACCGGGGCATCTACCAAAATCGGGTCAACGGGATTGCGGTTATTGTTGGCTTCCTGCGGCACGTTTACACCCGGCTCTAAGGAAATATTGCGGAAAGCAACAGCCCCGTGGTCGCCTTGGATGCGCAACGGGCCGGTAGCTTTCTCCGGGCCCATGGCCCCGCGGGTAGCACCCAGCAACTCTGCATCTTCGTGAATGGTAACGCCGTTCAGTTCTACACGCAGCATACGGGCATTGGCTATCTTTTTACCGCTGGCATCAAACTTAGGCGCCTGAAACGATACTTTCAGGTGCTGCCACAATCCGGGGGCACGGCTGGCGTTCTGCCGGGGGGCGTAGCCTTGGTAACCTTTCTGGCCTTCGGGCTTGCTGTCGTCCCAGCGCTCGTAAATACCACCGGCATCGCCGGCTTTTGGGTTTTTCACACCCCAGCTATCCAGCAGTTGTATTTCGTAATTTCCTTGTAAATAAATACCCGAATTAGAGCCTTTGGCAATCATGTAATCTAATTCCAGTTCTACATCGCCGTGCTCGGCAGTAGTATATAAATCGGCGCCGTGATCTTTCTTACCCGGCAGGTTAATTAATACGCCGGTTCCTTTAGAGGTGGTTAGTACGTTGTTTTTGTTCAGATCGGCATTTACATCGCCGGCTATTTGCCAGGTTTTTCCGGGGTTCCGGAAAGCCGAAAGATCGTTGAGGGGAATGGCACCGGACTGGCCGGAACCGGTTTGGGCGGGCGATAAGAAGGGATAGCATAAAAACAAGGCTATGCCCAATACTCTTGACCTGCCTTTTTGCATTAGTCTTTGTATTCGCATGATAAATTTAGGGTGTATTACATTATATAAATTAAAAATAGAAGATAAAGTTGTAACTACCATTTTGCCTCCGGTAGCCAGCAGTGCTTTCGATTTCGGATTCACTAATCAGAACAAAAATATGATAGATGAATTACAAAGAGGTGGTTGATAAAAAAGACACGAAGCAATAAACATCAATATTTATTACATAATTTTTAAATATACGACATCTTTATTTATCCAATGTTTGGATACAAAAAACGTAAAATTCGCATAATCTTCTACATTCATCCGAAGCAATCCGGAAACTCACCTAAAATATAAATATTTCAGGGTTAATATAAATATATTTCCTGGTAAGCTTGCCCTGGTGTAGATCTTTACACTAAGCGGTACTCTTATCTAAGTGTTAAAAGCTGTAAACTTACCTACCGGGTGCTACACTAGTTAATGGCACATCAGGGTTACCGTTCTGTTTTATAAAAAGAGGTTGCCTAGGGGCAACCTCTTTCCAATTATCCCTTACTAATCAGAATGCTAACGCTATGAAGAAGCTTATTCAAAACCGTTCGGTTTTAATAAGGGGTTCGTATTAATTTGCCTTAATGGAATTGGGAATACACTTCTATCTTCGGTATCCACCGCTTTATCCCACCAGGCATCATCAAACTTATCCCAGCGTACCAAATCTGTGCGCCGGTGGCGCTCACCTAAAAATTCCCGACCCAATTCGTCTACAAATTCATCTTCCGTTAGGCGGCTCAGGTTGCTTTGGTAGCTATGTTCTTCCCATTTATCTTCCGGAAAGTTCCGTTTCCGAACGGCATCCAGCAACCGCGCGGCACTTGCTTTGTCACCGGCCCGGAATTTAACTTCCGCTAAAGCATAATACATTTCGGCCAGCCGGATTTCCGGAGCAGAGTTAAACTGGAACAGGTTCTGCGACATAGGCAGCCACGGGAATTTCAGCAACCGGACACCAGAGTTTTCTTCGCCGGTTTCTACGTGCGATCCTTTGGCTAAGCCGGCTGCCCCTTCGGAGAAACGGCCCACCTGGTCTACATAACGCAGGGGTTTGCCATTATACTCTTCGGTACCGTTTACCACTTTGGTACTATCGAAACCGTAACCTCTGGTTTTGTTAAACTCATATTGCTGGCCAATTAAAAAGAAACCTTCGTAGTCACCATTTGAGCTGGTAGTCCGGAAAGGTTGCTTCCGCTTGTCATCCTTCGAATATTTTTCGAAGGGCTTGCCTAATTTGTAAGGATAAATATTACCTTCCATATCGCGCGATGGGGTTAAAGTAATGCCATTCCAACCGCCCCAGTCGTTATCTAAGGAATACCGGGCCTGGTAGTGCATCATGGCATTATACATCCAGCCAAACTCATAAATATTTTTGGCGTGCGGAAACTCAAAAATATTTTCCGGTGAATGGTAATTTTTGATACCGGACCGGAAAGGACCCCGGTAATCGGTATCGATGCTGTAGGTACCGTATTTGCCATCGATTATATCCTGGGCGTACTGACCGGCTTCGGTATATTTGGGCGTACCAATCCATTTTTCGGCGTTCAAATAAATGCGCACCAGTACAGCCGCTGCACCACCCTGATCCCAGCGGCCGGGCCGGCCATTTTTAGGTAAGCCGGGCAGCGCTTCCTTCAGTTCCTGCTCCATAAAGGCAAAAACCTCCTGGGGTGTGGATTGGCCTTTACGCTCGTTGGGTTGTGTTACAATAGGTACACTCCGGAAATAATCGATCAGGAAAGTATAGAACCAGGCCCGTAAAACCCGTAACTCGCCAATGTGCTGGGCTTTATCGGCTTCGGTTAAGCCCATTGTGGCATAATTCAGGTTAGTCAGGTCATTAATAATTAAGTTACATTGGCCAATACCCTGGTATGGACCCTCCCAACCGCCGTTGATATGGCTGTCCAGATTATTCCATTCGTGGCGGTGCAGGCGAACCCAATCGCCGCCATCCTGCCCGTGGCGACCTTTCTGCGGCCAGACAAACTGATCGGCGGTTAATTCCGAAATAAGCCAGCGGTCCCCGTCCCAACCGTTCCAGTGCCCGTGCTCGTAAGGGCGGGTTACCGCGGCAATAATTGAATTTTTATCCTGATAATAATTTTGCGAGAGTAAAACATCAAATGGCTCCTCCTCCAAATCGGTACACGCCGGTGCGGCCACCAGCAAGGCCATTGATAAACAGATTAATTTAAATTTATTCATGTCTTTATAGAAAAATAATATCCTGAACTATAGTATTATAAAGAAATCTGTACACCCAGGGCGAAGTTTCTGGCGATGGGATACACATCCAGGCTACCGTAACCAGGCGTTAAACCGGTTACACCCACGGCGGCCGGGTCTAGGCCAGTGTATTTGGTAAGCGTGAAAACATTGCGCACGGTACCGTAAACCCGGAAACTGCTAACCCGGTTGATGCCTAACTTTGGGGTCCAGCCCAGGGTTATGTTATCCAGTTTCAGGAAGCCACCGTCTTCCAGGAAGTAGTCGGTAATTACTTTACCGGTCTTGATATGCGCATTCCGGTCATAAGCATCGGTTAACAGGTTGGTACTGGCTTCGGCCTGCAACCCGTAATACATCTGGTACAGGTTCAGGATTTTGTATTTAAACCGGCCCCGGAAAAACAGCGACATATCAATATTCTTGTAGCGCAACGTATTGGTCCAGCCTAACTCGTAACGGGGGGTACCGTTGCCAATATAAGTCCGGTCGCGGTCAGCACTGGTTTGAATCTGATTGCCCGAGGCCCGCAGTTTTTCCGTGCCTTCTTTGCCGTCTTTCCAAACCAGAATGGTACCATTTTCATCTACACCGGCGTATTTGTAACCGTAGAAGCTACCCAAATCAGTGTTTTCTTCCAGCCGGTAGGCTGGCCCCGGGTTACCCGGCGAAGGCAAATCCTGCATATAGAAGAAAGCGGCTTTGTACGTTTCATTTGACCAAGCATCTAACACGGCCCTGGTATAAGAGGTGGTGAGGCTGGAGTTGTACGAAAAGTTATCGGTATTAACAGCACTCCAGTTTAAGGATAACTCCACCCCTCTTGAACTGCTGGTTCCCACGTTAACGGTCATTCGCGGATGCAAATACGGCGGCACCGGCACATCATAATCTGAGATCAAATCACTGCTTTTCCGCACGAAAGCATCTACGCTACCGCTTAACTTACTGTCGAACAGCGAAAAGTCTAAACCGGCATTATACGCAATAGCTTTTTCCCAACGCAAATCCGGGTTGTAGTTATTGCCTGGTCCGTACACCTGAATCCATTGGCCGGCATCGTTCTGGTAGCGGCCGTAACCGGTATACCTGGATACCGAAGTATACCTATCAAAGCCGGACCGACCGGTTACCCCGTAAGAAACCCGCAGTTTCAAATCATCGATTACGCCAATGTCATCGATAGCCGGCAACTTGGAAATACGCCAGGCCGCTGAAGCAGCTGGGAACAAACCCCATTTGTTGTTGGCCCCAAACTTGGTATTGCCTTCGTACCGGAAAGATCCGGTTAAGAAGTAAGTATCGTCGAAGCTATAGTTTACCCGGCCCAGGAAGGCAATGGTTTTTTCTTTACTTCTCCACGAGTCCATTACATCGTTCATATTAATGGCCTGACCGTTACCGTAATTACCGGCACCCAGGTTATTATACCCAAAAGCATCGGTCGGAAAGCGGCGGTTCTGCGCCCAGAAAGCAGCGTTATTAAATTCCTGGTAAGAATAACCGCCCAAAGCCCTCAGGTCGTGGCGGCCAATGGTCGTAAAGTAGTTACCAATCCATTCCAGGGTATAGTCGGTCCATTTTTCGTCCTGTAAGCGCGCCCGGCCGGTATAGCCGCCCGTTACCGATTCGGCTGATCTGCCGGAATAATATTCTCTTCTTAACTGATCATGTCCCTGGCGGGCCAGTTTTAACTCGGTGTTCAGGTTTTTCAGAATATTTAACCGGGTGGTAATATCTATAATCGAATATTCCTGATCCGAGCCATTTTCGCGGGCCAGTAAATTCTGCACCGGGTTGTAAGTATCGTAGCCCAGCAAGGTGTTGTACATGGTGGGGTTAGTCGCGTCCATTATCGGAATGGTAGGGTTAAGCTTTACCGCCTGCTGGAAAGCCCCATAATTCGTATATTCTTCATTAGCTATCCGATAAGAGAAGTTACCGTTGAATTCGAGTATCCCATCCATGGCTCTTTGCATGAAACTACCGCGCAAACCGTATTCTTTCCGGTCGGTGGCAATATCCAGGCCTTGCTTGGTCCGGTAATTCGTGGATAAACGGAAAACTGTATTTTCAGAACCGCCGCTAATGGCCAGGGAGTGGTTTTGACCGAAATTATCTTTCCGGAGCAACTCATCGTACCAGTTGGTTCTGGCACCCAGGTCGCGGTCTCTTTGCCGCGCTAAAAATTCATCGGCCGATAAAATATCGGGTTTAGCCGCTACCGCGTCGTGTTCTACGTAGCTATCATAAGTTACAGCTACCTTACCGGATTTACCCCGCTTGGTTTGTACCAGAATTACCCCGTTTGCACCCCGCGAACCGTAAATAGCCGCCGCTGCCGCATCCCGCAGTACCGAAATAGACTCAATATCCTGCTGCGCCAAATTCCGCAAATCACCGCCGGGCATACCATCGATTACAATTAGCGGACCATTACCAGCCCGAAGCGAAGAAGCACCCCGCAACTGAATAGCCGGACCGGCATTGGGGTCGGCAGCCGCCGGGTTCGACACCGTAACGCCGGCCACTTTACCTTCAATCATTTGCAGCGGGCTGTTGAAAGCGCCCTGCTGAAACTCTGCCGCCGAAACAGTGGTAACGGCGCTGGTCAGTTCCCGCTTTTGCACGGTACCATAACCTACTACTACTACTTCCTCCAAAGCCTTGGCGTCCGGCACCAACGAAATGTTAACGGTAGTGCGGTTATTAATCGGAACTTCCTGCTGGGTGTAACCAATAAAAGAAAATACTAAAGTTCCGGCACCACTGGGCACCGAAAGCGTGTAATTGCCGCTGGCATCGGTAGCCGTGCCATTGCTGGTACCTTTTAAGAGCACCGTTACACCGGGCAGGCTTTCTCCGGTTTCGGTAGTTACTCTACCTGTAACAGCTACCCCCTGGGCCAATGCCGCTGCAACTGAAAAAAATAAGAAATGAAGTAAAAGAACATACTTCATTTTCTCCGGTAATGAGTGTTTCATAAACAGAAAAAATAAGTTAGGTGGTAAAAAGAAATAAGTAAAAGAACACAAGTACCGGAGGGAAATAAGTCCAAAAAATCAGCCCGCCTAATCAACCCAAATCTGTATTAAAGCTTTTAGGAATTACCTATCTTATGCGGTTCTTCTTTGTCTCACCTCCCTGTGGCTTTGTCTGGTCAAAATTATATCATCTTATTTTTCGAATAAAAGCCTGTTCGAACAATTATTAATCCATTAACATTTAAAATGTTTTATTAATAATTTTTCAATATTTTAGTTATATATTTAATATTTTACAATCCTTATTACTTATGATTTATAAATTACCAAAGATATTTTTTGGACTTATAATATTAAATATATTATATGTTTGCAGAAATCACGGCAGGCTTCGACAGCCTTCTTATAATGGTGTTTTGATTATATAGGGGACATTCATAACCTCAGAAAGGACCTCTCTGTTCCAGGCTAAGTACAAAAAGCATTAAAGGTCAATATTACCTGAAGCTATTTTTTTCTTAAAAGTTCCAGTACAATTATTTGTAAAAAGCTGTGAAAAAAATATAAATACGCCAATATTTATACAGTTTAAATTAATACTTATATTTTTTACGTTCAGTTTCTGCTGATGTTTACGCGGAATTGAGATATTAGGTAAAAATAAATAACTTCAGACCGCTAAAACCCTATACTTATGACACCCAGACCATACATTCTTGCCGAAACCAACTGGAAAACGGTAAAACAAACCCATTACGAAGTGGCTATTTTGCCTTGGGGCGCCACCGAAGCCCACAACTATCACTTGCCTTATAACACCGATGTAGCCCAATGCGATTACGTAGCTGCCGAATCGGCGCGGCTGGCCTGGGAACAAGGGGCGCAGGTAATAACCCTGCCCACTATTCCGTTTGGGGTAAATACCGGCCAGCTAGATATTACCCTGGATATTAACATGAACCCGAGCACCCAACTGGCGGTTCTGAAAGACATTACCCATGCGCTATCCGGCCAGGGCATTCACAAACTGGTTATTCTGAACGGCCACGGCGGCAACGACTTTAGGCAGATGCTGCGGGAAGTACAAGCGCAATTCCCCAATATGTTTTTATGCACCATGAACTGGTTCCGGGCCGTGGACTGGCACAAATATTTTGATGAACCCGGCGACCATGCCGGCGAGATGGAAACCAGCGCCATGATGCACATTGCCCCCCACTTGGTTTTGCCTTTAGCAGAAGCGGGCAGCGGCAAATCAAATAAATTCCGGTTAAAAGGCTTGCAAGAAGGTTGGGTGTGGGCCCAACGCGAATGGAGCAAAGCCACCGACGACACCGGCGTTGGTAATCCGGCTAAGGCCACCGCCGATAAAGGCCGGGTTTATCTGGAAGATTCCGCAAAGAAAATTGCTTCTTTCCTGGTAGATTTGGCTAAAGCCGATATTCAGGATTTGTACGAAAGATAATCCGGCCGGATGTTCAGAACCAATTCTTACCTGGCATCGGATTTTCCGGCTTTAACAACCAATAGACTGGTGCTCCGGCAAATATTGCCCACCGACCAGATGCAGGTGTACCAGGGCCTCTCTCACCCCGAAGTAGTCCGGTACTACGGGGTAGAATACCATAGCTACCCCGATACGAGTGAGCAGATGAAATGGTACCAGCAATTATATAAAAACAACACGGGTTTGTGGTGGGGCATTACCTTGCCGGAACAAAATGAACTAATAGGCGCCTGCGGCTACTATAACCTGCAGGCCCAGCATCGCAAAGCCGAGTTAGGGTACTGGTTGATACCCCAGTTCTGGCGGCAAGGCTTGATGCAGGAAGCCTTACAAAAAATAATACCCTACGGTTTACAGGAATTAAATCTGCACCGCATCGAAGCTTATGTAGAAACCGAAAACCAGGCTTCAGGGCAATTGCTCCAAGGTTTGGGCTTTCAGCACGAGGGCCTTTTACGCGATACCGAAATAAAACAAGGCAGGTTTATCAGCCTGAATATTTTTGCACTCTTGAATACCCAATAAACGCAAAAGCTTAAATAATGTAGGTTTTAGAACTCCACTGCTGTCATTCAGGCGGAAACTTTTTAACAGATAGCCAACAAGTTTCCGCCTGAATGACAGGTTTGGATTCAAAAGACCAAAATTTAAAGTTTTTCGGACTTTTGCATAATATCAGTAATAACTCTAGCAGGTTTTCAAGACCTGTGAGGTTTGCCTAAATGATAACTTCTGAATAAACCAGCTGATCGCAAATCTTATTTATGTTCTTCAGGAGCATTTTTAACCTAACTTTTCTAGCTGCATCTCTATTTAAAATATACACGCCCAGGATAGGTTTTACTCCGCGTAAAATATTCGCTTTACCCGTGCGCTTACGTTCGTGAGCAGTTCGTACGGAATGGTGCCAATGCTTTGGGCTAGCCGGATAATATTTACATGCTCGCCAAAAATCTCAACCGTATCGCCTACGTTTACTTTTAAGCCCGTCACATCTACCATACACATATCCATACAAACATTGCCAATAATGGGAGCCGGCTGGCCATTTACCAGTACCTGCCCTACCCCGTTGCCAAAACGCCGGTCGTAGCCATCGGCGTAACCAATGGCAATGGTCGCTATTTTTTTGGCGGCACTGGCCACTCCGCGCCTACTGTACCCCACGGTGTCGCCGGCCGGCACTTCCTTCACCTGCGATATGGTAGTTTTAAGGGTACCCACCGTCCGTAAACCTTCCTGCTCCTGCCCGGCCGATTCTACTCCGTACAGACCAATGCCCAACCGCACCATATTTAGCTGGTGTTCCGGGAAACGTACAATACCTGCCGAGTTCAGAATATGCTTCAACACCGGGTAACCCAGGCCGGCTTCCAGTTGGGCGGCCATTTCCCGGAACTGCTCTATTTGTTTTTGTGAAAACTCGTTGTGCAGGGCTTCGTCGGCCCCGGCCAGGTGGCTAAAGGTACTAATCACGTGTAGTTGAGGCGCCGCTTTTAACCAACCGATTACGGTTACCAGATCGTCGGGCGTAAAACCCAGGCGGTGCATGCCGGTATCGAGTTTTAAATGAATATTAAGGGGCTGGTTTTCCAGAGATTCGAGACAGGCCGCTAATATTTCCAGCGAATATATTTCGGGTTCGAGGTGGTATTGCTGTATTTTGGCAAAGCTGTCCGGCGAGGGGTTCATGACCATAATGGGCAGGCTGATGCCGTTTTCGCGGAGGTGCACGCCTTCGTCGGTGTAGGCCACGGCCAGGTAATCTACGCGGTGAAACTGGAGTAAATTGGCAATTTCGTAGGAACCGCTGCCGTAAGCAAAAGCTTTTACCATTACCATTATTTTGGTCTCAGGCTGCAGCTTGGCCCGGTAATAATTCAGGTTATGTACCAGCGCATCCAGGTTTACTTCCAGCACGGTGCCGTGTACTTTCCGCTGAAAAGCCGCAACAATTTTTTCGAACTGAAAAACCCGCGCGCCTTTTACCAGGATGGTTTCGTTCCGGAAATTTTCGGGTTTAAAAGCTTTTAAAAATTCAGCTGTATCGGGGTAAAACTCGCTTCCGGGCCCGAACGCCTCTCTAAAACGGCTGATAGTTGGTCCAATGCCAATGAGCCGGTCTATCTGTTTTGCTTTTACCACTTCGGCTACCCGGCTATATAATATCTCTTCGCTTAAACCCGATTGCAGCACATCCGAGAGAATCAGCGTTTTTTTGCCTTGCCGGGGCTGGTGTAATAATAAATTCAGGGCAATGGCCAAACCGGCTAAATCGTTGTTGTAGGTATCGTCTATCAGGTAGCAGTTATTAATGGCTTCTTTCATTTCGAGGCGCATGGCTACCGGAGATAATTTATTCAGGCGCTGCTGAATTTCTTCTACCGGCACCTGCCGCCATAATAAAACTGCCAGACAATGAATAATATTTTCGATAGAGGCTTCATCGGCATAAGGCAACAGCAAAGCCTGCTCCTGGCCGGCAAACCGGAAAGTAATATTGGCTTGCCCACCCGAAACCCGGAGATTAATTATTTGCAAATCGGCGGGCTGGTGCCGCGACCAGGTAAAAGCCGGCAAGCGTTGTGTTAGCACGGCTGCGTGAATATCGGTATGGTCCCGGCAGTAAAATAATAATTTAACTTCGTTAAAGAGTTTAAGCTTTTCGGCTACTTTTTCCTGGCGCGAGGTAAAACCTTCGTCGTGGGCCGAACCAATATTGGTGAATATACCATAAGCAGGTTGGATAATAGGGCGCAAATATTCCATCTCGGCCGGCCGGGAAATACCGGCTTCAAATATTCCCAGCGTATGGTTTTCGTTTAGCTGCCACACCGATAAGGGTACGCCAATTTGGGAATTGTAGCTGCGGGGGCTTTTGCACACCAACTCGTCGGGGCTTAATAATTGGGCCAGCCATTCTTTTACAATGGTTTTGCCGTTGCTGCCGGTAATACCAATAACCGGCAAAGTAAACCGGCTGCGGTGATAGGCGACCACCTGCTGCAGTGCGCGCAAACTGCTGTCTACCTGCCAGAAATTAGCTTCCGGAAAATAAGTATTCAAATCCCCAACAGACTTAACTTCCGGAATATAGGTAATATCTTCCAGGATAAACTGCCGGATACCTTTGGCGTACAGAGCCGGGATGTAAGTATGGCCGTTATGAAAAGCGCCCTTAATGGCAAAAAATATTGACCCGGCCGGGTGCAGTATTTTCCGGCTGTCGGTGAGCAAGTGCTGCACCAGGTAATGCTGCGTATATTGCAGCACCGTAGCCGGCATAATACGAGCAACAATTTCGGAAGTAAGCATGTAAGCGGTATATCGGTTCCGGTGCAAAGGTACTAAACTGTTCAGGAAAGGTTTAAACCCGGTTAAAATTCCTGTTCGCCAGAACAATTATTAGCGCCGTTATCTCCCAAAAGGTTATAATATTACCAACATGCGACACCATAACCTATTAAGCAGATTAAGAGCCCGGCTTTACATTATTGTTTACCATACCGATACTTTTGCCGGCAGATTATTTGATGTATTTCTGCTGGTTATAATTTTATTAAGCGTGCTTACCGTTATTCTGGAGAGCATTTCGGCGCTTAAACAGCAATATTTTACTCAATTCCGCAACATGGAATGGGTTTATACCATTTTATTTACCATTAAATATTTGCTGCGGGTTTGGGTATCGCCGAAGCCCCGCCGGTATATTTTCTCTTTTTTTGGGGTAGTGGATTAAATTTCGGTGCTGCCTACTTATTTAAGTTTATTTGTGCTGGGCACGCAATATTTTCTGGTGGTACGGGTGCTGCGCCTGCTTCGGGTGGCCCGTATTTTTAAACTATCGCATTTTATTAAAGAAGGGCAAGTGCTCACCTCCGCGCTGCGGGCCAGTTTGCCTAAAATACTGGTATTTATTGGCACCGTTCTCACGCTGGTAATTATTATTGGGTCGGTGATGTACGTGGTAGAAGGCGGCCAGAATGGTTTTACCAGCATCCCCAAAAGTATTTACTGGGCCATTGTTACGTTAACCACGGTGGGCTACGGCGATATTGCTCCCCAAACTCCCCTGGGCCAGTTTCTGGCGGGCATAGTCATGTTGCTCGGCTACGGCATTATTGCCATACCAACCGGCATTGTAACCGTAGAAATAGCCAATGTAAACCGAACGCCCGCCATCGGCACCAATGCGCTTTTTTGCAGCCATTGTTTAAAGCAAAATCATGAATCCGGCGCCAAATTCTGCAGCAACTGTGGCTCAGCACTTTAACCCAAAGGAATTATTCCGGTTTGTTTTTGCTTTACAGAAGTAATTAGCTGCTAAAACGCTAATTTTGCACCCTCATTTAGAAATTGTATTTTGAAACTTAATAAATATTACGGGGCCGCCATTGGCGCTTTTGTAATCTGGGGCTTTATCCCGTTTCCGTTAAAAGCGCTTACCGCTTATCCCAGCGAACAAATACTGTATTTCCGGATCTTATTTTCGGTGGTACTACTGCTGACTATTATGCTGCTTTTCCGCCGGAGAAGCATTCGCCAGACCTTTAATACATTTAAAACGGCCGCCCCCGCCGAGAAGCGCAAATTCTTAATATTAACGGTACTGGGCGGCATCTTACTCACCATTAACTGGTTTGTTTTTATTTATGTGGTTAACCACATCGATATTCAAACGGGTTCTTTCTCGTACCTGCTCTGTCCTATTTTAACGGCTTTGCTCGGCTATCTCTTGTTAAGCGAAAAGCTGAAGAAGAACCAATGGGCCGCTATTTTTATTAGTTTACTCAGTTGCTTAATGCTGGGCAGCGGTTCTTTCATCAACCTTTTTTATAGTTTGCTCATTGCGGCCAGTTATGCCTTTTACCTGATTACCCAGCGCGTTATGAAAGCTTACGATAAAATGGTGCTGCTCACCTTACAACTAGTAGTTTCGTTTTCGTTGCTGGGCCCTTTTTACAGCTATTTTAACGCCGGTCATAACCTGGGTACCGATTATTATTTCTTTGGGGTAATTGCCGTATTAAGCCTGGTCTTTACCATTATTCCGCTGTTTCTGAACCTGTATGCCCTCAACGAGCTGAAATCCGGCACCATTGGCATTCTGTTGTACATCAACCCGATTATTAATTTTGTGATGGCTTTCCTTTATTTCCGGGAACAATCCAGCCTGCATAAAGGCCTGGCTTATGCTTTAATTTTCTTATCGGTTATTTTGTATAACCTGAAGTTTAAGAAGAAAAAGTTGAAACGGGCGCAGCACATAACTTAACAATTATTATCAGATAAAAGGTATTTAAGAAGGATGCCGTTCGCCTACGCAAAACACAAATTTAAATACTCGCCGCCGGCTGGCTATTATTGTTAGCCAGCGGGTTAGCTACCGAAGGCATCCCGGCCGGATTAATAAACTGCACTTGCTGACGCGGGTAAACCGGTATGATTTTGTTCAGGTATTCCGGCTTGGCCATTTCCTGGGCCAGCCGCAGGGTCAGTTCACTTTTCCATTTGCGGCGTTCGCGGGCGCCCACCAAGTAGCGAATATTCAGGTTCGTCCAGGAATCTTCGGTAGATAAGAAAACCTGGGGCTTGTCGGCAATATTATCTTCCAGGCCGGCCTGCTGCATTAATTGGCCATACTGCCGGGCGGGTTTCTCCATGTAAGTACCCAATAATTCCCGCGCAACTTTTTCTACTACTTGCAGCGATAATACCAAATCCGATTCGTTGGCCACGCTAACAGGTAACTCATCCCACACATAAGGGAAATCGCCCGTCAGGTTAATAACCGTGCCGGTCAGGATTTCGTTGTTCGGGAAAGTAACCATGCGGCCGGTGGGCTGCTCGGCGTTTACGTAGCCCGGCTGGTAAGGCGAGCCTATTTCCCAAACAGTGGTGGTCAGGAAATCGATCTGGTAAACATCGCCAAAAACGTCGCCAACCAAAATGCGGTCGCCTACGCGGTAATATCCCTGAAAAGAGTTCAGCAGCCAGCCGGTAAAACTTTCGATAGGCGTTTGCAAAGACCACGACAATGCCAAACCAATTAACCCAAGAGAACCTACCAGCGCCCGGATGTCGCCGGCTACTACACTAAGTGCTACCCCTATCGCCAATAGCCAAACCGCTATCGAAACCAAAGAAATAATGGCACCGGAACTGCTCCAGCGGCCAATTAATTTTTGCAGCAGCTTTTTAATTAACCAACCCACTATCCAGGCTAATAACAAACAGCCCAAAGCAATCATCATTTTAGGCAGGTTGTAAAAAAAGCCGCTCCACAAATTCCCGAGTGCGGTTAAAGCTTCGTCGGTAGCCTCCTTACCCGATAATACCGTTGGGCTGTGGGTTGCTGCAACGGAGTCGGCAACTCCAAAAGAATCTGGTACGGGGGCCTGCGCGACAGAATCGTTCTGCTCCAGGCCGGCTTCACCCGGCGAAAACAGCAACAAAAAGAAGCCCGTAATGGCCACTGCCAGAACAGAAGCCTGCCGGAAATTCTTTAGCCGGTTCTCGGCCCCTTTAACCAGCGAGCGGGTTTTTATTCTTTTTCTTCGGCGGGAATATTTCTTCCGGGCAGGTTGATATTTTATTTTCCGATGGCGCCACACCGTTGGCTTTGCCGGTGAATTTCTTCTTTTCGGGTTAAAGTCAGGCATAAAGTATCGGATAGCTGTTTATTTGTTTATCGGTCCTGAAAATGGCGGCAACACCTTCGGGTTAATACCAAGCTATACGCAAGTAAAGGCAACAGCTGGTAAGGCCAGTGCGCGGCAACCATCACAAATATGGTTTAACCCGGAAATAGGCTTGGCTGGAGTATCTTATTCTTAAAAGGCGCGTGGTTTATTTCTGCTATTTTTGCTGCCAAGCAGTACAACCAACCCATGAAAAAAAATTTATTATTAGGTGTGGCGGTATTTTTATTGAGCCATTGTCAGCCCAAATTTATCTCGCAAACAACATCCGGTAATTTGCCCGAGGCATTTAAAATAAACCTGAACCAGACCGTTACCCTGAATGGAAATCTGGGCGATATAACCTTCTCGCATCTGGACGATAGCCGTTGCCCGGCAAACGCCGTTTGTGTGCGGCAGGGAGCCGCCATTGCTTCATTTACCATCCAGACGAAAAATACAGAAAAGCAAACCGTAAGATTATTTATCGGGGACTTTATGCCCAACGACCCGCGCAACAAACGCAGCCAAACGGCCGATACCCTTGCCATACAATTAAGAAATAATAGCTACCAGCTTATCCTGCAAGAAATAATGCCTTACCCGGGCACTACTACGGAAATACCCAAGGCTACAATTATTATAAAAAAGCCATAAAAAAAGCCTGAATTACTTCAGGCCTCTGGCTGCGGAATCTACGTTCTGCACATTGTGTTCACCGAACTGGTCGGCTTGTTCTTTTGTTTCGGCCGTATCACCAATAGGAGCCGGCCGGGGCTTGGCTAAATTAGGGTCTTCGCCCACGATGGCTTCCGAAGTGCCTTTTTCTCCTTCCGGAAAATCCTCACGCACATTCTGTTTGGTGTTGCAGCTAAAAGCTAACATTCCCACCAAGGCCAGAACCAGGTTTATCTGCAATACTTTTTTCATAGTTATATCTCGACGTTTGGCAAAATCATATAACGAGCGTTAGGTAAAAATGTTGGGTTTAATAATATTTCCCTTTTTAACGGCTCCTGATTATACTTACCGGAAAAGGCAATTTTTTGACAATAGCGGTTTATCCTTATTCATTTAGTCAAAGCCCGAAACGGATTAAAAACCAAAGCCAATCCGGATGCCCGAACCTACTTTTTCTTTTGACTGGAAACTCGTTACAAAATCGACCCTCAATATTTTAAAGATGTGCTCTACGCCCACGCCCACCTCCAGGTAATTCTGCGATTTTTGGGTGCGTAAATAATTTAGGTTAACCACTTCCTGCCACTTTAACCGCCGGAATAAAGGAATTTTATTAAAGATAAAGCCGTTAAACTCGTGGCTGAAGTGCGCTTCGAGGTAAGCGTGAGCGGTGCTGTAACGATAATAATCGAGTAATTGGAAGCCGCCAAAATTGCCGGCGTAAATGGTGCGGTTGCCGCCAAAGTGCTTGTAATCCATAAAATACAGTTGGTCTTTATTCAGGAAGGTACCAGCCTGCACACTGTAATTACTGTTGCCCACGAGGCCAAAATTCAGGCGATCGCTTAGGCCCAGTTGTACCCGATCAAAGTTAACATCGCTGCCCAATATGTTATTTAAGCCTTTGGTGTAGTTGAGCCGGAACGTGGGATAACGCGAACGCAGCAGCCATTTTTCGTTGGGGCGGGTAATATACCGCTGGCCGGGCCGGTACTGAATGGTAAGGCTGGCCTGCAGCGCCTGGTGGCGGGTAAATGCCGTATTAGTCAGCTCGGCATTTACCGGCACGTTGCTGGTAAACTGCCGGTTGGGGTAATCTTTCAGGGTATAGTCCGCGGCGTTCTGTAGTGGGCTACGGTCGGTGTATTCTATTCCCGAAGTAATAAATAAACCATTGGCTACTTCGGTGCGGTGGTTGGCCGTAATAAAATTACGCTGGTAAAGTTTCAGGTAATTCTGCTCGCGGGCCAGCGTATACAGGCTGTTCCAGAGGGGCGCAATCGGCTCGTTGTTATTAAACTGGGCTACAAACCGGCCAAACCCACCCGAAACCTGGCTGAATTTTAAAGGGTTGTAATCGTAGCTATACCGCACCTGGGCTTGCCAGCGCTGGTTGGCAAAGCCGTACCGGAGCGTAGGCGTAATCTCGTAATTTTTATTTGTTTCTTCGTTCCACTTCTGGTACTGCACGCGGGCATTTAATACGGTGCCTTCTACGGTATTGTACTGCAGCAGCGACGAACCATCCGGAAATGCGATGAGCGGGTCTAAAGCGTAACTATAACTTTTAAAAGTATTGCGGTAGCGGTAACCCGCTAAAAACAAGTTGGCCACCTCAAATTTATTGCTCTTTTTATCCAGAGAATCTTTATACGGCTTAGATTCCTGCACCACTTTTATGCTGTCTTTTACCACGTAATCTTTTTGCTCTTCTTCGGTCAGCGGAATGGGACGGATTTCTTCCCAATAGGCTGAATCGCGTTTGTTCGCGTCTTTTTCCACCACCATTACTTCGCTTTTAAATTCCTTTTTGTTGAACAAGGCATCGGCCCGGGCTTTTTGCCTTCGTTTTAGTTCTTTTTTGCGGGCGGCCAGATTAGCGTTGGCGGGCGCCTCCTGGGGTGTCGGCTCCGCAGAAGCGATTGGCGACGGCGCCGTTGGTTCGGGATTGGTGCGGTAGGCGGGCTCTACTTTGTAGTTTGCGTAAACCGTGGTAAAAGAACCGTTGCCTTTAAACCCAAAAGAATCAAAGTTTACGGTCATTTTCTGCGACAGCAGCATCCAGACGTTAGTGGTAACCGGACCAAAGCTTTGCCGGATGCGGAGCGTATCGGCGTATTCTATTTGGTGGGCTTTGGTAAGTTTTAAGTCGAGGCTGTGCAGCCGCCATTCATCATCAATAATATAAATATAGCCTTCAAAGGCCGGGTCGTTACGGCGGATGGGCGTTACTTTTATTTTATTTATGAACCGGCCGTTTTCCTGCGTAGCGCCAATTAATTTATACCGGTAAAACAGCAAAGCATTATTCGCTACCGGCGATACAAAGACCCGTTCGCTTAAGCCCTGTACCCGCAACAAATTCTCGTAAAAATTTAAGTTCACCCGCGAGGCCCGGTTAAAGCTAAACCCCTTAGAATCGCCGCTTACTTTAGACGAGATCATGCGCTCGTGCATCTTGTTCGGCTGCCGGAAACTCAACTGGCTCACCGACTCCGATAAATACACAATGCCCGGTTTCAGGTCGTTTACCCGTACACCCAGCACTTTGTTGGGGACACTCGTCAGGCGGCCCATGCCTTTGGTATACACGCGACAATTATAAGCCAGTACTTCGTGCAGGTGGTACTTGCGCCGGCTAATAGCGGCTTTTATAATGGCGTAAGCCGGGTCTTTTTCGTTGGCCTTTATTTCTACTTCTTTCAGGCTGTAAATATCCAGTTGCAGCGTTACATTCCGCACCACCTCTGCCCCGGTCATTTCTACGGTTTCGGTTTTAGCCCGGTAACCCACATACTGAAACACAATCTGGTATGTGCCCGGCTCCAGGTTAATCTGGTAATAGCCCTGCTCGTTGGTAGCCGTGCCAATGGTGGTATTTTTGATATACAATGTAGCGTAAGGCAGGGCCTCGCCGTTTTCGTCGGTAACCCGGCCCTTTAATACCGTAGCCTGCCCGGCCAGTGTAATCAGAAAAAAAAGAAAGAAGAGGAAATATTTAAACATAGAAGCCCACCCGAAAAGCTACAAGTTACTAAACAAGAAGCTTTTATTTTGTTAAACGCTGCCGCTTTATAAAAATTTTTATATAACTGCTATCAGGCAGCCCAAGTTGTGTATTTTGTATGGCAAATTTGGTTAGTTGCTACATGCGCAACAAAAACGCGGTGGTTAGTTTTGTGTCTGATTAATATTAGTGAGATACCGCTTTCAGACCAATTATGGACCCGATAAGCGTAACCAGGAAGAATATTCGCCAGAAGTTAGCGGGGTCTTTAAATACCAGAATGCCAATGATGGCGGTGCCAACAGCGCCTATCCCTGTCCACACGGCGTAAGCTGTTCCGATGGGTAAAGCCTGTACCGCTTTCATGAGTAACACCATACTGATGGTTAATGAAACCAGAAAGCCGCCATACCACCAATACATTTCACTTCCGGTTGTTTCCTTGGCTTTCCCTAAACAAGAAGCAAAAGCTACTTCAAATAGTCCGGCAATAATCAGAATAATCCAGCTCATACTTTTTTTTCAGCAAAGGTCTGGAATTAGGCTGAGAAAGAATTCACCAAATGCTAAAATTTACCGGATGTTACCTGATTTCGGCTCTAATATTCCTGTTATTTAATATTTTAGTTCCTCCGTACCAGCCCAAATTTTTCCTATTACGCCTTAATGGCCTCGTGTAAACAGCGTGCTAGGCCGTTGGGCGAAGCATGATGTTTACACTTTGTTAGCGGTTCTGGCTTTTGTTTTTGAGTTGTTGGTTCGTTTAATTTAGGCCTACCCACCAATGTTTAAATTGTTGGTTGGGGTCTTTTAGATTTACAATTTCTCCAATCATTGGTGTTACCAATGGAAAGTTATAAGATAATTTGTTCAGTTTGGTTATTTGAACCAATGGTTCGTCCCAATCGTGAGTTCCAAGTGCAAATTTTGAAGAATGAACAGGAAAAATCCGTTTGGCTTTTAGGTCTTGTGCTGCTTTTAATACGTCTCCAGGTAAATTATGTATGTATCGCCAAGCTTCATTGTATTGTCCGTTGTCCAAAATAGCTAAATCAATATAACCATGTTTGCGTCCAATGGTTGCGTAATGTGTGTCGTAACCACTATCACCACCAATATAAATTTTTATACTTGGGGTTTGTAATACATAAGAAGCCCATAAAGTTTTCTTTGTTGATAATCCTCTACCCGAAAAGTGTCGGGCGGGTTCAACAAAAATGGTAAAACCACTATCTAATTCTACTTTTTCGTTCCAATCTCTTTCAATGATTTTACTGCTGTCATATCCCCAATATTCAAAATGTGAACCAACGCCTAAGCCACAAATCACTTTTTTAGTTTTGTTTTTTAAAGCAATTAGTGTTTCGTAATCAACGTGGTCGTAATGGTCGTGAGAAATAAACAAGTAATCAATGTCAGGCAAGTCGGTAACTGAATATATATCTGTTCCTTTGAATGATTTTTCCGTTCGTGGAATTGGTGAAGCATTTCCGCTAAAAGCTGGGTCTACCAAAATTCGTTTTCCGTCTATTTGTAGGAAATAGGATGAATGTCCAAACCAAACTAATACATTTGAATCAACAGGAAGATTTAATAAATCTGTTTTCACGGACGGAATAATGTCAGTCGGATAATGTCTTGGCTTGTTTTTAATATAGGCTTCGTAAAGCACTTTAAACCAACTGTGCCCTTCGGCAAGCGTAGGCGTGTTGCTTAAGTTTTGGAATTTCCCGTTTTTAAAATTCGGTGATCGCTTTATTCTTTCAAACCTTGTCCCGCTTGGGCCTTTTCCAAATTTATCTTGTCGCATATACAGGGAAATTGCTAAAAGCAATGCTCCAATGATGATGAATGTTGTTATCACTATTCTCTTGAATGCTTTTAAAATTTCCTTTTTATTTTTTGTCATTCAGATAATTACAATTTACCCACATTACTCCCAAGTTATTTTATAACCTGAACTTATTAGTTATTTCCCAGTTCACCACAAAATAGTTCGTTAATCATAATTGTATCCAGATATTCTCGTTGTTCCGTAATCATACCATTCTGCACTCTTAAATGTACAAGAATATCATTATCGTAAATCTTCCCATCTATTCGGGTTGCATTATTATGAACTTGCACCGCAGCATATTCACCGTCTGTAAGAATAGAATCGATAGTAAGATTTAACCCGTTCGGAAACCGTTCCGCTACAATCGCCCACAATTTACCCATAGATTCAGGCGAATTATATCCTCCGAAAGCCCAAGAGTCATCACCGCTAATCCAATATTTCTGGTTGGGCGATACATATTTTTGCATATCTACAAGCCTGCCTTCTTTCATAGCATTGAAATAATTTTCAACTACATTTTTTGTGCTCATAACTTGTTATTTTTTAGTTCAGCTACAAAAATATGGTGTACATTTGTAACTACAAAGTATGAAGTATGGTTTATACTTTATAAATATTTATCCACAATAATAGGAGCTTATGTTAATAAACGAATTGTCAAAGCGGACAGGTGTCCCAATACCGACATTGAGGTATTATGAAAATTATGGTCTGTTCAAAGGCATGACCGATGGAAAAATAAAAACAAACAACTACAAAGACTACGATGAGAGTATTGTGGAAAAAATTGAAATGATAAAAGGTGCAAAAGAGGCAGGCTTTACGCTGTCTGAAATTAAAAATCTGATTGACAGTTGGTTTAACAAACGACTGTCCAAAGAAAAGAAAATTACTGTCGTATATAGTAAAATTACCGAAATTGATAACAAAATTCGTCAGTTAAATAAAGTCAGAAAATTACTTTCAGAATGTATTGTTGATATTGAAAAAGGAAATTGTTAGGTTCTACATGGTCGTCCTTAGCCTGACCGCTAACGTCTGGGCTAAAAGGCGTTTTAATGCTTTTTAGCTGTTGTTGTAGGTAGTTTTATTTAGAACTCTGCATTATAAAAAGCTTTTTGACCATCTGAAAGGTTTAAAGTGTCATAGGTTGTAGTTTTAACCCCATTCTTTGTTTTGTGTGTCGTGATAATGACAGGCTGTCCAGCAGCGACTTCAAGAACAGGATTGGAGGGTAGCCCACTGCTCCAAGTTATGACTGGTCCACAGGATTGTTTTCCGTCTATCCCCATCTTTGAATCAAATGAGCTTGCAAAGTAATCGGAAGCCTTTATTTGACTTTGATTAGTTAAGCGCACTTCAACAAATGCTCTTTTAGGTATAAAATAATTAACTGTGATGGTTGTGTCTTTTTTCAATTCAAAAAAAGCGAAACTGTGACCGCTACTGGAACAGGAAAGGTATGCTACTGAAGGAGGGAGAATTTCCGTATCGAAATAGCCTTCTCCTTTCTCATCATCTCGAATTTGAAACTTTAACTCATAGTACCCTTTAGAATCAGTAGTTGAGACCGCTTTCTTTCTGACGGTGCCGCCCTGAAGGTAAATGGTGTTTACCCAGTTTGTGGTGATTTTAGCATTCGCAATAGGAATTGTTCCATCACCAGAAGTAAGTCGCCCTTTTATTACCGTACAGTTTTGGCAAGTGGGACCAATCAAGTCATCTTCTTTCTTTACACATCCTGACGCAAGTGATAGAAAGACAAAAAACAGGAGCAACAACCAATTTATTTGTTTCATAACTTATAGTTTA
>NZ_BJYS01000061.1 GCF_007991635.1 Adhaeribacter aerolatus | reverse complement strand
AAACAAACCATAGACTTGCTCGTTGGCGGGCAGGCAGAGAAACAAAATGATAAACTTGCAGTATATACAAAAAGAGTATACTTTTGTATAAAACTGACAAGCATGAAAAATCTATCATTAAAATTAGAGGACAATATTTTTCAGGAAACGGAGAATATCCTTTCAAAAGTCCATAAGAACAGAAACAGATATATAAACGAAGCCCTAGAGTTTTATAATAAGCTTCAAAAAAGAAGACTCTTGGCTAAACAACTAGAAAAGGAGTCGAAACTGGTTGCCGGTGAATCCCTTTCGGTGTTAGCGGAATTTGAAGCCTTAGAAGATGAGGGCTAAGCAATTTGAATTATGGATAGCCGATTTGAATCCAAGAATAGGAACTGAAACGGGCAAAATAAGGCCTGTAGTTATTATTCAGACTGACCTTTTAAACAAATCTCATCCTTCTACAATCGTTTGCCCTATAACCACAAATATCCAGATTGAATCGGACATATTACGAGTTCATCTGACAAAAGGAACAGCTAACGTGAAAGAGGACTGTGACATCATGATTGACCAAGTAAGGGCAATCGACAACTCAAGACTTATGCACAGAATTGGTCAGTTAGATGATGTAATTAAAAATATAATAAAAGAGAATTTAAAAATCATATTGGACTTAGATTAAAAGCCCGCCCGGCAACACTACCTAAAGAGCATAAATACGCTTTTTAGCCCAGTCCGTTGGCGGGTATTTTAAATAAAACTTTCCATTAAAGTTACCATTTTGGTAACTTTTTTCATTATATTTGAGTTATTAAAGTTAAGAAGTGAGAGTAATAGCCAAACGGACCCTGCGGGATTTCTGGGAAAAGCATGCCGATAGTGAGCAGCAGCTAAAAGCATGGTATAATGAAGCAGAGCAGGCCGACTGGAAATCTCCAAACGAGATAAAGAAAAATTATCCTTCGGCTAGTATCTTGGAGGACAACAGAATTGTATTTAACATCAGGGGGAATAACTACAGGTTAATAGTCAGAATCAACTTCAAGTATGCCATCGTATGGATTCGGTTCATCGGGACACACGCTGAATATGATAGAGTTGACGCGACTAAAATTTAAGTAAAAAGAAATGAACATTAAGCTGATAAAAACAGAACAAGATTACCAACTAGCCCTTCAAAGACTGGAAGCTATATTTGATGCAGAACAGAACACGGAGGAAGGCGATGAACTAGAGGTGCTTTCCTTCCTGATTGACGCTTATGAAAAGGAACACTTCCCAATTGAGGCACCAGATCCGATTGAGGCAATAAAGTTCAGGATGGAGCAGCTTGGAATAAAGCAGAAAGACTTGGCCGAAGTCCTGGGTTTTAAGAGCAGGGTTAGTGAGATAATGAATAAAAAAAGAAAACTCACTTTAGAAATGATAAGAAATCTTCATAAGAGGCTGAATATTCCGACAAACGTGTTAATCCAGGAATATTGAAAGAAAAACAATTCAAACACGATATATACCAAACCCTTGCTCCGCTACGGGCTTTGCCTATACTAACCGTTAGGTAATATACAAAAGTGGAAAAATGGGTATATTAATGTTAGCGTTTAAGGAAAGCCCCATGAACACAAGGAGTAGAAGCGATTGCTGTATATTACGCCAGATTAAGCAGCTGAACCATTCGGACAGAATGAGCATACTTTAAAAAGTGGTATCTCTGATAAAAAAAGAAATGAGGAGAAGAAGCGGGATAGTTTATCATTCATAAGCGGCCTTGGTTCCGGGATATGGAAAGAAACGGATATAGATAAATATATCGAAAACGGGAGACAATGGGATTGAGTAAACTTAAGTCCTAAATTTTGTTTCCGGACACTGCCCCGCTTAGCCTTACTTTAGAATATCAGAAAATATAATCAGAAAAATTCTAGCCACAGTAGGTGAATGAAGAATGCCAGCTCCTAACAACAATAGCTGTTGCACAACTCTCCAAAATTTAGCGAGGTGCCTTCCTTTTTCCTATGCTGTTCCTGTATCACGGGGTAACCAGTACCAGCTTTGATTGGTAACCAGCAACCACAGATAAAGGATAAAGATGGGATTGAAACCGTGACAGGTAAGGCCATTACGGCAGTTTGTCTTTTTTTAAGCGTAAAGCGCAGCAGCTTCTTCAGCTTATAGTCATTGACAGCCGGCATCCCGCCAAAATTTAATCAGGACTTTCGCAAAATTATCCAAAGTCTTCCTTCAGAGGGGGCAAGAGGGAGGATTTACTAGGTTAAAATCCATTTTGCGAAAGTCCTATTAATTCTATCTGCTTTGACGGTCATCTTCTAAAAACTGTACAACGGGCACACCATTTAAAGTACATTATAAAATTCCCTGGAAGCGGGTTGCCAGGTGCATTCTAATGCCCGGGCAAGTAAAAAATATTAACTTGCGAATATTTCTAAATCAGATTAATGCGATTATTACTTCAGTGGACGATTATTATTCCAATATTAGCCTGGCTTCTCTTCTTTTCCGGACTTATTTACGACAGCAGCCTCTTTCAAATTGTAGCAAGCGTGCTGCTCATTTTTAGTGTAATGTCGGCGGTGCACCATTCCGAAATAATTGCCGAGCGGGTAGGAGAACCCTATGGAACCATTATTCTGGCAATATCCATCACCGTTATTGAAGTCTCCATTATTGTTTCTCTTATGATGTCGGAAGGGCAGGAGGCTACTTCCTTGGCCAGAGATACCGTGTACGCGGCCACCATGCTTATCCTGAACGGTATAATCGGGCTTTGCCTGTTGATTGGCGGACTAAAACATTACGAGCAGAATTTTTCCGCGTCTTCTGTAACCATAGCTTTGGTCTCGTTAGTCTCCATTGTTGTGTTTACCCTGGTGTTTCCTACCTTTACGGAAAGTGTTCAGGGGTCTTATTATTCCACCCCCCAACTCATTTTTGCCTCTATCGCCTGCCTTATTATTTATTCTTCCTTTTTGTTTGCCCAAACCAGGCGGTACCGGCAATATTTTCTTACCATCGGGCCCGATGAAAATGAAGAAGCAGCTGAACCCATCGAGATAAATAACCGGGACTTCTTTACAAGTCTTATATTTCTGATTGTGAGTTTAGGTATTGTGGTATTACTGGCAAAAACTCTTTCGCCTACCATCGAAAGTATTATTGTTAGCTACAGCCTGCCTAAATCTTTAGTAGGCGTTGTAATTGCGGCCATCATTTTATTACCCGAAGCCATTGCGGCCATTATTGCTGCCCGAAAAAACCGGCTGCAAACCAGTATAAACTTATCATTGGGTTCTGCTTTGGCCAGTATTGGGTTAACCATTCCGAGTGTGGCGGTTGTTTGTATCCTGCTGGATGTGCCCATTATCCTGGGTCTGGATATCAAATCGATTGTGCTTTTAGGTTTATCGGTATTTATCGTAATGTTATCATTAAGCAGTGGCAAGTCTAATATTGTTTACGGTGTGGTGCTGCTGGTTAATTTATTTGCCTTTATTTTTCTGATGATATACCCTTGAAGTAAAAAATAGCAGCTAACAACTAAGGCGCCATTGGTATTTTTTACTCAATGGCGCCTTAGTTGTTAGCTGTTGGTAACCGAAATAAATTCCCTTGCTTTATAAATATTAGTCCATCTCCGGTGCGCCGTTATCGTCGGAGTCGTTGTCCTGGTTGCGGCGTTCGCGCTGGCGGTTGTTCTGGCCGGGCGTATTACCGAAGCGGTACGAGAAGCCTATAAACGCAATCCGGGACTGCCGCTTGCGGTAACTTTCGGACCGGAAATTTTCGCCGGTCTGGTTAAAGTTAAATTCCATGGTATTAAAGATATCGTTCAGCCGGAAGCTTACCGTTCCTTTTTTATTCAGCACATCTTTTTTAAGCGCCATCTCAGTAAAAAATATAGCCGACATGGTGCCTTGCGGCAGCAACACCGGCGAACGGTAGTTAGCCGCTACCTGCAGGTCCAGGCCTTTCCAGAAAGTAAGGTTAGAGTTCAGGCGGGCGGTCCAGCTAAAGTTGCGGTTATTTATATTGGTGCCTTCGTTGGTGCCGGTTAAAATATTCCGGAAAGCCGACGCCGTTCCATTGATTTTCCAGTTGCGCGTCAGGTTTTGGGTGGCGATAAATTCCAGACCAAAGGCCTGGCGCGAAGCCAGGTTAATATCGGTATTAAAGGTGGTAACACTATCAATAATCCGGCGATACCGCTGAATCACATCGGTAGTTTTCCGGTAAAATAAAGTGGTGTTCAGGCTGGAGTTGTTTTTGCCGTAGTGGATTTGGCTTAACTCAAGTGCATTCGAAAATTCCGGCCGTAGCGCCGGGTTGCCGCCCCGCGGGTTTAATGGGTCCGATACATCTACAAACGGGTTCAGGTCCCACATGCCCGGCCGGTTGATGCGCCGGCTGTAACTTACCTGTATCTGGTTATCTTTATCCAGTTCCTGAGTAATAAAAACACTCGGGAAGAAATTAAGATAGCTGGTATCGGGGGCAGTAATATTCATGGCCTTTTGTAAACCTTTATTGGCGGTATATTCGAGGCGGCTGCCCAACTGGTAACTGGTTTTCCCTATTTTGTTGCCGTAGGTCGCATACAGGGCGTGTACCTGCTGGTCGAAAATAAAATTATTCGATATGCCTGGGTTATTTTGCCAGATACCGGTTTGGTTATTAAATCCTTCAAACCGGTAATCGTCGTCGCGGGTACTAATAATGCTTTTGTAGCCGGCATCAAAGCGGCCGTCTTCACCCACCGGGTCCGAAAAATCTACCTGGGCGGTTATTTGGGAATTAGATTCGTCGGTATCGCTTCTTTCCAGCACCAACGGTTTTTCTTCGGCCGACACCAGGTAGCGTTGGGTAAAATCCTGGTTTTCGCCGCCGGTAGCGGCACTGTAAATCAGGTCGGCCGTTAGTTCCCGGCCCTTTTTGGCGAAGGTTTTGCGGTAGCCCAACGTATATTCGGTATTATTACTGCGGTCGTTTTCCAGATTGGTCCGGTTATAATGTTCCTGCAACGTTTGAGTGGGCCCGAACAGTTGGTTAATTACTTCTTCGGTTTCTTTGGAAAGCCGGTTGCGGTATTGCCACGAAGCCGTGATGGTCTGGGTCGGAGTTAAAGTAAAATCAGCGCCAATCTTAAATGCATTATTCGTAAAATTCCGGGTTTCTTCTTCATCCTGATCCAGCCGGGTGGTGCGGCCTTCAAAAATGGTGTAGCGCTCCTGGTTGCCGTAGCCGTTGCGGTTATCTTTCCGGAAATCGTAGCTGCCGAAAATATTCCATTTGCGATAGCGGTAATTGCCGCCCACCGAGGCGTTGTAGCGGTTGTTGGTGCCCACGTTTACTGAAGCCAGCCCGTTAAAACCCTGGTTTTTCTCTTTTTTCAGGATAATATTAATAATGCCGCCTTCACCTTCGGCATCAAATTTAGAAGAAGGGTTGGTAATAATTTCGACGCTTTCGATTGAACTGGCCGGTATTTGTTCCAGTATCTGGGCCTGGTTATCGGCCACCATGCCGGTAGGCCGGCCATCAATTAAAATACGGAGGTTGCTGCTGCCCCGCATACTAATGCCGCCATCGGCGTCAACGGTAACCGAAGGTACATTTTTCATGACATCGGTGGCCGAACCGGCAATGCTGGTTAAATCTTTGGCTACGTTTACTACTTTGCGATCCAGCCCGTAAGCTACAGTCGGCCGTTCGCCCTGCACCTCTACTTCCTGCAACCGGGTGCTGCTGGCCGCGAATGTAATGGTGCCCAGGCGTACTTCCGGTGCTTCCGGCGTTAACGAAACTACCGGCAACCGCTTAGATTTATAACCCACCAGCGAAACTTTGGCCACAAACTGGCCATACGGTAAGCCATCAATTGAAAAATTGCCTCTTTCATCGGTCATGGCGCCGCCGGCAATCTGGGAAGTATCGGTTAATGGCAACATAATAATATTGGCGTAACCTACCGGCTGGCGGCTGTTCTGGTCAATTAAGGTTCCTCTCACTTTGCCACCCCCCGTAGTGGGGCTCACCGGGTTTAGTTGTCCGGCTGCCTGCCTTACCAGAAAGATGCTGAATATCAGAAGTAAATAGATTGCTTTTTCCATACCGTTCGTCTAACGCGTGCTTTAGTAAAAACGGACAAAGGGTGGTATTGTTTAAAACTAAAAAAAATGGGTGTTCTGAACAACTGAACGGTAGCCGGTAAATTAAGTATTGGTGGTAAGGTGCTTACGTTTTATTTAGATAAAATCGTGTGAAAAATAATAGCTAAACATCTTTCCTGAACTTTTCTATTAAATTGAAGCTGATTCGTATTTCTGCTTCAAGCTGCGTCCGTCGGCAAGGGTGGTGATATTGCGGCCAATGCTAAAACTTCTGCCAGAATACCATATTAGCCTCCACAGCAAGGGAAGCAGCTTCCGCCAATTTAGACAAGGCAAAACAACGTCAATAAATAACAAAGGCGCTAACTGATGTATACAGCTAACGCCTTGGTTGCTTCATTTTAAAAATTCTTTAATCGCGTTGCGGGCGACCTTCAAAATCTTTTTGGCTGGTACCTACCCCAAAGTAGCGAATGTTGTAAGTAAAGCTGAGCATAAAATACCGTTGCAGCACATTGGTTTGTACGTCTTCTACGTAAGCATCCGATACGTTGCGCCAGATGCTGTTATTTTGTTTCAGCAAATCGTACACGTTTAAGTTTATTTCGCCGCGCTGATTCCGGAATATTTTCTTGCCCAAACTCATGTTCCAGAGCAGGAAATTATTGCTTAAATCTGAAAGGCCCGAGTAAGCCTGGTGGTGCAAATCGGTGCGGTATACAAAACCTTTCCAGAAAATCCAGTTGTAACGCAGGCGGGTAGTCTGGCTAAAGTAGTTGTTGTTTAAAGCCGGGCGCAAGGTGTTTTTTACAATATTGTAGTTCGAGCGGGTGGAAATATTAAAATCAATCCGCTCAGAAATATTGCTGCTCAACGATAAGCCCAACCGGAAACTGCTCGAATTAGCCACATTTACTTCGTTGTTGATTAAACCGGGCCGGCTGGTATGGCCGAAGCCGCCGCCCAGGTTAATATTGGAAGAAATGAAATTAATCGGTTGCCCGTAGCTGAAATAAGACCGCACATCCCAGTAGCCATTCAGGTTTACCGGCCGAATGAGCTGTGCGCCCCGGCCCAGGGTTACTTCCGGGTTAATGGCAATGGGTTCCTGCGCAATTAAGGTACTATTGGTAATATAATTTTTGATGAAGGTACCCCAAACCGAAGAGTAAAAAGTGCGGTTGGTAGTGGGGTTGTGCGAACGGTATTGTAACCGGGTCCAGTTTTGGTAAGATTGGTTCAGGTTAGCGTTACCAGTTCTTACCTGTAGCGGGTTAGAATAATCGATCACGTCCTGCAACTGCCCCACTGTAGGCGCGGTAGTAGAGGCCCGGTAGTTAAATTCCAGGTTGTTTGAATTGGAGAATTTATATTCGAGACGGGCCGAAGGCAGAACGCTGTGGAAACGGCGTTTTAAATCATCGGGCAGCGGAAACTCCTGCTTGTTTTTTAAAGTAGCCTCCTGGAAAGAAGCTTCTACCTGGAATTTTAATTTTTCGGTATTAAACCGGTACCCGGCTTCGGCCTCCTGGGTTATGTATTTATTCGTAAATGTGTTACTCAACGGAATATTCAGGGCATTGTAATTATCGTTTAATTCGAGGTAATCGTAAGTGCGTTTATCCGAATCGTTTAAGCGGTTGCCTACTTCGTACTCCAGTTCTAACTGGCCGTTTTTGCCCAAAGGTTCGGTAAACGAGACTTCGCCTTCCCAGTCAAAACCTTTCCGGTCCAGGTTGGTGTACTGGTTCAGTATTTGGGTGCTATCGCCTCCGCGGTTGTAAAAAATATTCTCGGCCAGGCGGTAGCTGTCGCCGTTATCCAGGTGGTAACCGGTACGTAAATTAAATGTAATGCTCCGGCCGGGTTTCAGGAAACGGTGGCTGTACAAAAAGTTATTGTTAATGTCGGAGTTTACGTTGTCGCCATTGGCATTATTCGTGGTTTGGTTCAGCGGGTAAAAGTCGTTTTGGGTGCGGCCCAGGAAGTAAGAATTATTCTGGTAATTCTGTAAGTAAATGCTGGGCCGGAAACGAATCCGGTTCCGTTCGTTGATGTTGTAATCAATACGCATCCGGAAATTATGGTTGGCATCGGTGTTGGTGCGGCGGTTTTCTTCGGTGTATACCTGTCCCGAATCGGTGGGCAGCACGAAATCGCGGTACCGTTGCTGGGTGGTGGTACTCCGGCGGTTGTTGTAAAAATAACTACCCGATACTTCCATTTTTTTACCCCAGTTTTCGCTGTAGTTTAAACCAAAGCCATTGGTGGTAATTAAGCCGTTCTGCGGCCGTTCTTCGCCGCCCGCATTTGGGTCGGCGGTAAAGTTTAAGGTGTTAACGTTGTTGCTGAGACCGGTAACGGTTACGCGGCGTTCGTCGCTGAAAAAGTTAACACTGGCCCCCGCCTGGTACCGGCTGTCGGAGCCATAGCCAACGGAAGTACGGCCAAACCGGCCTATTTTGCGGCTGGGTTTGGTAATAATATTAATCGTTTTTATTCTTTCGCCGTCGTCGAAGCCGCTCAGTTCGGCTTTGTCGCTTTTTTTATCGAAAACCTGAATATTGGCAATTACGCTGGCCGGTAAGTTTTGCAAAGCAGTGTTTACATCGGTGCCAAAAAAAGGTTTGCCGTCAATTAATATTTGCTGCACATTTTCGCCCTGGGCCTGAATAGCGCCATCCTGCATAACAATACCGGGCATTTTCTGCACTAAATCCTGGGCACTGGCATCGGGCGCCGTTTTAAAAGCTTCGGCATTAAACTGGGTAGTATCACCTTTTTGTTCGCCGGGCGGTATTTTGCCAATAATCTGTACTTCACCCAGGTTGGTTGCTTCTTCTATTAAAGCAATTGTACCTACATTAACCGCAGCACTTTCCACCTCAATCGGTTTTCGGAAGGTACTGTAACCTAAATATTGCACTTTAAGCGTGTATTTACCCGGTACTACCTTTTCAATCCGGAATTTACCTTCTACATCGGTGGTGGCGCCGGTAATGGTAACATCATCTACGCGGTTGGTTATTACCACGGTAGCGCCAATCAGCGGATTTTTATCGGCGACACCTTGTACCGTACCGTACACATCGTAGCCCTGGGCAAAAGCACCCAGCACATTTAAAAAGCAAAAACAAAAAAGTAATAATTTTTTCATTATAAATAAAACGACAATATATTAACCCAAACTAATCTTTACGGCGAATGCGCATTTTTAGCCTAATCAGGGAAATATACATTACAATTCTGTCGTAAATCTGAAGCGTCAGAAAGTCAGGTCGAACAGATGCCGCTCTTGCTGATATTGGTGGGTAATGATAAGGCCGTTTATATCGCAGATTTTTTTTACAATGGCCAGGCCCAACCCCAGCGACAGCGGCTTGTCGGCATTTTTGCGGAAGCGGTCGAAAATCTGGTGCGAATCGAACGTAAGGGGCGTACCGGTGTTGGCAATGGTTAATTTATGCGGTACTACTTTTATGCTGATTTCCCCGTTTTTGTAGTTGTGGGTCAGGGCATTTTTAAGCAGGTTGCTGAGCAAGACATCGAGTAAATACGGATCGATAAACAAGGTGGCTTCCGCGTCTAAATCGGTAATTATTTTTACATTTTTCAGTTCGGCCAGCTCTTTAAAATTAAACAAGATATTCTGCGTAAAAGCTTTCAGGTTAATATGCTCTTTGTTTTGGAATTCCTGGTTATTGATGCGGCTCATGAGCGCCAGCGTTTTGCTGAGTTTCGATAAGCGGGTGGTAGACTGGTAAATAGCATTCAGGGCCTGGTATTCTTTTTCCGGAATATTGCCCGATTTTAACAGCATTTCGAGCTTGGCCCGCATAACCGCCAAGGGCGTTTGTACTTCGTGGGAAATATTATCGGTAAATTCTTTTATGTTGCGGTAATCGTACTCAATGCGCGTTACCATTTGGGCAATTAAACCGTTCAGTTCTTCAAACTCCTGGGTACTGGTGGGCGGCAACACAATGGGCTGGTTTTTATTAACCGAGTAATGCCGGATTTGCTCCAGCGTGTGCCGGAACGGTAACCACAAAAAATGCGACGATAAATAATTTAACAGCAGCAACACCACCAGCAATGCCAGAAACAGATAAACCGCCGCTTTAATAATAAAATTATTAAGCCGCACGTAATCTTGCATGGCTATAAAGATAGAAATGCGGTATACCTTCCCGCGGATGGCCTTATCGAAGGTGCGCACACGGAAAAGTTCGGTCTGGCCCGTAACATCGTTGTATAATTCTACATCCCGATCGAAGCTGGAGATAACCGGCGCTTTTACCTGGGGCAGGCGCTCTACCTTTAAAGTATTATAAGAGTTAATCAGGTCCAGATCCGGTTTGGGTTCCGATAAAAAAGTGAGTATCCGGTGCTCGCGGTACCGGAAATTATGCTTTACCTGTTCCTGAATAAAATTATTAGCCGTGTTATATAAAATATAGCCGCTACCCGAAATAACCAGCGCAATAATGAGCAGGTACAGCAGGGTAGTTTTGGTTATCAGCTTCATTTAGGCCGATGTAAATTTATAGCCCATGCCGTACACCGATTTAATGTTGTTGCGGCTACCTTTGGTTAAAACTTTTTTTCGCAAGTTTTTAATGTGGGTATAAATAAAATCAAAAGAATCGGCCATATCAATATTATCGCCCCACAGGTGCTCCGCAATGGATTCTTTGTTTAAAATGCGGTTGCGGTTACTGATAAAATATAGCAGCAGTTCGTATTCTTTGCGGGTTAAGGTGGCTTCTTCGTCTTTCACAAATACCTGGTTGGTGGTGGTGTTAACCCGTATGTCGTGGAGTATAATTTCGTTGCTGCCGTTAAAGCGTTTGCGCCGCATCAAAGATTGCACGCGGGCATTCAGTTCGGCCAAATGAAAAGGCTTCGTCAGGTAATCATCGGCGCCCAGGTGCAAGCCTTCCAATTTATCATCCAGTGCATTTTTGGCCGAGACAATTAGTACGCCGGCTTCGGAGCGGTTTTGTTTTAAGCGTTTTAAGAGTTCCAGGCCGCTGCCATCGGGCAGGGTAATATCCAGCACAATAATATCGTACTGGTAAATAGCAATTTTTTCGTCGGCCGTTTCAAAATCGGGCGCTGCCTCACAAATATAGCCTTCCTGCCGCAGGTAGTTTACCACGGTTTCCGACAGGTCGGTATTATCTTCCACCAATAATATTTTCATATTCCCCAAATATAAAACAAAAATATTACCTGAATCTGAAGGAAACCTGAAGCCTAGGTAGGAAAATAACACCTCATCCCCAGCCCTTCTCCTCTGGGAGCAGGGAGCCGGCCCAACGGTAAAGCAAGCGCAAAGCTTTTAGAAAAAGCCTGAAGAAGGATAGCTGAAATAATTTAATATAAACTAAATTAAGTCCCTCTCCAGCAGCGCTAATCTTGTAGGGAAACTTTTGTCAACCGCTAAAAAATAAAATGGAGGTACTTTTGCTTCTTGGGGTTAGCGTTGAAAACCTGCTCCATTTTATTCAAAAGCACTTTTAATTTTGCCCTACAAGATTAGCTCTATTGGCGGGGGAAGAACAAAACGGAATAGCCGGAAAGTCCCTCGCCTTCAGGTGGCGTCCACCCGGGAGAGGGATTTAGGATGAGGTTTTAAGAAAAATTACAATTTTACTGTTTAAACAAGGCAATCAGCGCTGATGTAATAAAATTAGCCCCGATGGCCAGCGTAATAAATCCCATTATTTTGGAAAGCGCCGATAAACCGGCTTTGCCCATTACCCGAACCAAGCGGGGCGAAGAAATCAGAATAAAATAACTGGCCACTGCCACCATTATAATGGCTACTAAGGTAATACCCATTTGCAGGTACGAAAGCGATTCGGTAAACATACCAATACTCACGGCAATGGCGCCGGGGCCCGAAAGCATGGGCATGGCGAGAGGCGTAAAAGAAATATCAACTTTCTGAATACTTTCTTCTTCCACGTCTTTTGATATTTTCCGGCCGGGTTCTGATTTAGTAGCCAGTAAATCGAAGCCGGCTTTAAACAGCATAATGCCGCCAGCAATCCTGAGGTCGTGAATGCGCAAACCAAAAAAGTTAAGCACGTACTGGCCGGCAAAGAAAAAGACCGCTAAAATCAGAACCATGTACATACTGGCTTGCAGTGCCATCTGGTTCCGGTGGCGGGGCGTATCGTCCTGGGTTAAAGTAATAAAAACCGGCATGGCCCCAAAAGGGTTAACCACCGAGAATAAGGCCGAAAAAGTTGCTAATAAGATTTCCATTGGTTGGGCAGATGCCAGGTAAAAGTAGGAATAGCTAACGAATTTCGCATTACGGCCAGTTAAAAGATTGGTTATTTCTGCGGAGTCTCTCCTGATAATTTCACTTACTTTACTCTGCGGCAGGTACAAATAAACAAAATGGTAATTAATGAGATAGAGGTAATATTTCTCGGCTAACCAACAGGCCAGGAGCGGGCCATTATTCTTTTAAATTAAAATAGCGGCGGTAGGGCAGGAAAAGTAAACCGGCATTTCATTTTAATCCTTAATTTTGGCCTCTATTTATTTACATTAAGAATGACTTACGGAGAAACCAGGTTAGGCATTTTAGGCGGCGGCCAGTTAGGCCGCATGTTGCTGCAAGCCGGCATCGACCTGAATTTATATACCCTTATTCTCGACCCGGATGCGGATGCGCCGTGCAAAAGCCTGTGCCACGAATTTTACCAGGGCAGCTTCGCCGATTTTGATACGGTTTATAATTTCGGTAAAAAGTGCGACGTACTTACCATTGAAATTGAACACGTAAACGTAGAGGCGCTTTTTAAACTCGAAGGAGAAGGCGTGCGGGTTTACCCTAACCCCGAGGCTATCCGGATTATTCAGGACAAAGGATTGCAAAAAGAATTTTACCGGCACCACCAAATTCCGACCGCCGATTTTAGGTTAGTAGCGAATAAAGCGGAGGTAGAAAGAAATATAGATTTTCTGCCGGTGTTTCAAAAGCTGCGCCGGTTTGGGTATGATGGCCGGGGTGTTACGCGGTTGGCTGCCCGCGAAGATATTGCTAAAGGGTTTGATGAACCTTCGGTGCTGGAGAAACTGGTGCCTTTTGAAAAAGAAATTGCCGTTATAGCCGCCCGCAATGCAAATGGTGAGGTAAGCTGCTTCCCAGCCGTGGAGCTATCTTTTCACCCGGAACATAACCTGGTGGATTATTTGTTTTCGCCGGCTAATATTAGCCCCGAAACCGAGCAGGCCGCCAAGGCTTTGGCCACGCAGGTAATTCAGGCCTTTGATATGGTAGGTTTGCTGGCCGTAGAAATGTTTTTAACCCCAAGTGGCGAACTGCTGGTAAACGAGGTAGCCCCGCGGCCCCACAACAGCGGCCATCATACTTATAAAGCCAATCATACTTCGCAATTTGAGCAGCACCTGCGGGCTATTTTAAATTTACCGCTGGGTAACACCAGCTTACATAGTGCTGCCGTTATGCTGAACTTGCTCGGAGAAGCCGGTTTTTCCGGCGAAGCCCAATACGAAGGGGCCGATGCTGCTTTGGCCCTGCCTGGCGTTACCATTCATTTATACGGCAAAAAATATACCCGGCCTTTCCGCAAGATGGGCCACTTAACCATTACGGCGGCCACCGTGGCCGAAGCCCGGCAAAAAGCCGATCACGTCAAAAATTTAGTTAAAGTAAAAGCATGAGCACAACCCCCGAGGCTACTCAAACGCCGGTAGTAGGTATTATTATGGGCAGCCAGTCCGATTTAAAAGTAATGCAGGCCGCAGCCGACATTTTAAAAGGATTTAATATTCCGTTTGAGTTAACCATTGTATCGGCGCACCGCACTCCGCACCGCATGTTCGAATACGCCGAAAATGCCCGTAAGCGGGGATTAAAAGTAATTATTGCCGGTGCCGGCGGGGCTGCCCACTTGCCCGGTATGGTAGCTGCCATTACCACCTTGCCCGTTATCGGGGTACCGGTTAAGTCCAGCAATTCCATCGACGGCTGGGATTCGGTTTTATCTATTCTGCAAATGCCTACCGGCGTACCCGTAGCGACCGTTGCCCTGAACGGCGCCGCCAATGCCGGATTGCTCGCCGCGCAAATATTAAGCACGGCCAACCCGGTTATAGCCGGCAGCCTGGAACAACACCGCGAAACCCAGAAAGATAAAGTAATGCGGTCTGTGGAAGAACTGCGGAAAGGCGGTTTAGGAGAAGATTAGTTCTGACACGAACCAGCCGCCACCAAGGTTGTTTTATCCGGTTTACGCATAGTGGCTGTTTCCAAATTTTGTTACTTCGATTCGATGAAATGATAATCCTGTAGTTTAGGCTTCTATAGGAATTTTTAATTTTAAATTTACCTGATCTTTAAGATTTCTGTTGATTCTTAAATGCTATTGAACAATAGACAAATGCATGAAAGTAACTGAACTCAAATCTGTCATTCAGAAGGAACCTGTTTAACAGGTCACAAACAAGTTTCCTCCTGAATGACAACAATGGGATCAACATATGTTAACAAAGAAACTTTAATTGCAATCTAAATAGCCTCGCAAAGAGTAAAGGCTATGGTTAGCAATCAGAGAAATAATTAATTATATTTTTCTTCCTTTTATTTGACTTTTAGCTGGTGCATCCAGTTAAAAGTAAGATTTTAACCTCCTGTCAGTTAGAGATTGGTCCGAACTATTTAGGTCCAAATGCTACTTCATTAATTCCGAACCAGATACCGTATTAATATTATCTTTATTCTAATTGGTAGGATATAAAAACCTGCTTGCTAATTTATTCCGTTCAATCCTCCACCTTCAATCTTCTTCAGTTAAAAAGAGAATCCCTATAACCTTTCTTGTGTTTAGAAGTATATTGATTTTAAATTTAGAGTAATCTAAAGATTTATTTCAGTATATTTGTTTCAAATAATCAAGTTAAGCTAAAATAAAATCCATAATAGTTGTTCTATGATGAAAAAATTACTTTTTTTATTATGGTTAATCACTGGCTTAACCGTATGCGGGCAGGCACAACAGCAATCCGGGGAAATTAAAGGCCGGGTAGTTACGGGAGCAGAGCCGGTGGCTTTTGCCACCATAGGTTTGGTAGGTACTACCCAAGGTGCCAACTCCGATGAAAACGGCTACTTCCATCTCCGGAATATTATGCCTGGTTCTTACCGGTTACAGATAAGTGCGGTAGGGTATGTAAAAGTCTTGAAATCCGTAACCGTAGGGGAGCAGCCGGTGCTGTTGAATATCAACCTAACCAAATCGGATCAGCAGTTGCAGGAAGTGGTGGTTACGGGTAATATGAAAGAAACTTATGCTAAACTTTCTCCCATTCACGTAGAGGTTTATACCCCCAAACTATTCCAGAAAAACCCAACGCCCAGCATTTTCGAAGCCTTGCAAATGGTTAACGGCGTGCAGCCCCAGTTAAATTGTAATGTGTGTAATACCGGCGATATTCATATTAATGGCATGGAAGGGCCTTACACCATGGTTACCCTCGATGGTATGCCCATTGTAAGTTCCTTAGCCAGCGTGTATGGCCTGAGCGGTATCCCGAACAGCATGATTCAGCGCATTGAAGTGGTAAAAGGGCCGGCCTCTACTTTGTACGGTTCCGAGGCGGTAGGCGGACTGGTGAATATTATTACCAAAAACCCGGCCGAAGCACCTCGTCTGGCGGTAGATGTAATGGCTACTTCGCACCAGGAGTACAACGCCGATGTGGCTTTAAAAGCAAACCTTAAAAAAGCAAGTACCCTGGTGGGGGTAAATACCTTTTGGTTTGATAACCGCCGCGACGTGAACGGGGATAATTTTACGGATATCACCCTGCAGAAGCGACTTTCTTTATTTAACAAATGGAGCCTGAACCGGCCCGAAAATAAAGTGGCCAATTTGGCAGCCCGCTACCTGTACGAAGACCGCTGGGGCGGCGAAATGCAATGGTCGCCCGATTTCCGGGGCGGCGACAGTATCTACGGCGAGTCTATTTATACCAGCCGCCTGGAACTGATTGGCGCGTACCAGCTACCCACCGCCGAAAATATTACCTGGCAGTTTTCCTATAACAGCCACGACCAAAACTCGGCTTACGGCAAGACAATGTTCCAGGCCCGGCAAAATATTGCTTTCTCGCAATTCTTATGGAATAAACAAATGGCCCGGCACGATGTATTGGTTGGAGTTCCTTTTCGGTTTACTTTTTACGACGATAATACGCCCGGCACCCAAACCAGAACCGGCAGCAACCAGGCCCAGCGCATTTACCTGCCGGGTATTTTTGTGCAGGACGAAATAAAAAGCAGCGATAAATTTACTTCGCTCTTCGGCCTCCGCTACGATTATAATTTTACGCACGGAGGCATTTTTTCACCACGCGTTAGTTTTAAACTGGCTCCTGATCAGCAGAATATTTTTCGCTTAAATATTGGTAACGGTTACCGGGTAGTAAATTTATTTACCGAAGACCATGCGGCCCTCACCGGCTCCCGCGAAGTCGTGATAGCAGATAACCTGAAACCCGAACGCAGTTGGAACGCCAGTTTGAACTACCAAAAGTTTATCGACCAAAATAATGGTTACTTGGGTCTGGATGGGAGCCTATTTTACACCTATTTTACCAACCGCATTATTGGCGATTTCCTGACCAACCCCAACCAGATTATTTACCAGAACCTGCAGGGCTATGCCATCTCGCGCGGACTAACCCTTAACCTCGACTGGGCTTTTACCTTTCCTTTAAAAATTAATGCCGGTGCGACTTTCATGGAAGTGTATTCCGTTCAGGATAAAGAAACTGGCCAGACGGAGAAAATTCCCCAATTACATGCCCCCAAAACATCGGGTACTTACGCGGTTAGTTATACTTTCCGGAAAGCCGGTGTTTCCGTGGATTACACCGGCCGTTTGTACGGACCAATGTTTTTGCCGGTGCTGGCCAACGATTTCCGGCCCGATAAATCGCCCTGGTTTTCACAGGACAACCTGCAGGTTACCAAAAAGCTGCCGCACGGCCTGGAACTGTATGCCGGTCTGAAAAATCTCTACAACTTTCTGCCCCGTGACCCGCTCATGCGCCCCTTCGATCCGTTTGATAAAACTATTCACCTGAACAATCCCAACGGCTATTCTTTTGATACTTCGTACAATTATGCGCCCATGCAGGGCCGGCGCGGGTTTATTGGCCTACGCTGGACAGTGAAATAAGAGTGGTGACCGATGTATTCGTTACCAGTTGTTACTACAATAACCAAGGCTGGTGCGTGCAGAGGCTATGTTTGCTGGCTGAATAAAAAAGAAGGCAGGCTTGTAAAGCCTGCCTTCCGGTAAATAAAAAAACAGGAAGTTTCTTAGCGCTGACCTTGTGGCCGGTTACCGCCCTGACTACCTTGGCCACCACGGCCGCCTCTAAACTGGTCACGGTTGGCTTCGTACTTGGTGTATTGGTCGGCGGTTAATGCACCCTTGTACTCTGCTTCGTATTTCTGGGTTAAAGCGCGCATTTGCGTCATCATAGCTTCCCGGTCCCCGCCAGCCTGCATTTTCTCCCGCATCGATTGCTGCTCGGTAAACCGTCGCACATTTATATCCTGAATTTTAGTGCTTTGGTCGGCCGTTAAGGTCAGCACTTCGTTCATTTTTTTGGTAAGCGCCTCCGCTCTTTCCTGCGGCGTGCCCATCGGGCCTTGCTGAAAACTTGGCGAAATAAAGGCGTTTGCCGGGGCGGCTCCTGTTCCCAGAACAGTTAAAGCCAGCACAAAAAAGATTTTCTTCATAAAGTGGTGTTTAAATTTATTCTTTGATTGCTACTGATTAATAAAGTTTAAAGAGAATAAAAAATTAAATATTCCTGCGGCAGGTTATCAGTTAGGCCAACTTGTTTCTTTAACACCTTAATAACATATTTGCTTTGTTTAATTTTTTGTAAAACGTTGGTTATTAATAATTTATTTGATAAATACTGCTTGCTATCTACATAATGGTTGAAAATACAACACGTAAATAATTAAACTATATATGTTAATTTAAATATTGTATATGAGATATGTAATTATTTTTTTATTAAATATAATTTAAAAATTTTCATATTATAGATGTCAATTGTATATTTAAGGGTATTGTAATAATCTACAGAAACTCTAAAATCCAACTGCAATAGCCTTTAAGTAATGAGAATATAAATCCTCCTTGCTAAAATAATATTTATACACGTCACCTCAAGTAAGCTTTTGGCTTGCCTTTATAGCTTATTGCCATAATTCTTCCGAAACGACCTTTATTAACCAACCAAGTTGTACTTTTTTACCGATTAATCCAATTCTTGATATGATGCAGGAAGAAAAACTCAATATAAACCGTCGCTGGTCCTCTGGCTTAACAACGGGAAGGCAAGTATTCAATCAACTTTGCGGCCTTTTGTTAAACCAACCTTATGGTCAGGTGCAAATAAGTTACGAAAACTATATCCGGGAAAATCCAACCCTGGTCAATATTTTAAACAATGGGCCCTGTGTCACCTGGATTTTAGATATGCGCACCCTGCAATTTTCTTTTTTAAGCAACAATGTGAAAGATATATTGGGCTACGATAATAAGAATTTCGAGGAGCAGGGATTAGCTTATTTTAACCAGATTGTGCATCCGGATGATGTGGCACCTACCTGGCAATTGGTTATGAAAAAATGGGAATGTTTAATGGCGCTGCCACCGTACCAACGGACAGCGGAAAAAATGAATATCAGTTATCGCATTATTCAGCCCAACGGCAATATTATGCAGGTGCTGGAGCAAAGTTCGGTGCTGCAACTCGACGACCGAGGTCATGTAACACACGTAATGGGCGTTTGTTCTGATATTTCTTTGCTGGAAAAATTAGAAAATAAAATTGCGGCTAATGGGCCAGTCGCAGAAAAAATAATGGCCGGGAAGGTGCCGGCTGACCCGGTTAATCAGGTAATATTAAGTAAACGAGAATTACAAATAGTAAAGCTGATTGCTGCCGGTTACAAGAGCCGCGATATTGCGCAGGAATTATTTATCAGCTTTCATACGGTAAATACCCACCGCCAGAAAATAATCGAAAAAACCAATAGTAAAAACACCAGCGAACTCATTCAATATGTGATGACACAAAAATTGATTGATTTTGAATGATTTAGCAAGTTTGTAAAATAAGGATATTCAACTTTTTGTTGCTTACACAATGTGTTTTAACCGGTATCTTACTGGTAAGAATAAGCCTAAAGAACTACGCTCTAAAATCTGAATGCCCATAATATTTAGGGAACTTTCACAAAGTTGTTAAAAATAATATCTTGGGCGGGATAGTGCGGGTTTAAAGATTAAAACGAAAACTTTCCGAAAGTCCTGATTCATTTAGAGCATTCTACAGATAAGGGCTTTAGCAAGGAGAGAATATAGTTCTAATTAATTATTTTCTTATCCGTTTAAAAGGATTATTTAATGTGTTTTGCGCAAGTTTTATAATATTTTAAAATGACAGGATGAGTAGAATAATAGTATCTGAATGCAAGTAAACTTAATGTCCGAAAAGGAGTAATTACTACCTTAACCAAACCGGCTAAGTATAGACCTTAATGAGGTATTATGTGCACACTTAAACACCATCGTCATTCTATCTACTGTATTTTGCCGCCTTATATCTTAAAGGCTATCGCCGAAAACGGCAATCAGGCCCAGCGGTCAAAGGCTTTACAAATATTAAGCTGCGATTTTACTTTCCGGAGCCTGCGATTAGGGCCACGATTGTCATCGGATATCAGCAAGAAAAGGCCTACTGCTTTTCTGGTAGCGGGGGCGAAGCAACGTACAATTAATACTGCTAATAACACCCAAACCCTGCCCGGTACCGTAGTGCGGGCCGAAGGCAGCCCGGCCTCCGGCGACCCGGCCGTAGACGAAGCTTACGATGGCCTGGGCGCAACGTACGATTTTTTCTGGCAGGTTTTTAACCGCAATTCAATCGACGATGAAGGTATGCCGCTGAATGGTACAGTGCATTTTGGGCAGGACTACGCCAATGCTTTCTGGGACGGGCAGTACATGGTTTTCGGTGACGGCGATGGCGAACTGTTTAACCGGTTTACCCTTTCGCTGGATGTAATTGCCCACGAATTGACCCACGGCGTTACCGAAGACGAAACCCAGCTTTTATATTCAAATCAGTCCGGCGCACTAAACGAGTCTTTATCGGATGTGTTTGGTAGCCTTGTAAAACAATATACCCTTAAACAAACCGCAGCAGAAGCCGACTGGCTCATAGGAGCTGCCTTATTTACGGGTAAGGTGCAGGGCGGGAATGGCAATCCGGCGGCTATCCGCTCCATGAAAGAACCTGGTACCGCTTACAACGACCCGATATTAGGCAAAGACCCACAACCCAACCACATGCGCGACTTTGTAAATACTTTTGAAGATAATGGCGGGGTACACATTAACTCCGGAATACCCAATCGCGCTTTTTATTTGGCAGCTATGCACCTAGGCGGCTATGCCTGGGAAAAAGCCGGCCGTATCTGGTACGAAACCCTGCTCGATTCCCGGTTGAAGCCAAATGCCAAGTTCCTGCGCTTTGCCGAACTAACCATTGATAATGCCAAACGCTTTAACGCCGAAGCCGAAGTAACTGATGCCTGGGCCCAAGTAGGTCTGGTGCCACTTGCTGTAAGCATTTGATAACTTTAAAGTTTAATATTACAGTGTAAGTATGAAAGTTTATTTTAAACCGGAAGGTGGTTTTGGATTTTTCCCGGGCTTAAATAAACCCCTGGAGCTAAACAGTGAAGACTTACCCGAAGACGAGGCTTCGCACTTGAAAAATTTAATAAAAGAAGCGCAACTCTTTGAACTGTCTAATCAACCTCTCGGTACTACCCACGGAGCGGATCAAAAAAAGTATACCATCCGGGTAGAGGACCAGGACCGCCAGCATTGGATACAAATAATGGATACCGAGCGCGACCCAGGTTTACAGAATTTACTGGCTTATTTAAGCCAAAAGCAAAAAGAAATCCGAAAAATGAAATAAGATTTAATGTATTCCTACAGCTAAAACAGGAGGCAATTCAAACCACAAAGCAAAGTCGTGCAGCTAGAAGCAGGTAACACCAGTTCGGCAATTTGGGCCTTAATAATCTTTTATGGGAGTAAACTTAGGCTTATCAAACTAATTAGCAATTCAACTTTAAAAGGTGAATTCTCACACGAACAAATTAAAATTGAGAATAACTTAGGAAAGTGTTAATTAATCTGAAAATTTTAATTATTAAATTTAAGCATCTATACTTCTGTTTTAGGGCGTATGAACGGTAAATTTCCAGATTCAATTTTTATATAAATATTACTGTCCACTAAATTGAATAAAATACTTTTTACCACTTTCGACCAAATCATAAACAGATAAATTATGGCAAAAACTTACAAAGTAACCGTAGAACTAAACACAGAAGCTACCCTGCAATTATTCCGGTTAGAAGGATATGTTATTGCGCTTACCCGCACGCTCGATAATGCGTACCGCATTAGCATTTCTAATTTCCCCATCGAAGGCGAACTGGACTACTATGTGCATTGTACCGGTTGGAACAAAACGCCTTGGTCATTAAAAATATCGGTCGACGATAAAGACATAACGCCCGTACCCATTAAAGGCGAAATAGAAAAAGGTTATTCGGCTGTGCGCGGCTCCATAAAATTTTAAATATTTACCGAATGGAAAAGAAAATTTACTTAATTATTTTACTGGGCGTTTTTCTATTTTTAAGCGGGGTGCTGCCAAGCCAGGCGCAAACCTTTAAACCTATTTTTGAGGACGGCGAAGGCCGCTCTTCCATTATTGCGCCGCTGGGCTTCCTGGGTATTAACACCGAAAACAGCAGTATCCGATTCCAGTATTTTTATGCCAAAGCAGCGGCGCTCAACCCCAGAAATCCTCAAACCATTAAACGGAACCGATTTTACTGGGGGGTAAATGTTGCGGGTTCTGCCGCCGGCGGTATAGCTAACTTATTCAACTATGGTACCTTCACGCCCGGTACTTCGGCCAGTTTATTTTTGGGGCACCGCTCGTTGTTATTTCCGGCTCTGGATAAAGAGGGTGCTCCGGTATTATACGGCCAAAACGAAATAGCCATTGAAGATTGGATAACCTTTCGGGTAGGCGGTCAGGTTGCCAACTACACTTTATATGATGCCAACCGCATTTTTGCCGAACAGATTTCTAAGGAAAGATTTCGCGGTTATTTAACCCAATTAGCTTACAATGTATTGATAGGTGGCGCTACTTCCATTGGCGTTTCCTGGGACGTAGCGCGCGAAAATAACATCGGTGACCTTAGCCCGGTTAAGTTTAAACAGCAAACCATCATGCCGGACCCGAATGGCCAGACTACCCGCATCTTCGAACGGGAAGTAAATGCCTATTCGGGAGTTTATGAAACCTCTATTGTAAATACATATAGCCTCGATGCTGTCCGTTATTTTACGCCCGCTTCCGAAATAAATTACGCCCTGCACTTATATGGCCGCTTAAAGCATACCAATGAGCGCCCGGTTTACCGGGCAGGGGTTGGGTTTTATTTATTCCCCAAGAATAAAGTGGCCGGTGGTTTGTTTGTAGAATCGAGCGACCTGACAAACGAAGTATCAGATACTCAACAATTTTCGAAAAGAATAGATATGGGGCTTACGGTAAAGTTTATTTTGCCCGGTTTAGGTGTGCCAAGTCCTTAAATTTAATAGAGAACCATTATCCCTATAAAATTTTTTCAGGTAAGTAAAAGTATTATTTTGATACCTTTTCATAAAGTAAAAAGTGCTGAATAGGTAAAAAATCTTCGCGCTGAAAAAGTTTAAAATTACCCGCTTCTAATTCTTTGTTAACCTGTACGACACTCATTTTATGCAGTTCTCTGATTGGAATACTTTTGTCTTCGGCGCGGTACTCCAGCAGCAATAATTTACCATTAGGTTTAATTGCTTTATAAAGGGCCTGCAGCATTTCCTGCGGGAATTCCAGTTCGTGGTACACGTCCACCATAATAGCTAAATCAACAGAAGCAGCAGGTAAGTTAGGCGATTGGTTGCTGCCTTTTATTACTTCTACATTGGTTAAGCCTAGTTCCTTTTTCCGGGTTTGTAAAGCCGAAATAAAATCATCCTGTACTTCTACGGCGTATACTTTGCCTTGCGGTACTTTGGGGGCTATTCGGAAGGTATAGTAACCGGTGCCGGCGCCAATATCGGCTACTACGCTGTTGGTGGTGAGGTTTAATTTGGATATAGCTAAGGCTACATTTTCTTCCTGTTGCCGGGTGTTGCGTTCGAGCCACTCGCCGCCGGCGGCACTCATGACGTGGGCTATTTCGCGGCCCAGGTATACCTTGCCGGTGCCATCGGGATGCGGGGTTTTGTAGGTGTAAACGGAATTTTTGTGTTGACTAACCTGGTTTGTATTTTTATTATTGTCAGGTTTGGGTTTAACCTGGCAGCCTAAAAAGATGATTATTAAAATCAATAAGTTCAGGAGAATAAATTGATGGTGCCGAAATATTGGTTTTGGGAGAATCATGGAAATACTTTGAACAAGAGTTTAGTTTACAGATAACTACCATTTCGGGGTTGTATTTGTTTTAATTTGTTGAACGGCTGTTTCCTTCCTAATATTTAACTAGGTTTCACTCTCCTTTCAAAATAGAACCTAGTACTTATTTTGTGGCATTGTTCGGAAATATTAGTTAAGAATAGGCATTTTGAATAGTAGAATTTTATAAGATAGAGTTCAGGGATTGATGAAAATCCAGTTTTGTAAACTACCCAAAATAAAAAAGCCTTTCCGAAATTTCGGAAAGGCTTTTAAATATATTTAATTAAAGATTAACGGTTGCTACCGTCTACTTCTTCGTAATCAACATCAGTAACATTGTCGGTATGACCTTGGCCCTGACCGTTGGCACCGGCACCACCTGTTTGTCCGTTGCCACCTGGCTGACCACCGAAGCCGGCATCAGCTCCTGGAGCACCGGCACCTTGGGTAGCAGCGTACATTTCCTGCGAAGCAGCCTGCCACGCGTTGTTGATGTTAGCCATAGCCGCATCAACCGCTGCTACGTCTTTGCTGCTGTGGGCCGTACGTAGTTGCTCTAAGGCACTCTCGATAGCTGTTTTGTTGCCAGCCGACAGCTTATCGCCGTATTCTTTCAACTGTTTCTCCGTCTGGAAAATCATCGAGTCAGCCTGGTTCAGCTTATCGATGCGCTCGCGCTCGGTTTTATCGGCTTCTTCGTTGGCTTTGGCTTCGTTGCGCATCCGCTCAATTTCGGCTTCGGATAAACCAGAAGAAGCTTCGATGCGGATTTTCTGCTCTTTACCGGTACCTTTATCTTTGGCCGATACGTGCAGAATACCGTTGGCATCAATATCAAAAGTTACTTCGATTTGTGGCACACCACGCGGAGCAGGTGGAATACCATCTAAGTGGAACCGGCCAATAGTACGGTTATCGCGGGCCATCGAACGCTCACCCTGCAATACGTGAATTTCTACAGACGGCTGGTTATCAGAAGCCGTAGAGAATGTTTCGGATTTTTTAGTTGGGATGGTAGTGTTCGACTCGATTAATTTGGTCATCACGCCACCCATGGTTTCGATACCCAAAGAAAGCGGGGTTACGTCGAGTAACAGAACGTCTTTAACTTCACCGGTTAATACACCACCCTGGATAGCGGCACCAATGGCAACTACCTCGTCGGGGTTAACACCTTTAGATGGTTTTTTACCGAAGAATTTTTCTACCTCTTCCTGAATCCGCGGAATACGGGTAGAACCACCTACCAGAATTACTTCGTCGATATCGTTCGCAGATAAGCCGGCATCCTGTAAGGCTTTGCGGCAAGGCTCCATCGAACGACGAATCAGGCTATCGGCCAACTGCTCGAATTTAGCACGGCTTAATTTACGCACCAAGTGTTTCGGACCAGTTTGGGTAGCCGTAATATACGGCAGGTTAATTTCGGTTTCGGTTGAGCTGGATAACTCAATTTTCGCTTTTTCAGCGGCTTCTTTTAAACGCTGCAAGGCCATTGGGTCTTTGCGCAGATCCATGTTTTCTTCTTTCTGGAACTCCTCGGCTAACCAGGCAATAATTACCTGGTCGAAGTCATCACCACCCAGGTGGGTATCACCGTTAGTAGATAATACTTCAAAAACACCGTCGCCTAATTCCAGGATAGAAATATCGAAAGTACCACCACCTAAGTCGTAAACGGCAATTTTCTGGTCTTTATGTTTTTTGTCCAGACCGTACGCCAAAGCGGCTGCGGTTGGCTCGTTGATAATCCGTTTTACATCTAAACCAGCAATAGCACCGGCTTCTTTGGTAGCCTGACGCTGCGCATCGTTAAAGTAAGCTGGTACGGTAATAACCGCTTCGGTTACGGTAGTGCCTAAATAATCTTCGGCGGTTTGCTTCATTTTCTGCAGCACCATGGCCGAAATTTCCTGCGGGGTAAACTGGCGGTCGCCTATTTTTACGCGCACGGTATTATTGCTACCGGTTTCTAATTTATATGAAACGTGCTGGGTTTCGCCGGTTACTTCGGAGTAGCCACGGCCCATAAAACGTTTAATAGAAGCGATGGTATTTTGCGGGTTGGTAATTGCCTGGCGTTTTGCCGGATCACCTACCTTGCGCTCACCGTTCCCGTTATCCAGGAAAGCCACGATAGAAGGTGTGGTTCTGCGGCCTTCGCTGTTTGGTATTACCACTGGTTCGTTACCTTCCATTACGGCAACGCACGAGTTGGTCGTACCTAAGTCAATTCCTATTATTTTTCCCATTATCTATATTATTTTAAGTTAGGTTTCACAGTTTTAGTAGTTATAAGGGTAATAACAAGCTATGTGCCATTACTAAAAATGGCCTTTTTCTGTGACAGATTGTCACAATCCGTCAGCCTGAAAATTGTATTTCTGCCGAAGCTACCTTTTATCGGCACTATGGTTATTTCGGTTTTCCGATTCTGGCAGAAAAGTCTTTTTTGTACCAGCGTTGGAGTAATAAAGTTGCGGAGCCGGCGAATAAATAAACCTGTTAAAAGGTTTTATATAGGGGTTATTAGGTCCTAAATCGTATATTTTTCTTGTTGATTAGTTTCTGATTGCTTCCAGTTTTACGGCTATTCTGGGGTTTTCTGAATAATTATGAATTGAAGGAGCCGCCACGATGCTGGCGCGAGCGTCCCGCTCGTGTCAATTTTAATCAGACCCTGGCCACTAAAATTATAGTTCAGGTTAATATTTATAGCGGCCAGCGGCTGGAAGAAGAAATCAAGAGCGGGACGCTCGCGATAGAAAAATAGATTATAGCGATGTATTATCTCATACCGACACGGAAGAAGCTAATTGCATCGGAAGAGAGAAACGGTTATTAAAAGCATCTACCTAAACAAACCATTAGCCGGGCTCCCCTTCGCCCCGAGGAGAAGGGGCTGGGGGATAAGGTGCCTACCTTCTTCCAGCATTAACTTTCAATATGTTAATTTCGGTGGGAGAGAGGGAACGGTACTGACCGGGAGCTAAACCATTTAAAGTTAAAGGGCCAATGCTGAACCGGATGAGGCGTAAGGTCGGGAAACCAACAGCCGCGGTCATTTTCCGGACCTGGCGGTTCATGCCCTGGGTTAATTTCAATTCAATCCAACTCGTCGGAATATTTTGCCGGAAGCGGATGGGTTTGGTGCGTTCCCAAATCTTGGGTTCTTCGGGTAATAGCCTGGCCTTGGCAGGAGCGGTTTTAATATTTTTGATATACACGCCAGCTCGTAAACTGGCCAACGCTGCTTCGGTGGGAATGCCTTCCACCTGCGCCCAATAGGTTTTTTCTATTTTGAATTTGGGGTCAGAGAGGCGGTGCTGCAATATTTTATCATCGGTTAATAAAACCAACCCTTCGCTGTCGTAATCGAGGCGACCTACTGGGTAGATATCCGGTACTGGTACAAAATCCTTCAGCGTAGCGCGGCCGTTTTCATCGGTAAACTGCGTGAGTACTTCGTAAGGTTTATTTAAGAGGATGTATTGCATGTATTTTTCACAGACTGATAAGCCACCATTGCTGGCGCCAGTTTAGCGAAGCGTAACTGGTGTCTTTTTATAGAAGGAAGTTTTTAACTTCCGGAAGTCGGAGACTTCCTTTTAAACGCACCATTTAAAGTCTGGCGAGAATAATTATTCTAAATTCTAACTTAGATTTCCTTGTTGCTGCCGTCCTTGAATCAGCCAAAA
>NZ_BJYS01000060.1 GCF_007991635.1 Adhaeribacter aerolatus | reverse complement strand
CTGAAAAGAAGTGGGAAACTGCTAATCCTAAAAAGTTACCTTCCTTTTATTTCGTCTCTCTATTTATTTCGGAATTAACCTATAAACATTTAATGTTGGTTAGGTTAAAACCGATCTAAGGTATATAATTAAATGAATGAAGAGAGAAATTTCTCATTTTACCTGTATCAGAGTAGGTTAATTCACAATATTTATTTATTATATCGTTTCAGGATAAAGGTCCTGTCAAAAAACCAACTTCTTCCTGTTCATGAATTTTGTAGCTCCTTTATTTTTATATGCGCTTTCAGCTATAGCCATTCCAATTATTCTGCATTTAGTAGAGCTGAGGAGAGCGAAGAGAGTATTATTTACCAATGTTTCCTTTATAAAGGAGGTTAAAAATATTACTTCCAAGCACCGCCGCCTGAAGCAACTACTTATATTACTTGCCCGCATAAGCTTTATCATCTTTCTGGTACTGGTGTTTGCCCAGCCGTATTTGCCAGCTAATTCCACCATTGACAATGCCCGAGACTATAAGATATACATCGATAATTCGCTTAGTATGCAAAATGAGTCGAAGGAGGCAAATAGAAACTTATTGGATCAAGCAGTTAGCCATAGCCAACGAATCCTGAGCAACTTATCAGCCTCTAACCGGATAAATATTCAGGATAATTTCCGACGGACCAATAGCTATACCGATTACACTGCGATAAAAGCTAAAAATTATTTAGCGGATTTGAAGTTATCGGCCAATACCAAAAACTTTCCGGCGCTCCTTGCCGGGTTTTCGGTGGGAACTCCGAAGCCTTATAATGCTTTTATCTATTCTGATTTTCAACGGAATACCTTTCATCTAAATTACATTGCTGATTTGGCGCAAGCTCCTAACGATTATTACCTGGTGCATTTAAAAGGAAATGCTACCTATAATGCTTTTGTAGATAGCATTTATCTAGAAGATGAATTTGTCAGGCTGAATGCTAATAATAAAATCAGAGTCAGAATAAGGAATAGCGGGACCGATAATGTGGAAGGTAGTAATGTTAAGTTCTTTATCGGTGAACAGCAGGTGTCGGCGCTAAGTGTATCTATACCGGCTAAACAAACCAAAACCGTAGATTTGGTTTACCGTTTAACCGATACCGCTTTAAAACCTTGTAGAATTGTGCTGCAAGATTACCCGATAGATTTTGACAACACCTATTATTTTACGTTGCAGGCTTCGGCCCAAATTAATGTAGTGGATGTAGCCGAAAACCGGAATGCGCCCACTACCCGGGTATTTACCAACGAGCCGCTTTTCAAATACCAGGTTGTTTCGCCGCAGCAATTTAACTATACCTTGCTAAAGGAAACAGACTTAGTAATTTTAAATGCTGTAACCCAGCTTACCCCCGCCTTTGCCGAGAATTTAGAAGAATATGTGAGAGGCGGCGGCAATGTAGCCTTTATTCCGGCTAATACCGGAAATGCTAATTCTTACGCTACTTTCTTTCAGAGGCTTGGTTTAAATAATATCAGGTATCAACCAATTGCTGGTACAACCGCGCCGGTGCCGGTTGAGTTAGCCGCGTTGGACGTAAATAATCCTTTTTTTACGAATATATTTGAAGCCAACGCCACAAAAATGAAAATGCCGGGGGCTGCCCCCGTTTTAAGCTGGAACCGATCCTCGGCCGATATTTTAAAGTACCGGAATGGCGGCAATTTTTTATCTGAATTTAGAAAAGGAACCGGCAAGGTATATCTCTTCTCTACCCCCCTGCAAGAAGAATTTACTGATTTCCCGAACCATGCTATTTTTGTACCCATTATGTATAAAATGGCCATGCAAAGCTACAAGCAAAAACAAGAAGTAGCTTATACGCTGGGTGGCGCTGTTATTCAATATCCGGTTTCGAATAATAATTCTAAAGAAGTAATTAAACTGGTAAGAGATAGTTTGGCTTTTATTCCGGAGCAGCAAGTAAAAGATGGGGTGGCTAATTTAGTAGTACCGGATGACCTGAACGAGGCAGGATTTTACAAATTGCAGGTGGGCAACACTGACCTGACTACCGTAGCACTTAATTACAATAAAAAAGAATCGGAGTTAGATACTTACAGCTTAACCGACCTGAAGAATATGGTAGGTGATGCTAAAAATATTAAGGTATTAGATGCTTCGGACGAGATAGGAATAAAAAATTTGGTTGCGCAGGATAACTTAGGCACACAACTATGGAAATATTGCCTAATATTGTGCTTAATTTTTGCACTAACCGAAATCCTGTTAATCAGGTTCATGTAACATGACTATTCTGCTTAAAGGAATCCAAATTGTTCATCCGGCATCCAGCTATCACAACCAAATTACCAATCTTTTAATAGAAAACGGCCGCATTGCCTATATCGGTCCCGAAGAAAAGTCGGCGGAGCAGGTAGTGGCAGAAGAAGGCTTGTGCGTCTCCATAGGTTGGCTGGATATGCGTACCTGGGTGGGGGAGCCGGGCCTGGAGTACAAAGAAGACTTCGGAACCGCGGCCCAGGCGGCGGCCAAAGGCGGCTTTACCGAAATTTTGCTGATGCCGGATTTGCAGCCGGTAGTTCAGACTAAAAATGCAATAGGTTATGTGCAGCAACAGGCCATTAGTTTGCCGGTTACCTTGCATGCAGCCGGAGCGGTTACGGTAGATGTGCAGGGCAAAGACCTGACCGAAATGATTGATTTAAACCGGGCCGGCGCTGTTGCCTTTACCGATGGGGAAGCTACTATTCAGCAGGCTGATGTGCTGGTGAAAGCTTTGCATTACGTGCAATATTTTAATGGGCTGGTTATGCAGCGGCCCCGCGACAAGTACTTGAGCCAATTAGGGTTGATGCACGAAGGCGTGGTGAGTACCCGTTTGGGTTTGAAAGGAATACCCGCCCTGGCCGAAGAAGTAATGGTCGCCCGTGATTTGCAACTTTTAGAATACGCGGGCGGTAAGCTGCACTTTTCTTTATTATCCAGTGCGGGGTCGGTAGAATGCGTGCGGCAGGCGAAAGCTAAAGGCCTGGCCGTAACGTGCGATATTGCCAGCTATCAGGTAGCTTTTACCGACGAAGATATCATCGATTTTGATACCAATTATAAAGTAGACCCACCTTTCCGCTCCCAGGCCGATAAAGCAGCGCTGATACAAGGCTTGCAGGACGGTACCATCGATGCCTTGGTATCGGCCCATAAACCGCAGGACACCGAATCGAAAAAGCTGGAATTTGATTTGGCGGAATTTGGGATAATAAACCTCGAAACGGCTTTTGCGGTGGCTAATACTTATTTATACCAGCAGATGAGTCTGGAAGAAATTATTCAGAAATTTACCATCGCACCCCGCCAAATATTAAATTTACCTTTACCCGATATAAAAGAGGGCGAGCCGGCTAATTTAACTTTATTCAACCCAGCCAAGAAATGGATACCGCAAAAAGGAACAACAGCATCCAAATCAGATAATAGTCCGTTTTACGGTACCGAATTAAGAGGCCAGGTTTATGGAATTCTGCACAAAAACAATCTGGTGCCGAATCCGGAATATTAGCCTATATTCGTATAAATAAATTAAAATTACGCATTAATGTTCGATCAGGCAGTAGTGCGAACCGGCATCAGGTACGGCGTTTTATGTGCCTTGGTAAGTTTCGCAGTTACTTTAGTTATTTATCTGGCCGGTGAAAATCCGTACGGACAAACCAGTTTGTTTAGTTTGGTGGCCATGCCGGCTTTTATATTCATGGGATGCTCCTATTTTAAGAAGTACGACGACCAGAATTTAGGATTTTTAAAGGCTTTACGGGTAGCTTTAGCCATAACTTTTTACGCCGCGCTGGCTTCGGCCATGTTTTTGTATATTTTTTCGGTATTTGCGGGTATAGAGGCCATTCAGCGGCACATTGGGGAAATGAAAATGATACTGGAGACTACTAAAACCGAAACCATTAAGCTGATAGGCGAGGCTAATTACAAACAAACTTTGGAGCAGCTAAATAAAACAACGCCTTACAGCCTGGCTGCAGATGATTTCATGAAGAAATTATTTACCGGGTTCCTTATCTCTATAGTGGCAGCCGTTTATTTCCGGAAATAAATCTCTAACCTATAACCAGCATAAAAATGAACGATAATGACTTAACAGTAGCGCAGCCTAAAGCTCCCTGGTTCCCTATCTCTCTGAAATACGGGATTATTTTTGGGCTTATTTCGGGTTTGGTAAGCGTTGTTATTTTCCTGACCGAAAATTTTGGCAATATCTGGTTAGGCATGGTAGTGGGGCTTCTTGTTTCGATAACCGGTATTGTACTTACCCACCGGGAGTATAAAAACAACAATGGCGGCTACATGTCTTACGGTCAAGGCTTAATTAGTGGTATTGTTATGTCAATTATTGCCGGATTAATCAGCGGTACCATTTCGTTCTTATACATTAAGTTTGTGGACCCAACTATCCTGGAAAAGATGAGTGAGTTACAAATCCAGATGTTGGAAAAAATGAATTTTCCGGAAGACAAAATGGAAGAAGCAATTGCTAAAATGGAAGAAGAGAATACTGCTTCTAAACAATTAACGGGCGGTTTATTCAGCGGCCTGATAGGCGGGTTTGTTTTATCCCTGATTGTTTCGGCCTTTACCAAAAGAACCCGGCCGGAATTTGAATAACTTACATGATTAACCATACCCTTAATATTTCGGTTGTAATTCCTTTATTAAATGAAGCCGAATCGTTGCCGGAATTAACCCAGTGGATAAGCCGGGTAATGCAGGAAAACGGCTATACTTACGAAATAATTTTAGTGGATGACGGCAGTACCGACACTTCCTGGAAAGTTATTCAGGAACTAGCCATCATCAACGGCAATATTAAAGGCATTCGGTTTAACCGCAACTACGGTAAGTCGGCCGCCCTGAACGTGGGTTTCCAGGAATGCAGCGGCGAAGTGGTTATTACCATGGATGCCGATTTGCAGGACTCACCCGATGAAATTCCGGATTTATACCAACTGATAAAATACGAAGGTTTCGATTTAATTTCGGGCTGGAAAAAGAAGCGATATGACCCGCTTTCCAAAACCATTCCGACCAAATTATTTAATGCCGTTACCCGTAAAATATCGCACATTAACCTGCACGATTTTAACTGCGGTTTAAAAGCTTACGACCAGCGCGTGGTTAAAAGCATTGAGGTGTACGGCGAAATGCACCGTTATATTCCGGTAATAGCCAAGTGGAATGGCTTCGGCAAAATCGGCGAAAAAGTAGTTCAGCACCAGGAACGTAAATACGGCACCACCAAGTTCGGGTTAGAGCGTTTTGTGTACGGCTTTCTCGACTTATTATCGATTACCTTCGTTTCGCGGTTTAAGAAACGGCCCATGCACTTTTTTGGTACCATGGGTACGCTATCATTCCTGGCTGGTTTTTTAATTACACTCTGGCTCATAGGCGAAAAGGTTTATTACTCTTTCTTTCTGCACCAGCGCGTACGGAACGTGGTAGATCAACCTTTATTCTTCCTGGCACTGGTAGCTTTAATTATTGGTGTGCAGTTATTCCTGGCCGGCTTCCTGGCCGAAATGGTATCTTTAGCAGGTGCCCGCCGGAACGATTACCTGGTCCGCGACCAGGTGGGATTGTAGCAGCATGGCAAAAGTAGTAATTATTGGTCCGGCTTACCCGTTGCGCGGTGGTTTGGCTACCTATAACGAGCGACTGGCCGAAGCTTTTACGAGAATATGCTACAATTAACTATAATCGCGTAGGAATGGTATTTAAATGATACAAAAAATTGCTATAATTGGGCCAGCGTATCCATATCGGGGTGGTATTGCTACCTTTAACGAACGCCTGGCGCTTGAACTGCAGAATGCCGGTCATCATGTTGATTTAATTACTTTTACCCTTCAATATCCGGAATTTATTTTTCCGGGTAAGACCCAGTTGTCCTCCGACCCACCGCCGCAAAATATACGGATCAGGAAACTGATTAATACTTTAAATCCACTGCATTGGATAAAAGCCGGTTTTGAAATTAAAAATGCTAAGTACGATGTAATAATTTTCCGTTATTGGATGCCTTTTTTCGCGCTATCTTTTGGTACTATGGCGCGAATTATTCGGGGTAATAAACAATCTGCGCTTTATGCACTAACCGATAATGTGAAACCGCATGAAAAAAGGCTGGGTGATAACCTGCTTACCTCCTTTTTCTTCAGCCAGATGGATGGTTTTATCTATATGTCTAATACTGTACTTCAGGACTTGAATAAATTTGAACCCACCAAACCAAAGTGGTTTCATTTGCATCCTGTTTTTGATGTTTTTGGCAGTCAAAAGACAAAGGAAGAAGCCCGTACAAATCTTAAACTATCTTCTAAAGGCAAATATATCTTATTTTTTGGCTTAATAAGGGAATATAAAGGCTTAGATATTTTGCTGGAAGCAATGGCTGACGAGCGATTAAAAAGTATTGAATTAAATCTAATCATCGCAGGCGAATTTTATAGTAATCAAGAAAAATATTTGAAATTAATAGTTGATCTGGCGTTAACTGAGAGAGTTATTTTAAAACCATTCTATATTTCAGATAAAGATGTAGCGGATTATTTTTGTGCTGTAGATGCCGTGGTTCAGCCTTATAAAACTGCTACCCAGAGCGGAGTAACACAGATTGCTTATCAGTTTAACAAACCTATGATTGTTACTAATGTTGGTGGATTGCCTGAGCTAGTGCCTGACAATGAGGTTGGTTTTGTAACTGAGGTGTCAAAAGATGCAATTGCAGATGCAATATTTAAATTTTATAATTTAGGGCTAGAAGAAAAGTTCTCAAACAATATAGCTGAAATTAAAAAGAAATTTTCCTGGAGCACTCTGGCACAACTAATATTAAGACTTAAAAAAAACAATTAACATTCATTCATTTAACAATTTGATGAAATTACCCAAAAACTTAATTTTAGTTGGGGCATTTTTATTTTTCATTCTTCCTTTTAATATAATGGCTCAGGTTACCGTACTATTAAAACCGAATGGTATTAATGGTAAAGATGCTGTTATAGATAGTAGAATTCCTAACACTAATAATGGTAATTCTGATGATTTTATAGCAAACGCTTGGACAAATGGTGGTGAAAATCTAATTAACAGAAGCCTCATTCAATTCGACTTAGCAGCCATCCCGGTAGGGAGTAATATCCTAAGTGCTAAGTTGTCTTTGTATGGAAATCCAACTTCTTCAAACCGACAATTAAGCTCAAGTTTAACAGGTTCAAATAGGTCTTTGCTGCAAAGAATAACCTCAGCTTGGGTTGAGAACTCAGTAACTTGGAATAATCAGCCTGCAACAACAACTGTAAATCAAGTTGTTCTTCATGCCAGTACAAGTAATGTTCAGAATTATATAAATGTAGACGTTACACGGTTAATCCAGGATATGATTAATCAACCTCAGAATAATTTTGGCTTTATGTTACGACTGGAAACGGAAGAGCTATACAGATGCCTCTTATTTGCTTCGAGCGATAATATGAATTCTGCGCTGCACCCTAAATTAGAAATAGTTTACAATAGCTCATTCACTTTAGGCCCAGACATTAATTTATGTTCCGATCAATCAGTATTGTTAGATGCTGGTAGCGGAAAACAAAAATATTTATGGAATACCGGGGCTACTACTCAAAGTATTAAAGTATCAGATCCTGGCAAATATTGGGTTAATGTTTTAATTAATAACACCTGGTTGAGTGACACAATATTGGTTATTAACAGATTTATACCTACCATTAACTTAGGTAAAGATACTACTTTATGCAAGGGTACAACATTATTATTGCAATTGTCAAATCCTGGATTGTCCTATAAATGGAACACTGGTGCAACTACTTCATCTCTTTTAGTTAATGAAAAAGGAACTTATTGGGTAGAAGTTTTTAATGGTTTTTGTGTTAAGCGAGACTCTATCAAAATAAATTATGAAGAGAAAGAAGATCTGAGTATAGATAAGGAAATATGCGGAAATAATAGTTTGGTTTTGGATGCCGGTTTTACTAATGCGACTCATTATGAATGGCAAGATGGAACAACAAAGTCCACATTTAATGTAAGTAAATCTGGTGTATATACAGTTAAATTAAGAGAAGGGGCATGCAATTTTATATTAAGCTTTAATGTGAAGATCTGTTTAAAAGTTCCTAATGTTATTACGCCTAATAATGATGGTTTTAATGATACTTTTTTCATCCAGGGAGTCGATTCTAAGGAATGGAAATTGGAATTATTTAATAGATGGGGTCAGCTAATTTATAGGTCAAATAATTATGAAAATGATTGGACAGGAACAAACTCACCTGATGGGGTATATTATTATAAATTAACACATTCTGCAGATAAGAGAGTACTAACTGGATGGTTAGAAAAGATAAAATAACAAAACAAACATCGATTAAAAATTAACAATTTACTGCCACTATTATTAGACTGCTTGCGGTTGAATTGAGTAAAAAGAAAAAGAGCACTGAATAAATGCTCTTTAGGGGTAATATTAATGTAAGTAAAAGTTAAAACTTTATGCCGGTATAACTAAAAGGCGAAATGGCCTTTAGTTCCTCTCTAACCGAATCACTTACCGCAAGTGTATGGATAAAAGTAGCAATGGTTTGGGCCGTAATTTTATCGTTGGTACGGGTTAATTCTTTCAGGGCTTCGTAAGGCTGCGGATAGCCTTCGCGGCGTAATACCGTTTGAATGCCTTCGGCTACCACCGCCCAGTTGTTTTCTAAATCCTGTTCCAGCGCCTGCTGGTTTAGCTCCAGCTTGCCAATTCCTTTCTGCAACGATTTTAAGGCGAGTAAACTATGCGCCAGCGGTACGCCCAGGTTGCGCAATACGGTTGAGTCGGTTAAGTCGCGCTGCAGCCTTGAAATAGGTAATTTAGCCGCCAAAAACTCGAAGATGGCATTGGCGTAACCCAGGTTTCCTTCAGCATTTTCAAAGTCGATGGGGTTTACTTTGTGGGGCATGGCCGAAGAACCGATTTCGCCGGCTTTAATTTTCTGTTTAAAGTAACCCAGCGAAATATACTGCCAGATGTCGCGGGAGAAATCAATCAGAATGGTGTTCAACCGTTTCAGACCGTCAAAAAAAGCAGCCAGGTTGTCGTAGTGTTCAATTTGGGTGGTATAAACGCTCCGTTTTAAGCCCAGTGTTTCTTCTACAAACTGCTTTCCAAAGGCATTCCAATCCGTTGCCGGATAAGCCACGTAATGCGCATTAAAATTACCGGTAGCGCCGCCAAATTTAGCGGAGTAAGGTACCTGGTTGAGTAAAGCCAACTGGGCTTCCAGGCGTTCGGCAAAAACCTGCAGTTCTTTACCCAGGCGGGTAGGCGAGGCGGGCTGGCCGTGGGTGCGGGCCAGCATAGGCACCTGCGCCCACTCCTTCGCCATGGCTTTTACTCTTTGCAGCAAAGCTTCGTAACCCGGAATAATTATTTCCTGAGCGGCTTCTTTCAACGACAAGGGGATAGCCGTATTATTAATGTCCTGGGAGGTAAGCCCGAAATGGATAAATTCTTTGTAGGCTTCTAAGTGCAGGCCGGCAAATTTTTCTTTAATAAAATATTCAACTGCCTTTACGTCGTGGTTGGTGGTTTTTTCCAGCTCTTTTATATACAAGGCGTCCTGCTGGCTAAAGTTCAGGTAGATAGATTGCAGTTCGGTAAAATAGGTATGCCGAATATCTTGTAACTGCGGCAAAGGCAACTGGCAAAGCGATATAAAATATTCAATCTCGATCCGGACCCGGTAGTGAATCAGGCCAAACTCCGAAAAATAGGGCGCTAATTCTTTTAACTGATGCCGGTAGCGGCCATCAACCGGAGAAATGGCCGTGAGTGTATTTAAATCCATAGCGGGTATTTTATTAAAAATCAAAATTAGTAATTATAAAGAAATAAATAAGCATCAGGCTGGCTTTGGTACAGGCACCAAATGGCAGCCTCAGCCCGAAGTTTAAAAGAAAGGCACTGTATTTGCTAATGTGTCGTAGCAAATTTTACGCGAAATACGTAGTTGTTTGAACAGAATATCGGGCGGATAGTGTTTTTATAAGTAATTACTAAAATATTGACGCATATTCTGTTATTTCGCACTATTATTCAATTGATAAGATTTGAACTGGAAATCATATATTAAAAGAACCTGGAAATATTGGGCCATTGGTATCTTTTCTTTAATTTTTATTACGCTCATTGTATTGTTCTCTTTTCGGGCCCGCATTTTAAAGCTGGTGGTAAAAGAGGTAATAACCCGGGTAGAAGGCAAATACCCGGTAAAGTTTACCATCGGGAAAGCTGATTTCAGCGACTATAATACCGTCCGGATGGAAAATATTGCGCTGGTACCAATCGGGCGCGATACCCTGATGAGGACACGTAATATCGACGTGGAAATCAGTTTAAAATCAATGCTGTTCTTCCGGCCGGTATTTAGCGAACTGACTATTGAGAATGCTTTCCTCACCGCTAAAAAGCACAACGGGGAAGATAATTACGGCTTCTTGATGAAGAAAAAGAAAGCTACCGCGCCGCGCGACACCAACACCTCGCGCAACTACGGCGACCTGCTGAACCGTTTAATCGAAACGGCTTTCGAGAACGTGCCGGATAAAGTTCATTTCCGTAATTTTAAAGTAATATACGAAAGCGACCGCCGGGAGATTAATGTGGTTATGCCGGAGCTTTCTATTGAAGATGGCAATATTAGAACTGCCATTGCGGTACAAACCGATTCGCTGGTAAATAAACTACGCGTAAACGGATTTATTGACCCGGATGAATATTTTATATCGGCCAGCCTGTACACCGAAGACCCGGCGGGCATCCGGTTGCCTTACATCAAAGAAAGATTTGATGCCAAAATTTCTTTCGATACCCTGCATTTAAGTTTAAGAGATAAAGTGTTCCGGAAAGAACGCCTGACCGTAAGGGGAACTGCCCGGGTAAATAACCTGGAACTTAACCACCCGAAAGTAGCCGATACGGATGTGCGCGTTAATAACGGGGCTATTGATTATGTAATTACTTTAGGCGAAAATTACTACTCGCTCGACTCCCTCTCAAAGGTAACGGTTAATAAAATGGTGGTTTACCCGCAGGCCTCGCTCGTTACCAAACCTTCAAAGCAAATTTCTTTAAAACTACGGTCGGCCAAAACCGAAGCCAATGATTTTTTCCAGTCGCTACCCGAAGGCATGTTCGAAACATTTGACGGTCTGAAAGCGCAAGGGTACCTGACTTACCGGATGAATTTATTCGTGGATATGGCGAAGGTAGACAGCCTGAAGTTTGACTCTGACCTGGATGCCCAGTATTTTAATATTCTGGAATACGGTAAAACCGATTTCCGGAAGCTGAACCACCCATTTGAGCATACGGTTTACGAATACGGCAAGCCCCTGCGCACGTTTGTGGTGGGGCCGCCTAATCCTAATTTTACGCCTTACAACCAGATTTCGTCTTATCTCAAAAACGCTATTTTAACTTCGGAAGATCCCCGATTCTTTACCCACAAAGGTTTTCACCAGGGCGCTTTCCGGCACTCGCTTATTGCGAATATTAAAAAGAATGACTTCGTAAGAGGCGGCAGTACCATATCGATGCAATTGGTGAAAAATGTTTTCCTGACCCGCAAGAAAACCATTGCCCGTAAAGCCGAAGAAGTATTAATTGTGTGGTTAATTGAAAATAACCGGATTACTACCAAGCAACGCATGTTTGAGGTTTACCTTAATATTATTGAATGGGGCCCCAATGTGTACGGCATCAGAGAAGCCAGTCGCTTTTTCTTTAGTAAGCACCCCAGCCAGTTAAATTTAGCCGAAAGCTTGTATTTAGCCAGTATTATTCCGAGCCCTAAGTTATACCGGTATTCGTTTGATGCTTACGGTAATTTCCGGAGCCGGCCCCGGTATTATTTTAAGCTTATTTCGGGTATTATGCGTCGCAAGGGCTTAATTTCGGATTACGAGTATAACAGTTTATACCCCGCTGTTAATTTACAGGGGCGGGCCCGCGATTTAATTGTAACCGCTACGCCGGTAGATACTACCGTAGTAGACAACCTGCCGATTGACATTGACTTTGAGGCGCCAATTGATTTGCTGGATTAGCCTATACACATAGAACTAAAATAAAAAAGAGCAGGCTTGTTAAAACGGGCCTGCTCTCATTTTATTTATTTCTTTTTATCCAGTGGCGGTTCTGTTTCTTCTGCCTCTTTCCGGGGGAAAAGAACCGAAAGAATTACGGAGCTAATTAAAATTACGCCTACCACCATCAGGGCGTAAATCATATCTATTTTGTAGAAGCCGGCTACCAGTAACTTCCCGCCAATAAACACTAATATGAGAGACAGGCCGTAATGCAGATAATGAAATAATTTCATGATGCCGGCCAGGGCAAAGTATAAAGCCCGTAAACCCAGCAAGGCAAATACGTTGGAGGTATACACAATAAAAGAATCGGTTGATACTGCCAAAATGGCCGGGATAGAGTCAGCGGCAAAAACCACGTCGGTGGTTTCTACCATTACCAAAACCAGGAAGAGCGGCGTTATAAATAAAGTTTTATCTTTCCGGACAAAGAATTTATCTCCTACCAGCGTATTGGTTACCGGGAAAAACCGGCTGAAGAACTTAACCACGGGGTTGGCTTTGGGGTCAATTTCTTCCTGTTGGGTGGTAGCCATTTTAATACCCGTAAATACCAGAAATGCCCCGAGAATATACGTGATAAAATGAAATCTTTCTAAAAGGGCTACGCCTACCAAAATAAAAGCTGCCCGCAGAACCAGGGCACCTAATATGCCCCAAAACAATATTTTGTGCTGGTATTGCAGCGGCACCCGGAAATAATTAAAAATCATCAGGAAAACAAAAAGGTTATCTACGCTTAATGATTTCTCAATGAGATAGGCCGTTAAAAATTCAAGGGCCGGTTCGGTTCCGTACTGGTAGTAAATATACAGGTTAAAGCCAAGCGATAGCGCAATCCAGAACAATGTCCAAAAAATGGCTTCCTTTATTTTTACTTCGTGGGCTTTCCGGTGAAATACCAGCAGATCCAGGGCTAGTAAACCCAGCACAAAGAGGTTGAAAATAATCCAGAAATATATGTTTTCGTCCATTGGCTAGCGTTAAAACCGGTCCGGATTATTTAATCGTAACAATCCGGTTACTTAGCTCTTACGTTTGAACACTAATTATAATAAATAAATTACTAACGCAAACCAGGCGGGTGTCTGCAAGAACCAGGGGCAATCTTGCAAATTAGCTTTGCGGGAAAGGTGAAGCAGAAAAAAGGGGCAGTATGACCTACCGCGTAAAATGACGGAAATAGCTGTTGATTTTCATTTTAAGCACCCCATAAAAAGCCTCTTTAATAATGCCTTTTGTCATTTTAGACTGTCCTTTGGCCCGTTCGGTAAAAATAATGGGTACTTCTTTTATTTTAAAGCCATACTTAAAGGTCAGGAATTTCATTTCGATCTGGAAGGCATAGCCGATAAAACGGATCTCGTCGAGTGGGATGGTTTCGAGTACCGGGCGGGTATAGCAAATAAAACCAGCGGTGGCATCCTGAATGGGCATACCCGTAATCAGCCGCACATAAAAACTGGCAAAATACGACATCAGTACCCGGTTCATGGGCCAGTTTACCACGTTTACGCCCTCAATGTAGCGGCTCCCGATGGCCATGTCGTAACCGTTTTCGGCGCAAGCTGCCCGCAACCGGATAAGGTCTTCGGGATTATGCGAAAAGTCCGCGTCCATTTCGAAGATATATTTGTAGCCCCGGCGCAAAGCGTATTTGAAACCATGGATATAAGCCGTTCCCAAGCCCATTTTGCCCTTTCGTTCTTCCAGAAATAAGCGGTCGGGAAATTCGTGTTGGAGCTCCCGAATAATGTTGGCAGTGCCATCCGGTGAGTTATCATCAATTACTAAAATATCGAAAGGTACAGCCAGCGAAAATACCTTTCGGATAATATCAGGAGCGTTTTCTTTTTCGTTGTAGGTGGGAATTACAACAAGGGAATCATTCATACGCCCAAATATAGCAAAACAACCTGATTCCTTTTTATCAGCAATATTTAATCTTTTAAAATTACCAGCCCAAAAGCCCCCGTTTTACTGCCCGCAGCCGAACGATATTATTTAAACGATGCTTCTTTTTGTAACTTGGTACCGCCTTTATAGAACAGGCCAACAGCTTAAATACAATTAATGCACCTGAATAAATGTGTATTTCTGGACCGGGACGGCGTTCTGAACGAAGAGCGGGGCGATTATACGTACCGGACAGAAAATTTTAAGATAATACCCGGCGTGCCGGAAGCGCTGCAATTATTAAAACAGGCCGGTTATTTATTGATTGTGGTTACGAATCAGGGCGGAATTGCCAAAGGCTTGTACGCTAAAACCAATATGCTGGCTTGCCACCAGAAATTGCAGGAAGCCTGTAATGAGGTAATAGATGCCATTTATTATGCACCGGCGCACCCATCGGTATCGGCTTCGCTGGCCCGCAAACCCGACAGTTTAATGCTGGAGAAAGCCATTGCCCGCTTCAAGATTGATAGCACGCAATCGTGGTTAGTAGGTGACCAACACCGCGATATACTAGCGGCTCAGAAAGTAGGCGTGAAAACTATTTGGATAAAGAATGAGTTGGTTGAATCAACTCCGGATATATGTTTTGCTCCCAATTTATTAGCAGCGGCCAGGTTAATTAGCGAAAATAAAAAAACCGGCAGTTAATTACCGGTTTTAAGTATCAGGCCATAGGCAAATGCTTAGCTACGGTTAGCATCGGCTTTGGCGCCAGCTGTGTCTTTAACGAAGTGGGTCGGAGCCTGCTCCTTGCTCTTGGAATAAGCCGGACAGGTTTTTTGAGAGCAAGAGGCCGTACCCATTAGGCAAACCGCCGCAATTAAAGTTAATAGTTTCATGTATCTGGTTGTATTATAAAGCCAAAAATATAATTTATTTTATAATAAGCAAAATATAGTTAAATAAATATTTTACTTATAACCAAGTATTTTCAGCATCGATTCGCTGCTTTGTTCTTCGGCAAACAGCCAGCTTTTTAAGTTACCTGTTTCGTCCCGATCGATAATAACGTGTTTCGGCGCTGGAATAAGGCAGTGCTTAATGCCGCCGTAACCGCTCAACGATTCCTGGTAAGCGCCTGTATGGAAGAATCCAATATATAACGGTTCGGGTTCCTGTTTTGTTATCTTGGGTAAAAAAACCTGGAACGAATGTATTTCGGAGTTATAATAATCCTGGCTGTCGCAGGTTAAACCGCCAATTTGTATACGCTGGTATTCTTTGCGCAAATGGTTAATAGCTAATAAAATATAGCGTTGGCTCAGGGCCCAGGAGTCGGGTAGGTTGGTAATAAATGAGCCATCAATCATGTACCAAAGCTCTTTATCGTTCTGTAGTTTTAAATCCAGAATAGAATAAATATTGGCTCCGCTTTCGCCCACCGTAAAAATACCAAACTCGGTAAAAATATTGGGTTCCGGCACGCCCTCTTCTTTACAAATCCGCTGAATGGTGCGCAATATTTCTTCTATCATGTACCGGTAGTTGTACTCAAACTGGATAGAAGTTTTTATTGGAAAGCCACCCCCAATATCAATCGAATCCAGCTCGGGGCACACCTTTTTCAGTTCGCAATATTTATGCACAAACCGGCTGAGCTCACTCCAGTAATAACTGGTATCTTTAATGCCGCTGTTAATAAAATAATGCAGCATTTTCAGCTCAAACTTAGCGTCGTCTTTTATTTTGTTCAGGTATAAATCTACCACATCGTTGTACCGGATGCCCAGCCGCGAAGTATAGAATTCAAATTTGGGTTCTTCGTCCGAGGCTACCCGTATGCCGAGGCGGCACTTCTGGTTTACGTGTTCTTTATAATAATCTATTTCATCCAGATTATCCAGTATGGGCGTACAGTTGTAAAAGCCATCGTTCAACAAATCCGCAATATTGCGGCGGTAAGCTTCGCGCTTGTAGCCATTGCAAATCACGTAAGTATCTTTGCGCAGTTTGCCTTTTTCGTAAAGCGCCCGGATAATCGGAATATCGTAACCGGATGAAGTTTCGATGTGAATATCGTTTTTTAAGGCTTCTTCCAGCACAAAAGAAAAGTGCGACGACTTGGTACAGTACGCATAGGTATATTTGCCCTGGTAATTCAGCTTCTCCATCGACTCCCGGAAAAGCTTTTTGGCTTTCTGAATTTGGGAGCTGATTTTAGGTAAGTAAGTAAGTTTTAAAGGGGTACCGTATTCTTTAATGATTTCCATCAGTGGAATACCGTTGAAAATCATTTGGTCGTCTTCCACATGAAATTCTTCGGTTGGGAAGTCAAAAGTCTGATTAATCAGATCTATGTATTTATCCATCTTTTGTGTTTAGTCCTAACTGGTCGTGTAAAATTGTTTGTATTTTACCATCTTTGCAAAAACTTTGTTCGGCTGATATAAAAATAACACCGGGTTTTACCCGAAATTAATATTTGAAATTGCATTTATTAGAGTTGTGGTAAAATCCTGATTAATAAGCCGGCCGATAGATTTAGTATATAGCCGGGTTGATAATTTATTATTAACGCAGGTATTAAATATTATTATATACCGTGGCTACAAGTTAAGCCTAGCGGTTTAAAACGATTATGATAGCATTAGAAAGAAAAATTGCCCAGTCGGTCAGCAGTGCCTTGCAGGCATTATTTTCCGTTAACCTTGCCCCCGACCAGGTGAATTTACAACCTACCCGCAAAGAGTTTGCCGGTACCTTCACGTTTGTAACTTTCCCATACACCAAAACGGTGGGCAAAGGCCCCGAGCAGATTGGTCACACCCTCGGCGAATATTTAAAAACGAATGTACCGGAAATTGCCGATTATAATGTAGTAAAGGGTTTCCTGAACTTGGTTATAAACGACGAAACCTGGGTAAGCGTTTTCCGAAATTTATTTAACCAGCCCACTACTGAAACCGGCAAACGCGAGAAAGTAGTAGTAGAATATTCTTCGCCGAACACGAACAAACCGTTGCACCTGGGCCATTTGCGCAATAATTTTTTAGGTTACTCTGTGGCCGAAATATTAAAAGCTAACGGCAAAGACGTAGTAAAAGTAAACCTGATAAACGATCGCGGTATTCATATCTGTAAATCGATGGTGGCTTATCAGAAGTTAGGTAACGGAGAAACGCCAGAATTAACAGGTATAAAGGGTGATCATCTTGTAGGTAAATACTATGTTCTATTTGAAACAATTAATAAATTTCAAATTAAACAATTAAAGGCTGTTCAAGAAGAACTTTTTAATTTAGGTAACTTTCACTCTGAGAGATATAGAATACTTACTATTGATCAAGTTTTTCATTATTGGGAAAATTTTAAAAATGATTTAGAAAAGGAAGAAAAGAAGGATGTAGCATATTCTAGATTGATTCCTAAACTATTGAATTCATTAAAAAAAATTGCGAAGGATGAAAGAGAGAATCCTTCGATCTTTTTTATTATAAAGAAGTTAGAATCCTTGTATAATGAACTTTGGATTGTACAAGCTCAAAAAATGTTAAAAAAATGGGAATCTGGTGATAAGAAGATAATTGAGCTTTGGGAGAAAATGAATGGTTGGGTATATGCTGGTTTTGATGAGACATATCGTACCATAGGAGTTGATTTCGATAAATATTATTATGAATCCCAAACTTATTTATTAGGTAAGGATTCAGTTGCTGAAGGCTTAGGAAATTATGTATTTTATCGAAAATCCGATGGCTCGGTTTGGGTAGATTTAAAAGAAGAAGGCCTGGATGAGAAACTGGTACTCCGCGCCGACGGTACGTCGGTGTATATTACCCAGGATTTAGGTACCGCCCAGCTTAAATACGATGACTTTAAGTACGATACTTCGGTTTACGTAATTGCCGATGAGCAGAATTACCACATGCAGGTACTCAAAGCCATCTTACAAAAGATGGGTAAGCCTTACGCCGCCGGTATTTTTCACTTGTCCTACGGCATGGTAGATTTGCCATCGGGTAAAATGAAATCCAGAGAAGGTACCGTGGTAGATGCTGACGAGTTGGTGGCCGAAATGGTGGAAACCGCCCGCCAGCGCACCGATGAACTGGGCAAAATAGAAGGTTTATCAGAGTTAGAAGCGCAACAGCTTTATTTAACCCTGGCTATGGGGGCACTTAAATATTTCCTGCTGAAAGTTGATCCGAAGAAACGGATGCTGTTCAACCCCGAGGAGTCCATTAATTTCCAGGGTAATACCGGGCCGTTTATTCAATACACCCACGCCCGGATAGCAGCTATTATGCGCAAGGCCGCCGAGTTGAATATAACAACCGAGGTAAACGCATTTGAAAATTTAATCAACCTGCACGAAACGGAAGCCGAAGTAGTTGCTTTACTGGCGACTTACCAGAAAGTTGTGGCGGAGGCAGCCGGCTTGTTTGCCCCGTCGGTTATTGGGCAATATGCGTACGATTTGGCTAAAGCCTACAACCGGTTTTATACCGAAGTTTCTATTTTCCAGGAAACAAATCCGGCGGCGCTGGCTTTCCGGGTGGCGCTCTCGGGCAAAGTAGCCGAAACAGTTAAAAAAGCGATGCGCTTGCTGGGGATTAATGTACCAGACCGGATGTAAATTTAGATTCTCAGTATGGAAAAGCAACCGCTCTTGCATTCGGATAAAAGCTACCTTAAACTATTTTGGGCTATTGTAGTATGTATGGGATTGGCTGCCTGCGGGCAGCTAAATTCTACACCTAAAAATACCACAACTATGGAAGATAATACAACCATTCAGGCCCGGGAAAACGCCCAAAGGCCATCGGTTTATGATTTTGAATTTAAAACCCTGCAAGGCGAATTAATTGCACTGAACGAATTTAAAGGCCGTAAGATGCTACTGGTAAATGTAGCCTCGGAGTGCGGATATACCCCGCAGTATAAAGAGTTACAGGCTCTTTACGAAAAGTACGGCGACCGGGTAGTCGTATTAGGATTTCCGGCCAACGATTTTGGCGGCCAGGAACCCGGCTCTAACGAAGAAATAGCGACTTTTTGTGAACGCAATTACGGCGTGCAATTTCCGGTGTTTCAGAAAATTTCGGTAACCGGTTCTGATCAGCATCCTTTATACAAGTGGCTTTCAGATAAATCGTTAAATGGGGTTACGAACGAGGCGCCTAATTGGAACTTTTGTAAGTACCTGATTGATGAAAAGGGGAATCTGATAAAGTTCTTCCCGTCTAAAGTGGCGCCGCTCAGCGCGGAGATAGTAGATGCTATTTTAGATTAAGCCCGTATTCTTTCCTAAAAAATTTACGTGAGTAACACCGGTATTGTCAAAGCCTGGATTTCGGCTTTTCGTTTGCGCACCTTGCCTTTGGCGCTGGCCAGTATAGGCATGGGTAGTTTTTTAGCCGCGGCCGCAGGTCAGTTTAATTTGGCTGTGGTAATCTGGTGTATGGTTACTACTTTGCTTTTACAAATATTATCGAATCTGGCCAACGATTACGGCGATACTAAACACGGAGCCGACAGCGTGCACCGGCAGGGACCCCAGCGGGCGGTGCAGGCCGGATTGATTACACCAGACCAAATGAAAAGAGCCATGCTACTATTTACCTTATTATCGCTCTTTTCGGGTTTAATGCTGCTCTGGACGGCTTTCGGGCGCGAAGGTTTTTACCTTTTTCTTTTCTTTTTAGGGCTGGGATTAGCGGCTATCTGGGCAGCCATTAATTATACAGCTGGGGCAAAACCGTACGGCTATGCCGGTCTGGGCGATATTGCGGTATTCTTATTTTTTGGCTTGGTAGGCGTAGGCGGTACTTACTTTCTGCAAACCCAAAGCCTGAACTATCGTATTTTGCTGCCGGCGGCCAGTTTGGGCTTTTTCTCTACGGCGGTACTTAACGTAAATAATATCCGCGATATTGAATCGGACCGGTTAGCGGGAAAATATTCCCTACCCGTCCGGTTGGGGCCTGTTAAAGCCCGGATTTATCATTTAATGCTTTTAACCTTCGGTTTTTTAGCTGCCCTGCTTTATGTGCTGCTTACTTATAATAATAGCTGGCAGTTTTTATTTTTGCTGGCTTTGCCCTTGCTGGGGTTTAATGGCTGGCAGGTTTGGCGCATCCGGCAATCAAAAGCCCTGGATCCCTACTTAAAACAAATGGCGCTTACCACTTTAGTATTTGTTGTTTCTTTCGGGATAGGTTTATTGCTTTAAGTAATCCGGGTTTAGTACTGATTAGCTTTCGGTTGCAGGTGGCTGGACCGCAGTACTGTCTTGGGGCTTCGGTTTATTATTTCGAGGACGGAAAGGCTTCTTGGGCCGCTCTGTGGAACTGCTGGAACGCTCTGTGGAACTGCTGGGATTATTACCGGAAGTCTTGGGATTACTGTTACTACTATTACTGCTGCTGCTTTTGCTATTCTTACTACGATTGCGGTTGCGGTTCTCACCGGAGGCTGGTTTAGCACCACCAGATTTATATTCCGGAGCCGGACCAAACGCTTCGGGAACCGGTAATTTTGGTAGCTCCTTTTCAATTAACTTCTCAATGCGGCTGATGCGGTATTGCTCTTTTTCGTTAATAAAGGTAATAGCTGTGCCGGTAGTAGCAGCCCGGGCAGTCCGGCCAATCCGGTGCACATAATCTTCGGCGTCGTGCGGTACATCAAAGTTGATAATATGACTGATATTATCCACATCTATTCCACGCGATAAAATATCAGTGGCCACCAATATTTTAAATTGTTTGTTCCGGAAACCCTGCATCGCCGCTTCCCGCTCTTCCTGAGTCCGGTCCGACATAATGCCTTCGGCCGTATGACCCATCTTCCGCAAAGCTTTTACAATATCGTTTACTGCCGATTTGCGCGACGTGAAAATAATCATGCTTTGCACCTCCAATTCCTGTATTAAATGTTGCAACAGGGGTAGTTTCTGCTTGTCGTATACCACGTAGCTGCGCTGGTCTATACCTTCGGCGGGTTTAGAAACGGCCAGGCTAATCTCGGTAGGATTGTGCAATATTTTGCGGGCCAGTTCGCGTATTTTCCCCGGCATTGTAGCCGAAAATAACAGCGTTTGCCTTTTCTGGGGCAGGTGACGCACTATCCGCATAATGTCGTCCATGAAGCCCATATCCAGCATTTTGTCGGCCTCATCCAATATCAAATATTCCAGCTTATCCAGCTTCACGTAGCCCATGTTCATGTGGGCAATAAAACGGCCCGGTGTGGCTACAATAATATCGGCCCCGCTGGTAATCGCTTTTTTCTGGGCATCCCAACTATCGCCTTTATTGCCGCCGTAAATAGCAATGCTCTGCGCCGACACGAAATAGGCAAAACCTTCTATTTGTTCATCTATTTGCTTCGCCAACTCGCGGGTTGGCACCAGAATTAAGGTACTGGTATGGTCGTGGCTTGCGTGCGATATTTTATCGAGCAGGGGTAATAAGTAGGCGGCCGTTTTACCAGTACCGGTTTGGGCACAGGCAATCATATCTTTATTAGCCAATATCTCCGGGATAGCCTGCTGCTGAATAGGCGTTGGGCTCTTATAACCCATGGCCTGGATGCCGGCTAATAAATCCTGGTGGAGATTAAAAGCTTCAAATGTTTCTACACTCATTTAAGGTTTATTATTAAATAATCTGTAAAAATATAACTTTTTTTTTCTCTACCTATTAAAGAAGTGTCTCTAGTAACAAATACGTAGTTTATTCTAATTAAATACTAGTAGCAGGGGCGCCATATCTGCAAAGCTGCCAGAAGGATATAAAATAATATAAATTTATCTAATATATAATAAAAATACAATTATTTATTTGTAACCTTAATATATTAAAAATTATATGTTTAATCAACAATATGCATTTCTGGTCAATAGATATAGAATTTAGAGGAGATAAATATATAAATTAAATTTTAAATATATAAAAAAGTGCAACTGTGTTTGAAGAAGGTCGTTAAAGTAAGTAAAACAAAACAGCAAAACAGACGGGTACGAAGTGTGACAACCGGACAGTTGAAAATTGTGATGAACGACAGATTGTAGAACATTTAAATGCTTTTTTAACATGAAAAAATACTTACTTTCAATACTTACCTTCTTCTTCTCAGTAATTCTTTCTTTTTCTTTATTTGCTCAGGGCAATGGTGGCGGCAATGGCAACGGCGGTGGCAATGGCAACGGTGGAAATGGCGGCAATAACGGAGGTAATAAGTACGAAATTGAAGGAAACCAGCAACCATGCGTTGGTGCTATAGAAACTTACACTATTACGCCAAATCCGGGCAATAATGCCATCGAGTGGAGTTGGGACGGACCCCGGGCACAAGGTGATATTCCCTGGGTGCTTCAATCGCTTTCTCCTGATAAAACAAAGGCCACCTTCATAGTAGGTGATAAACCTGGCACCATAAAAGCAAAGCCTATACCGGGCTCTAATAACACCGAAAACTTGCCTGTGCATCCGGGCAAAGATTTACAAGTTGCTATTAACGGGCCTAACGCAGTGTGTGTGAATACCCAACAAGTATACCAGGTGGTTATTAATAACCTGAATAATGGTAAAAAAGGTGGTAAGAACATCAATCTCGATGACTTGGTTGTATCGTGGAATGTAACAGGCGGTTTGCGTGTGGTAAGCGGCCAGAATACCGGTACTTTAACTGTTATGCCTACTGCTGCTTTTACTGGCGGTACGGTAAGTGTTACGGTAACGGTGCCCGGCCAAAACAGCGGACCTAATAACAACGGCAAGGGGGTAGGACCTATTACTGGTTTTTGTGGTGCCAGTGCAACTGCCAATTTGCAGATAGGCCTTGGTACTAATTGTGCCCCGGCTTGTCCGGCAACCACGGTTTCTATTGCGGGACCGGTAACAGTTTGTCCGGCTCCGGCAGATTTTTCGCTGGAAGACGCTGTTACGTATACTGCTGAGGTACAAAATGGTACTGCGGATATGGATTATACCTGGACATTACCCACCGGTTGGAAAATCGTAGCCGGAGCCGGTTCGAATACAATTCAAGTGCGGGTTGGTGCCGAACCAGGCAGCGTACAGGTACGGGTAAATAATAATTGTTCAGGAGCCGCCAGTGCTTCCCGGTTTGTAGCTTTTGGTAACAATTGTCCTGCGCCTACTTCAGAATGTCCTACCCCGCAGGTAAAAATTAACGGTCCGGGTTCGGTATGTGCAAACCAGGCAAGCACTGTAAAATATTCTGCTTCGGTTACAAATACCGGTTTTGTAGCAATTACTTACAACTGGACCGTGCCGGCCGACTGGGGAATTGTAGCCGGGCTAGGTACCAGCGAAATTGAGGTAAAGGTAGGTAGTGCGGTCGGAGCCGTTGGTTTAAACGTAACCAACGAGTGTGGTAATCAGGTGCCGGTAACGCGCACAATTGCGGTAACCAATTGCGGTACAACACCACCGCCGTGTACCGCCCCAACTGTAACCATAAACGGCCCGGCTAGTTTCTGTGCCTTCCAGGAAGAACCGGTCACTTTTACGGCCAATGTAACCAATAATACACCCGATATTGTTTATGAATGGACAGTGCCGGCTGATTGGTATATTGAATCGCAAAATGGACCAACTATAGTAGTTTTCGTCGGTTTCGAAGCCGGTCCGGTAACCGTAACAGTTCGCAACGATTGTAATGAGGCTACCGATGTCCTGCAGACCATGGTAGATGAAAACTGTGTGCCGCTGCAGCCCCTGCCGGTAGAATTAATCAGCTTTACCGGTGAATCTACCAAAGGCGGCGTGCTGCTGGAGTGGAGCACTGCTACCGAAAAAGACAACGACTATTTTGAACTGGAACGTAGTCAGGATGGTAAGCAGTTCACGAAAGTAGGTCAGGTGAAAGGTAAAGGTACCACTAACAGCCGCCAGGTTTATACCATGCGCGATGGCCGCGCCAGCCAAGGCACCCATTATTACCGCCTGAAACAAGTTGACTTTGGAGGCAAATACGAGTACAGTAAAGTAATTGCGGTTAACCATAGTTACGGCCTGGCTTTAGCCAACCTGGTAGTTGCACCCAATCCGGTAGCCAACGGTCAGTTTACGGTGCAGTTACCCGCAACAGCCGCCAAAGCCCAGGTTCAGATTATAGATATAAACGGTAGGTTAATTGCTACCCAGCATTTAGATGCCGGTGTATCGGAAGCTGTTTTCTCTACCCAGACGCTGAATATGCGGGCCGGCATTTACATAGTGCAGTTTAAAGATGGCAGTAATGTAAGCCATACCAAAATGATTGTGCGGTAAAGAATAAAATAAATAATAAGCAACGGCAGCAACCGGGAGGATACACCTAACCGATTGCTGCCGTTGCTTTTTATAAAAGTACCGGTATTATTTGCGGGGAAAATTTACTAATTTGAACCACTTTTTTTAACCAACCAGAATTTAGTTTTATGTCAGGGCATAGTAAGTGGTCGACAATTAAGCGCAAAAAAGGAGCCTTAGATGCCAAGAGGTCGAAAGTATTTACCAAAATAATAAAAGAAATAACGGTAGCCGTACGCGAAGGCGGTCCGGACCCCGACGGTAACCCACGGTTAAGGCTGGCTATTCAGAACAGCAAAGCGGCCAACATGCCCAAAGACAACGTAGAACGGGCTATTAAAAAAGGCAGCGGCGCTGACAGCGATGCTTACCACGAAGTTTCTTACGAAGGTTACGCCAGCCACGGCGTAGCTGTTTTTGTAGAATGCCTTACCGATAATTTAAATCGGACCATCCAAAATGTCAGATCGGCTTTTAGCAAACACGGCGGCAGCCTGGGTACCAAAGGCTCGTTGGAATTTATATTTGACCGCAAGGGGGTATTTATCATTAAGCTAAGCGATAACTTAACCTTAAACGAGGATGATTTTACGCTTGAAATGATAGATGCCGGCGCAGAAGATGTAGAATTTGAAGAAGAATACGTAACGGTTTATTGCGCCATGGAAGATTTTGGCTCTTTGCAAAAGAAAACCGAAGAACTAAAGCTAGAAGTAGAAAATGCTGATTTGCAGCGTATTCCTAAAACTACGGTAGCCTTAGATGCCGAGGCGCTGAAAAAAGTTATGAAGCTAATTGACACCCTTGAAGACGATGACGACGTGCAAAAAGTGTATCATAATATTGAACTGAACGAAGAAGCCATGGCTGCCTTATCCTGACATCTATTTTATCTTAATAAAAAAATATTTAACTTCACCATTAAAGAATAAAGAATATTTAAGTATTATAAAGCTTTTGTGAAAAAATTATAATTTCTGAAGCTAATTAAGCGATACATAATGGATGACAAAATAGAAGATAAAATTGAAGTAATTTTTGAGGGATTAAAACAGAAGTCGATTACCAAACAAACGATATACCGCAACACCAAAGAAACTTTTGATCAGTTGAGAGTAATTGCGGCGGAAGTAGCAGAGCAGTTAAGCCAAAGGATAACCGAAGTGGATTCGGGGGTGGTTATCGAGTACCGGAATATTAATGACTTTGAATTCCAGATAAAGTTTTCGGGCGACCTTTTGGTTTTTGTAATGCATTCCAACGTAATCACTTTTCCGGAAGACCACGAATTAATGTCCAATCCGTACGTAGAGGATGATTTTCGCCGCCGATTTTTTGGGCATATCATGGCCTATAACTTTATGGCCGACTCCATTAAATACAGCCGCATGACCGATCCGGGTTATTTGCTGGCGCGGTTCCTGGTAAACGTAGAAAATCATTTTTACCTAGAAGGCGTAACTCAACTCGATTTACCGTTCTCTGATATTGCCGATAACGTTATTGACGACAAGGCACTGCGCCTTTTTATTGAAAGCACTATGATAGCTTCGGTAAACAACGACCTAATGGCGCCCGACCTGGATGATATTAAGCGCATTACCGTGAAGCAGAAAATGGAAAACCAGCAGGTAAGCCGTGGCCAGAAACTAGGCTTTAGTTTCAGCTACGAGCAACACCAGCAAATGTAATTAACAGTTTAGTTAGTCCATTATTTCCGATAATTCCAGCCAGCGTTCGGTTTTAGCATCTAACGCTGCCTCTAATTTTTTAAGTAAAGCAGCCGCTTCGATAATCTTACGATGATCTGCGTTTCCGCTGTTCATCTCCTGAAGCAAGGCTGCTTTCTGTTTTTCCAACTCCGCAATTTCTGAATCCAGTTGCTCAAATTCCCGTTTTTCGCTAAAAGACGCTTTTTTCTTTTTATTAGCTTCGGGTTGTTGGTTCGGCTGGGCGGTTGGGGCAGGAGTAGGTTTAGCCTGGACTTTTTCTGTTTCCTGTTCCGCTAAATATTCGCGGTAATCGGTGTAATTGCCGGGGAAGGTTTTAACCTCACCATCGCCCTCAAAAACAAATACGTGTTCTACCAGCCGGTCCATAAAGTACCGGTCGTGCGATACAATTAACAAACAGCCGCCAAAGTTTAGTAGAAAATCTTCCAGAATATTCAGCGTAATAATATCCAGGTCGTTCGTGGGCTCATCCAGAATCAGGAAGTTGGGATTTTTAATAAGTACCCGCAGCAACTGAAGCCGCCGTTTTTCGCCGCCGCTAAGTTTGCTCACAAACGTATATTGCATGGCCGGGCTAAACTGAAAATGCTGTAGGAATTGCGCCGCCGTTATGGTTTCGCCGTTACCGGTTTCTACTACTTCGGCAATATCCTTCACAATATCAATTACGCGCTGGTCTTCTTTAAAAGTAAGTTCCTGTTGGGTGTAATAGCCAAAGACGGTGGTTTCGCCGGTTTCTATCACCCCGCTGTCGGGTTTTATTTTACCCGTAAGCATGTTCAGGAATGTCGTTTTACCGGCGCCATTTTTACCAATAATACCAATCCGGTCTTTCTTTTTAAAGGTATAAGAGAAATCTTCTAATATTTTCTTCTCGCCGAAAGCCTTACCAATGTGCTCTACCTGAATAATCTTACCGCCCTGCCGGGTAGTTTTAACCGATAGCTCCAGGTTAGTTTTATTTACCTTGGAATTAGCCTTGTCTTTTAAATCGTAAAAAGCCTCAATCCTGGATTTGGATTTGGTGCCGCGGGCTTGTGGTTGCCGCCGCATCCATTCCAGTTCTTTCCGCATCAGGTTCCGGGCTTTTTCTATTTCGGCGTCCTGCTGCTGTTCGCGCTCATCTTTTTTCTGAACAAAATAGCTGTAGTTACCTTTGTAGGTGTAAATATTACCGCGTTCCAGTTCGGCAATTTCGGTAGCCACCCGGTCCAGGAAATAGCGGTCGTGGGTAACCATGAGTAAGGTTTGCTGCGAGGCGGCCAGTAAGCCTTCCAGCCATTCAATGGTATCCAGGTCCAGGTGGTTGGTCGGCTCATCCAGAATAAGCAAATCCGGTTCGTCAATCAATACCCGCGCCATGGCCACTCGTTTCCGTTGCCCCCCCGACAAGGTGCTGATTTGGCTTTCGAGGTTATGAATGCCTAACTGCGATAATATTTGCTTAATTTTTAACTCGTACTCCCAGGCTTGCAGGGCATCCATGCGCTCAATCAGTTCCTGCATTTTAGCCGCGCTGGTATGTGGGTTTTCCAGGCAGCGTTCGTATTCCTGAATGGTATCCAATATTTGGTTGCCCGAAGCAAAGATGGTTTGTTGTACGGTAAAGCTTTCGTTAAAAACGGGTTGCTGCCCCAGAAAGCCAACTTTAACACCTTTGCGCAAACTAACTGAGCCGTTATCGGGCGGAGTATTGCCGGCCAGCACGTTTAATAAAGTAGATTTGCCGGAGCCGTTTATGCCTACCAAAGCAATTTTCTGACCCTGGCTAATGCCAAAGTTAAGATCCTGGAAAAGCGGTTTTTCGCCGTAAGATTTAGAAATAGATTCAGCCGAAAGGTAATTCATACTACAAAGTTACCTAAAATAGCTTAATGCTTAAAAGAAGAAAATTAAAATTGGAGTAGAAATACAGGGTGGTTTCTAAAGGTTTTTACTAGTTTAATAAAAATAACAAGTAAGCAATCTGGAAATTATTTAATCCAATATTCAATTACCTTTATATCTTTATATTGGTGAAATAAACAATTATTACGTTTTTAAATGAGTTTAAAGAAAATATAAGCTTACAGATAATAATGAACATTATAAAACCTGAAATACCAAGATTAGATATCAAATATGATGAACTTAAATCTATAGTGATCGAGAAAATACAAAATACAACTTCATTTCAATTTACATCATTAGTTACAGCAATTGCAGCTTATGTGAATAAGGAAAGTATTGGTTTTGTAAAGCAATCTAATACTACATATGAGAATAAACTAAACCAAAGTGACGAAGGTCTAATCAGAGAAGTTATTTGGGATTTAATTATTCAGAGAATCCTTACCATTGGTGATTTTTATAATCACGACTGGCCATATTTATCAGTAACTGAATATGGACAAAAGGTTTTAAAATCAACTGAAGTTATTCCTCATGATCCAGCCAAATATATTGAACGAGTAAAGAAACAGATACCTAATATTGATAACATTATAATTATTTATTTGTCTGAAAGCATTAATACTTACAACATTAACCAATTACTTTCCTCAACTATAGCTTTAGGTTGTGCGTCGGGAAAGGCTCTTCTTCTGCTGATAGATGCCTATGAAAGAACTTTTTACAACCAACAAGGTAGTGAAAGATTCAAACAAAAAGTAAAGAACCGAATGATTAAAATTCAGTTTGAAGAATTTCAGAAGGATTTTAAAAGAATTGTTGGTTCTTTACCTAAAGAGTTAATTGACAATTATGAGAATATATTGTTAGGTGTTTTCGAAATGTTTAGGAATCAACGAAACAGTGCAGGTCATCCAGTTGGGCACTTTGTGGACAAAGAAATGATATTTGCGAACTTGCAAGTATTTATTACATATTGTAAAAGAATTTATGAATTGATAGCATATTTAGAAGCAAATAAGCATGACTGATTATAAAATGCTTCAATCCAATTGAGATTTATTAATTTAAAACTGTCATCATATCTCTATAAATGAATAATAATCGCATATTAATAATTTTATTATTTCTCCTTTCAACTACAGATACTTTTGGTCAAATCAAGTTGCCGCGCCTAATTAGTGATGGTATGGTCTTACAAAGAGATGCCAAAACCAAAATTTGGGGATGGGCCGCACCGAGCGAAAAAGTTAGTCTTAAATTTAACAATAAGCAGTACAGTGCCACCGCCGATAAAGCTGGCAATTGGACAATTTTATTACCGCCGCAAGTAGCGGGCGGACCTTACGAAATGGCTTTCTCGGCTAGCAATGCTGTTACCGTAAAAGATATTCTTTTTGGCGATGTCTGGATTTGCAGCGGTCAATCGAACATGGAGCTTCCCATGGCAAGGGTCAGTGACAAATACGCGGATATTATAGCCAAGGCCAATAACCAGCACATCCGGCAGTTTGAGGTGCCGGATAAATATAATTTTAAAGGCCCGAATAAAGATTTAGAAACCGGCCAGTGGATAAGCGTAAATGCCAAA
>NZ_BJYS01000059.1 GCF_007991635.1 Adhaeribacter aerolatus | reverse complement strand
CGCAAAATTATCCAAAGTCCCCCTTCGGAGGGGGCAAGGGGGAGGATTTACAATGTTAAAAAACCATTTTGAGAAAGTCCTAATTTTAATCTGCGAGTGTTATAAAACCTCTATTCTTAAGCTTTTGCCAAACTCATGGCTGGCGAAAACCTAGTGCTATGGCGGTAGTTTCGGCCAATTTATAATTTGCCAGGCATATAAACGGCAAAGAAAAGGCGCTTAAAGCCTTAGCTCTAAGCGCCAATTTTATGACCGAACCAATGGGTCCGGCTATTTTGTTTCAGGGTTAATGGAAATCTAAACTGGCAGCGGCTTCCGGCTGGTATTTCACTTCCAGAATCCGGTAAATAAATTTGCAATAAGGCGCCGTCCAAACGACTTCCTCACCTTCGCGGCTCCCCAATATAGCCATCCCAATGGGTGATAATACCGAGATTTTACCGGCATTAAAATCTGCTTCGTGCGGGAAAACCACCGAAATTTCCATTTCACTACCGCTCTTCTTTTCTAAAACCCGCACCCGCGAGTTCATGGTAACTACTTCCGGCGGAATAGCCTCCGAGGGCACCCGCTTGGCCCGCTTCAGTTCTGTCCTTAACCGGATGTAAGCCGGTAAAAGGTCCTCCTTTTTGGGCTGGGTCTGAATAAGGTTTACCAGTTGCCGGTAATCTTCTTCTGTTAAATAAATGGTATTCATGGCGATGAGATTTAAATGATGTTTAATTAAAAATAAATTTACCGGCAGGTACAGACATAGACCTTTTTCTGCCGGGATTTAGATTAAATAAGTTATGGTAAATGTTAAACTCCGGAAGTGCCGGAAAAAAAGTACGCTGAATCGAAATAATTATAGAACCACTTGCTTATTCGCTTTTGAAACCGGTAGAAAATGACTATTTTGTTCCACCAGTTGCGTGGCTATTAGCGTGATTTTGCCGGAATGAACCGGCTTATTTGAAAAAAACTTTGGGAACAGAAAAAAAATACAAACAGTAGCCATCCACCGCATCGCTTTGCGTAGCATGATGCGATGCCGGTACTAAACCGCGCAACGGTTCTGTTACCAGGTAAGCTATTGTTGGGTAATTTGGCATAAATAAATTCGATCTTTGTTAATAAAACGGTGTCTGCGTTTGAATATTATATAACCATATATTTGTCCAAAAAGCAGGTTTAGCCTTTATGCTGGCTGCTTTCCGCAGAAGCGTTATAGGCTAAGATAACTAAATTTTTTGTAAAAACCAACCAATCAGATCAAGCCCCATCTTCTTCTTTATGGCTGTAGCAACCCTTATATTATTTTTAGAGTAGTAGATATAATTTAAAATAACTCTTACGTTCAGGTAAAAGAGCATTTTTGCTATCTTTATTTTTCTCGGGTGGGTTAGAGGGCAGAAAACTGGACTTAATACTACTACCTACCTTAAACCTTAATTCATTTACAACCTTAAAAAAAGTTATGAATAACTTAATAATCAGCGAAAAAGACGCGCTGCGCCTGAGAGAGCGCATGCACCATTTCCGGCAAAGTTCTGTTAATTTTACGAAAGAGATTAACAAACTTACCAATGAGTTAAGCCGGGCCCAGGTAGTAGAACCTACCCAAATTCCGATGGATGTAGTTACCATGCATTCGATAATTAAACTCAAATACCTGCAAACCGACAAGGAGCTGGAGATGGAAATAGTGTACCCGGAAGAAGCGGACATTAAAAAAAATAAAATATCTATTTTTGCGCCTATTGCTACGGCCTTATTGGGCTACCGGAAAGGCGATGTAATTGACTGGGAAGTTCCCAGCGGCAAAGTCCAAATCCGGATCGAGGATATTTTGTACCAGCCCGAAGCGGCCGGTGATTTTCATTTGTAAGATCTAACTGAAATAATATTAAGTGAAAACTTTGGCGCTAAGCCAATTATTAAAATAAAATAAATTAACGTCTGAAAATAGCAACGAAATTAACCTGCCACCAAAGCGGTTTCATTTCGTTGCTATTTTATTTTAAATATTCTTTCTGATACCACCTGATTAAGGTGTACTTCAAGAGCATCTTTATAAAGTTAAATAACTGATTATCAATTTCTCCCAATTTATAAAGTTTATCTAATCGCCATATCTTTATTCCAGGTGTATTCCGGCAAGAACAAGAACCAGGATTAGCTAAAATTCCTAAAATCTTTATCCTAAATTATTCCAATATTTTCTTGATATTTTTTATTAAATTCATTATCTTTCCTTAATATAATATTATTATAGTATTCTATTGTTGACCTTCCTGATAATTTGCTATTAACTCCTATACGCCTTTTGAATATGTAAAATCGTTGCCTTATGAAGCCTGTTACCGAAAAATATGCCGGCAAAAATCTGCAGTTCGAAATATTTCCTTTCGAAGCAGCAGATGGTTTCCCATGCAACCTAATTCATGTAAGCGGTTCAACAAAAAATACGAAAGATCCGGTATTGCTGGTACACGGGGCCGGGGTTAGCGCCAGTATTTTTTTAGCCCCGGTAAATAAAAATATTGTAGAATTTTTGTTGGAAGAAGGGTACGATGTTTGGCTGGAAAACTGGCGCGCCAGCATTGATTTTGCCCCTAATAAATGGACATTGGATCAAGCGGCTTTGTACGACCATCCGGCAGCCGTAAAAAAGGTGGTGGAAATTACCGGCTCTCCTAAAATAAAAGCCATTATTCATTGCCAGGGCTCTACCAGTTTTATGATGTCGGTAGTAGCCGGGCTGGTGCCCCAGGTTACCAATATTGTTTCCAATGCCGTTTCGCTGCACCCCGTGGTACCCGATTTTTCGAGGTTTAAACTTTCGGTGATGGTACCCATGGTAAAGCAGCTAACCGATTATTTAAACCCACAGTGGGGAATAAAAGCCCCTTCCCTGACGGCTAAAATGGTAAATACGCTGGTACAGCTCACCCACCACGAGTGTAATAACAGCGTTTGCAAACAGGTTAGCTTTACGTACGGCAGCGGGTTCCCCGCCTTGTGGCGCCACGAAAATTTAAATGACGAAACCCACGAATGGATTAAAAGCCAGTTTGCCGCCGTGCCTATGACTTTTTACAAGCAAATAGCAAGGTCGGTAAAAGCAGGGCATTTAATGTCGATTGAGAAAAAGAAAGAACTGCCCGACTCGTTTGTAGCCGCCGCTCCGGCCACTGAAGCCCGGATTTCTTTTTTTGCCGGTGGTAAAAATTTGTGCTTTTTGCCCGACAGCCAAGTCCAGAGTTTTAAATATTTTGATAATCTCCGGCAGAATTACCACGCTTTGCGGGTATTACCCGATTACAGCCACCTGGATGTTTTTATAGGCAAAAACGCCTATAAAGATGTTTTCCCTTTGATGTTGCAGGAACTCCGTGTAAACTAATAAATTAAAGTACAACCCTATGGCTATTCCTAAAAGACTTCTGAAACAGGCAGGCAGGTACGCCCGGGTAGATGGCATTCCTTACCATTTACCCATTAACTCCGACAACGCCGCCGTTATCATGGCCGCTTTTCCGGCCAATTACGAGAAAGCCCGTACCCTGTTACCCGGCAACGAAGTGCACCCAGTCCGGCTCTGGAATGGCAAAGCAGTTTTTATTGTAACGGTGGTAGATTACCGCATTACCGATATTGGTAAATACATAGAATACAGCATTGCCCTGGCATGTACGCACGGCGACAAACCGGCCCCTAAATTATTACCGGCCATGCTCATGAAAGCCTACGGTACCGGGCAGTATATTTTGGATTTACCGGTAAGCACCGAAATTTCGGTGAAAGGTGGGAAAGGCATCTGGGGTATGCCCAAGCACCAGGCCAATCTGGATTTTGTAGAAGGCTCCGAAGTAATCAGCGCTCAGTACGACCTGGACGGCCAGATGGTAATGCGGCTAGATATAACCCGGCCCGCCCGCATCTTTATGCCGATGAACATGGGCGCGGCTAATTATTGCCGCTTCCGGGGCATGCTCATGAAATCGTATATATATTTTAAAGGCAAAGCCGGGCTAACCTTGTTTAAAAAAGGAGCGGCTAAAATTACCCTGGGCAATCACCCCAATGCGGCTCAACTCAAATATCTGGAAATAGAACAGGACCCCATATTTACGGCCTACTTGCCCAAAACTACCGGCATTTTGGATGATTATTTTGAGAGCTGGTTTTTAAGCTACCCCGAGTTGCCGGAGAAAACCGGAGAAGGCCTGGAAAGTGTGTATCACCTGGGCTACGGCGAAGAATGGTTAGAAAAACCGAACCGCCAAACAGCTAAACAACCCGAAACAGCGGGGGTTTAATTTAAAAATATAAAAACATGCGCGGCGAAACCAAAAGAACTTTATTAGGGCTAAATCATTCCCTGTTGTTTTTATGCACCTCTATGTACCTGGGCACGGGTTGGTCGCTTTTACTTTTTTCTTTCCCGATTGCCCCCGAACTCACACCCGATAATTATTACATGCAGTTTGTGCCCCAGGTAACGGCGGCTACTAAGTTTTTTACCTACATGACCATGGTAATGCTGGCCACCGCCTTGATTATGACAATTGCGGAGTGGCGCAGTTACAAGCGCTGGTTCCCGATTGGGGTGCTTTTAGGGGTTATTCTGGCTACGGCCCTTACCATTATTTATATTATTCCTTACAACGAGCAAATGGCGGCCGGCATAAAAGATGCGGCTGTATTGCGCGAAGTGCTGGACAAATGGATGCGGCTGAATGTAATTAGGGTAAGCCTCTGGACGGTACAATGGTTATGCATGATGTCTTACTTTTATATAAAATACCTTGAAAGCTATAGATATAAAAACCAAACCATTAGCAGCCAGCGAAACGCACCGGTTGCTGCCTAAGCTGCTCGTTTTTATTTCAGCGGTTACGGTTTTAACGGGTGCCGTGCAAGTGGTGGCCGCGCCGTTGGTATTAAGCTTCATCGGGGCCAGTACAGATAAAACCAGCGCCCATTTTTTTGCCATCATCGGAATGTTTATGGTTTTGTTCGGAGGTTTGCTCTGGCAGACTTTAAGGCAGGCTCCGGTTGGGCCGGAACCGGTTTTCTGGTGCGGTCTGCAAAAACTCGGAGCAGCAGCGGCGGTGGGCTTAGGCGTTTTGAACGGAATATTTTCTGGTCTGGCTTTGGGTGTGGCTTTCTTCGATTTAGTATCCGGGATTTTAATTTTTACCTATTGGCAAAAACTTAAAATAAAAACATGAGGTTGCTGGCCTATTTTTTCTTCTACACCTACGTGGGGCTGCTAATAGTAGCGGGATTGTGGGGAGCTTTTATAGGGGCCAGAATAGACCAGAAAATGCTTTTCGACTTTGACCTGACCAGTGTAGACCAGACCACCGCGGCCAGTATGTTAACCCAGTACCGGTTTTTACGGCTGGTAGAATTTGGGTTTGGCATGTTCGCCATTCTGTTTACCCGGGAGGTGTTTTCGCAATTAAAATATAACCGCTTGTTTTTAGGGGTTATGTTTTTAGGCGTAGTGGCCCGGGTTGTTTCTTACCTGGTAGATGGCCCACCCAACTGGCTGTTTTACTTTTTTGCGATTTACGAATTAGTAGGCGTTATTCTTATTTTTTTCTACACCCGAAACCAACTGCAACCGCATGGAAAATTTAACTAAACCACTACCCTTCCGGGTTCCGGCGGGCTACCAGGGACCGAAAAGGTCGTTGGTGCTGGCGGGCGGTGGCATGCGGTTGTCGTACCAGGCGGGGGTGTTAAAAGCCCTGGAGGAACACGGGTTGCAATTTACCCATGCCGATGGTACTTCGGGCGGCATATTTACGCTGGCCATGCTGTTATCGGGCCTTACCACCGACGAAATATGCCACAACTGGCGCACACTCAATAGCAAGCACTTTGTGTCGTATCTGCCTTTCCGGAAATACCTGAACCCTTTGCGGCTGGCTGCTTTTGGCGATGCCGATGGTATTCGCCTGAAAGTACTGCCGCATTTAGGAGTAGATTTAGCCAGCATAAACGCCGAAAAAGCCTTAGCCGGCACCTTTAACGTGTGCAATTATTCCGAGAAAAGAAACGAGGCGATTCCCAACGAATCTCTGACCCTGCCCCACCTGCTGGCCGGGGTTTCCCTACCCATGTTTATGCCGGCGCAAAAAATAAACGCCCACTGGTACATCGATGCCGTCTGGATAAAAGATGCGAACCTCCTGGAAGCGGTGAAAAGAGGGGCTGAAGAAATTTGGGTGGTTTGGGCTATCGGCAATATTCACGAATACAAAGGGGGTACTTTTAACCAGTATGTGCACATGATTGAAATGAGCGCCAACGGAGCCTTGTACGCCGAATTAGACTATATTACCGAACTGAACCAGCGGATAACCCGCGGCGATTCGCCTTACGGCCAGAAAGCTGCCATCCGGGTACACCTGATAAAACCGGCCTATCCCCTGCCGCTGGACCCGGATTTATATTTTAACCGGGTAAACGCCACCACCTTAATTGACATGGGCTACGCCGATGCCAAAGAATATTTGTTAAACCTGCCCCCCGACCCCATTGCCGAACCTAATTTATCTACCAAAATGAAATCACAAGGCATTGCTTTTTCCTGTCGGGCCAAGCTATCCGGCAAATTATTTAACCAACTGGCGGTGCTGCATGTATCGCTCACCATCCACGACATTCAGGATTTTGTCCGGACGGAGCAGCCTTACCAGCTAAACGCCAGCCTAAGTTTTCCGGAGGGCCTCCGCATCTATTATGGCTTTAAAGGAGAACTGACGGTGCAGCCTAATCCCGCCGGGGGCGATAAAATAGTTCAGTTCCAGTTTCGGGCCGAAATGGAAGGCAAATCTTATGTGATAACCGGCAGCACCGTTTTTAATAGCCGGTTCCTGTCGGGTGCGGGTAAAAAAGCTGAGATTAAATTATACGCCGGCACCAGTCCGGCCGGCCAGCCGCTCCAATCCTCGATATTCCAGATTTCGGTAGCCGATTGGGTTTACCTCCGCAAAAGCCTGAGTGTGTACAATGCCGATGGGTGGTTTGAACGCCGCCGGGTGAAGAAAACCCTGAAGAGTTACTTCTTCAGCGATAATTAAAATTTAATAATTTACTAATAAAGGTTTTGACTTATGAAGGAGGCAACGCCACAAGAGAAAAGAGCAAAAGCAGCCGAGAAAGTTAAAAGAGCTTTTCAGGAAGACCCTTTTGACTATACCCCAAAAAAAATGGTAGGCTGGTACGATGCCCGGCAGTTATTGGGTACCGCCGTAAAAACCGTCATTTCGTCGGTGTTTGGTTCTTACTCTGATAAGCGGGAAATCCAGGCTTGTCTGGCTAAACCCGATACCTATGATTACAGCCACCTGAACGAAGTATGGATTGATTACATGTCCGACACCGGCGATGGGTTTCATACCACTTTTACCATGGCCAATTTACTCTCCGCACCAGAACTGAAGGTAGAAGAGCACCAAACTTACAAAGGCGATATTTTAATATTAGGCGGCGATGAAGTTTACCCGGTGGCTAACCGCGACGATTATAAAAACCGGTTTCGGGGCCCGTTCGATTCGGCGTGCCGCCACCAGCACGAACTACAGGCTAAAAACAATCAGGTTCCCGAAAGAGAACACGTGCTGTTTGCCATTCCGGGTAACCACGACTGGTACGACGGATTATCCAATTTTATTAAAATATTTTGCCAGGGCCGTACCATCGGCAATTGGCTAACGCGGCAGCACCGCAGTTACTTTGCTATTAAACTGCCGCACAACTGGTGGCTCTGGGGAATAGACATACAATTGGAAGCCGATATAGATTACCCCCAGTTACATTACTTTGATAAAATAGCGGCTAAACAAATGAAGCCCGGCGACAAAGTTATTTTGTGCACCGCCGAACCTAGTTGGATTTTTACCACCCGCGCCAAAGATAAAAGCTACGAAAACCTCCGTTTTTTTGAGCAGCGCTATATTGTGCAGAATGGGTTTGAACTGGTAATTTCCCTGGCCGGCGATTTACACCACTACGCCCATTATGTTTTATCGGAAAAAGGTAAAACTTACCACAAAATAACCGCCGGTGGCGGTGGGGCATTTTCGCATCCTACCCACAACTTAAAAGATGAACTGGACTTGCGGGAAGGCAAATTTAAATTGCAGGCTACTTTTCCCACCAAAGCCCAGTCTCGCCTGATGGCGCTGCGCACTATTTTATTCCCCTGGTTTAATTTACAGTTTGCTGCTTTTATGGGATTCTTTTACCTATTGTTTGCCTGGCTCCTGCAGGAAGCCGATCATGCTTTTGTTGCCAAGATTAACCAATTTCCTGTTACCCTGACCGGATTAGTTGATTACACGAATTACGTTTTAAATATTGTTATATTCAGTCCGTTTATGGTCTTTTTCATGGGCCTGGCCATATTTGGGGTTACCAAATTTACCGATACCAAATCCAGCCGAATGCCCTTTTTATGGTTATTGGGCCTGGCCCACGGCTTTGTACACATCCTGAATGGCTTTTTACTTATTTGGCTTTGTTCCAGTTGGGCCTTTTTCATGAATATTAGTTTGTGGCGAAAGGTAGGGGTATTAACGGTTGATTTATTCGTGGCGGGTGGGCTCACCGGCTGCATCGTAATGGGTATTTATTTATTCATTTGCAACCTGCTGTTTCGCATTCACGACAACGAAGCATTTTCCTCTTTTAAATATAGCGGTTACAAAAATTTTCTGCGGCTGCACCTTACCCCGGAAGCTTTAATCATTTACCCGATTGGCATAGAAAAAACGGCCCGCTGGAAAAAAGACGGCAAAATATACCACCCTAACCGGGAAGTAAAAACCCAGTTAATGGATCAGGTTATCACCATAAAAACAAAAAAGCATGAAGAAGCACCCCCAAGCGTACCTGTCCTTACCCATAACAGATATTAAGCCTTTTTACGATGTAGTGGTAATTGGCTCCGGTTACGGGGGCAGTATTGCCGCTTCGCGCCTGGCGCGGGCCGGCCTGAAGGTAGGTTTACTCGAAAGAGGCAAAGAATACCAGCCCGGCGACTACCCCGACGACCAGGTACAGGCCACGAAGGAAATGCAGGTAAATATGCCACACAAGCATCTGGGTTCTACCACGGCGCTGTACGAGTTTCATGTAAACAAAGACATTAACGTTTTCGTTGGCTGTGGTTTAGGCGGCACTTCGCTCGTAAATGCCAACGTGTGCATCGAGCCCGACCGGCGGGTATTTGCAGATGAAGCCTGGCCGCTAGAAATACGGGAAGATTTTGCTTCTTTTGACCGCGGGGTAGAACGGGCCCGCGCCATGCTGAAGCCCGAACGTTACCCCGAAGGAAAAAACGGTTACCCCAAATTACCCAAAACCGAAGCCATGAAAGTGGCCGCCAAAGCCTTAAATGAGCCATTTACCTTTGCCCCAATTAACGTAACTTTTGAAAATAAAATAAACCACGTGGGGGTAGAACAACATAAATGCGACCTCTGCGGCGACTGCGTAACCGGCTGTAATTACGGGGCAAAAAATACCACCTTGATGAACTACCTGCCCGATGCCCGGAACCACGGCGCCGAAATATTTACCGAAGTAGCTGTGCAGCACCTGGAAAGAATCAATAACCAATGGGTAATTTATTACCGGCTACAGGAAGCCGGCCGCGAAAAATTTAAAGCGCCTTTCCTGTTCGTGCGGGCCAACATGGTTATCCTGGGGGCCGGCAGCTTGGGCAGCACCGAAATATTGCTTAAGTCTAAACAGAATGGTTTGCAGCTATCTAACCTGCTGGGGCACCGGTTTACCGGCAACGGAGACGTGCTGGGATTTGGTTTTAATAACGATTACGAGATAAACGGCGTAGGATTTGGCAAACATAAACCCGGCGAAGAAATTGAAGCCGTTGGCCCGTGTATTGGCGGCATTATAGATATGCGCGGCAAAGAAAACCTGGAAGAAGGTTACGTAATTGAAGAAGGCGTTATTCCGGGTGCCTTATCCGGCATTTTGCCCGGCACTTTTATTACCGTGGCCAGATTGCTCGGCAAAGATACGGATGCCAACCTAAAAGATTTTGCCATGGAAAAGCTCCGGAAAATCAAAACCAAAATATTAGGGGCTTACGAAGGCGCTTTAAAAAATACCCTTACCTACCTGGTTATGTCGCACGACGATGGCAAAGGTAAACTTAGTTTAGCCCACGACCGCATCCGGGTAGACTGGCCGGCGGTAGGCAAACAGCCCATTTTTAAAATAGTAAACGATAAACTGAAAGAAGCCACCAAAGCTTTGGGCGGCACTTACGTCACCAACCCCTCGTGGAGCAAGGCCATGAATTTTGATCTGGTAACGGTGCACCCTTTGGGCGGCTGCGTGATGGGCGACAAGGCCGAAACGGGGGTTGTAAACCACGCTGGCCAGGTTTATGCCTCCGAAACCGGTACCGATCTGCACCAAGGTTTGTACGTAACCGATGGTGCCATTATTCCGCGTTCGGTAGGGGTTAACCCCTTACTCACCATTTCGGCGCTGGCCGAAAGATCCTGCGAAATTATTGCCCAGGATTATGGCTTGACCATTTCTTATGATTTTCCGGCCGTTACGCCGCAGGAAAAAAAGATTAAACCCGTTGGACTGCAGTTTACCGAAACCATGACCGGTTATTTCTCAACCGAAGAAAAAGATGACTTCCAGAAGGGCCATGATGCCGGAAAAAATAAAAATTCGCCGTTTACTTTTACCCTCACTATAGTTTCGGAAGACCTGGAAAAAATGCTCAACAGCGAGCAGCACGAAGCCAAAATGGCCGGAACCGTAACCGCTCCTGCTTTATCGCCCAAACCTTTAACCATTAGCGAAGGAAAGTTTAATTTGTTTGTAAAAGACAAACAAGACCCGGGCAAACTGAAAATGCTGTACCAGATGAAGCTGCATACCGTAGGTGGCCACGAATATTTCTTTACCGGTTACAAAGAAGCAGCCGACGATAAAGGTTTTGATGTGTGGTCGGATACCTCTACCCTCTTTATTACTGTTTACGAAGGCCCTGATAGTTCTGGCCCGGTAACCGGCAAAGGCATTCTGAAAATATTACCTAAAGATTTTAAAAAACAAGTTACAACCATTAAAGCGTTACATGCCGCTGATGTCCTGGAAAGCGCCAAAGCCATCAAAGATTTTGGTTTGTTTTTCAGCAAGGCCCTTTACCAACAATATTTATAAGAATACATCCGGAGCCAGTTATACCTGTTTCCGGATGTACCCATTTTAGCCCCAGTCATTAACCTCCTAAACCCATGAAAAGCCGTAGCCTGCTCTTACTTTTATTGCCACTCGTCTTTTTGTGGAGCAGCTGCGCCGAAAAACTAGGAGCGCGTTTTACGGCCGGGGTAAAGAAAGAATTGCCCAAATCTTACCTGGATAGTACCGCAAAGGCATTATCGGGCACAGTGGCCCGCAGTGTAATGGCCACCGTTTTAGACGACAGCATTCAGTCCCGCATCCGGGCCCAGGTAGACTCCTTGGGCCGGCAACTGGATCACCAAGCACTTGCCACCACAGTCCGGGTAAGAGACAGCCTCCTAAGCGCCTATACCCAGTTGTGGCTGGAAAAAATAATTCAGAATACCACCAACGATTTAAACACCAAAGGCCTTTCTTTTTTAGATAATATTCGCGGCGACCAAACCAAACAATTTGTAGCCGCCCTCCGCGACGAATTATTAAATGACATAAGCCTTCAACGGGCCGCTATTTTCCGGGACGAACTATTGGGTAATAACACCCAGGCTTTGCTCGATTCGCTGGTACAAAAAATTGCTACAGGCGTTATCCGGAATCAGGTAAATCCCAATATTGCCAGAATAAACCGGCAGGCTCAGGAAAGAATCCGGGATATAAAAAGGCTGGCGTTTGGGGCCGGTGGGTTAGCTTTGCTTATTGGTATAGTGGCTTTATTATTATTCCGGCAAGCCCGCCGGCACCGGGAAACTTTAAAAGTAATTACCCACCAGATAGATAAAATTCCAGATCAGGTTACTTATGATAAACTCGTTCGCTCCATCCGAACCGAAGCTGAAACAAAGGGCCTGGAGCCGCATTTGCAGCAAATACTAAAAGAAGAAAAGCTGTACCAGCAACCCCAGTGGCAGGAAAAAGATTACCAGACCTTGCACCTGATTACCAACTACCTCAAAAATTTGAATCAGGAGGAATCTGGTCGGGAAATATTACAGGGTTTAAAAGAAGAATCGAAAAAAGTAAACCTGGATGGGCACCTGAATAGCCTGATTAAACAGGCTGATAATGTAGTCGAAAAAGTGTAATTCAAATCCGGGTTACTTTTTTACTGGTAGAATTTTTCATTTCTAAACCAAAGCTAACCCAATTTGGTTTTGAGCACTTATATTCTGATAATCCATTTTTTTTTTGCATTTCTTTAAAAAACTCTTTCAGGCCGTGTCATTCTATTCAAAATTCCGTATGAAGGCATCGACTATCATCCGTAAATAATCCTAAAAGCGATTTTATTAAGGATGGTGAGGATAAATGATTATACATGGATAGAGATACCTGGAAAAGTAAATTACTACCTTTCTTAAAACCTTTTTTGCAGACCACCGGAAAGGAGTGTGAAGTTTATACCCCGGCTAAAGGCATGCCCATCCGGTTTATTTTTGAAGGCACCTTTTTTATGGAAGGCCGGCATGGCGATTTTTTGCTAAACTTTAGCGACCCGGATATATTTATTTTAACTATTAGGAGCCAACATAAAGCCGTGCGGGTGGCTTGGAGTAAGCTGGTAGCGTTTGAGTTAAACACCCAGGCTTTGTGGCAATAAAAATTAGAGTCCTGCCGCTTACATAAAAACTTTCGCCTGAAATTTTCAAGAGCCCCAAATTTAGTTTTAATTCTATTCTGCTGAACAATAAAAGTGGTTTGGATTCTGCCGTTATACTTAAAAATCGCTTTACTGTTAACGGCTTGGGTAATATAAGAAAAAGCCCCGGAAGAGATAAAGATTCATACTCTCTTTCCGGGGCTTTTCTTTATTTTTAATTTTCTTTATCAGGACTTTCGCAAAATTATTGAAAGTCCCCCTTCGGAGGGGGCAAGGGGGAGGATTTACAATTTTAAGAAACCATTTTGCGAAAGTCTTATTTATTTTACTTTTTCTACTTCGGTGAGACCAAGCACCTCGCTGGTCATGGTTCTTACTTCTTCCAGTAACTGAGGGTCTTTGGCCAGCGACTTACCATAAGACGGAATCATTTCCTTTAATTTGGCTTGCCAGGCAACGGATTGCAGCTGGTCTTTAAAGCAACGTTGTAGCAAGTTGAGCATAATCGAAACCGCCGTAGAAGCGCCTGGTGAAGCGCCCAACAAGGCCGCAATAGAACCGTCCGCGGCACTTACCACCTCGGTGCCAAACTCCAGAATACCACCTTCGGTGGGGTGCTTTTTAATGACCTGCACCCGTTGGCCGGCCACTTCCAATTTCCAGTCTTCCATGCGCGCCTTGGGCACGAACGCCCGCAGCGAAGCCAATCGGTCGGAGGCCGATTGCCGCACTTCGTTAATCAGGTATCGGGTAAGCGGTATATTTTTAATGCCCGCAATGAGCATGGGGCGCAGGTTATTCGCTTTTATAGACATAGGTAAATCCATAAAGGAACCGCTCTTCAGAAATTTAGTAGAGAACCCGGCATAAGGACCGAAAAGCAGCGCTTTTTTGCCGTTAATAATGCGCGTATCCAGGTGCGGCACCGACATGGGTGGGGATCCTACCGATGCTTTGCCATAAACTTTGGCCTGGTGCCGCTCAATGACCTCGGGGTTGGTGCAAACCAGCCATTGGCCGCTCACCGGAAAACCGCCAAACCCTTTGCCTTCCGGTATGTCGGATTTCAGCAGCAAAGGCAAAGAGCCACCGCCTGCCCCGATAAACACGAATTTGGCTTTTATCTTACGTTTTTCGCCGGTAGCCAATTCTTTTACTTTAAGCTGCCACAAGCCATTCTCCAGTTGTTTCAGTTTGCGTACTTCCTGTCCGAAATGTAAATGTACTCCGTCATTCTCCTGTAACTGATTGAACATACACCGGGTAAGTGCGCCAAAATTAACATCTGTGCCTAGGTCCATGCGGGTAGCTGCTACCTTCTCCGACCGGTCGCGCCCCTCCATTATCAAAGGTATCCACTGCTTTAATTGCTCTGGGTCTTCGGAATATTGCATTCCCTTAAACAGGTTGCATTGGGTTAAAGCCTGGTGGCGTTTTTTCAAATAATGCACATTCTCTTCGCCCCAAACAAAACTCATGTGCGGAATGCTTCGAATAAAAGTTTCGGGTAATTTAATCAGGTTCTGTTGAATGAGATAAGCCCAGAATTGCCGCGATTCTTCGAACGATTCAGCAATTTTTACCGCTTTAGAAGTTTCTACGGTTCCGTCCGGTTTTTCCGGGGTATAATTTAATTCACAAAAGGCTGAGTGGCCTGTTCCAGCATTATTCCAGGCGTCAGAGCTTTCGGCCGCCGCTACATCTAACCGCTCAAAAATCTCGATGGTAATATCGGGTTGCAGTTGTTTTAGTAACATACCCAGGGTGGCGCTCATAATGCCTGCTCCTATTAAAACCACGTCCGGATATTCTTCAAAAGAATTATCGTGTTTTACCATATTTCTAAAAAATTATGCACAAAAGTAAACTAAAAGTTACAAAATGTTTATTCCTGCTAAGCTTTTCTGTTAATCCGGTTAATTTGCTATTACAGCTCTACCGGGTGTAAATGAAGGAGCGAAATCAGGATAATTCTCTTAAAACGAATTTCATCTTAACTGGATGAGTTTTAAACAGGTTTTTACAGAATATTCCGGAAACCCCGGCATCTTTATTTTACCTACTGGATAAAAAGGACTTCTTTTAAAAGAAATCTTATTGCATATTTTAAGCTGTCCAGTCGTTTTACAGATATGGATTATTTTGTAGATAAAAATTCGGTGGTACGGCAAATCTGGGGTAACTCCGATACCATTCTTTTTATTTTTGCCGGAGCCTCAGCCGAGTTTGCGCTCAACAAGGCAGTAGACTGGCTTTATTTTACCGGCAAATTACCGGCCGATCCGTTGGGCCGCTTATTCTCGACGGTAGCTTATGCCCAACGCATTGTTTTCTCGGACCGGACCGGTGCGTACCGGGCTATAGATAAAATGCGGGAAATTCACGCGAGCGTAGAAGCGAGCCGGGGTGCTGCTATTCCGGACTGGGCCTACCGCGATGTATTGTTTATGCTGATTTATTATTCCGTGCGGGCATTTGAGTTGCTCAACCGGAAATTAACCAACCAGGAAAATGAAGAAATATACCAGGTGTTTTACGCCGTCGGAGAAAGGATGGGCATAAAAGATTTGCCGGCCAATTACCAGGCCTGGTTACCGGTACATGCCCAACACTTGCAACAAGATTTACAAAAAAGCGCCTTCACCAGCAATCTCTTTCAGCAATACCGGAAACATTTAGGTACTTTCCGATACCTCATATTGCGGGAGGCCCAAACCATGGTGGCGCCACCCCGGGTAAATGAATTATTAGGCAAAAGAAAAATTTCCCTGCTCTACCCGATTCTTTACTTATACAAAGCCAGCCGGGTACTTAAAACCGACTGGCTTCTAAAAGAGATAATTTTTCCGGCCGGCTATAAATCCCAGATTAAAGGATTAGATAAATCGCTATCTTAACCAAAAGCAAATATTCATTTGGCAGATGTTTTAAAATTGCGTTACCTGTTGGTTGCTAATAATTTAACTATCTGTAAAACAGAAAAAAAAGCATATGACACGATTGTAAGAAGCTGTTATTCTAAATTTTCAAATGAATTCACCAACTATTATAAATTAGTCAGCCCCAAATTGGTTTTCTATTATTTTTTAAAAATCTGGATTTGAATCGCAATCGTTCCTGAATCAGCCTTAAAACAAGAATTTAAAAATTTTCACTTTATAATCTGATTTTTATTCCCCCATTGATGACAAAACCATCTAAGGGTGCATATATATCCCGGAATACAGGGTTGGCAATGTTGCCGGTATAAATGGTATCAAACCTGGTTTGGCGTGCATCTAAGAAGTTCTCGAAGTTGGCGTAAAGCGAAAATTTCTCCCAGAGTTTCTCGGCCATAAACCCGGTAATAACATAGGATTTACCAGTAGTGCCATCGCTTAAGCGTTGTTTACTGAAATAGTAAGCCTCCAAACCCAGTTTCCATTTATCTTCTACCTCGTACATTAAAACGGTATTTAGCCGATGTTTAGGTGTTAACGGATTTGTAGTTTTAACGCCGTTCGCATGTACCTTGGTATTGGTAAAAGTATAGCCCAGGAATAGGTTTAAATCTTGATAGCCTATTTTAATATTTGTTTCAGTACCTTTAGTATCTATATGCCCTGGTATATTACGGAGTTGGTATAAGCCGCTTCCGGTAGAAAATAACATTAACGGATAATTGAGGTAGGTGTAGAAAAACAGGTGATTGATACTAAAACTAACTGCCTCATTTATAAAAGCTGTACGGTAGGTAAAATCCCAGTTGGCCCCATAACTGCGTTCTAATTTATTTGTAGTGGCGTTTACTGGTAAAACGCCCCTGTACTGGAGCCTTTCGGTTTCTTCAGTAAAAATAGAAGGAGCTTTGTAGCCTAAACCGCCGCCTAAGCGAGAGGTCAGATTGGGGCTTATTTTAAATAAAGCCGAGATGCGGGGCAGCAAGGCAAAGCCATAATCCAGTACATAGTCGCCTCTTAAACCAGTTTCGATATTTAGCCAGGTATTAGCCTTTAAAGAATTTTGGATAAAAGCGCCAAAGGTAGTTTGGGTATAATCGCGGAGCGGTGTCGGCGCTAATCTAACTTCCTGGAACTGGTTGGTAACCACATTTAAGCCCGTTACCCATTCGGCTGTTTCGCCGGACCGGGTGTAATTAGCCTCGCTAAAAGTACTTACCTGGTTGCCTGTAAAGTTATATTCGGGGAGGTTAAGGCGCCGTTTAAAATAACTGATACTGTTTTTAAGCGTGATTTGTCCGGTGTTTTTTAATTGATGGTTAATCGCCAGCTGGGTAGAGAACCGTTGGGTCTTATTTTGTTCAAAATAACGATGGTTCTCGTTTCGCTCTCCTTTAATATAATGGATGTCGCCCCCTAACCGGTCTTCCCATACAGTATTAACGCCCAGGTTGATTTGGGTCCTCTCGGTTGGGTAAAAGAATAAACGCGGGTTAATGGTATACCGGCTAAATTGCGGGATGGCTGATAAGTCGGTATCGGAAGGGTCGTAGGCGGCATTGCTGTTCCGGGCCGCAAACACAGTAACACCTATCTTATCGAATCGTTTGCCATAGAAGCCGTTTACATCTAACCCGCCAGCGGTGGTACCGTTCAAAAGAAAACGTAATTCCTGCTCCTCCTGTGGTGTTTTTGAGATTAGGTTAACCAAACCGGCAATAGCGCCGCCACCGTACAAAGTTGAAGCAGAGCCTTTTATAACTTCTACCTGCTTTAAGTCTAAAGGTGGTGTTTGTAATAAACCCAAACCGCCTGCATAACCCGAATACAACGGAAAGCCGTCTTTAAGCAGTTGCGTATAGCGCCCATCCAGGCCCTGGATACGGATGCTCGCATTAGCGGAGGTTGGTGATGTTTGCTGGGTTTGGATGCCGGTACTCTCGCTTAAAATCATGCGGATGTCACCCGGTTTCATATTGCCTTTTTCTTCCAACTCTTCGCCGGCAATAAATTCTACACGGGTCGAAATATCCCGGATAGTCCGGGTGCTACGGGTTGAAGTGATCTCCACTGCTTCCAGTTCAGCTTCATCTTCCTCCAGCAGAATAGTAATAGGGTCAGTTGTTATCCGGGGAAAAAGAATGGCTTGTTTATTTTCGGTGTAGCCGACATAAGAGAAACGGATGGTTTGCAAGCCATCCGGAATATTATTAATAATAATCTTACCAGATACGTCAGAGGTGGCCCCATTGGCCACATTTTGTATAATGGCAATTGCGCCTATTAAAGGAGCCTGGGTTTCTGCATCCTTAATATAAGCCGTTAATGTATTCTGGCCATAGGCTATGGTTGTGCATACCAATGCCAGCAGGCAAAGCACTAAATTTTTCATTGGTCTTAATCCGCTAATAAGTTAAAAAATATTGGCCTTATTCTTCTAACCCGCCTGGGTTTGGGTAAGGCTTTTATTGGGAGAATTAACCAATTTTAGGTGGCTGCCAAATAAAAGGGGTAAAAGTGGAAATAAAATATTGTTTATAAGTGGTATAGCTTGTACTATCCAGCAAGTTCAGTATAACCAGGTTTGAAGTTGGACTGTTGTAGGTGAAGCCTGGGCAGGTAGGGCAACTATAAAAGGGAGAACACAGGCCGCATTCCGTTTCGGCTGCAGGCTGCTGGTTATGAGCATCAGTGGCTTGCTCGGTGGTAGCTTTCTCTTTTAAGCAATTGTCGGTTAGGCAGCAGGGTATTGTAGCCAGCAGCAGGACAAAAATGGATAAAACGAAAGCCAGGTTCTTCACGAGGCAAAGATAGGCAGTAAAGCCACGTTAAGAAAAATCAATCTACCTTAAATAAATAAACCTTAAAGTTGAGAAATAACTGACTCCAATTTTTGCTTTTACTGAATCTACATCGTAATATTACGATAAACACAAAAACGCATGGGAGTCACGAAAACTGAAAATTTTACCGAAGCTCAAAACCAACTGGCTTCCTTAGCCAAAGCCCTGGCTCACCCGGCCAGAGTTGCTATCCTGCAATATTTACTTAAGCAACAGACCTGTATATGTGGGGACCTGGTGGAAGTACTTCCGTTGGCCCAGGCTACTGTATCGCAACACTTAAAGGAATTAAAATCAGTTGGCTTAATTAAAGGTGAAATAGAAGGTACCAGCGTTTGTTATTGCATTAACGAAGCCGTATGGGAACAAGCCAAAAATACGCTCCTTAAACTGTTTACTTTACCAATTAATACGAAAAAATGCTGCTAACCCAGGTAAAAGCATGATAACCTTAAACCTGCTGAGCCCCGCCACCAACCAGGACCGGGCCGCAATAATTGAATTACTCACTTCACAGAACCTGCCTACCGCAGATTTGCCGGTATCGCTGGCGAATTTTCTTGTAGCAAGGGACCCGGATATAATTAATGGTACGGTAGGTCTGGAATTGTATGGCACCATCGCTTTACTCCGCTCCTTGGCCGTAGCCCCAAACCAGCAGGGCAAAGGACTAGGCAATTTGCTCTACCAGGCGGCCATAAACCTGGCTAAGGATAAAGGAATAGTAGCAATTTATTTAATAACCAATACGGCTGAAGCCTTCTTTACCCGACAGGGCTTTATGAAAGTAGAACGCGCAGCTGTGCCCGAGGCCATCCGGCAAACCTCCCAGTTCACCACAATTTGTCCTGTCTCGGCTACTATCATGTGCCGGAAAATAAATTAAAAAATTTGTTTCAATCAATCGTAATATTACAATTAAACGATAAATTTTAAACGTATGAAAACCGCTGAAGAATTAAAGCAAATAGTAAAAGAAAAGTACAGTGAGATTGCTCTGCAAAGTAAGGAGCAAAATGAAACTTCCTGCTGTGGGGCCACCGGCGGCTGTGCTACCGATATTACCATCATGGCCGAAGATTACACCAGTTTGCCTGGTTATGCTGTAGATGCTGATTTAGGTTTAGGCTGTGGCCTTCCCACTGAATACGCCCATCTGAAACCAGGTGAAACCGTACTGGACTTAGGTTCCGGCGCTGGTAATGATTGCTTTGTGGCCCGTTCTGTTGTTGGAGAGACTGGTAAAGTAATTGGGGTAGATATGACCGAAGCCATGATTGAAAAAGCCAAAGTTAATGCTAAAAAACTCGGTTACACCAACGTGGAATTCCGCTTAGGCGAAATTGAAGATTTGCCGCTGGCTGCCAATCGGGTAGATGTGGTGGTAAGCAATTGCGTTTTAAACCTGGTACCGGATAAAGAGCAGGCTTTTAAAGAAACCTACCGCGTGTTAAAGCCCCAAGGGCATTTTAGTATTTCGGATGTAGTGCTGGAAGGTGAATTACCTGCCGGTCTGCAAAAAGCGGCCGAAATGTATGCCGGGTGTGTATCCGGGGCTATTCAGCAGGAAACATATCTGGCTCTTGTAGAACAGGTGGGATTTGTAAATATTCAGGTGAAAAAAAAGCGGCTGATTTATCTGCCAGACGATTTGCTGGCCAATTATCTTTCACCGGCAGAATTGGAATCCTATAAAGCCAGCGGAACGGGTATTTATAGTATTACCGTTTACGCAGAAAAGCCTGCTACCACCTGCTGCACTCCTGGTTCCGGTTGCTGCTAATTTGCTAGTATCAGGACTTTCGCAAAATTATTGAAAATCCCCCTTCGGAGGGGGCAAGGGGGAGGATTTATAATGTTAAAAAACCATTTTGCGAAAGTCCTAAGTATTTTAGTCAACCATATGAGAATTGCGCTTTTAGCCATATACACGCCAATCTGCCTGCACTCCAGGCAGTATTGGCCGATATGGTTAAGCAAGAAATTGGATGCAATTTATTGCCTAGCTAATTTTTAGACTATACTACCTGGTCAAACGAAGTAGTAGCAGAAATCCGCCAAAGAACTTACCCCTGAAAGCAGTTTAACCAACCCGGATAGTATTTTTAGAATTTGTGCGAGGTACCTTACGAGGTAGAAAAAACTGCCCAGTTAATTGAAGCCATCCGCTACCGAATGATTTTGCCAGGACATTAAGCCTGCTAAACAAAATTTAGTGAGTACCAATAAAACACTTTTTACCCGTTAGGGCAAAATCGGCTATTCCGGATAAGATCCGGTGCCTATACTAAAGAAAGAAATAAATAATTATTTATCCAGCTGGAAAAGCTTGTCGAGTAAGTTTACGACTACTTCACTACAGGTAAAGGGGGTAATCACGAACGACAACGGCAAAGACATAGAATCCCGATCGGTGTGGTATACATTAGCCAGCAGGAAACCGGCGAAATAACCTAAACTCCAAAAAATACCTAATGCCTGGCTAACCGTATGACCTAAAGCGGTAGAAATGCAAATACAAACAATTACTAACTTAATATTATGCAAAAATAACATAGAGGTGAATAACGTAATAAATGGTGGTAGTATTGTTTTTTTTATATTGTTCTTGTCTTATAGGCATCCTTTCTGTTAAAAAACCAGCTAATTGCGCCAATTTTCAAGAGGTAGCCATTTCGCTGCCAAATCTACAACATAAAACTTAAATCTGACTAATATTATACTATTCTTTATTTTTTTATTTTGATTTTATTTTAGTAAGTGCTGCCTAATGGTTTTAAACATAGGCATATATAAATACTAAAGTATAATTTTTAGCTTAAAAAGGGAATACCTTTGCTCCTTTTCTATAGCTAATTAGGATATTATTGTTACTACCATTATTGCTGCAATAATTTACTTCCCGGACTCATAATTATTAAAATAATATAGCCCTTAAAAGCACTGTTTAAGCACCCTCCTCTTCTAATTCAATTAATAAATTAGCTACTAATGCGGTCCAGCCGGTCTGATGCGAAGCTCCTAACCCCTGACCGGTATCGCCGTTAAAAAATTCGTAAAATAAATGATGCTCTTTAAAGTGTTCGTCGGTAGCCAACAGGGAATTATCGCCCTGGTATTGGTACCGGCCGGATTCATTTTTCTCAAATATTTTTAATAATCTTTTGGTAAGCTCCCGGGCAATTTGTTTCAGGTTAAGTTTAACGCCGGAACCGGTCGGGAATTCGTAAACGTATGCCTCGCCGTAGTACCGGTAATATTTCCGGAGGGCCTGGATAATCAGGTAATTCATGGGAAACCAGATAGGCCCCCGCCAGTTAGAGTTTCCGCCAAACATAGAAGAAGAACTTTCGCCGGCCTCGTAGTGAATGGTATGCTGGGTACCCTGGTAATTAAATATGTACGGATTTTCCTGGTGGTATTTAGATAAAGAGCGAATGCCATAATCTGACAAAAACTCGGCCTCATCCAATAATCTTTTTAATACGTGTTCCAGCCGGAAACCCCGCATAATGGAGAATAAATGGTTGCCAGCTTCGTTTTTAGCTTCGATGTGTGAAATAAGCTGCGCTAAATCGGGCCGGGTACGGATAATTCCTACAGCCCGCCGCTTAAATTCCTGCATCTGATCGAAGGTGCTGCTGTTAATAATTTCGACGGCCAATAGCGGAATTAATCCTACCAGCGATCTGATTTTGAGACGCTGGCTTTTGCCGTTATCTAACTGCACGGCATCGTAATAAAAATTATCTTCGTCGTCCCAGAGCGATATATTTTTTTCACCGATGTTATCCATGGCCCAGCCGATGCTGAGGAAATGCCGGAAAAATTTAGCCGCCGATTCTTCGTAAGCTGGGTTGCGCTTGGCTAGTTCCAACGAAATCCGCAGCATATTCAGCGAGAACATGGCCATCCAACTGGTGGCATCGGCCTGCTGCAAATTTTTGATGCCAGGCGGCATGTGGTTGCGATCGAAAACCCCTATATTATCCAGCCCCAGGAAGCCGCCTTCAAAAATATCAATGCCGTTTACGTCTTTCCGGTTCACCCACCAGGTAAAATTCATGAGCAGCTTCTGAAAAGCCCGCTCCAGAAAATCCCAGTCCGATACACCGGTCTTTTTCTTATCGGTCGTATATACTTCCCAAACGCCCCAGGCATGTACCGGCGGATTTACATCGCTGAAATTCCACTCGTAGGCCGGAATCTGGCCGTTGGGGTGCATATAATATTCCCGAAGCATCAGCAAGAGCTGCTGTTTGGCAAAATTGGCATCTACGTGGGCAAACGTGGTGGTATGAAAAGCCAAATCCCAGGCCGCGTACCAGGGGTATTCCCATTTATCCGGCATAGAAATAACGTTCCGGTTAGTCAGGTGCTGCCACTCCGTATTACGCTTGTACCGCCGATAGGGCGGCATTTCCTGCCTGCTGCCATTCAGCCATTTGTGTACATCGAGGTAATAAAACTGCTTGGTCCAGAGCAGGCCACCAAAAGAGCTGCGCACCAGCTTTTTGTGCACCGCCGAGAGCTTGTCCGGAATAACAAAGTCTTTATAATAACTCATGGTTTCGGCCTGCCTTTTTACAAACAGGTCATCAAAATCAGCCCAGGGATCTTCAATCCGGTTGCGTTTAAGCCGAATCCGGAATATAGTAGATTTACCCGCTGGTATTTTCTCATTAAGCCAGATAGCCGATTTGGTACCTTCTTTATCGGGGTTAACAGTAGCCTGCCCATTTACCACGTAATCGTTAATGCCATCTTTTACATAAGGCAATTCATTATTAGCGTTGTAAATGCGTTGGTTATTCGTTTCGTTGTTACAAAACAACTGATCCCCTTTCTCGTGGTATAAATAATAAATGCCGATCCGCTGCGAATTGGTTTTTATACAGTTATCGGAATAAGCAGTAATGCTCGGGCGGGTATAGCTGGCATTGTGTTTCCAGTAATTCCGGAACCAGAGGTGCGGCAGTACGTGTATTTCGGCTTCTTCCGGCCCTCGGTTATAAACGGTAATCTTCATCAGAATATCGTTCATATCGGCCTTGGCATACTCTATATAAATATCAAAGTATTTTTTTCCATCGAATAATCCGGTTTCCAGTAACTCATACTCGGGCTCCAGGCGGCTACGCTTATTTTTCTCAACCAAGTCGTCGTAAGGATAAGCCGCCTGCGGATATTTGTAGAGATATTTACAATAAGAATGGGTGGGTGAAGAATCGAGGTGATAATAAAGTTCTTTAACGTCTTCGCCGTGATTACCCTGCGCGTTGGTAAGGCCAAAAAGCCGTTCCTTCAGCATGCTGTCGCGGCCGTTCCAGAAGGCGGGAGCCAGGCATAGAATCTGTTTTTCGTCGCAGAAACCCGCAATTCCTTCTTCGCCCCAACGGTAAGTGTTGCTGCGGGCCATGTCGTGGGAGATAAAGCCCCAGGCATTGCCATCCGGACTATAATCTTCGCGCACCGTACCCCACTGCCGTTCGGCCAGGTAAGGTCCCCAGTATTTCCAGTTGCGATTGTTAGGTGATTGCTGTAGCCGCTCGTATTCTTTAATACCCATCTGCTTCCGGAATGTTTATTTAAACCTGTTTTTCTATTTTCTTAGCTGAAAATATTCTTCAAAAATAAACCAAATGTTTTAAATATTTAAATTGAAAAGATTAAATATTAACAATTTAGCAAAACAAAACAGAATGATGCCGCTAGTGACAGGCAGCCGCACTTTATAGAACCAGCTGGTAAGGATATTTAGTATTTACGCGAAGGTTCTTCTTTGCCGACTTCAAAAAGAAGGACTTGGTTAGCCGGCTAACTTCCTGGCCCAAAGCCGAACTAACCTTATACACAGATAAAAATTAAGAAATATAATAAAAACGTTGATCTTTTTTTCAGCCTGTCGGCTTTTTCATCTAATCTTCATTTAAGGCTTCTACATTTGAACCATAAATTGTGAAGCTATGAAAGAAGTATTGGAAATGAATTATATAATTATAGCATTATTGGTGGTGGCCATTGCCGTGTGGGAACTAGATGATAACTGGAGTAAAGTAAAAAATAAAGATAGAGAAGACTAAATATTACCAGGTATACAGGCAAAAATAGTAACTAATCATTACATCAGGAAAAAGCCCCTTTGGGGCGAACAGAAGCGCCAAAGACCGCCTAAATTAACAACTACTATTTCCTGGTTTACCGAAGAAGTTAAAAATATCAGAAGGCATATTATATAGTATTAATAACCTGGTGCCTGTGCTTAGCCTTAAATTTATCTCTTATAATTTTATTTATATTAACATTGTATTATTAAGCTCTTTAGATATATAATTTTTGCATTATTAAGATAATTGTTAAAAATTTTTTAAATAATAAAAGGCTTAAAATCAATACTATTACAGATTACAAGCAAAAAGATACAAAATATTTTTGCACAAAAACAATAAAGCTATTTTTGAAATCAAAATTGTATTTTTATATTGCATCATGAATTTACAAGTATTTGAGCGTCTATCGCTTGAGGAGCGGTTACAGCTAGTTTGGAATGAGGGGAACCAGATAGGAATCCGGTTTGGCAGAAAGCATCATGTATGTTTATATCACCTGCAAGATTACTTTGCCGAAATATGGTTTGATCCCGAGGAAAGAGAGGTTTCGATGGTAAGAGCCTTTACCAGCACCATTTGTTTAGACCCGTATTTAAGTCAGATTAACATCGACCAGCTATTAACCGAACAATATGATTAAATAGTTACAAGCATTTAAATAGAAGCAGCGGCTAATCCTATTTAGCGAATTTGATGCCTGTATCTATTCGGGTGCCTGTTTACGGTTTGTTTTGGTATTAAACGTGTTGCCAGCTTTATCTGCCCCAAAACGATACACTGGAGATTAGATTGATCTGAGTTTAAACTAAAATATAATCCGGCAGGCGCCTTCTCTAAATATTCCGGCTAAAGAACCTTGGCTAATATTTTACGTTATCGGGCGCCTGGCGGTTATTTCGTTCCAGTTCTATTTCTCAAAAACTGTTTTCATGCCTTCCTTTTCTTTTACAAACGGAGACCAGGCAGGTCGGCTGGTGGTTTTTTATATGCCGGTAGTACTTTGTGTGAAAAGATAAAGTAACTTTTCCGTTGAAAAAGCATACAACCTGTATATGGCGCAAAACGATTTAGAAAATTGGGACCAGGCCCGGTACACTGAACTGAATGCCTATTTCCGGATTAAAATCAGAACCCTGCTGGAATCGGATCCTTTTTTAAAAGAAATGGTGGAACAGCAAAAAAGCATCAGCCTGCCCGAGTTGATAGACCGGATGACTTACCGTGACCAGCAACGCTGGTCCGAGTTTCTGGTACTGGACCGGATAAAACTGCAAGTAGATATCCAAAATCACCTGGAGGGTAAAGGCACGCCCTATAATCCGCAACAGGGATTCAGTTCCGATTTAACCGGTGACGAAAATATCTGGTAAAACATTTGGCAAGCGCCCAGCCTGCAGGCCTTTATTTCTTAAATTGTTATCCAGGTTTTAGTCGGGCAAACTGATTTTGCCCATCCGGATAGCTGGTATTTTGGGATTGCCTGCGCCCAAACCCGGGCTTTGGCCGGCAATACATTCGTTGGCCAAAGTGGCAAATAAAATTGCCTCCTTCGCATCCGGGTTAATGCCCAGCGTATTCAGCGACCGGATACGCATCTGCCGTAAGAGTTCCTGAATATTTTTCAAGAGCAAAGGATTGTGCATACCGCCACCACTGACAAAAATTTCACCGTTACTTTCTCCTAAAGTCTTTTTTATAGCGCCGGCAATCGCCTCTGCCGAAAACCGGTTCAGTGTAGCCATTATATCAGCTGGGGACATTTGGTTTATAGGCGTTTTACGGAGCGCTTCGCTTAAATAGTTTAAATTAAACAATTCCGGGCCAGTTGTTTTAGGAAAGGGTTGCCGGAAGAAATCGTGGTCGAGCAGCGCCGCTAGCAAACTGGGGTGGTAAGTACCACCGGCGGCCAGCGCACCGTCTGCATCGTAATATTTATCGGGGTACTGGCTTTGAATAAAAGCATCCATGATGGTATTGCCTGGGCCAACATCCGACGAAAATATTTGCGCGGGATCTAAACTGCCGGGTAAATACGTAAAATTGGCTATCCCCCCAATATTCAGCATAATCCGGTCCTGCCCTTTTTCCGAAAAAAGTAAATAATCTCCGTAAACCGCTAAAGGAGCACCCTCGCCGCCGGCCGCTATGTGTTTTTGCCGGAAATCACTCAAGGTAATAATTCCGGTTTTTACAGCCAGGTGATCGCCGTCGCCAATCTGGAGCGTTGCGTTGGGCATATCCGGTAAACCGTGTAAAGCCGCCGGCGCGTGGTAAATGGTCTGCCCGTGGCTGGCTATCAGATCCACCTCATCGGGCCGGACACCCCACTGCCGCAGACAATCCAGAATCAAAGTTCCGTGATAGGTTCCTATATAAGCATTCAAGAGACAAACCTGCTGTAAATCAACCTGGCGTTTCGAAAAAATATTTTTTATTTCTTTTTTAAGCTTATCAGTATAAGGTACTGTGCTAAACTGCAGCAAGTTTACCCGGGTGGCCGGACCGCTACCAGCCAAAGCACACAGGGCTACATCTAACCCATCTAAAGAGGTGCCCGACATTAAACCAATAATTATTCTGCTTTCTTTTTTACTTAACTGGTATAAATGTTCAAGGCTCTTAGACATACTTGTTTTTTCATTTAAAAAATGAAGGCAATTAATCTCCTAAAGTTAATGCTATTAAGGCTTAGAGAGCAATCTTTTAAAACAAGTTAACCCTAATCCATAATTGTAACTAAATCAGGAAGCTTGTTTTAGAATTAAGCTGAAATATTTCTCATTCCTGATCAAAAAATTTACTATAGTGTTATCTACCTGCTCCCCAAGCTATAAGTGGCTTGGTATTTGTCTTAATTTGTAAAACTAGCTAAAAGTGATATTTAAAGTATTTTAGAATTTTTTTAGAGAAATGCGCCACCAATCTACTTTACTTTTGCCAATATAGCAGCGGGTATATTTATGGGTGGTTTGCTTTACTTTTCGGCCGCTATTGGGTAGCAGAGAAACCAGTCAGCAGGAAGAAACAAGTTTACGTACCGGTAAATCTCTAAAATTCAGCATTTACACTTACTAATTTTACGTATTAAACTAATTAAATATTCCGTAAAATCAGATACCCGGAATAATATTAAAATAGAACAATGCATTTCAGAGTTTTAGGAAGTAGTATAGAATATCAGCAGGCAGCTAAGCGTTTAGAGCAATTAGCCAATGCGCAACCTAATACGCCTGAAGCATTAGAACTGAAAGAGTTGATGGCCGCATTTATTCGGTACGAAAAAGAAATTAAGCAAACCGGCCAGAGACCTGAAAATAAAAACAAGAAATAAGCTTCAATCTATAACCTTGCTGCCCGGCTTAAAGCTACACCTGGTTACCCACCTCATCAAACCCTCCTTTAAAAAAATTATTTAACCAAACACCGCCGCAGATTTCGGTTATCTATCGGGTAACAGAAGTAAATTTTCCTTCAGAGTCTAATTATTCGGCATTTCGGAATATATTTAGCACTCCTATGAAACTAGAACATTTTGCCCTGAACGTAGAAAATCCGTTGGCCATGGCGGCCTGGTACGTAGATAATTTGGGTTTGCGAATAGTACGCCAAAACCCTGAAGCGCCTTTTACTACCTTTCTGGCCGACGACAGCGGCCGGATAATGGTTGAAATCTATTTAAATCCGCCGGACGAAGTGCCGCCTTACCGTACCATGAACCCGCTGCTGGTACACCTGGCTTTTGTATCCGAAAATCCCGACGTAGACAAAGATCGATTGGTTAAGGCCGGCGCTACCCTGGTTTCGGACCAGCATTTAACCGATGGCTCGCATTTGGTGATGCTGCGCGATCCCTGGGGTTTAGCCGTTCAGTTGTGCAAAAGAGGACAACCCTTGTTGGCCCTCGTAGAAGACCATTACAATGCCTTGCCCTAATTTGGTTAGCTCATAAAAGTTTAAAAATGAAATTAGCAAAATATATTGTACCAGGCGGGGCTCTGCTCCTGCTCCTACTATTTAGCTGGTCGTGCCGCCCGGGTAACAACCCGCAGGAAAAGCCCACTGCCGGACAAGAAGACCCGTGGGAAAAAGCAGCCGCTATTTTAAAGGAAATAAAAGCTCCCGAATTTCCTCAGAAAGATTTTGAGGTAACAGCTTACGGCGCCATTGGTGATGGCAAAACCAACTGCACCGAAGCTTTCCGGAAAGCCATTGCTGCTTGCAACCAGGCCGGTGGTGGCCGGGTGCTGGTTCCGGCGGGGAATTATTATACCGGTCCTATTCACCTGCTCAGCAATGTAAACCTGCACGTTGTAAAAGAAGCGCGCATTTCTTTTTCTACGAAACCTGAAGATTATTTACCCTTGGTTTATACCCGCTGGGAAGGCGTAGAACTCATGAATTATTCGCCGTTGATTTATGCTTTTGAACAGAAAAATATTGCCATTACCGGTGAAGGCATTCTGGACGGCGGGGCTAACGAAACTAATTGGTGGCCCTGGAAAGGTCAGGAACGTTACGGCTACAAACCCGGCACTCCCAACCAAACCGATTCGGATAAACGCGCCGCTTTGTTTAAGATGGCCGAAGACAATGTGCCGGTACGGGACCGGAAATTTGGGTCAGGTTTTTACCTGCGCCCCCAATTTGTGCAGCCTTACCGTTGCGAAAATGTATTGATTCAGGGCGTAACCTTTATTAACTCGCCGATGTGGATTCTGAACCCGGTGTTATGTACGAATGTAACCATCGAGAAAGTAACCGTTGAAAGCCAAGGTCCCAACTCCGATGGCTGCGACCCGGAATCGTGCAAGAACGTGCTGATAAAAGATTGCTTCTTTAACACCGGCGATGATTGTATTGCAATTAAATCGGGCCGCAATGCAGATGGTCGCCGCCTGAACATCCCTTCCGAAAATATTATCATCCAGGGTTGTTCTATGGCTAACGGCCATGGCGGCGTAGTAATCGGCAGCGAAATATCGGGGGGCGCCCGCAATATATTCGCCGAAAACTGCACCATGAACAGCCCACTGCTGGATAGAGCCTTCCGCATTAAAACCAGCTCAGCGCGCGGCGGTACGGTTGAGAATATTTATATGCGCAACATAAAAGTAGGCCAGGTAAAAGAACAGGTAATTATTGCCACCATGTTCTACGAAGATTCGGGAGCCTACGTGCCCACCGTGCGCAATATTGAAGTAAAAAATATGGTGGTGGAAAACGGCGGCAAAGTGGGTGTGCTGCTGGAAGGCTATAAACAATCGCCGGTTCAGAATATAAAGTTGATTGATGTAGATATTAAAAGTGTAAAAGAACCTTACAAATTCTCCAATGTAAAGGATATTGTATTTCAGAATGTTACGATCAACGGCAAACCAGTAGCAGTGACGGAGCAAGCAGAATAATTCCGAAAATAGCAAGCTGGAAAATCACCCAGGTCTTTCTAACCCGGGCGATTTAAACCGATGATCGTTCGGTGATGAGGACTGATAGAATGTGGCGCTATTTGCGGGATATTTCCCCGGCAAACAACAGGTTATACCAACTCGCATAAACTAGCTGCCATTGCTTAAAACCTCACCGGTCTTTAATACCCGGGAGGTTTGTACAACCGGTAAAACCATAGTTCTGTTAGGAAAGAACCTTCAAGAGATTTGGTATTAGCAGAAGGAAATTGGAATGGTTGTAACCGGAAGGAAGATGCAGCAAGCAAAAAGAGCTTCATCAGCTTTCAGGGATACGGTTCCTAAAGCAAATATTAGGTTTCTACGGAAGTAGTTTTGAAACCAGCCAGTTGCGATTGGTTTAACTTACCCAAAGCGTACACCTGAATTTCCCGCCGACCAATACGGTAAACCTTTACCTCCTGTAGTTGCGCTAGCAAGAAGGCTTGTAAATCCCGGAAACGTTGTACCATGGTTTGGATAAACTCGTCGGGATCGGGTACATCGGCCGTCTGGTTCCGGAGAAAATAAGGCAAATCCACCACTTCCACCGGAGCATCTTCGGGTTGCCCAGCTAATTTCAACACATCAGCGTTCGTAACAGCCGCAGTATCCGACACCTCCAAAATAATTGGTTCGAGCGGGTATTCGCTTTCACTCAGGTAAAATAAACCTTCGCAGCGTTCCTGCAAATTCTTCATAAAAATATCAACCGCCGGTGCATTTACTTCCGCCATGAAAAAAGAAAAAATTATATTGTTGAAAGGTGATTATTGAAAATATTTACCGACGATCCGGGCCGGCATCAACTTTTGCTTCCAGCACCTGTTCTATCTCGTCGGGCAAGTCCGAAAGCAGGTCGTAGCTGGTAGCGGCTTCAATGACATCTACGGTGGTCAGGTAAGTACTCCAGTCGGGGTTAGCATTATTGGTGTTGGGCGTATTTACCGCAATTACCCGGGTATCCTGGTTAATACGGTTGCCATCGTCGTCGCCTTCCGGTAAAACCACCACTACTTTCCAGATTTGAGCGGGCACCGTTATTTTTCCGCCGGCAATGGTTTCTTTAAACCCACTGCTGCCGGTGCCACCGGTGCCGTAGCTCCCCATTATTATGTAGCACTCCTGCCCGCCCTGCTCCACCAACGTCCGGATATATTCTTCCATATTGCCCCAGGTTTCGCGGTTATGGGTTGGTGCCTGCGGAATAATATTCGTCATCAGAAAAGTAGCAGCATTATCCTCCGGGGTTTTGGAGCGATCGGCCGACGGACAATTATGGCCCCGGTCGAAACCGCTGCCGGAATATGCATACGTATTTACCTTGTACCAATCGGAGGGTAGCGAAGTGTCGGTCCGGAAATTATCCTGCCGCGGCGCATCGCCCAGCCAAGTACGACTTACATGCCAGCTCACCCAGTTGGGAGTACCCCGGTCGCGGCTGTAAGAAAGGGCAAACTGCGGCTTATCCAGTAAATAATTGTTAAAATTATTTTCGTCGGGGGTGGCATTACTGGGATTACCCAACAATAAGTGCTCACTTCCGGTAAATGCCGTTCGGGCAGCGGGTTTCTGCATAGTAGCCCTGTTTTCTTCCTCCCGCCCCGTGTTGGTATCAGTCCGCCGGACGCAGGTAGCCAGCATCAGGAAGAAGCCTAAGAAAGCAGCAAAAATGATTAAAACGAGTATTTTATATTTCATAGTAAATCAGAATAAAAGGCCGGAAGAACCAACAAAGGCATTTTGTTTGAAGAACAACACTTATTATATACGAGCCAAAGCAGATTAACGGCAGTTTATATTATCTGTTTATTATTACCAGGATTGCTCCAATTTGGACGAAAATGAAAAAAAATTAGGTAGTGGAATAAAAAGTATGCTGGGATAAAAAAAGGCAGTGGATTGTTTAAGGAGATGGAATA
>NZ_BJYS01000058.1 GCF_007991635.1 Adhaeribacter aerolatus | reverse complement strand
CGTCCGGCAGGGGCTTATTATTTTTAACATTATTTCTTTCTTATACTTATCAACAAACGAAATTCAGACAAAATAATTAAGGTCTTCTCTTTTCGGAAGTTTTCGCCAGCACTACGTGCCCTAAACCTAATCTCCTGTGTATCGTTTCAGACTGATTTTTATAATTATTGATAGATTTTTAAAACTTAAATAATTTACCTAAATAAATTTCTTTAAAAATAATTTATGATGTGAGAATATGTAAATTTATCAGAATTCGTTTTTAATCATGAAATTAAATTTTATATTTGAATAAGGAAGATGTGCTAATTACCCAAATTATACAAGTCTTCAGGTGTAAAAAAGAGTTGTAGCGCAATACAATAATTTATTCAAATATAGTCAGTGAAATACGGAGAATTAGACGATAATTATCTACTACAACGGCTGGCAGATGGTGATGGAACCGCTTTCCGGGAAATTTACCTACGCTACTGGCAACGCTTGTATACGGTGGCATTTCGTAAGACTAAATGCCGGGAAACGGCAGAAGAAGTTGTGCAGCAAATTTTTGTCCGGCTCTGGGAAATGCGTGCAGGAACCACCATCGAAAACCTGTCCGGCTACTTGCACACAGCTGTTAAATATTCAATTATTGCCCTATACCGGGAAAAGTTATCGGATGCCCGTTACCAGGAACACGCAAAGGTTTTTCAAAACCAGTACGACCGTTCTACTGAAAAGGAAATTGCCCTGCAAGATTTAGTACAGGCAATTAATTCTGGGGTAGAGCAGATGCCAGCTAAAACACAGCAAATTTTTTCACTTAACCGCCTCGAAAATCAATCGGTAACACAAATTTCTGAAAGCCTGAAATTGCCCTCCCGCACCATAGAATATCATATCACCCAAGGAATGCGCTTGTTAAAGTTGCATTTAAAAGATTTTGTTTCCTTTTCCCTGGCTGCTCTTTCGCTGCTAGTATAGAACTATTTCCGCTTTATAAACTTTCATGGATTTATACTGCTAAATAACTTTTAAGATATAAATTTTAAAAGAATATGCAATTGCTTTTGCGGAAAAGTTCGGCCAAATCTACTTCTATATTATAAACCTATTTTAGAGAATGCTGCAACCATCGGACCGGGTACCGCCGAAAGAATTTGCCCAATTATTACAGAAATATGCCGACCAGCAGTGTACCGAAGCCGAAAAGCAATTGGTAGAAGAATGGTATGAAGGTTTGGGAGAAGAATTATCGCCCGCCTTTAGTGCAAAAGATTTAAAGTTGCAGGAGGAAGCCCTGTGGCAAAAAATAGACGCTGCATCTGTAAAGGCATTACCTGAAGGCAAAGTTATTAGTTTTAATACTGGTGTCAGTTATCTTAAGTTAGCCGGCGTTGCAGCTAGTCTTTTAATATTGGTGGGCTGCTTCAGCCTGTTCCGGGCCAATCAGAATCTCTTTAAACACCAGAAGAATAATGGTTTTGTTACGGTTGAAAATCACACATTTCCCGACCAATTGATCCGATTACCGGATGGGAGTCAGGTTGCGCTGAAAAAAGGAAGTAAGCTTCGTTATGATTTTAAGAACGATAATCGAAGAGAAGTTTTCCTGGTTGGTGAAGCTTTTTTTGCAGTAACCAAAAACCCGAACCGCCCTTTTGTGGTGCATACAGGTAATATTTTAACCAAGGTGTTGGGTACCAGTTTTACGGTGAAGTATGCTGGTGGCGAAAACCAGGAGGTAGAGGTGCAGGTTAAAACCGGCAAGGTAGCGGTAACCCAACAAAATGCAAAACCCGAAGATTCAAACGAAAAAGCATTCCACCAATCAGAGGTATTGCTTTCTCCGAACCAACGCGCAAAGTTTAACCCACAAATTAAGCAGTTTACGGTACAACTGGTAACCACTCCGGCTATTCTTAATAATGAAAAGTCATCTTCAGAAACCTTTTTATTTCGGGAAACCGAATTGCATTTAATAACCCAAAAGCTGGAAAAGGCTTACGGCATCCAGATTATCCTTCCAGAAAATTTACAGCATTGTCCGTTAACTGCCGATTTAACCGAAGAAGATTTTTACGCCAAATTAGACCTGATTTGCGAAGCCTTACAAGCTGAATACGAAATCAGGGGAACCCGCATTTACCTCTCGGGTAAGGGTTGCGAACTTTAATTATTACTCGCCAAACAAAGACTAACCAAAACTAAATTATTCATGAAAAAATTATTTCCACCACCTAAAACCCAACCTACTACCATGCGCCTGGTGTTATTTTACTTTATTATGCTGCTAACGGCAGCGCAGGTTAGTGCTGCCAGCGGGCAAGCGCTGCTTCAGCAAAAAGTAAACCTGCAAGTCGAAAATCTGGAAGTCCGGCAGGTGCTAACCCAGTTGGAGCGCCAGACCAACGTTAAATTTGTTTACAGCTCCAGAATAATTCCGGCCGATAACAAAGTAACCCTTAATACCAATGGCCAGAAACTGGCGGATGTATTGGGTATGCTTTTCCGGCCGCTCGGGGTAGCCTATAAAGTTTCGGGCCAGCAGATTGTGTTAAGTAAAAGCAATGGGGCCGAAGTTTCAACGGTTAGTAAGCCGGATTTAGAATTGCTGGTTACCCAGGCTTTAGCCGTAAAAGATATTACGGGTAAAGTAACCGACGAAAAAGGGGAGGCCTTGCCGGGTGTAACGGTACTGGTAAAAGGAACCACCATTGGTACCGCTACTAACGCCGAAGGTTTGTACAATATTAGTACGCCCGAAGGCGCCCAAACCTTAGTATTTTCTTTTATTGGCTTTATCACCAAAGAAGTAGCCGTTGGCAATGCCACCAACTTAAATGTAACCTTGGCGGCCGATGCCAAAGCTCTAGAAGAAGTGGTGGTAGTAGGCTACGGCGAAGTGAAAAAACGGGACCTGACCGGCTCGGTGGTTTCGGTGAAAGGCGAAGAAGTTACCAAAGTGCCCGTAACTACCGTTACCGAAGCCTTGCAGGGTAAAGTGCCGGGTGCCGATATTACCCGCAGCAACGGTTACGCCGGCGCGGGTCCCAGCATTCGTATTCGCGGTAACCGCTCCATTGCCAATCCGGGTTCTTCTAATAATCCTTTGTACATTGTAGATGGCGTGCAGGGAGTAAATCCTTCGGTTATCAATCCCAACGATATTGAGTCTATTGAAGTCTTGAAAGATGCTTCTTCTACGGCTATTTATGGGTCACGCGGCGCTAACGGCGTAATTATTATTACTACCAAAAGAGGCACCAGCGATAAACCTCGTTTTAGTTTTAACTCTTACGCGGGTATGTCGGAAGTGGCTGGTTACGGCAAATACATGACCGGACCGGAATATGTGGCTTTCCGGCGCGAGGCTTACCGGGCAGCAGGTAACTGGAGCAGCCCGGCCGATGATCCTAAAATATTTAATGCGCCTTTACTCGAAGCCATTGAGAAACAACAATATGTGAGCTGGCCCGAGCTGTTGATTAATAATGGTTTTCAGCAAGATTACCAGTTGGGTATTTCGGGTGGCTCAGAAAAAACCAAAGTATATTTTTCCGGCAATTATTTCAACGAAAAAGGCATTCTGAAAAATGATGAATTTAAGCGTTATACCGGCCGGTTAAATATTGACCAAACCATTAACAAATGGTTGAATGTGGGGATGCAAACGCAGGTATCTTACAGCGACAATGACCGCCGGCGCGACCCTTTTAACGTAGCCTCCAAGGTGGCGCCTCTAGGTTCGCCGTACGATGCGGAAGGTAAATTAATATTTTTGCCGGGCTTTGGCAGCCAGGTAAACCCGCTGGCCGATGAACAACCCGGCGCCTGGAAAGAAAACCGGGAAATTATGACGGGTACGTTGGCTACTTACCTGGAAATTAAGCCAGCCAAAGGCTTAAATATTCGAACAACTTTTGCCGCCACCCTCACTGACACTGACCAGGGCCATTTTAACTCTAAGTTCACCATCGACGGTAAAGGGGCAACTTCCCGCTCTGAAATTACCAACGCCAAAAATAAATTTATTAGCTGGGAGAATATCGTTACCTATAACAAAGAAATTAAAGACCACGCGTTTACGCTTACCGGCGTTACCAGTTATTTATCTAACGTTAATTTCTCGGATTACTCCGGCGGTAATAACCAGCTCCTCGAAAGTCAATATTATTACAGCTTAACTGGTGCCGCGCAGAATATGTACATGGGCAGTGCTTATTCCCAGTCTAATCTGGTTTCGTTTACCGGCCGCTTAAACTACAGCTTAAAAGGCAAGTACCTGCTTACCCTTACCGGCCGCAGCGATGGATCTTCTAAACTGGGCGAGGGCAATAAATGGGCCTTTTTCCCTTCGGCGGCTTTGGGCTGGCGCATCATCGACGAAGATTTTATGCAGGGCCAACAGGCGCTAAGCGAATTAAAGTTGCGGGCCAGTTACGGTATTTCGGGTAACGATGTAATAAATCCGTATGTAACCCAAAACTCCCTTTCCCAAATTCAGTTTTCTTATAACGATGCCACCCCGGCCATTGCTTATGGTTTAAACCCCACCATTGGTAACCCCAACCTGGATTGGGAAACTACTGCAACCGTAGATGTTGGCTTGGATTTCGGCATCCTGAAAAACCGCATTTCCGGTACCCTGGACTACTACGATGCTTACACACGCGATTTAATATTTCCTTTATCGCTGCCGCTTTCTACCGGGGTAGCTACCGTGTCGCGGAATATTGGCAAAACCCGTAACCGGGGCGTTGAATTAGGCCTGACCACGAACAATATTACTACGCCAGATTTTACCTGGTCTACTAATTATACTTTCACCAAAAACAAAGAAGAAATTGTAGACTTACCCAATGGCAACGTAATTGATAATGACTATCGCCGGTCTTTGATTACAGGCCAGCCAGCCCAGATTTATTACGATTACAAAAAGCTAGGTATTTGGCAGCTTAACGAAGAAGCTGAAGCGAAGTCTTTTGGGGCGAAACCCGGCGAAATAAAAGTAGCCGATTTGTCGGGACCAGACGGTATTCCGGACGGTAAAATTACAGCCGCTGATAAAACTATTATTGGCACCACGGTACCTAAGTGGACCGGCGGTTTAAACAATAACTTCCGTTACAAAGGTTTTGACCTGAACGTGTTCTTATACGCCCGGGTAGGCCAATGGGCTTCTTCGGATTATTACGGCAAATATCGCCGCAACGGCCAGGACAACAACCCCCGTGTAGATTACTGGACCCCGGAAAACCCGACCAACGCTTTCCCTAGCCCGCATGCGACGGATACCTATAATTATATTACCACTACCACTTTGTACGAATCGTCTTACATGAAATTGCGGAACGTAACCTTGGGCTATACCTTACCAAAGGCTATTTCTACCCGGTTTAAAGTAGATAACCTGCGGATTTATGTTTCAGGTAAAAACCTGTATTCCATCAGCGACTTTAAAGATTTTGACCCGGAAAGCGAAGGCATCACCGACCAGCCCCTGAACCGGCTGTATGTGGGTGGTATAAATATTACTTTTTAATTTAAAAGACTTACCTCAAATGAAAAGATATATGTTAAAAGCAATGCCGCTGGTTTTTGCCGCCGCGGTATTCGCATCCTGCGAAAGCAAACTAGAAGAATATAACCCCAGTGGTATCACGGCCGAGAGTGTGTACAGTACGCCGGCCGGTTTAGAAGCCGCCGTTAATGCCGCTTATACCTACCAGCGCGAATTGTACGGGAAAATTGAAGGGCACGGTTTAATGGAAGTAGGTACCGACATCTGGACCATTGCCGCCAGTGCCCAGGAACCGCAATTAGCTACCTACCAAAACCTGATTTCGGACCAGACCTGGATAAGATCAAAAATGTGGCAGCAATGTTATGCCGCTATTAATTTATCTAATACCGTGCTTACTAATTATTTGCCTACCGTTGATTTACCGGTGGCCCGCAAGCAGGTACTGGAAGGGGAACTACGTTTTTTAAGAGCTTGGTATTACTGGCATTTAGTAGAAACTTTTGGCCCAACACATTTTACCCTGGAGCCGACCAAAGGTATTAAAACTACGGCCAACCGCACCCCGGTAGAAACTATTTACGAGCAAATATTTCTGGATTTAAAATTTGCCGTAGATAATTTGCCGGCTACCACCACCGATTACGGCAGGGTAACCAAACCCGCTGCCGAAGCTTTTTCGGCCCGTATTTATTTAACGCGTGGTAAAAACCAGGAAGCTTTAGACTACGCCACCAAAGTTATCAATAGCTACAACTTTAAGCTGGTGCCCAATTACGCCGATCTGTGGAGTATGAGCAATTTGCGCAACTCCGAAATAATCTGGGCCATTAACCACTCCACCAACCTGGCTTACAATGGTGGCTCCAACAAAGCCAATACCATCTACGGCTTCGATTACAAAACCATGCCGGGCATGAAACAGGATATTCCGAATGGCCGGCCCGATACGCGCTACATGCCTACCCGCTTTCTGTTAGATTTATTTAACGAAAAAGACGATGCCCGTTTTGCCGGTTCTTTTAAACAAACCTGGATCTCGAATAACGCTGCCAATATTCCCAAATGGACGGCCGCCAATGCGCCGAACCCGAGTTTAATTGATCAACCCAAATTTAAGGTGGGTGATACGGCCATTTATATCAGCAAAAATGTAATAAGCGCCGCGCGCCGGAGCAAAACGCCTTACTCCATCTATGATATAAACGATATTTACAATGCCAACGGCCAGCCCAAAGATCGGTTTCATTATATTTCGCTCAAAAAACACGACGATCCTACGCGCCTGGCTGCTAACGAAGACCAAAGTTCCCGCGATGTATTTTTGATTCGCTTAGCCGAAATGTACCTGATAGCCGCCGAAGCCCAGCTAAACCTTGGTAAACCCGATATGGCTGCCCAATTTATTAATATGCTGCGTACCCGGGCCGCCTTGCCCGGCCGGCAAGCTGCCATGCAGGTACAACCCGGCGATATTACCCTGGATTTTATTCTGGATGAACGTGCCCGGGAATTTGCCGGGGAGCAAATGCGCTGGTTCGATTTAAAGCGTACCGGGAAATTAGTAGAAAGGGTAAAAAAATATAATCCCGATGCAGCACCCAACATCCAGGACTATCATACCTTGCGACCTATTCCATTAACGGAACTCAATGCCGTTACCAATAAAGAGGAATTTAAACAAAACCCGGGGTATAACTAAGAGACTTAAACAGGTTTGTAATAACTATTTTTTCTAATTGAATATTGGACTTTCGCAATAGCCGCCCTGGCTGTGTGTTTTTACCGGCCAGTTCTTTGGATTTAATAGTTATAACGGCAGGTTTTTACTTTTTTGCGAAAGTCCAATATTTAATTAGAAACTGTTTAGCATGTTATAGATTGGATGAGCCGTTGCCCTTGCTGCGTGTTTTTACCATAGGCATGCAGGCTAAGTGTTGCATTGAATTGCCCGGGTGCTTTAGCCCCGGGTTTTTGGCATCCCTGAATAAAGTCAGGGGCAATTTAAAGCCAAGAGATTGGAAAAAGGTGTATGTATTTATTCTTTTCTCTTGGACTGACGGATATGGTGAAAACACTACCCATGGCGCCAGGTGCTGTTCTAATTCAAAATTACTAAACAGCATAATTCTTAATAATTAGAAGCTTACTTCCTTAGGTTACTTAAATAAGGCATTTTCTGTCTTAACTAAATAATCGAAGGAAGTAAGCTTTTTTTTTAATTAACATTTTAATTATTTATATTTAAAATATTTATTTATATTTAAATTTTATACTGAGGCTGAAACTATTAGTCAAGCTTAAACGCAGAACTTAATTAATTATTAATGTTAAATCACCAGAAGTTGCTCCCTTCCTATGCTTTTGTTTTGAGGCTCCTAAAAACATTTTTATTAATGTTTGTTTTTGCCTTGCCTGCATTTCCTCAAAAAAATATTACTTACAAAGCTGATTGGAAATCGCTGGAAAAGCACCAGGAAGTCCCGGACTGGATTCGGGATGCTAAATTTGGTATTTATGCCCACTGGGGTGTATACGCGGTGCCGGCTTACAACAACGAGCATTACATCCAGCACATGCACAACGAAGCCGACTACGGCAAACTGGGCACCCACAAACGGCACGTGGCGCTTTACGGTCCGCTTTCAGAGTTCGGTTACCACGATTTTATTCCGCAGTTTAAAGGCGAAAAATTTAACGCTGACGAATGGGCCGATTTATTTTTGAAAGGCGGCGCCCGCTTTGCCGGTCCGGTGGCTGAGCACCACGATGGTTTTGCCATGTGGGACAGCGACGTAACCCCTTTCAATGCCAAGGACATGGGGCCGAAGCGCGATGTAGTAGGGGAGTTGGAGAAAGCCATCCGGAAACGCGGTATGAAATTTTTTACCTCGCTGCACCACGAACTGAACTACACCAACGTGAAAGTTAAACCCGGTTGGGAAGCCGCCGATCCGCAATACGCCAAATTGTACGGCTCGCCGATGCCCGCCAAAGAATGGCAGCAAATGTGGTTAGATAAATCATTGGAAGTCGTAAACAAATACCACCCCGATATTATTTACCACGATGCCTGGCTGGAACAGGTAGATAATGATAAACTTCGGACGTACCTGGCGCATTATTTTAACGAATCGCAAAAGCGCAATCAGCCCGTAACGGTAACTTACAAAGGAGATGATATTCCGGAAGGCGTGGCCATGGAAGACCACGAGAATTCCAACCCAGCGGATATCATGGCTAAACCTTTTTTAAGTGATTATTCGATTGGGACTGGTTTTTCTTTTTCCTGGGGTTATACCGAAGGCATGGAAATCCGGACCGATAAAGATATTATTCAGAAATTAATTGAGGTAGTAAGCAAGAATGGTCAGTTGCTATTAAACCTGTCGCCGAAAGCCGATGGTACTTTCCCGGAAGACCAGCAGCAGGTAGTTACTAAAATCGGCCGCTGGCTCTGGACCTTTGGCGAAAGTATTTACGAGACCCGGCCGTTCAGCGTAGCCGGGGAAACTACGGCGGGCGGCAAACGGGTGCATTATACCCGCAAAGGCAACACGATTTACGCTATTTTCCTGGATTGGCCCGCCGAAATAATTGGCGATAAAGTAACCAAAGATACCCAAGTTACCTTAGCCCAACTCACTAACAATAGTTTAAAAGGCCAGGTAAAATCAGTTAAATTGTTAGGATTGAAAAGCCTGGAAGAATGCCCGTTTAACCTTTCTGCCCAAGGCTTAGTCCTGACCATTCCGCAAAAAGCCAGGGTGCCTTCCGAAAGTGCCCAAGTATTCCGCATCGAGCTCCAATAGTCAAAATACACTATGAAAAAATATTCTGGTTTTACCTTTTTAATTGGTTTAGCGGCAGCAGTTGTTACCTTTATTCCGGTAAAGAAGGCTATAGCTGCTGTGCCGCTTAACCAAGTGCAGCAAGTTAAGGCCACTTGGCCTGCCGCTACTTTTCAGATTAGAACGCCGGGTTATCCTGCTTTTAAAACTGCTGATATGGGCCACCTTTTTGCTGGCCAAAAAAACTGTATTGTGCGCGTAGCCCCGGAATTAAATGGTTTAACTGGGGTTAAAATGCCAGCCGGGTTTTACGAAAAAGGCGAAGATCAACCCTTGAAATTAAAGTTTAAGGAGCCGGTAAAATTGCTGCTGGGATTTTTCCAGGATAAAGCTAAGACCTTCCGGCAGCCTGGTTCGGGTGCTCAACTGGTACTGGATAGCGCTTTAACGGTAACTGGGTTGCCATCGGTAAAAGTTTATGCCGTAGCTTACCCGGCCGGTACCCATACCATTAATCCCGCTGGTAGCGGGCTTTTTACAGTGCTCGGAGTGGTAAAAGCTAATCAGCCTTTAACTTTCCGGAATGCCGGCTTACCCGATGGGCGGGGGTGGGAGCCTTTTATAGTGGAAGGATTTTACGACAATAAACCACTTTTCGATATTGTAGGCGGACCCGATAAACCCGTAGTGGAAGAAGGCATGCCGGGCACCGAAGGCATACAGGGTGGTTTTGAAGGCGGTGCCATGGTAAAAATTAAAGGTACTTACCACATGTTCCCGACGGAGCGCGCCGGCGAAAAAGAAGTGGAAGCTTATTACGACCGGGTGAAAACCCGCATCGGCCACTGGACCAGCCCCGATGCCATTAACTGGACCCGCCAATCTACCATTTACCAGGCCAGCGGCACCTACGCCCTCACCGAAGACGATAATCCGATGAACGACCGGCGCGGCGCTATCTGGTCGTATATGCCCATCTTTAACGAAGAAGCCAACCGCTGGTATGGTTATTATTTGGCTTACACGGTACACAAAGAAATAGAACCCAACCATTCTTTCGGGCGCATCTGGCGGGCCGAATCAACCATACCCGGAATAGATGGCATTGGCGGTCCTTACACCGATAAAGGTATTATTATGGAGCCTGGTTTGGATTCGCAGCCCTGGGAAGGCCGTCAGGGGGTAGCTTCATTTTTTCCTTACAAAGTAGGCGAAGAATGGCTGGGCTTTTACAGTGGCGCTTATCCGTTTAAAACCTGGGCCGACTACCCCAAAAAAACGGGCAAAGGCTGGTTTATTGGGTTGGCTAAAGCCGATAAAATGGAAGGCCCCTGGACCCGCCTGGATTCCACCGTAAACCCGGTAACCTCTATGCACCCCTGGTTTATTGAGAATCCCATTGTTAGTAAACTGCCCAACGGCCTGTATATTGCCGTTTTCGATGGCGGTCCGGATGGTTGGGGCCACCATTTACCCAATATGATGGGCTACTCCTTATCCAAAGATGGGTATACCTGGTCGGAGGCCCGGTATTTGCCGATTGAAACAAAAGTTAAAAAGTGGTGGGACATTATGCGCACGCCTTTAGGTTTAATCCCGGAAGGCAACAATGTTTATACCATTGTTTACGCAGCCATTGATTTAAAACGTCGTTATCACCCGATGGGCATGGTGCAGGTTAAACTTAACCCGGCCGTGTTAGATATGAAAAAACAGGAGCTGGAAAAAACGGCCATTCTAACCGGTGCTCAGAATCAAGCTAAAAAGTAAATAGCGGTTTTAGGTAATATTAAAATCAAAAATTCACTTTAGATAAATATTATTAATTGGAAATTTAAGAAAGCCAAAGCATTCCAATCCTGTCATTCAGGAGGAGCCTATTTATTTAGCAAGTAAATAAATAGGCTCCTCCTGAATGACAGAGGTGAGATCAAAAATTTTACAAAGTAATTGAAAGATTTTGGGGTAAACTCAGCGAATAAATTTGTCAGCCCCCCTTGTTTAAATAAAAACTCACTTATTAAAATGCCACAACTACCGCCAATATTTTCAATTAACGGGATAATACCAGCTAACAAGGCTTTTTATAAGTGGTATTTTGTAATTATTATTTGGAGTTTATTGCTGACTTCCTGTGGTAAATCACTAACCTCGCATGCGGTTAAAAAGCAAGATGAACTCCAAATATTTGATGTAACTAAGTTTGGTGCGGTTGGCGATTCGGTAACGGTAAATACCAAGGCCATTCAGCGGGCGTTAGATGAATGCTATAAAGCGGGTGGTGGTATTGTGCTGATTCCGAAGGGTGTTTATTCCTCGGGGGCGCTGTTTCTGAAAAGTAACGTGCATTTAAAGCTAGACAAAGAAGCCAAATTGCGGGCGGTAGCGGGCCTGGAGAACTTTCCGGAGCTTAAAAATACCCGCATTGCCGGTATTCACATGAACTGGCCTTCGGCGTTTATCAATGCCCTAAATGCTAATAATATTAAAATTTCCGGGGAAGGCACCATCGATGGTTCGGGTTACTATTGGTGGGAACCGTACTGGCAAAAACGAGCGGTGCTGGTCAAAACCGTACCCGGCGACTTAATTGACTGGCACGTTCCGCGTCCTCGCCTAATTCTCTTCGATAAGGTAACCGATTCGGAAATTTCTGGTTTGCGGCTGCAAAATTCAGGCTTCTGGACGGTGCATATCTGTTACAGCCAGAATATTCAACTAACTGATTTAAATATTTTCAACCCGGTACTGGAAGATGGTAAAAAAGCCGCTAGTACCGACGGCATTGACGTGGATTCCAGCCGGGATATATTCATCCGCAACTGCATTATTTCGGTGGATGATGATTGTATAGCGGTTAAGTCCGGTCGCGGCTCGGATGGCTTACGGGTAAATATTCCGACGGAGAATGTGGTGATAGAAGACTGCACTTTCCTGGAAGGTCACGGCGGCGTTTCCATTGGTACCGAAACGGCCGGCGGCATTAAAAATGTATTTGTGCGCAATTGTAAAGCCATGGGGAATAAAGCGCCCATTAAATTTAAACCTAGGCCGGGTAGGGGTGGGGTAATCGAAAATATTACCCACGAAAACTGGGAAATGGAAAAAGTAGGTACGGTAATAGATTATGCTTTGCGCGAGGTAAACGGAGATGATTACATTGATGAATGGCAAAAAATTAAAGTACCTTTTGTCGCGGCCACGCCCAGGTACCGGAATATTACTATTCGGCAGGTAAAAGCCAGCCAATCGGGTAAGGCCATTAGTTTTCTGGGCTGGCCCTTGGCGCACGCCGAAAATATTATAATGGAGAATATCTCTATCGAAGCTAAAAATGGTGCCCGTTTCCAGTACGTCGATAACCTGGTATTAAAAAATGTGGAGGTAAAAACTGCCGGCCAGTCTTTTGAATTTTTAGAAGTGCAAAATAAAATTCATATTCCCGGACCAATCAAGTAAAAAACGTTTAGCAAATTTGCCAGCGCACCAGATAAAAAATTAAGATGAAAACATTAGTTTGTACCTCTCCCGGGCAGTTCGAATACAGCCAGGAAGAAAGCCCAGTATTAACCGAAGGGAATGCTATTATAAAAATAAAGCGCATTGGCATTTGCGGTACCGATTTACATGCTTATGAAGGTACGCAGCCTTACTTTGAGTATCCGCGCATATTAGGGCACGAGTTGGCGGGTGAACTGGTGGAATTTGATGGCGCCGAAGGTTTTGCTATAGGAGAAGCCGTTACCTTTATTCCTTATTTTAATTGCGGCACCTGCATTGCCTGCCGTTCGGGCAAACCAAACTGCTGTACTTCTATAAAAGTTTGTGGCGTACATACCCACGGCGGTATGGTCGAATATTTATCGGTGCCAACTTATTCTTTGGTGCACGGTGAGGGTTTAAGTTTCGATGAACTGGCATTAATAGAGCCCCTGGCCGTAGGAGCGCACGGGGTGCGGCGGGCAGCGGTACAGCCCGGCGAATTTGTATTGGTGATTGGGGCTGGACCCATTGGTTTGGGCACCATGGAATTTGCCCGCATTGCCGGTGGAAAAGTGATTGCCATGGATATTAACGAAGCCCGCCTGCAGTTTTGCCAGGATAAGCTGCAAATACCCTACACGATTAATGCCCTTGACGCAAACGTTAGCGAAAAACTTGCCGAGATTACCAATGGCGACATGCCGACCGTGGTTATAGATGCGACCGGTAACCAAAAAGCCATTAACGGCGCTTTTAAATACATGGCACATGGTGCCCGGTTTGTGTTAATTGGCTTGCAAAAAGGCGAAATCAGCTTCAGCCATCCGGAATTCCATAAACGCGAAGCCACTTTAATGAGCAGCCGTAATGCCACCCGTCAGGATTTTGAACTGGTAATTGCCTCGATGAAAAAAAGGTTGGTAAATCCGGCCACCTACATTACCCACCGGGTTTTCTTCGACCAGGTAAAAACCGAATTCGAAAGATGGCTCAATCCGGCAACCGGCGTAATAAAAGCCATGGTAGAAGTGGAGTGAGTCCTTTTTTGAAAGCCACCCCTGAAATTCAGGTATATCCAATATTTATTTTTTTCTTAAAAATAACAAGTTAGTTTCGGGCGAAACGGAGCAATAAAAACATGCAAACATCAGCCCTAAGGATTGGTCTTTTTGGCATTGGCTTAGAAGCTTACTGGGAGCAATTTACCGGTTTAAAGGAGCGGCTGGAAGGTTATTTAGCGGTCGTAAACGATAAACTGGCCGCCGTGCATCCGGATATTATTAACCTGGGCTTAATCGATACGCCCGAAAAGGCTTTTGCGGCCGGCCATGCATTCCGGCGCGCCGATGTAGATTTAATTTTCCTGTACGTTTCTACCTATGCATTATCGTCGACGGTGTTGCCAGTGGTGCAGCGAGCCAAGGTGCCGGTTATAATTTTAAACTTAGCGCCCGAAGCCGCCATTGATTATGCCACTTTTAATAAAATGAACGATCGTACCCGGATGACGGGCGAATGGCTGGCCTATTGTTCGGCTTGTCCGGTACCCGAAATTGCCAATGTTTTTAACCGGGCGGGTATTAAATTTCACCAGATTACCGGCATGCTGCACCAGGACGAAGAATGCTGGACCGAAGTAACCGAATGGGTAGAAGCCGCCCGCGTAGCCAATATTATGTTTCATAACCGGCTGGGCTGCTTGGGCCATTACTACAGCGGTATGCTCGATATATATTCCGACCTCACCCAACAGTACGCCCACTTTGGCGGGCACATCGAAATTATTGAAGTAGACGAGTTGGCTATGCTGCGGAAGGAGGTAACCGACGTAGCAATAAATGAGCGCGTGGCTCATTTTAAAGAAGTATTTGAGGTGCAGCCGGACGCTTCGGAAGAAGAACTACAGCGGGCAGCCCGCACGTCGGTGGCCCTCGACTGTTTGGTACAAAAATACCAGCTCGGCTCTATGGCTTACTTTTACAAAGGCACCGGCAATTCCGATAATGAAGATACCATCAGCTCTATTATTTTAGGCAATTCTTTATTAACGGCCAACGGCGTACCCGTTGCCGGCGAATACGAAATTAAGAATGCCCAAGCCATGAAAATAATGGACAGCTTTGGCGTGGGCGGCTCTTTCACGGAATATTACGCCATGGATTATAACGAGGATGTGGTACTGATGGGCCACGACGGACCCGGGCATATTGCCATTGCCGAAGGGAAAACCAAAGTACGGCCCTTGTACGTGTACCACGGCAAAGTAGGAAGGGGCTTATCCGTGGAAATGTCGGTGAAAAACGGCCCGGTTACCTTGCTCTCGGTGGTGCAGAAAGCCGATGGCAAACTGATGCTGCTCGTAGCCGAGGGCGAATCGGTGCCAGGGCCGATTCTGGAAATTGGTAATACCAACAGCCGCTACAAATTTTCTATCGGCGCCCGCCAGTTTATGAACAACTGGAATATTCACGGCCCAGCCCACCACTGCGCCGTTGGCGTAGGCCACATCAGTTCTAAAATTCAAAAGCTGGGTGAGTTGTTGAATATGGAAGTGGTGAAAGTTTGTTGAAAACAGATAGTTTTTTAGAGTCAGAATGCATTTGCTGGCTAGTTTAGTAATGCATCTGATATTATTATAATAAAGAAAATATAAACTTCCGGGAGGCACTGGCTTCCTCCGAAGAAAACCCGTTAAAAAAATAGCGCTGGTTTAATACTTTCAATTTAAAAACAAGTAAGCCCGCCAAGAGCAAGCATGTCTAAACCCTTCGTTATCTTCTTCCTGCTCTTTATCCCCTTTCTTGCTCCGCATGCCGGTAAGGCGCAGTCGCCGAACCTGAATCCGTATAATATAATTTGGAATAGCCAAAGCCAGAACAGCAGCGAATCGATGCCTTGTGGCGGTGGCGATATTGGCTTAAACGTGTGGGTTGAAAACGGCGAAATATTGTTCTACCTGTCCCGTAGTGGCACCTTCGACGAAAATAACCTTTTTCCTAAACTGGGCCGGGTTCGGTTAAACCTGCAGCCCAACCCATTTACCGCCGGTGCCAAATTCCGGCAGGAGTTAAAATTGAAAGAAGGTTACGTAGAAATTACGGGAGGCGAGGGCCGCCAGGCCACGATGGTAAAAGTATGGGTAGATGTTTTCCGGCCGGTGGTGCAGGTAGAAGTAAACAGCAGCCAACCCATTAGGGTTGAGGCCAGCTACGAAAACTGGCGCACCCAGAACCGGGAACTCTTGGCCGGCGAAAAATTTGCTACTTCCCTTAAATGGTCTAAACTAAAGGCTATACAGTACAAAGACGAGGTGCAGCCGCTTGGAAACGATATTTTGTTTTACCACCGCAACCGCGACTCCACTGTTTTTGATTTAACCGTTAATCAGCAGCATTTAATAAAAGTAAAAGGCCAATTAATTAACCCGCTCCATAATTTAACTTACGGCGGCATCATGCGGGGGCCTAATATGGTATGGGCCGGCACCAGTTCCGGTAAATACAGCCAGGCTGATTATACTGCTTATAAATTAAAAAGCAAAACGCCCGCCCGAACCCACCAACTACAAATGTACCTGCACGTAGATCAGGCCACAACATTAACCGAATGGCAAGCCGGATTACGCCAGATTATCAGGCAGGCAGAAGCCGGCAAAAAAAACGCTTTTAGAAATACTCAAAAATGGTGGCGGCAATATTGGGATAGGAGTTATGTATTAATTAATACCGAAAGCGCCAGTTCGGCCGATGCCGCCTGGCAGGTCGGCCGCAACTATCAGCTTTTCCGATACATGCTGGGCTGCAATGCCTACGGAAAATATCCGACTAAATTCAACGGTGGCCTTTTTACTTACGACCCTGTTTTTGTGGACGCCAAATACCCGTTCAGCCCGGATCACCGGCAGTGGGGAGGGGGCACCTTTACGGCCCAGAACCAGCGCCTGGTTTACTGGCCCATGCTGAAAAGCGGCGATTTTGATTTAATGCCGCCGCAATTACAGTTTTACCGCCGCCTGCTGCCCAACGCCGAACTCAGAACCAACGTTTACTGGAATCACCCGGGCGCTTCCTTTACCGAGCAAATCGAGAACTTCGGACTACCCAATTTTGCCGAGTACGGCCTGGACCGGCCGGCCGGTTTTGACCCGGGCCTGGAACACAATGCCTGGCTGGAATACCATTGGGATACGGCCCTGGAAATTTGCCTGATGGTGCTGGACCTGGAACGATTTACCCAACAGGACATTACGCCATACTTGCCTTTACTCGAAAGCTGCGTAAATTTTTTTGATGAGCATTATCAGTATTTAGCTGGCCGGCGAGGTGCCAAAAAGCTGGACCAGAACGGGCACCTGGTGCTTTACCCCGGTACCGCCGCCGAAACCTTTAAGATGGCCAATAATGCGGCGCCTACGGTTGCCGGTATGCAAACCGTGCTATCGCGCTTACTCGAATTACCGGCTACCTATGCCTCCACCGAAAAGAGGGCCCGCTGGCAGGAAATGTTAAAGCGTGTACCAACCCTGAGTTTCCGGGAAATGCAAGGCCATAAAACCATTGCGCCCGCCAAAACCTGGGAGCGGAAGCAAAATACCGAAATTCCCCAGCTTTATCCGGTATTTCCGTACGGCATGTACGGTATTGGCAAACCCGATTTGGAAGTAGCGGTTAACACCTGGAAATACGATACCGACGCCATAAAAAACCGGAATTACACCAGCTGGCACCAGGATAATATTTTTTGCGCCCGCCTGGGTTTAACCGCCGAAGCCGCCGCTATTACCATCCAGAAACTACAAGATTCCGGCCGTCGCTTTCCGGCCTTCTGGGGCCCCGGCCACGACTACGTACCCGACCATAACTGGGGTGGCTCCGGCATGATAGGTGTGCAGGAAATGCTAATGCAAACCGACAACCGCAAAATTTATTTATTACCTGCCTGGCCGCTAGATTGGAATGCTGAGTTTAAGCTGCATGCCCCCTATAAAACCGTCGTGTCGGGTAAGGTCGTAAATGGAAAACTGATTAGTTTAGAGGTGACGCCTAAGGAGCGCCGGAAGGATATTATTTTGCCGAAAGAATAAATCAAACAAACAAAATCGGGGGACTACCAACAAGTGAAATCCGCCTGTTTTTGTATTAATTTATAATTCTTTTCAATTAGAATGGTTGCGGCGCTTGGCCTTGGAAACAGAAAAGTAGACTTTATTAGTTTACAAACAGCCAACATCCATTTACTTAGCCGATCTCATTACTGATGATAATAATATAATTTCAGAAATTATTAAGCAGTATTAGTAGGCGCGATTCCAATATCCAGAGCAAGTGGCAGGCCATGTAGCGCTTTAAGAAAAGCTGAATGATAAGCACACAGTAGCTTTTAAATAATATTGCGACAACCAACTAATAGTATTCTGTTTGTCCTAATAAATTTTGCTTGAATTAAACCTGCTGCTCATGGACATAATCCATGTATAACAAAAAAGCCCTTCAGTCTAATCTGAAAGGCTTTTTGCACTCTGAACAATAAAATTTAATTCAATAGTTGGAAATACGCATCGTCGTAGAACCAGGAATGAAAAATATTGATCTACCTGTACCTGAAAGGCGGTTTACTCCGTAAATAGCTCAGCGAAAGGTATTTATTAAAAATTAATCAGAAGTCTTTACCGTAAAGGCTGTACCGTTTGCTACCCAATTCTTTATTTTTTCTTTTCAAAGGTGTACACAACCGGAGACTCTGTCATGACATGAACGCTATCGTATGGGTTTATGGCGTTTTCACGGTGTTTCATTATAAATCTGCCTTTGGCATTCACCACTTTTTCGTGCCGCTCAATGGTAAGGGCATCGGCTGTGATGGTTTTTACCTGATATTGGGCATCCACATCACCATTTAGCACTATTTTATCGGTGTCTTTTAACGCCCACGTGCCGCCATTCGAATAGCCATAAGGCACGGTTTTGTCTATTGTTCGGTAATATAAATTAAGGGCATAAGTACCATCACCTAAACTACTACCACCTCTATCAAATATAATGCGGCTATCATTTACAGCATCGTATTCGGTGCCTTCCTGAGTTATACGGGCTAGTTGCCAATGCCCGATAAAGACTTCTTTTTCAGGACTAAGCGGCTTGATTTCATCTTTATCGTCGCAAGAGACAAAAGTAGAGAGTGCTAATAAAAGAGATAGGGTGTTAAGTTTTAAAAGTTTCACGGTTTAAATTAATTATAGTTGATCAGTTAATGAATTATTGTTTATAGGGGCTGTAGGCTGGATATTAAAGCCAAATTCCATTATATAATTTTAATAGTTCGCTTCTTTTAGGTTAAAATTCTTATTAAATAATAAGCCATATTTGGCAGGTATTATCTTTTATTAATAACGTGCAAGTTAATAAAACTATATATTACTATATACTTTAAACTATATTTAATTGTTGCGTGATATTGATAGTTTTTTTTATCATTTTAAAGAGCCCAGTATAATAAGCTGAAAACTAGATGGTTTATCAGAAGAGGCTATTAACTGACAGGAAGTAAAAAATTATCTTATAAACAAAGAGTGATTCGGCAGGCAGGCTGTATCATACAAGGGTATTTTAAAGAGCCGGAACTTAATGCATAAATTATTCGGCAAGATTACCTACAAAGCAGCTTATCAAAGGTGCAAGACGGTCTACCTGCCAGCATCTGGGTCGGGTAGCTATAAATTTTACATTCCTAGACTTTTCTCAACGCCTTCCCGGTAATTTCTTCCGATTGGAATCTGTAAGCTGCCCATCACAATCCGGTTACGCTCGATGCGCTTAATAGCTTTTCGAAAGACGAGAAAGGATTTATGGACCCGTATAAAAAGCGATAAAGGAAACATTTCCTGCACCATTTTTATAGATCCCTTAATAACAATCTTTTCTTTTGCGGTATGGATGATCGCATAATCTTTTAATCCCTGAATGTGGGTCACCTCGTTAAACTGGAGTTTAATCCGGTTTACCCCACTTTTAATAAAAACAAATTCCGGCGCCAGCTCCTCCGACTCTAACTGGGTGTCGTGTAGTTTCAGCGCAAGAAAATCCTGAACCTTACCAATGGCAGTTGAAAACCTTGAGAAGGATATTGGCTTCAATAAAAAATCAATTACGCCCAGTTCAAATCCCTCAAAAGCATAGTTCCGGTAAGCAGTGGTAAAAATTGTAAGGGGCGGATCGGATAGCTGTTCCAGGAACTTAATTCCAGTCATTTCCGGCATTTCTATATCCAGTAACAATAAATCAGCATTCTGACTTTCCAAATATTGTAAAGCCTCCCGGGCCTTGCTAAACAAAGTTACGGACTGGATATTGTCGGTTTCTTTTAAGTAGCCAGCCAATATTTCCAGCGCGAGCGGCTCATCATCTACTACCACAACCCGTAACATCGTTTTCTTTTTTAATTTTGTTATTTAAAGTTGGATAACCAACCTGGCCCGGAAACTATCTTTTTTATCTTCCAGCTCCAGGCAATGCCGCGAAGGATAAAGTAGGTCCAGACGCTTGCGTAAATTGCCGAGCCCAATGCCTCCTTTACTTTTCTCTCTAACGGCGGGCGATTTCTTATTTTCGACCACAGCTGTCAGGGTAGATTGCTGCAGGCCGATATTCACGGTAAGCCAGCCATTTTCACTTTGGGTGTTAAGCCCATGTTTATAAGCATTTTCTACCAGGGGCAACAATAGCAGGGGGGCAATTTCCTGCCCATCAAAGGCCGCCTTAACATTCAAACTTATCGGAGACTTATCGCTTAACCGGAGTTGCTCCAGTTCAAAATAGTTTTGGAGGTAGGCGACTTCTTTCTCCAGCAGCACCTTTTCCGCGGTACTATCATACAACATATATTCCATCATGTCGGATAGTTTAAGAACAACCTCCGGGGCCAGTTCTGATTTTTTAAGCGTTAGCGCATAAAGGTTATTGAGGATGTTAAATAAAAAATGTGGATTTATTTGTGCGCGCAGAAAATCAACCTCCGCATTTAGTTTTTCGACCTTAATTTTCTGAATAAGGCGCTGTTGCCCATACCAGTCCAGGCTTAATTTAAGCGCGAGCATTAAGCCGAGGTACCATAAAGTGCTAAAAAAATTATAGGATAAAGTTTCAATTAAACGGCTGTTTCGCAGCGGCCCCACCACATACCCGTACAAATAATAATCAAATAAGCTTTGAAGGGTCAAATACCCAAATACGGAAAAAATAACCGCCATAACATAGGCCAGGTAATGCTTCTTCAATAGGTACCGGGGTAAAAAGTACTGAAGGTTCAGGTAAGCAATTAAAATAAGGAGCCCAATCCGGCCCGCCACACAGATAATAAAATATGGCAGATTAGCCTTCTGGATGAGATATTTTTTCTCATACATAAAGAATCCGGTAATCAGGACCCAATAGGCACTATGAACCAAGGCGTACTTCAGGGATACGCGGTGATTGGAAAAGGGTAGCTTTATGGTTTTATCCAGCAGATCCATCGATATTGATTAAAGGAGCGGTAACGGTATGCCTTCAATTATTCCTGGTAAAAGAAACGAAAAGCCAGCTGGCGGAGAAATTAAGTCGACCAACTACTTAAATAATAGATGAATATAATCATAAACTGCCCGATATCTACTATTCTGGTAGTTGGTCTACTAAGTTTTTGATTACCATTCACTTATGGTAAATTAGGATAAGAATTTTAAATAATTCACTTAATAATTAATACTATGAAAAAGATGAAATTCAATCAGGCGTTTATGATGCTCTTTACGCTACTAACATTGGGCTTTACTGCCTTCAGTTTTACGACTAAGTTCGGCTTGGACAGTTATTCTATTTATCTGAACGACAAACTCCTCCTCAAGCAAACGGTAAACCAGCCTTTGAGCTTAAGGGTACTCCAACTGAATACGGCCCAGGAAACCGACCAACTGCGCATCCAGTATAACCATTGTACCATAAAAAACGGTGCCGGCACCAGCAGGAGCCTTTCGCTCCAGGATGAGCAGGGTAATATATTGAAGAAATGGGTATTTGCCGATGCCACCGGTGAGGATTTAAAAATGATAGTACCCGTAAAAGAACTACGGCAATTAGAAAGAACCCATGCCAATCAGGCGCTCAGCCTGGTTTATACTGCCCGAGAGCTCCCGAAAGGTGAAATGCTTTCTATGGTTAGGTTTTAAATAGTAATGCTTTATCGGTGAAAGAAAATATAAACGGAACTATAATACCTCGATTCATTTAGACCACTAAGTCTACTGTTTTAGTTGAATTAAGCTGCCATTTGGTATAGGTTGGCTGGCTTAATTCGGTTAATTCCCTGATGGGGCTTCTGGTTGTATTTATTTATCCAGCGGCTAATGCCCTGATACAAGATGATGTCAAAAATATCCTTAGTTTTTTATACAACTTAAAAGATATGTTTGTTAGCATGACAGAATATAAGCAAATTACTTAATATTATCAGACATTTAACTCCCTTACGGGATACAACAAGCCTTGCAGCATTGCGAGGCTTTTTTAATATTTATTTTGTAAAGTTTCGTTATATGTAAACTTTTATTTATATTTGTAGTATGTAATAAAAGATTATCCGCCTATGAAGAACATCCAACGAGTAGAGTATGAGGAAGAAGCAATAGAGTTTCTTGATTCCTTAAGTCACCAAACCAGAGAAAAGCTGTTCGTGCTTATAAACCGAACGGAGCAAGGGATAGAAGGCCCTTGGTTCAAAAAGCTAAGGGGGCAAAAGAACCTTTACGAATTCAGAATGTCAGCAGATAACACTTGGTATAGGTTATTTGCCTTTTACAGTAAAGAGGAAAAATCATTAATAATTTGTATAAATGGGTTTCAGAAAAAACAAAATGCTACACCAAAACAAGAAATAGATAGAGCCGAAAAATTAAGGAAATTTTATGGGGGTGGGTAATTGACCATCACCTATACAACCAATTACTGCCGCCGAACTAATTACCACTTAACTATCAATAATGATGAATATGAACGAGTCAATTGCAAAAGAACTAAAGTCAGTAACCCCACCAAAAAAGAGATTTTCGTCCGAAGATATTAAAACCAGGTACTACGGAGAAAAAGGTACCCCCGAAAGAGAACGCTTCGAATCAGTATTAGAATTGGATTTAGCCTGCGAACAAATAAAAAAACTACGTAAGGCTAAAGATTTAACCCAAGACCAGCTGGGTGCCATGATTGGGGTGAAGAAAGCGCAAATTTCTCGCCTAGAAAAAGGCGACACTAATGTAACTGTAGGAACCCTTGTAAAAGTATTCAAAGCGTTAAATGCAAATGTTTCGCTGAAAATAGAAATGGATACACCTGAGAATACCTCAATCCACATATAAAAAAGAAACTTAATTTTTAAAAACTAAGCCCCGCAGCAATGTGGGGCTTTTTTTATGTCCTTTCCGGCAAATGCCGCACCTGGTTCCTTTGCTCTGTAATCTCAAAGCACCATGTACAATTTTATCATCCAGATTAAAAACAAGCAACGCCTTGTTCAAAAAACGTGAGCCGGCAAATTCCTGACTCTTGGAACGAGCTCACGCTCCAGCAACCAGTCTGCTGAACGTCCCAAAAACAAAAAAGCCTCTCAGAATAAACTGAGAGGCTTTTTGCGGTCCGGACGGGACTCGAACCCGCGACCTCCGCCGTGACAGGGCGGCATTCTAACCAACTGAACTACCGGACCATTTTTTTCTTTAAATTCCCGCCGCTGTGCTGCGTTGTTCCTTTAAAGTGATGCAAATGTAGAGGGTTAATATATACGATGCAAGTGCCGGGGTAATATTTTCGCAAATAATTTTAAGACTATATTGTAAAAGATAGATAATCAGTCACATAATTTTTAACTTTATTTTGTGGCCTACCTACATACTTTTAATTCTGATAAACGTTTAACTTTGCACCTACTATTAACCTATCGTATTTTTATGCTTCTAGATTTTGAACAGCCCATTGCGGCTTTGGAAGGCAAGCTTCGCGAAATGAAAAAACTGGCCGAAGACAGTCAGGTGGATGTATCGGAAGCCGTAAAAGCTTTAGAAGAAAAAATAAAGCAGCTTAAAAAAGAAACTTACGCCAATTTAACCCGGTGGCAGCGGGTGCAGCTATCTCGCCACGCCGACCGGCCCTATACTTTAGATTACATAGAAGGCCTAACCACCAAGTTTATTGAGTTGCACGGCGACCGCAACGTGCGAGATGACAAAGCCATGGTAGGTGGTTTTGGCGAAATGGACGGGCGCACCGTTATGTTTATCGGGCAGCAGAAAGGACGCAATACCAAACAACGGCAGCTCCGCAATTTCGGTATGCCCAACCCCGAAGGTTACCGGAAAGCTTTGCGGTTAATGAAAATGGCCGAAAAGTTTAACAAGCCCATTGTTACTTTTATAGATACGCCGGGTGCTTTCCCCGGGATGGAAGCCGAAGAACGGGGTCAGGGCGAGGCGATTGCCCGCAACCTGAAAGAAATGTTTATGCTGAAAGTACCGGTTATTTGCATTGTAATTGGCGAAGGCGCTTCTGGTGGTGCCCTCGGCATAGCAATCGGCGACCGGGTACACATGCTGGAAAACACCTGGTATTCGGTTATTTCGCCGGAAAACTGCTCAACCATTCTGTGGCGCAGCTGGGATTATAAAGAACAAGCCGCCGACGCCATGAAAGTAACGGCCAAAGACATGCTGGATTTTAAACTCATAGACGGCATTATTAAAGAGCCCCTGGGTGGCGCCCACACCGAACCTGCCAAAATGATAAGCACCATGCGCAAACATATCCTGAAAACCCTGGACGAACTGGAGCAGATACCGGTGCAGGAACGCATTAGCCAGCGCATCGACAAATTCTCGTCGATGGGCGTGGTGCAGGAGCTTTAATTTTTAGCGCTTTTCTTTTAAGCCATACTCTAAAGCATCTTTAAGAAACTTCGTATAACAAACCCTGCTACCTATGCAGGGTTTTTTTATGCTTTTTGGTAAAACTTACACCTGCTTTCAGGGGGCTAATTTTCTAATTTAGAAGCATTTTGAACAAGCAAGAATGGATTAGTTATATTTAACATAAATTTTATTTAATATATTTTTTGCTATATTATCTAATATATTTTACTTTTCATCGTTCTTGCTAGGGTTTATAACCTTTAATGGCTAGTAAAAAGCTTATGCAGTTATTTTCGATAGATACCGGGTACTTTAAATTGGATGGGGGAGCGATGTTTGGCGTGGTACCCAAAAGCATCTGGCAAAAAACTAATCCCGCCGATGAAAATAACCTTTGTACCTGGGCCATGCGTTGCCTGTTAATCCAGGATGCGAATAAATTAATTTTAATAGATACCGGCATCGGAACCAAGATGGAGCCCAAAATGGCCGGCTATTACTACCTGCATGGACCAAATTCATTAACCAGTTCTATTCAGCAAGCCGGATTTTCGGTGGCCGATATTACCGATGTTTTTCATACGCACCTGCATTTCGACCATTGCGGGGGCAGTGTAAACTATAATGCCGACCGTACCCGCCTGGAACTGGCTTTCCCAAATGCCCGGTACTGGACCAACCCCGACCATTATAAATGGGCCACCGAACCCAATGCCCGCGAAAAAGCCAGCTTTCTGAAAGAAAATATTCAGCCCCTGGTCGATAGCGGGCAGCTCCACTTTATTCAGCCGGGCGCGGATTCGCCTTTCCTGCCGTTCGAAATTATATATGTAAATGGGCATACCGATAAAATGATGCTGCCGGTTATCCGTTATAAGGGCAAAACCATCGTGTATATGGCAGATTTATTACCTTCGGTTGGTCATTTACCCGTGCCTTACGTAATGGGCTACGATACCCGTCCTTTATTAACCCTAGCCGAAAAAGCTACTTTTTTGCAGGAAGCGGCCGACCAGGAATATATTCTTTTTCTGGAACACGATCCGGAACATGAATGCTGTACGGTAAAACATACCGACCGGGGCGTACGTTTAGACCATAGCTTTTTACTTGCCGACGTTTTATAAATGATGCGTATTGGTCTTACATTATCCGGGGGCGGTGCCCGCAGTTTCGCCCACCTGGGCGTTTTAAAAGCTTTGGCAGAATTACAATTACCTTTAGCGGTAATATCGGGAACCAGCTCCGGGGCCATTGCGGCTGTTTTATATGGTATTGGCCTGAGCCCTGAGGAAATATTTGAGCGGGTTACCGAAGTTAAATTTATGCGCCTGATTCGGCCGGGATTTAGCCGCTACGGCCTGATTAACCTGAGCAAACTCGAAGAAACTTTTAAACCGGTACTCGAAAATAAAACGTTTGCCGATCTCAATCCCAAAGTTATTATCAGCGCGACTGATATTAACCGCGGCACCAGTGTTTATTTTTCCGAAGGTGAACTGATTAAACCTTTGGTGGCGTCTTCGGCTTTGCCTTTTTTGTGCCAGCCAGTTAGTTACCAGGGGCATTTGCTCGTAGATGGCGGCTTAATCAATAATTTGCCGGTAGAATGTTTGGCTGGGTACGCCGACTTTACCATTGCCGTACACGTTAATCCGATAGACCACCAGCGCGATGTGAAATCGTTAAGAGATATGGTGGAACGTACCTGTCAGCTGGCCATCAATAACAATGTAACGCCGCGGATGCAAGCCTGTGATTTTCTGATTGAGCCACCGCCGCTAAAATATTACCGCCTGTTAGATATTAAACACGCCCGCGAAATGTTTGAGGCAGGTTACGAGCATACCATAGAATTATCCGAAAATTTATTAGCGCTTTTAGAACGCCATCGTTTAAATGTCTGATAATGTTATTGCCCGAAAACCAGCTGTGGGTGAGATTATTAAGCAATAAAAAATTAATATTTCAATACTGATACGGAATAGAATGCAAAAATTATTAGCCTTTATCGCCTGCTTTTTTATAAGTTATTTTAGTTATAGCCAGAATAATTCGGGCCACCTGGTAAATGCCTATATTTTAAAAGGAAGTTATATGATAGGCGGGGGCATTAGTTCTTCTTTTAATGGTTATACCTACCAAACCCCTAACCAGTCGGCCGATAAAGGTTCTATTTTACGGGTGAATACCGATTTGAAAGTAGGCTACTTTAACTGGGAAGACATCGGCATCGGCCTCAAAGCCAATCTAAGCTATTATAACCGGCAAAGCGACTCTACCAGCAACGATCTGCGGCAGACCATTTTGTTGGTAGGTCCTTTTGTAAGAGGTTATCTGGATAACGGAATATTTGGGGAGATTAGCGGGGGCTGGGGGGCCAATAACATCTTCCGCATTTCGCAATCTAATTTATTCCGGGGCGAAGCCGGCGTTGGGTACACCTATTTTCTGGGCGACATCGGCCGCCAGAACTACTGGCTGCGCAATAAACAAATTGCCATAGAACCCATGTTGTTATTCCGGTACGACCGGCAAAATTTCGGAGCCAAGAAGAACAGCGATAATTACCGGTCGGAGTACGGGCCGGAGATACGGTTATCGGTGCAGGTGTTTTTCCTAAGACAAACCATGATGCTGCCTAACCCCATTAGAGGTCGGAGACCCGACTAATAATAAAACTAACTGTAATAAAATACCTGACAATATTTTAAGGAAGCCAGCTTCAGAAGTTTGAAGCTGGCTTTTTCTCTTCTGGCGAATCTTGTACCTTTGCCTCATGATAGCGAAATTTTTATCCAGAATAATATTCAAGATTTATGGCTGGCACGTGGCCGGGCATATTCCACCGGACCTGAAGAAAAGCATGATGATTGCGGCGCCGCATACCAGCAACTGGGACTTTTTATTTGCCCGCTGTGCTTTTTACCTGATGGATGTGGACGTGCGGTATACTATTAAAAAGGAAGCTATGGTGGGCCCGCTGGGCTGGCTGTTAAAAAAAATGGGCGCCTTGCCCGTCGATCGTTCCCGTAACAATAGCCTGGTTAGCTCTATGGTGAATATTCTGAATAATTCGGAGCGAATGGTAATTATGATTACACCCGAAGGTACCCGCAAATACCAGCCCCGCTGGCGCAAAGGTTTTTACTATACGGCCTTAGAAGCGAAAGTTCCCATTATCTTGGGTTACCTCGATTACCCCAAAAAAGAAGCCGGAGTTGGTCCCATTTTTTACCCGACCGGTGACGTTGAAGGCGATATTGAAAAGATAAAAGATTTTTATCGCACCAAAAAAGGCAAGTATCCTGAGCAAGGCGTACGGTAGATTCGTTGTTCGTTAATCGTTATTCGGGTTTTACTAATATTTTGGACCTAATTCTTCCTAAAACTGTATAGTAAAAATCTATTCTAAAGAGAAAGCTATAAAAAAGGAGCCAAGTACTGGGCTCCTTTTTATTTTAGAAATCGGACAACGAATAACGATTAACGAACAACGACTCTACGCCAGTTGCCTCAAATCTACAGGAATAACGCGGGAGACGCCGGGTTCCAACATGGTAATGCCGTAAATTACATCGGTAGAGGCCATAGTGCGTTTGTTGTGGGTAACCACAATAAATTGCGAATCGTTGGAAAAGGTTTTTACAATATTGTTAAACTTATCAATATTGGCATCGTCCAGTGGAGCATCTACTTCATCGAAAATACAGAAAGGCGCCGGTTTTAACAGGTAAATGGCAAAAAGCAGCGAAATAGCGGTTAAGGTTTTTTCGCCGCCGGAAAGCTGGTTAATAGTTAAAGGACGTTTGCCTTTGGGCCGGGCCATAATTTCAATCTTCGATTCCAATGGGTTGTTCATATCGGCTATTACCAAATCGCAGGTATCTTCATCGGAAAAAAGTGAGCGGAATACCCGGGTAAAGTTTTCCTTTATCATTTCAAACGATTCCAGAAACTTATCTTTGGCTACCTGGTCTATCTCGCTGATGGTTTGCAATAGGGTATTTTTCGCATTTATCAAATCAGCTTTCTGCTCTTTAATAAATTTATCGCGCTGGCTTATTTCTTCGTAAGCTTCGGCCGCCATAGGGTTTACCGGACCCATGTTGTCGAGGCGGGTTTTAATGCTGTTTATCTGGCTGCTGAGTTCTTCGTTGCTGTGTTCGAGCGGCTGCGAGGGTAGTTGGGTTAGGTCTTCTTCGGTAATATTAAACTCGGCTGCTAACCTTTCTTGTATGGCTACCAGCTTTATTTTAGAATCCGAAATAGCCTGCTGCATCGAAATAAGTACCTCGTCGGCGTTTTGGCGTTTGCGCTGAATTTCCCGGATGGTTTTGTCTTTGCTGTCAATTTCGCCGCGCAAACTGAAAAAGTCTTTTTCCAGTTTATCCAGCTCTTCGGTTAATAATTTACGCTCGGCTAATAATTGGTTCAGGGTTTCGGTGTTATCCAGTACGTATTCTTCGGCCGCTATAATTTCGTCTTCGGCGCGTAATAATTCATCTTGCTGGGCTTGCTGACGCATATGGCCGGTTTCCAAAGATTTTTGCCGGTAATTAATTTCCTGCTGCACGCTGGTCAGCCGGTTTTTCAACTGGTGGTACTGGATGTTTTCTTCGTTAAATACCTGGTTTACCTTCTGAATCAGATCGTTGTGCCGGCTCAGTAAATCGTTATAGGAGCTTAATTCCGATTCAATGCGCTGCAAGTCTTGTTGCAGCATTTCGGCCTGGGGTACCAGTTCATAGCTTTTATAGCGCAAATCTTCCAGCCGTTCGGTCAGTTCAGCCTCTTTGTTGTGGTTGGTTTGCTGCGATAAAGCGTGTTGCTCGTGCCGGATGCGGATACCCATTAATTCCTGCTGCTGCGCAGAGATAATCCGCTCGGTTTCTTTTATAACCTGCTGACGGGTTTCTCCTTTCAGGTTTTGGATAACCTGTTGCTGGGTATTTATTTTAATTTTTAGCGTTTCGGCTTCTTTTACCAAGGTTTCGAGTTCCTGGGCCAGGTTGTCGAGGTTTTGTTTCCGACCAATGCGGTTACCGTCGAACAGGCCCACCGAGCCACCCGAAATACTCAGCGGCTTTTTAATAACCGAGCCATCGCGCAAGATAAAGGTGCGGTGGTCACCGCTGAAAAAATCGGCGGGTAGTTCCTGCGAAATGTAAACTTCGTTCAAGATATATTGCCGCAGCTTTTCGTAACGCTCCGTAGTGGTTACCACTTCGTAAGCTGCTTTTAGTTTGGCCGAAGAAAGGGTAGGACCGGTATCCAAATCTTCGAGTTCGGCCAGCACAATAAAGTTAGCCCGGCCTTTGTTCTGGTTGTTCAGCAACTTAATGGCCTCCACGGCATCTTCGGTGGTATCTACCACAAAAAAATTCATGTAGGGCTCAAGGTAACTTTCAATCAGCGATTTGTATTCCTGCTGGCAAACGATAACGTCCGAAAGGAGCGGGGCCGGCTTTTCCCAGGTTTTAGATTTATATAAAAATTTAATTGCGTCCGGAAAACCTTCCAGGTTATCTACCAACGATTTGGTCAGGTTGTACTGGTTACGCTTGGCGTCAATCTTCCGGTTTAGCTCAGTCAGGCTGGTGCGTGATAATTGCAAGTCTACTTCGGTTTGTTCCAGCCGGGCTTGTAATTCGTTTTCCTGCTGCACCAACAAATCCAGTTCGGATTGCTGTTCGAGCAATATTTCTTCCCGTTCAGCCATGTCAGCCAGATATTTATCGGCGTATTCGGCTTCATTTTGCTTTTGAGCCGTTAAGCGTTCCAGTTCCGAAGTTAAGTTTACCACCTGTACCTGGGTAACTTCTATATCTTTACGTACCTGGTAAAGGCTATGCTGTTTTTCGCGTTGCTGGTTTACCACTTCGGCCGATGATTTTTGTAAATCAGCTTTATGGGCGTTGGCTTGTTCTATTTCCTGCCGCAACAAACTTACCTGCTGTTCCGATTCAACGTATTCCTGCTGAATAGAAATAATATCCTGCTGCAACTGGCCAATGGTTTCCTGGGTTTGTTCCAGGGCCATGTTTTCCTGGCTAATCTGCTGCCGCAGCATGCCGATACGTTCTTTTAAATAGTTCGTCCGCTCAGATTTTAGCTTAATTTCGTTTTCGAGTTGCCGGATGTTATAGGTTTTCTCGTTGGCTACTTTCTGTTGAGCGGTAAGCTGTTCCTGCAAATCGTTGGCAGCCGTTTTGTGGCCGGCGAGTTCTTCTTCCAGCGCTTCCAGGTGCTCGGCTAAAGTTTTCTTTAGTTCGGTTTCCTGTTGCAGGTTTCCTTCCAGGGTAGCCAGCGTGGTTTGGTGATGGGCAATATTACGGCGGGCGTATTCCAGGCTAAGGGTTTTGTGTTCTTCTTTCAGGCTGAAATATTTCTCGCACAACTTGGCCTGCCGCTCCAACGATTTCAGGTTTTTGGCAATCTCAAATAATACGTCTTCGAGGCGCTCCAGGTCGGCATCGGTTTCTTCCAGTTTTTTAAGCGTTTGCTTTTTGCGCACCTTAAACTTAGAAATACCGGCTGCCTCTTCAAATAACAAACGCCGGGAGTTTTCCTTGTCGTTTAATATTTCGTCCACCATTTTCAGCTCGATAATGGCGTAGCTATCGGAGCCGATACCGGTGTCGAGAAATAACTCGTTGATGTCTTTCAGGCGACAGGGAATACCGTTGAGCTGGTACTCGCTGTCGCCGGTCCGGAAATATTTGCGGGTAACAATTACTTCGGAATAAGCGCTGGGCAAAATGCCTTTGGTATTGTTAAAGGTTATTGAAACCTCGGCCAGTTGCTGGGGCTTGCGGTTTTTAGAGCCGTTAAAAATAACGTTCTCCATTTTTTCGGAGCGGAGATTCCGGGTTTTTTGCTCGCCCAGCACCCACCGGATGGCATCCACAATATTGGATTTGCCGCAGCCGTTGGGCCCCACAATACCCGTAATACCTTCGTCGAAGTTAATAACAACCTTATCGCCGAAGCTTTTAAAACCTTTAATTTCTAATCTGGATACTTGCATTAATCTAAAGCCGTACTTACCAATCTACCCTACAAAAATACATATTTTCCGCCACAGTAACTAAGTTAACCGTTGATTGCTCCTAAATCCAGGTGAACGGTTACCGGCAGTAGCAGGAGGTAAAATTTTAGACAATAATAAATCAGAAGCAGTTCCGAGGGGTTGGTTCTAATTACCTGAAATTAGGCAGGCTTATAGTGCTAGATTAATGCTTTCGCAAGAATTTTATTTTTTGTCACCCAAAAATAGCCTGCAAAAAAATGAAATATTTTTCTTTATTCCTGTCTTTATATATAGTATATTCATTAGTTTAGGTGCATTTATAACCTCATATTGGGTATATAAACACCAGTAGTGTGTTTATATAGAA
>NZ_BJYS01000057.1 GCF_007991635.1 Adhaeribacter aerolatus | reverse complement strand
TAGGTTTGATTTCAGTACTCCCATTATATCTTCCCCAATATAACAAAGTCAGAAATTGACCTTTGTTTATCACAGTTCATGTAGAATAGCCCCCTGTTTTACCTATCACTACTTAAATGGTTTTACCCAAAGTCATGTATACGCTGGAATTTAGTAGCAAGTATCATAAGCGCTTATTAGCTGTTCTGCCGTATCACAAAATCTATTTAGCTATTAGCCATCATGAACGACAATCAACCAATCTGTTAATACTTGCGGTGGATGAAGGGAGATAAAATTAAAGGTATCATTTGTTCTTTTTTTTCCTTTAATAATTCAGCAACCAATCCTGGGCCTCTTTAACATCCAGGAAAACACCAACTTCTACGTGTTTAAAGAATTCGGACCGCTCCAGAATTAAGCCGTGTACCTGATTGGCGTACATGGTTTGGTAGCTATCCGGGGTTACCAGGTAAGCAAAGCGGAGCTGACCTTTATCCTGAAATAAAGGCGCTATTTCCTGCTCCAGCCAATTTTGGTCGGCTAATTGGTCGGCATTATCCAGGTATAATCTTTTCCGCACATCAAAGAGTACTTTATCCGCCTGGTAGGCAAGGATATAATTAGCACTGAGGCGGGTTTCGCTTTGGAACGCTTCACGGCTGGGAGGGTGTTGGAGCCAGGTCGTTTGAAGATATCGACTTTTTTTGTTTACCTCTATGGTCGTCAGGTCGCTGTGGTAGATAAGCTTCAAACGAGTCATGTGTTTACATCCTTTTTTACTAATATTAATTTTATCTGATGAATAAAAAACTAAAGGGTAGATTATAATTCCCCGCTAAGTATAAAGCTATCCCTAAAACATAGGGTTAAACTTCTGAAGCCGGCAGAAAAGCCCTTATTCCATTATTTTAAGCAGGTTTTCTTTTGCTGTGCTTTGACTAGCGAAGTAGTAAAGAAAATTGCTTGGTAGGTTCACCCTAAATAGCAGCAAAAACTAGCAATACTCCCTTTTTTAACCTAAGTGTACTTATAAGCTGATATAGCATAAATAGCTTTTCGCGCTATCCATGTCGTTATTCTTTTAATTAGTGGGGATTGCATCCTATTTCTTTTAAGCACCGCTAGCTTCCTTTTCTTCTTCAGGCGGCTAATACGTCGGGCTCTACCATCAGCTTACGTAATAGTTGCAGGGCATATCTCACTCTAGTTTTGACAGTACCCAACGGAATAGCTAATGCTTTCGCCGCTTCTGCGTGGGAATACCCTTCAAAATAGACCAGGTCAATTACTTTCTTTTGGTCAGAAGTTAAAGTAGCAACTAGTTCTTTTACCCCAATGAACTCCGGCCGGTACGGGTGCGTTTCTCTTAAATTAACAGTCAGTACACTATCCAAACTTTGATTTAACCTACTCTGGCGATAAGCATGGGAACGGAGTTTATCAATGGCTACATGGCGGGCAATTGTCACCAGCCAGGTAAACAAACGACCTTTATCTTTATCGTAGAAAGCAAAAGAAGACCAAATTTTTACAAAACAATCCTGCATGGCCTCCTCGGCCACGAGCTCATCTTTTACAATCCGCAGAATGACCCCATATAAACTCGCCGAATACTTGTCGTATAAAAGTGTAAGTGCTGTTGTATCCCGCTCCTGCAAACGCGTGATAAGTACTTCTTCCGGGTAGTCTTGGGTCATAACAGATTGTATAAAATAATCCTATTTTAAGTAGATTATGTAATACGGCTTACTAGGAGAACTAGATGTCACAAAAGTGACAAAGGCGTTATTTGTGGATAAATAAATTACCGGCTGAACAACCTGCGACAGGAAGAAAAAAAAGCTGTTAAGATGATATATAGTACTGTATTTAAAGATATTACAGGAATAAGGACTTAACCAGCCGGCAAGTAACTTCCTGAACCTTTTTGTAAGAGCAGGCAAGACAAACAGGCTCTAGGACCGAATAATGGCACTATTTAAGAGCGGTAGATTCTTAATGTACAACTGTTTTCGATTATATTTTAGGGTGCCAAATATGGTGCCCTTCTTTGTTTCAGGGGGAAACAAAACTGATTACAGAGAAATGAAAGAGTAAATACCATAAAGTAGGTATGAGACCAACTTTTCTAAATCTATTTTACAAAACAGCATTTCTAGGCTTTATAGAAGCTGTCGGATAAACAGGGTTATGTGAAAAAGGAGGGAGATACCTATTACCTGGTGAAAGAAGTGTTTAGGGTTAAAACATTAATCTTTTTAGGTGGTTAACCAGTCTGTAGTTAAACCAAAGCAGGTTGACCAATTGACAAGGCTCCTGTTGTTGGTAGTTTGGCCATGTAGTTATTCTACCTAAAATAGATTATGGTTCTTTTTCGAACGACTTATTTGGAAATCCATTACTTGCTCCAGGACCAGCTCCTAGAAACTAGTTGGAAGGGGCCTTGCTCCAGTCCGGATTACCGGGATTGTCTGAACACTTATGCCAACATCATACAAAAATATAAGATAAGGCGCTGGCTGGATGACCAAGCGCTGTCTGGCCAGGTTCGACAAACAGACCAGTCTTGGACCGTTCAAGAATGGACAGCTATCTTTATTCCTTTGGCAAGTAAATTAAAGAAGATAGCCCAAGTAAATGCTTTAGACGGGTATACGTATGGTTTGTCTACCATCCTGCAGCAAGTAATTTATGCGGGTAAGTGTCCTTTCGCTTGCCGGGAGTTCGATAACAGACCGGAAGCAGAGACATGGTTATTGAGCTAAATACCTGGTACTAAAATATTTTAGATAAAGCCTTTCAGGGTATGCAGAGCTCGATTAAACATAACTGGACTTATGAGCCAACCCGTTTATTTGTAGGATCCAGTTAAAATAATGGTTTCATTTTTGACCAATTTATATAACATTTAACCAAAATTGTATAACACCAAACTCTAAAAACATCCTTAGTTTTGTAAGTTGAATTAAAGTTCGACAACTTCCGTTATAGCTAATAGTTTTTTAACAGCTAGTTAATTCTAAATCTCGCCAGATGAAGGCAGTGCAAAAATTTATTCACCTGAGCTTAGTGGTAGCCATTCTATTGGCTTCTATGGGCTTTCGTGTGACTATAGCGCATTGCTCTGGAGAAGAGGGCGGTTCCATTAGCCTGTTTGCCGACCCAAGCTGTTGCTGCGGCAAAGCGGCTAAAAGCCCCCGGAAATCCTGCCAGGATATGACTTGTGTCATGCAGCGGGGCGTAGCTTCACCAATCAACTTTAATTCCGCTACCCAACAGGCAGCCAAGTTCGCCAAAGAACCGGTGACTTATCCCAGCTTTACCGCAAGCATCCGGCCAGCCATCCTGGAAACACTTCCGCATTTCACTTTGCCACCGCCAATGTCCGGCAGGTCTATCGGCATTTTACATCAAACCTTTATTATTTAGTTTTCCCCTCTTTTTTAGAAGAGACTGCCAACCTGTTCCCCTGGGGTAGCCTTCTAAAACGTAAATCCAATTCAAATAAATTTGCCCGTATCGGTTGGCTTCGTTAGCCCTTGTAGCTTATCGCTTAAGCAGCAAGTGTAACCTTTCCTGTACTTTGTTTCCTTAGCCTACGGCTAAGCAGGCCACTTTGAATCCGGATTTTACGAAATCTTCCCCTTCATTTTAAATCGTTTAAATATTAGTTCAGACGCATCAGGCGGCCTGTATTATAGTCTTTTCAATGGCCTTGCTGGACCTAGCAGGAGAGCATAGCTATTTAACCATTTTTAAAATTATTCATCAATATGAAAGCGCTTATCTTAAATATTGGCTTGTCCCTTTTTGGTTTAACTTTTTTTACGGCCTGTAATAGCGGCGGAACAGATCAAAATGCCACGGAGCAAACCGAAACCAAACAAGAGGTGGCCGGCATTACCTACACCTGCCCCATGCACCCGGAAGTTACCAGCACCGAACCGGGCAAGTGCCCGAAATGCGGCATGAACCTGGAAGAAGTTACTGCCAGTATCCAGACGGATTCCGCTGCCGCCCATCAGCACGAAGCAGGCGAACAACATTAATTATTTAATTATTCCTCCTGGTCTCCAAGGCCGGGAGGGCAATCTCCTATAGACCATGATAGGTAAACTAATTTCATTTTCTCTGCGCAACCGCATGATTGTGCTGCTCATCGCCGCCGGTCTGTTTGGTTGGGGTATCTACTCGGTAAGCACCAATAAAGTAGATGCCATACCGGATTTATCGGAAAACCAGGTAATTGTTTTTACCGAGTGGATGGGCCGTAGCCCGCAAATTATCGAAGATCAGGTGACCTACCCGCTGGTGACGAACCTGCAGGGAATGCCCCAGGTGAAGTATGTGCGGGGCGTGTCCATGTTCGGCATGAGTTTTATTTACGTCATTTTTGAAGACCAAACTGACATTTACTGGGCGCGGGAACGGGTACTGGAACGCCTAAATTACGCCAACCGCTTACTGCCCGAAGGAGCGGTCCCCACTTTAGGCCCGGATGGCACTGGTGTGGGGCATATCTTGTGGTACACCCTCGATGCACCCGGCATGGATTTGGGTGAGCAGCGGGCTATCCAGGATTGGTACGTAAAATTCTCACTCCAGAATGTAGCCGGCGTGAGTGAAATTGCTTCTTTCGGCGGCTTTCAGAAACAGTATCAGGTTACCCTGGACCCTAATAAACTAACCTATTTTAACCTGTCGGTACCCCAGGTAATGACCGCCGTGCGGGCCAACAATAACGAGAGCGGGGGCCGCAAATTTGAGATGAGTGATATCGGGTACATTATTAAAACGACTGGCTACCTCAAATCCACCGAAGAAATAGAGAATATTCCCATCACCACCCAGAATACCATTCCGGTCCGGATAGGGGATATTGCCACCGTGCAAATGACCGGGGAAAGCCGATTAGGCATTTTTGATTTAAACGGGGAAGGCGAAGCCGTGGGCGGCATTGTGGTGATGCGCTACGGTGAAAATGCGGCCGAAGTAATCGAAAAGGTGAAAGCCAAAATGCAGGAAGTTTCGGCTGGTTTACCCAAAGGGGTAAAATTTAATATTGTTTACGACCGCAGTGGTCTGATAAATGATTCGGTTAATTCGGTAAAAACTACGCTCATTGAAGAGATGGTAGTAGCCTCCTTAATCGTATTCATCTTTCTTTTTCACTGGCGGAGCGCTTTAATCATCATTATTCAGCTCCCGCTTTCCGTGGCTATTGGCTTCATCTTGTTAAATACCTTCGGCATTTCCTCCAACATTATGTCGCTGACCGGAATAGCGCTGTCTATTGGGGTGATTGTGGATGATGCCATTGTGATGGTGGAGAATGCTTACCGGCACTTAGCCGATGCGCAGCATGACGAGAAATCATTTTTATAAGAAATGGCGTGGCTCATTCAACCTTAAACCATGAAATTATCTAAATCCAAAAGAATTAAAATAATTGAAAAAGCTACGAAGCAGGTTGGTCCCAGCGTGTTTTGGAGTACCATTATTATTATTACCTCTTTCCTGCCGGTTTTTCTACTCACCGGCCAGGAAGGAAGATTATTCAGCCCGTTGGCCTGGACCAAAACCTTTATTCTGATTGTCGATGCTTTCGTGGCCATTACAGTAACTCCAGTGCTGCTATCTCTTTTACTGAAAGGTAATTTTAAGCCCGAGAGCAGTAATCCTATTAACCGGGGGTTGGAGCGGGTCTATGGTCCTATTTTACGCTGGTGCCTGGCTTGGCGGAAGACTACTATTGGCATCAATATCCTGGCTTTACTCATCGCCATCCCCATGCTGTTCCGCTTAGGGTCGGAATTTATGCCGCCGTTGGATGAAAGCTCTATTTTGTTTATGCCCGTCACGCTGCCGGACATTTCCAATGCGGAGGCCAAGCGCATTTTGCAGGTGCAGGACAAGATTATTAAATCCATGCCCGAAGTAGACCAGGTGTTGGGCAAAGCCGGGCGGGCCAGTACGGCTACTGATAATTCGCCCATCAGCATGATTGAAACCATTATTTTGCTGAAACCGGAAGCCCAGTGGCGCGAGGGCATGACCAAAGCCAAAATTATCGCGGAACTGGACCAAAAACTCCAGATTCCGGGGGTAATTAACGGCTGGACCCAGCCCATTATTAACCGCATCAACATGCTGGCCACCGGTATCCGCACGGACGTGGGGGTAAAGGTTTATGGCCAAAACCTGGATTCTATTGCCCTGGTTTCGGAGCAGGTGCGCAATAACTTACAGAATATTCCGGGCATCAAAGATTTATACATTGAACCGGTTACGGGGGGCAAATACCTGGAAATCCAACCCCGGCGTGATGAGCTCGGCCGCTACGGGCTTTCGGTAAATGATGTGAATGCCGTTGTGGAATCGGCCTTGGGCGGGCTCCCGATAGGGAATACGGTGGAAGGGCGGCAACGCTTTTCCATTAACCTGCGCCTGGCCCAGGAGTACCGCAACAGCCTGGACCGCATCCGGCGCATTCCCCTGCAGACCGGTTCGGCGGGCACTGTTCCGCTTTCGGCGGTAGCCGATGTGCGGTTTGTGGATGGCCCGCCCATGATTGCTTCGGAGAATGCCCAGCTGCGGGGTGCTGTTTTGTTTAATGTGCGTGACCGGGATTTAGGCAGCACCGTCCAGGAAGCCATTCAAAAGTTAAACGGCGAGTTAACCAATTTGCCCAATGGTTACCGGCTGGAATGGAGCGGGCAGTGGGAGAACCAGATACGAGCCAATCAAACGCTCAAATTTATTATCCCTTTGGTCCTGATCATCATTTTCCTGATTCTGTACTTCTCCTTTAATTCTTTTAAGGAGGCCCTGCTGAATATAATAACCATTCCTTTTGCCTTAATCGGCGGGGTGTTTATTGTGTATTTCTACGGCATTAACCTGTCGGTAGCGGTGGCGGTGGGCTTTATTGCCTTGTTTGGACTGGCGGTAGAAACGGCTATGGTGATGGTGGTATACCTGAACGAAGCCATGAACCAGCTGGTAGCGGAAAAGGGTAATTCGAGCGAGACCATTACCAAGCAGGACATCCGGGATTATGTTTTCATGGGGGCCGTTAAGCGCCTGCGCCCCAAAATCATGACGGTTTCGGTTTCGCTGTTTGGTTTAATTCCGGTGCTGTGGGCCACCGGAGTGGGCACGGATGTGATGCTGCCCATTGTGCTGCCCCTGATAGGCGGGGTGTTTACCTCCTCCATTCATATTCTGCTGGTGACTCCGGTGGTGTTTGAAATGACAAAAGAATACGAATTAAAGAAACACGGTAAAATGGAGATTTACGATGTTAACCACTAGATTATATATAATGGCTTGGCTGCTGTTGCTGGGAACAACCGCCAAGGCGCAGGTACCGGTGCTCCCGCTGGACTCGGTACTTAGCAAAATATCCCAGAATAACCCGATGCTGCAGGAATTCCGGTTAAGGGGCCAGGCCCAGAACGCCATGGCCGAGGGAGCCATCAGCCAGATGGCGCCCATGGTCGGAGCGGGGGTATTCATGGTCCCTTATCCGGGCCAAATGATTATGGAGGGACAGGACAGAGGCATGGTGATGACGTCCGTAGAGCAGGAAATTACCAACCCGGCGAAACTCAAGGCCCGGCAAAATTACCAGCGTTCTAAAGCGGCCATTGAAGAAGCCGGGCGGGATGTTACTTACAACCAATTGCGGGCCCAGGCCAAAACCGCCTATTTGCAATGGGTGGTGCTGGAAAAGAAAAAATCGGTGCTGCTGGAAAGTCAGCGCATCATGCAGTTTATGCTGAAGCTGTCCCGGGTCCGCTACCCTTATAACCAAAGCTCGTTGGGGAGCATCTACAAAGCGGAAGGCCGATTGGCCGAAGTCGAAAATATGCTGCTCATGAATGACAGTGAAATTGGCATGAAAAACATTCAGCTTAATATGCTGATGAACCTGCCCCAGGAGAACCGTTTTGCTGTGGACACCCTGGTTCGGGTACCGGAACCGATTGCCTTAGCCGACACGGCGGAACTGCGTACCACTCGCAGCGATGTGCGGCAAATAGACCAGACCATTGAATCGATGCGGCTCAACCTGCGCCTGGAAAGTCTGCAACGGCTACCGGATTTTAGCATCCGCCTGGAAAACATGATGCCTCGCGATAAGATGATGGCCCAGACGTTTACCGCCATGGGCATGGTTTCTATTCCTATTGCCCCTTGGTCTTCGAAAATGTACAAGTCTAACATCAAAGCCATGAAGCTGGAAATTGCGGGTATGCAAAAAGGCCGGGAAAATATCCTGAACGAAGCCCAAAGCATGGTAAAAAGCATGGCGCTGGAATTGCAAACCAAGCGGACCCAGGTACAGAATTACGAAGCCAAAATCATTCCGGCCCTGCGGCGCAACTACGAAACCACTCTGCTCAGCTACGAACAAAATACCGGCCAATTACCCCTGGTGATTGATGCCTGGGAAGCGCTGAACATGGCCCAAATGGAATACCTCAACAACTTAGAGCAACTGTACCTGATAGGGGTAAATTATGAGAAAGAACTGGAAAAATAAGTTAATCGGGCTATTGATTTTACTGCTGCCGTTCACTTTTACGGCCTGTAATGATAAGCCCGGCCAGGGAGGGGAGCAGGGAGCGACGGCTCCCGAGGTAGCATACACCTGCCCCATGCACCCGCAAATTGTCCGGGACGAGCCGGGTTCCTGCCCCATCTGCGGCATGGACCTGGTAGCCAAGCGAACCGCTAATGCGCCCGCTGCCCCCGTGAGTTCGGATTTAAACTACTTGCTGCAGCCCGCGAACCAAACGGTGGTCTCTCGTATCAAGACCACCCAACCGGTGCAAAAGCAGGTACAGAACGAAATTATTATGAGCGGCGTGGTGACCTATGATACCCGCCAGCAATACCTTATTCCGGCCCGCTTCGGGGGGCGGATTGAAAAATTATATGTGCAATTCAACTATCAGCCGGTACGCAAAGGGCAAAAGCTGTACGACATCTACAGCCCGGAACTGGTAACCGCCCAGAAAGAATTGCTTTACCTGCTGCAAAATGACCCCACTAATACTTCCCTGATTCAGGGCGCAAAGCAAAAACTACAATTATTAGGAGCTACGGAAGGCCAAATAAAACAACTGGCCCGGAGCGGCCAGGAGACCTATACCTTTTCCGTGTACAGCCCTTACACCGGCTATGTGCTGGACCCGGCGGTAAGCGCCGCGCCTACTCCCACGGCACCCGCTTCCGCTGCTCCAGCAGCCGGGGGAGATGGTATGGGTGGTATGGGTGGCGCGGGGAGTGCTGGCGGTGGCGGCGGAACCAGCCCGGCGGCACCAACCCCAAATAGTGGTTTTGCCATCCGGGAAGGAATGTACGTGACTACCGGGCAAGCTTTGCTAAAAGTAGTGGATGCTTCGCAGGTTTGGGCCCAGTTCAACGTGCCCGGCAGCCAGGCTGGGCAACTCACCATAGGAACGCCTATCACCATTACTTTTAACCAATTGCCAGGGGAGCCGGTGCCCGCTAAGGTATTATTGGTGGAACCAATTTACGAGGCCGGAGAGAATTTTGCCCAGGTGCGGGCCTCCTTACCAGCGGAGAATAAATCCACGCTCATTGGCCAGCTCCTCACCGGTAAAGCTACTTACAGTACTGGTACCGCCCTCTGGGTGCCCAAAGAAGCGGTGCTGGACATTGGCACGCAGTCCGTAGCTTTTCTGAAAGTGAACGGGGTCTTCAAGCCCATCAGCGTGCAGGCTGGCCAACGGGCCGATGGGATGGTAGAAGTACTATCGGGACTGAAGGCCCAGGATGTGATAGCCACCAATGCTCAGTTCCTGGTAGATAGCGAAAGTTTTATTCGGGTAGCAGAAAATAACAGATGAAAAAGATTCTAAAAACAGCAGGCGTATGGCTCGTGGCTCTTCTGATAGTCGCCTGTACCAATAAAGATAAACACGAGCACCATGAGGTTGATACGGCCGGAACAGGTACCACTTACACTTGCCCCATGCATCCGCAAATCGTGGAAAGTGCACCCGGCTCGTGCCCGATTTGTGGCATGGACCTGGTACCGGTCAAAAAACAACCGGCTACGGAAAAGAACGCCGGCAGCATCATGCTCAGCGAAACGCAGATGCAACTGGGCAATATTTCTACCCGGCCGGTTCAGATGGGGCAAGTAGGCAGTAATACCATCCTGACCGGGCGCTTAGCGGTGGACCAAACCCAGGCGGATTTAATCAGCAGCCGCGCAGCCGGTCGTATTGAAAGGTTGTATGTCAAAGAAACCGGGCGGCGTATCCAAAAAGGACAGCCGCTTTATGATTTGTACAGCGAATCGTTGCTGACCCTGGAACAGGAATATTTATTAGCCCTGGACCAGGTGAAAGCCTTTCCGGGAGAGAAACAGTTTGCTTCTGTGCTGGCGGCAGCCAAAAAGAAACTCCTGCTCATGGGCTTATCGCCGGCCCAGGTTAACCGGGTGGCCCACACCCGGCAGTTAGATGCCCGCATTACCTTCCTGGCACCAACGTCCGGCATCGTGACGGAGATAGCCGCGGCCGAAGGCGTTTATGTGGCCGAAGGCAGTTTGCTTTACCGCCTGAGCCGCTTTAATACCATTTGGGTAGAAGCGGAATTATACGCGCAGGAAGCCGGGCAAATACAGGTGGGCACCCCCATTGAAGTGACCGTGCCGGGCCAGCCGGCTCCTATTAAAACCAAAGTAAGTTTTATCAATCCGGAGTTCCGCCAGAACAGCCAGGTAGTGGTCGCCCGGGCTAAACTGCCTAATCCCAAAGGAGCATTAATTCCCGGCACGCAGGCGACCATTAACCTGCCGGCTCCCACGAATCAGGCGCTTACCCTGCCGCTCGATGCCGTTATCCGGGATTCCCGGGGGGCGCACGTTTGGGTAAAAACGGGCGAGAATACCTTCAACTCCAAAATGGTTACCCTGGGGCCCGAAAGTGCGAACCAGGTAGCTATTGCCAGCGGACTAAGCCCCAACGATACGGTAGTGGTAACGGGCGCTTATTTACTCTACAGCGAATATGTTTTAAAGAAAGGCACTGACCAGATGGCCGGCCATAACCATTAATAAACGAATGAAATCATGTTGTCAAACCGAACCGCCCAAAAAGAACAAGCCATACCTGCGACTTGCCTGGTATGCCTTAATAGCCAGTCTGATTGGTTTTGTAGTCCTACAACAGTTAAGTCAATAACCCAGCGATTAACCGCAGGAATCATGCTTTTCAAAATAAAAAAAGCACTGGCAGGAGCTCTTTTAATTTTCGGCTTTACGGCCTGTAACTTCCATACCGAAGCCGACATGGACGACATGGATGATATGGGCGGTGGGGAAGAAAAGAATATTGATTACCCGGCAGCCTATGTGGTGAATGGCGAATCAAACAACATCGAGGTGCTTAATTTAAACGACCTCTCCAAAAAGGAGCAACTATCATTGAACGGAGCTACATTCCCGCACCATATTAATATCAGTCCGGATAAAACAAAGCTGGCCGTTGCCATTACCAGTACCGATTTAAGCGGTGGCCACGACTCCGGCGGCATGGGGGGCATGAGCGGTTTCAAGGTCATGGTGCTCAATAGCTACACCGGGAAAATTGAAAAAGAACTCATGCTGCCCAAAATGCCCCATAACGGTGTTTTTAACCGGGATGGCTCTGAATTATGGATTGCGCAGGAGGATGAACAGCAAAGCCATGTGCTGGTTTACAATACCGGTAACTGGAGCCTGAAAAATACCATCCTGGTCGGCAAAGGCTTGTCAGAAGTTACTTTCTCCGCCGATGGCACCAAAGTATTTGCCGCCAATACCATGGATGCGACGGTCTCTATCATCAACCCGGATACCAAAACGGTACTGGGCACCGTGCCGGTAGGCAAAGACCCGGTAGGAGCCTGGCCAGCCGCCAATGGCTTCATGTACGTGGACAATGAAACAGAGGGCACCGTGACGGAAATTGCCGTAGCTTCCGGCACTGCTACCGAAACTATTCCGCTGGGCTTTAAACCCGGCTATGTCGCGTATCATCCCGCCCAACAGGAATTATGGGTAAGCGATGCCACCAATGGAAAAATTGTTTATTACCAGGAAAATAACGGTCAGTGGAACCTGAAAGGCAGCATTACCACCGGAGCCGATGCGCACGCCATTGCCTTTTCCCCGGATGGCACAACGGCTTACGTCACCAACCAGGGGGCCAATACCGTGTCCGTCATTAAGGTTGTCGATCATCTGGTGACCGCTACGGTTCCGGTCGGTAAAAAACCGAATGGTTTAGTTATCCGGCCCTAAAATCATTTTCCCCAATCTTTAAACTTCAACAACTTAATGAAACCAACCAACCTTTTTCTTTTCCTGCTTTCCTTTTTGTGCCTGACCCTAATTTTAAATCCGCCGGGGGTTATGGCGCACGGGGGTGAAAAACACGAGAAAAAAGCCAAACCTACCCCGGCTGATACCATCAAACAAGAACCCAAGGCTTTCCGTGATACGATAGTTTTAAATGATGTAACCCCGGCGGAGCACGCCGGCCACGAAGCCAATCCCCGGACCGTACATGCCTCTTTCGCGGACTTTCCGCACATCCACCCGCTGATTGTCCATTTCCCAATAATGCTGCTAATGATTGCGGCAGCCATGCAATTTCTCAATATTCTGTTTCAGAAGAAAGAACTCAATTGGGCCGTGACCATCATGGTGTTGGTTGGTTTTGTGACGGCATACGCCTCCTCTCATTGGTCGCACCCGCATACCTCCGGGCTTTCTGCCCACGCGGAGCTCGTCTTAGAACAGCACGATAAATATGCTGATTACACGGTTTACCTGGCCGGCCTTGGATTATTAGCCCAGCTGCTAAGCGTGTTGGTTTTCCGGGGCCAGCGCTGGAGCATAGCCGTTGCCGCCGTGATTTTGATTGGTGCCGGTTATGCCGTCAGCATGGCGGGCCATTACGGTGCCCAGTTGGTCCATATAGAAGGAGTAGGACCACAAGGAAAATTCCTGGAACAGCATCAGCATTAATACTTCATCTGTCTTATTCAACTCATCAAATAACTAACCGATGTCACTAAAATTCACTCATTACTTTGCCCTCGTAGCCATTAGCTTTTCCTTCACGTTCTGCAACCAAAAGCCGGAAACAACCCAAAAGCAAGAGATAGAAAAACCTACTGCGGCACCTACGACAGCCAATCCGGAAGATGCGGTCACGATTGCCGAGCAACCGGAGCCGGACACGTTAAAAGGCAGTCTGAAAGCCGTAGCTACCGGCCAGATTGGTTCGGTCAACGTGGTTATAAACTATCATTCACCAGCCGTTCGCAAACGGGTAGTTTGGGGTGGCCTGGTTCCTTATGACCAAGTTTGGGTAACTGGCGCGCACTCCGCGACGACTATTGAAACCGATGGCCCTATCCAGATAGGCGGCCAGGCAATACCGGCCGGCAAGTATGCCTTTTTTACCATACCAGGCGAGAAGGAATGGACCGTAATCCTGAATAAGAATTGGGAACAGCACCTGGCCGATGAATATTCTGCGAAAGAGGATATTCTGCGCCTTCCGGTTCAGGTTGAAAAAACAGATAAACCCCAAGAACGCCTCCGCTACGTGGTAAAGGCAGCAGGCGAGAATAAAGGAACGATAGAGATGCATTGGGAGCGTTTACGCATTCCCGTTCCGGTAGCGTTGTAAAACCCTGCTATATTTCAATATCAGCTTTATTTCATTAAACGCTCCACTCTATATCCTGATAACATGGAACCACAAGGCACCGAAAGCCGGGCTACCTTAAATATTAAAAATATGGTATGCCCGCGGTGTATCCGGATAATACAAGAACAATTTGCCCGCCTGGAACTGCCGGTTCTGGAGGTGCAACTGGGCTGGGTAGAACTAGCCCGGCCTCTAGAAGCAGCAGAAAAAGAAAAGGTAAAAGAAGTGTTGGAGGATTATGGCTTTGAGCTGTTAGAGGATAAAAAATTGAAGTTGGTAGAACAGATTAAAACGGTGCTCATCGATTTAATCCATTATAAAAGCGAGAAGATAACCACCAATTATTCAACTTATTTAAGCCAGGCTATTGGAAAAGATTACAGCACCCTGAGCCATGCCTTTTCTTCGGTTGAACACATGACCATTGAAAGGTTTATTATTCTGCAAAAGATTGAATACATTAAAGCGCAGCTGGATTATGAAGAATTATCGTTGGGAGAAATAGCGACCCGTTTACATTACAGCAGTTTAAGCCATCTTTCGAAGCAGTTTAAAGCCATTACCGGTTATACCCCTTCTGATTATAAGAAACTAGCAATTCGGGACCGTTTACCCCTGGATAGTTTAAAAAAGCCGCTCCCATAATGACTTTATACCACTTTTAAAAGCACATGGATATAAATGAGTTATTTGAGCAGCTTTTAACAGAAAGTATTGATAAAGTAATTACTTCATTTCATGAAAACCCGGATGAGGTTTTAACCGAGAACCTTAGAAAGAGTTTATTTTTTGAACATGTTAGCAACAGCTTAAAACTATATCGGAGTAATCACGATTGCATTTACCTGGATTGCAAAAGAAAGTCTATTAAGAGTTCTCATACCATTTCTAAAAAGCTATTTTTAGGCGCTATTGAAGAAGATGGGCATGTATTAAGACCAAAATTTGATCACGCTTCCGGCTCCTTTATCTTGGATAAAATTGGTGTTAATCTAGCTTCAACTTTTCCTGGATTTTGTACCGTACACGAAACACTTTTTCAGGATTTTGAAGAAAAGAACCAATTTAACACCCCGCAGCACTTTAACCTTCAGCTTTATAGAACTATTTGCAGAGAATATTTCATTAAGAAATACCAAAAGCAAATTTATAGTCAATTACTGGCGACATACAAAGAATTTCGAGAGGAGGCTCTTCTGAAAAAGTACAGAGAAGATTATTTCTTCCAATTCTTAGCATCGAAAGGAGTTAAGATTCAGGAATTAAAATATTCTTTCCCAGACACTTTTGAAAAATCAATTGCGAAGGAATTAACGCACTTGGATAAGGAAATTAGCAAAATACACACCTATTATAGAAAAGGAACCGATCTGCTGGCAGGTAAAGACGATTTTTGGGGCACTGCCTACCAAGTGGACATACAAATACCTGTCTGCTTAGCGGGACGAGCTAATTTTAAAATTAATCATGATGGAACCGAGAAAAACATAATCGTTATGATAAATGTCTTACCCCAAAAAGATAAAACCACTATCACCATCTCCGGGTTAAAAAAAGACGAAGACTACATTAAAGTATATCTCAACGCTGTGCTAAAGGACGGAATATCTATCCTGACTATGGTAGAAACATGGATGATACGTGGTACGGACCATTGGTTTTTAAAGCCTTCTATCTGGGAAAAGGTTAGTCCCGGTGCAAAAATGACCATTTTAGAAGACATTAAAGACTTAGGTTTTAATATTGGAACCCCTTATCCGGTAAGCATTTTCAAGAATTTAAAAGAAAAGCTGAAGGTGAATAATAGATAATGTTACTAACCAATATCAGCTTAGCTGATGCTGTGCTGTTAAGACATCCTTTAGCAATATCTTAATGAGTGATGGGCTCACCTTAACGCTTCTAAACGAGCAAATAAATAACAAGAGCTACCAGAGCTACCAAGCAAATCCACGCCGAAATCCAAAGAGCTCTAGCTACTCCATATGATTTATAGGATTTATTTTTCATTTGCATTACATACATGCCTGAAACATGAAGAATGCCCCCTATAACTATTATCAGGAGCGCATAATTGGCGATATCCAAACCCCACTTAGCACCCAGGCCAAATCCAAGAATGCCTGCACCCAGAGCGGAAGCTGATTGCGCCAATTTTAATGTGTCTAAATTAGTTTCCATATGAATATAAGAATCATTTTTATTTCCTGGAATTGAAAATTATTGCCGCTAAGCTGATAACCAAATATAAACTTCTATTCAAGCCAAATTAAAAAGGGATTCTTTGACGAGAATCCCTTTTCAGGTATAAAAACAATAAAATTATTGCTGAGGATGCGCTTGCAACCAGGTATCCAATTGCTGAATTTCTTTTTCCTGGTCCTTTATGATTTTCTGGGCCATGGCTTTAATTTCCGGCACCTTGGCATTAGGTAAATAGGCGTTGGCCATATCAATAGCACTTTGGTGGTGCATGCTCATTAAACTGGCAAAATGATGGTCGGTTGTTCCTTTCATGTTATGGTCCATACTGGTCATCATGGTTTTCATGGGCTGCATCAACTTCATGGAAGCGGCTGTATCAGCCGCAGCAGGCTGGTGGCTGCTAACAAACTTTTGCAGCTTTTCTTGTTCTTCTTTTTGGGCGGATAAGGTTTGTTTGGCCATATTAACTAACATAGAATCCTGACCATTATCAACCTCTTCCTGGGCCATGGTCAGCGCACCTTCGTGGTGGATAGCCATCATCTGGGCAAAATCATGGTCAACGTCGCCGGTCATTTTCATCTCCTGCATGGCGGTCATATTCTCATGCATCAGGTCCATCATTTTATTGTTGGAGCTGCCTGCTGCCATATCATGACCTGCATGATCCCCTGTTTGTTCCGTGGTTGCCGTTTCGGTCTTACCGGAATTCTGGTTACAAGCGCTAAAAAACAAGGTTGCACTACACAGCCAGATAGCCAGGTTCCAATTACTCTTCTTAGTTTTCATAGTTTAAGTTTAGTCAAGTAGTATTAAGTATTAGCTATATTATCATACGTTCCTCTTTAGGTGAAGTTATTTGGGATAAAAGTCGAATAAAAGAGGTCTTAGTACAAAAGGGAAAGAAAAAGTAGCCGATTGACTAAACAAGCGGACTTTTGAAAAATAATGGTGCCGGATTTAAATGTTAGGATTCTAAAATAGACAGAATTATATCACTGTTATCACAAATTATACAAATTCATTTATTTGCCGGGTCAATCAAAAGTAATCGCTGATTTAATACAGGCCCTTAGATGACTTTAATCATGTTAGTAAATCCTTAAGGGGCCTATATTTATAATAACGAAAAACCAGCTGTTGCTTGCCGTATTTTAATCTTTTCTGAAGCTTTCATCAATGCTGGAACTCCGGGATAAATCAGGATTGATTAATAACAAGGCTTATATCAAGCATTCCTGCACGCTTCTTAATGAAGCTAAAGTTGTTATACCTGCATATTCCTTCTCATCAAAAGCAAGGGGTATTTTAATGAAATGTATCAATGGAAATCAGCCGAATATAATGAAAGCCCTTCTGCCTAGGTAAAGAATTATGATTGGACAATTTATCAAATGGGCCTTAAAGAACCGCTTAATTGTGCTGCTGATAGCAGCCGTAATAGGCGCCTATGGATTCTATTCCGTAAGTAAAACGAAAGTAGATGCCATTCCGGATTTATCGGAAAACCAGGTTATCATATTGACCGAATGGATGGGTCGCAGCCCCCAAATTATGGAAGACCAAGTGACTTACCCGTTAGTAAGCAACCTCCAGGGCATTCCTAAAATTAAAAACATCCGAGCTAATTCTATGTTCGGGATGAGCTTTGTTTTCGTAGTTTTTGAAGATAACGTAGACGTCTACTGGGCCCGCACCAGAGTATTGGAACGGCTTAATTATGCCCAACGACTGTTACCCGAAGCAGTAACGCCTACTTTAGGACCAGATGGCACCGGCCTGGGACACATTTTCTGGTATACCTTGGATGCACCCGGTTATGATTTGGGAGAACTGCGCGCCTTGCAGGACTGGTACATCAAATTTGCTTTGCAGACAGTCCCTGGGGTTAGTGAAGTAGCCTCCTTTGGGGGTTTTCAAAAACAATATCAGATTGTCATCAATCCGGTCCAGCTGAACTATTTCGGCATTCCTTTAAATGAAGTTGTCCAAAAAGTAAGGGCCAACAATAATAACGTTGGTGGGAGAAAATTTGAGATGGCCGATATGGGATACATCATCAGAGGGGTTGGTTACCTCACCCAAATAAAAGACATTGAAGAAATTCCTTTAAGAACCCAAGGCTCTATTCCCATCCGGGTGAAAGACATTGCCACGGTACAAATGGGCGGCGAACTGCGCTTAGGAATTGTAGAAGAAAATGGAGAAGGCGAAAAGGTGGGGGGAATAGTGGTAATGCGTTATGGAGAAAACGCTAAAGAGGTAATTGACCAGGTAAAAGAAAAATTAATAAACGTGGAAACCGGTTTGCCTCCGGGGGTAAAACTAAAGGTGGCTTACGACCGGTCAGATTTGATAGAGGCGACGATTGCTACTTTAAAAGAAGCCGTATTGGAAGAGATTCTGGTGGTTTCGGTTGTACTGTTCATCTTCCTGTTACATGTGCGGAGTGCATTAATAGTGGTCATCACCATTATCATGAGCGTGTTAATCTCCTTTATTATGATGAATTGGTTTCAGGTGAGCTCCAACATTATGTCGCTGGCCGGCGTGGCCCTGGCCGTAGGAGACCTGGTAGATGCCGGCATTGTAATGGTTGAAAATGCTTTAAAATCAATTACAGAAGAAACGGAATAACAGCATAATGATTGCAGAAGCGGAAAGGCTAAGACGCATTGAAAAATCCTCTGTATTAGTGGGGAAGGCAGTTTTCAATTCTATATTGATTACCTTGGTTTCATTTGCCCCCATCCTCTTTTTGGAAGGTCAGGAAAAAAAGTTATTTACCCCCCTGGTCCTTACCAAATCCTTTGCTATGATGGGGTCGGCTTTGGTGGCAATTTTTCTGGTACCGGTGCTGATGGCCCTGTTGCTAAAAGGAAAGATACGCTCCGAGAAAACCCATCCGGTATCCCGGTTTTTCCTCTGGCTTTATAATCCCGTTATCCGGTGGTGTCTCCGCTGGAAGAAGATAACCATTGCCATTGCTTTTGTATTGGTGGCCGCCAGCATTCCCTTTGTCCTGCGCTTAGGTTCGGAGTTTATGCCGCCGTTGGACGAAGGCTCCCTGTTATTTATGCCGATTACGCTGCCGGATGTTTCCAATACCGAAATAAAACGGATTATGCAGGTGCAGGATAGACTGATTAAATCGGTGCCGGAGGTGGTCAATGTATTAGGCAAAGCCGGAAGAGCCAGCACCGCCACCGACAATTCCCCGCTCAGCATGATAGAAACCATTGTTTTGTTAAAACCCCAATCTCAATGGCGCGACGGCATGACCAAGAACAAAATTATTGAAGAATTAAATAAGAAGCTCCAGATTCCGGGGGTAATTAATGCCTGGACCCAGCCCATCATTAACCGCATCAACATGCTTTCCACCGGCATCCGGACGGATGTAGGGGTGAAAATCTATGGTCAAAGCCTGGACTCCATTAATATTTTAGCCCAACAGTTTAAAGCGGCTTTAACGGGTATAGACGGAATTAAAGATTTAAATGTGGAACCCTTAGTGGGCGGAAAGTATGTGGAAATAAACATTAAAAGGGATGAAATTGGCCGTTATGGTTTAAGTGTGGATGATGTAAATCTAGTGGTTGAATCATCCATTGGGGGCATGAATTTAACTACTACCGTAGAAGGCCGGCGACGCTTTGCGGTGAATGCACGTTTTGCTGAGGATTTCCGCAATAGTCTACCCCGTTTAAGGTCACTACTGGTGACCAGTCCGGTTGGTCCGCTTCCCTTGTCTGCCGTGGCGGATGTGTATTTAGCAGAAGGCCCGCCCATGATTAACTCGGAAAATGCCATGCTGCGGGGCACGTTACTCTTTAACGTGCGGGAAAGAGATATCGGCAGTACGGTGGCAGAGGCTAAAAAAGAACTGGCAAGCCTCGTTCAAAAGTTGCCCAAAGGTTACTATATTCAGTGGAGCGGACAGTACGAAAACCAAGTACGGGCTGAACAGCGGTTAAAGATTCTCATTCCCATTGTTCTGGTCCTTATTACCGTCATTTTATATTTTACCTTTCACACTTACCGGGAGGTATTAATCGTCCTCTCCAGTATTCCCGTAGCCCTGGTAGGAGGTGCTTATTCCCTTTTCTTTTTTGACGTAAATTTTTCGGTAGCGGTGGCCGTGGGCTTTATTGCCTTGTTTGGGATAGCCGTTGAAACGGGGGTACTGATGCTCGTGTATCTGAATAATGCTTTATACAACAAGGTTTCCGAACGCAAAAAAACTAGTGGTCGCCTGAATAAAATTGACATTGAGGAAGCGGTTTATGAAGGTGCGGCCCTGCGGTTACGCCCCAAATTGATGACGGTTTTGGTGGATATATTGGGTTTAATACCACTCTTGCTAGCTACCGGAACCGGGAGCGATGTCATGAAGCCCATTGCTATTCCTTTTGTATTTGGCCTAGTCACCTCAACTTTTTTTGTTTTAATTGTTCTGCCCGCCATGTATGCTTTGGTTCGCGAAAACGAACTGCAAAAAAGAGGCAAAGTAATCATTGCCGAATTAAAAGATTAAACGAAACGCGTTTAATTCAAAATTCAAACCAGGAATAAACCTGGATAGCGGATTTCAGAAGGTGAGAATTTTAAACTGCCAGAATTATAACAACATTCTCCTTAATTATACAAATTTTGTTTATTACCAGTCTAAATCAACGGCGGTTATTGATTTAAAGCACTCATTGCCTTGATGTTAATCATGTTTTTAAACCCCTTTGACACCTACCTTTATCCAAAACAAAACCTGCCATTTATACTTAAGGAATTATGAAAACGCTCCTATTAACAATAGCACTAGCCCTGATAACCATTAGCCAAATTCAAGGCCAGGGCAACCAAAAAAACAATGCCATTAAACAGCAAGTGGCGGCTATAAGCTACAGCTGTCCGGACCATCCGAATGAAATTAGTAATACCCCTGGTAAATGCTCTAAATGCGGCAAGACTTTAGTAAAAGAAACGGCGAAAAACTACAAAGGTCAGGTAGTGGTACTCACCAAAACCGTCTATAGGTGCCCAAAACACCCAACTGAAGTAAAAGAAGAAGCTGGTTCCTGCTCCCAATGTGGAATGGCCTTGGTTCAAGTGCCGGTAAAAAACTACAAAGGCCAGGTAACTGGAACCGAAAACGTTTATGTCTGCCCCGACCACGTAAATGTGGCTAGTGCTGTTCCGGGAACTTGTCCGGTTTGTAAAAAGCCACTAACCGAAAAACGAATGCCCTTATCCGAAGAGAAAAACCCGAAAAACTATAAAGGGCATACCAAAAATTAATTCTTGATTTTTTCAGGTTGGAACTAGTGCAGGATATTTATCCGGATATTCTTTAACTCAATATTGGAAAGTTCTTTTAACTGGTCGGCAGTGAAGGCTTGCTCAATCTTCCAGAAATTAATAGTATCCAGCGGTTCAAAATTGATATAGTCCTGAAATAAGATGCCCTCAACTTTACGGGGATTAATTGCTTGACGGAAGCGGATACCACCGCCATCCGTAACGTAGGTATAAGCAAAATAATCCATCGTAAACGATTTCTGATTGATAAAGTAGAGGAATTCATCTTGAAAATCAGTTCCACCACCTTCCTGTTTGAAGGTAACCTTTATTTTGTGATAAGGGATTTGCTTGATGGTAGCGCTGCCCAGGTACTGCTTTTGTACGGCTGGGTCATTCAACCCAAAGGGAAGTAGGGCAAAATAAATAACGGAGTTAACCGAGGCACTAAATGCTTTCACCCGCTCTGCCGGTAGGTCCTTTACCTGGCCATTGATGGTCCGGGTAAAGGACTTATTGGTTAATACATCTTTTACCTGGCCGGTTGAATCGGTAAAAGAACGGGTATAGGAATAAAGTCCATCCTGGCGGGAAGCTTCATAGTGCTTATCCCGGAAGTCAAAAGCTACTTGCAATTGCAAAAATTTATCGCCACCGTGGGCAGCTATAGCTTTGTCTATAATTGCCTGTGGGTCGTTTGTACTTTTCTCGAAAACAGCCTCTTTGCCGGAATTATGGGAATTACAGCCTGTTAAAACAGCTATTAATAAAAGCAAACCAAGAAGATAGCGCATTCTATTTCAATTAGGTTTAAAGGCCTTTTAGGCTTTATAGAATAAAATTTTTATCTATTAAAGGTAAGGGGAAAGGGAAAATCTGGCAAAAGCACCTTATTACAAACCCAAAAGATATAACTCTTTTCAGAGATTGTATAAAACGGATTACCTCAAATTGGGGTAAAACAATAAGATATGCCGGCGATGAAATATTTCTGGCTAATGAATATTTATGTTTTACCACAAATAACCTAATTATGCATAATTCCCAGTATAAACCAATTATTGATGCTTTAGTGGCTTGTGCGGCCGAATGTGAGCATTGTGCTACCGCCTGTTTGCAAGAAGAAGATGTTAAAATGATGATCCGGTGCATTCAATTAGATCGCGATTGTTCCGCCATTTGCCGTACTACAGCCGATGCCTTAGCCCGCAATTCAGAAAATGTCCAGGTGTTTTTGGATGCCTGTGCCGCCATTTGCGCCGCCTGTGGCGAAGAATGCGAAAAGCACGCCCAACACATGGACCACTGCCGGGCATGTGCCGAAGCTTGCCGCCGGTGCGAAGAGGCCTGCCGCTCCCTTGCTGGTAAAATTTACTAGCAAATTGAGTATGCCCGCTGGTCTGGTTCATCATAGAATAGTTTAAAAATCTATGATACACCTAATACTGCATGTCCTGGTGCCAGCCGGTGCGGCATACCTCTTTTACCGGGATAATTGGTTAAAGGCTTGGGCTATGTTAGCAACCGGGATAATACTGGACGTAGACCATTTATTTGCCGTACCCCTGTATGACCCGGACCGGTGCAGCATAGGTTTTCACTTTTTGCATACTTACCCGGCTATTGCTGTTTATGTAATCTTATTAAGTATTCCCAAGGTACGCACGTTTGCCTGGGGCTTTCTGATACATATGGTTTTGGATTATATCGCTTGTTTATAGCAGGCATTTGCAATTAAAATATATTAAATACTATGAAAAACTTTTTTATTATTCGCTCATGGGCAATGCTCTTAACCGCCAGTTTATTTTTAGCTTCCTGTGAACAGGAAGAGGGGTTGGAAACCCAGCCGCATGACCAAAACAAAATGATGACTATCATGCACCAGATGATGACGCAAATGGAGGCCATGCCCATGAATAGTGAACCTGACATTGATTTTGCCAAGATGATGGTGATGCACCATCAGGGTGCCATTAACATGGCCCAGGAAGAAATTGCCAATGGCAAAGACGCCGAAATGATAGCTATTGCCCAGAAGATAAAAAGTGAACAGGAAAAAGAAATTCAGGAATTCAATACTTTTTTGGCCTCCTATCAAGCAGACCAGCCCATGAACATGGCGTTCCATATGGAAGTAATGGAATCCATGGAGAAAATGGGGCGGGAAAGTGATTTACGGGTAATTACCGGTGATACGGATCAGGATTTTGCTCAGTTGATGATTCCGCACCACCAAGCAGCCATGGAAAATGCCAAATCGGTCATAGAACACGGCAATAGCCCGGTTATAAAAACAATGGCCCAAAAAATTATCGATAGCCAAATGATGGATATAAAAGAATTACAAGAGTGGCTACTGGAACATAAAGAATATTAAAGTTGGTGTTTGTTTGGTTAAAGCGTCTCTGTCTTACTGGCAGAGGCGTTTTTATATCGCGCAGGCTATAAGCAAAATCATATAACACTTTATCCGAATTATATCACATATTCCCTTCGCCTACCCGGTATCTTTGTTAAAGAAAAGAAAACGCATAGGTTAAAATCTAGTTCAGCGGATTCTAATGGACAACTAAATGAATATTATTAATTATGGAAACTTTAAAATTCAAAACCAACATTAAATGTGGCGGTTGTGTAGCTACGGTAACGCCCTTTCTGAACCAGGAGAAGAGCATTGAAAAATGGCAGGTAGATACGAATAATCCAGATAAAATATTAACCGTGGAAGGCAGTGCCGTCAACGAGGAAGAAGTAATAGAAGCCATTGAGAAGGCTGGCTTTAAAATCGAGCCGCTCTCCTAAAAGACCACTTCTAAAAAGGATAATCTAAAAAGGTTATCCTTTTCTGTTTTAATCCGCTTTTAATAAACTTAATAATTATACCATGGACCATTCCCATCATCACCATTCCTCTAATTCGCAGGCCAAGGCCAAAGACCTACAGGAAAGTACGCAAGGGCATCTGGCCCAGAAAACTGTTCACGCTCATAATCACGCCATGCCCCAGGAGGGCAATACTGCTCCAGGGCACGGGGAACACGGCCACGACCATCATGCCATGATGATTGATGATTTCCGGAAAAGATTCTGGATTTCGCTGCTACTATCCCTGCCGGTTATTATTATTAGTCCGATGGTGCAGCAAATTCTGGGCTACCAGCTGAATATACCTTATAACATGTATATCTCCTTGGTGCTTTCTACTATAATATTTTTCTACGGCGGCTGGCCCTTTTTAACCGGCCTAAAAGATGAGCTGAAGAAAGGCTCGCCGGGGATGATGACCTTGATTGCGATTGCCATTACCGTGGCTTATGTGTACAGTACGGCTATTGTTTTTGGCTTAGAAGGCATGGACTTCTTCTGGGAGCTGGCCACTTTGATTGTCATTATGTTATTAGGCCATTGGATTGAAATGAAGTCGGTGATGGGGGCTTCGCGCGCTTTGGAGCTGCTAGTAAGCATGATGCCTTCCGAAGCCCACTTGATACGGGGGCCGGAAACGGTGAATGTCCGCATTGATGCCCTACAAAAGGGTGACCTTATTTTAGTTAAGCCGGGGGAAAAAGTACCGGCTGACGGGCTGATTGTGGAAGGGGAAAGTTACCTGAACGAAAGCATGCTGACGGGGGAAAGCAAACCGGTTCAAAAATCCAAAGATGACAAGGTTATTGGTGGCTCCATCAATGGCAATGGTTCTTTAAAAGTTACGGTACAGAACACAGGCGCGGAGAGTTATTTAAATAAAGTGATTAACCTGGTGCAGGAAGCGCAGAAAACCAAATCCGAAACGCAAAACCTGGCCGATAAAGCGGCCCGCTGGCTGACCTACATTGCCCTTTTTGCCGGCTTTGGTACCTTCGCCGTGTGGCTGGCCGTGGGAGCTGAACTTTCTTTTGCGCTGGAACGCATGGTAACAGTAATGGTGATTTCTTGTCCTCATGCCCTGGGTTTGGCCGTGCCGCTGGTGGTGGCTATTTCCACGGCTATTTCGGCCAACAATGGCTTATTAATCCGGAACCGTACCGCTTTCGAAAATTCCCGTAAAATTACCACCATTATTTTCGACAAAACCGGCACTTTAACGCAAGGCTCCCACGAAGTAGCCCGAGTGGTTTCCTTTGCTACGGAATACGCTGAGCAAGAACTGCTGCGCTTAGCGGCCGGCGTGGAACAGAATTCCGAGCACTATATTTCGCAGGGAGTTTTGAAAAAGGCAAAGGAGCAAAAGATTGTGGTTCCTGCTTCGGATCAGTTTAATTATTTGCCCGGAAAAGGGTTGGAAGGCATCGTAGAAGGAAAATCGGTCAAGGTCGTAGGCCCTAATTATATGCAAGAATTTGGTATTCAGGTGCCGGCCAGCAACGCCGAAGATGGCGTAGAAACGGTGGTTTACATCCTAGTGCAGGATAAAGTGGTTGGCTTCATCAGTCTAAAAGACCAAATCCGGCCTGAATCGGCGGAGGCTATCCGGATATTAAAGGAGAACGGCATTAAAAACCTATTGCTCACTGGCGATAATGACCGGGTGGCCAAAAGTGTGAGCGAGGCTTTAAAAATGGATGGTTTTCTGGCGAATGTATTGCCCCACGAAAAGCAAGAAAAAATTAAAGAGCTGCAAGCCAAAGGAGAATTTGTGGCCATGACCGGAGATGGGGTAAACGATGCACCGGCCCTGGCCCAGGCCGATGTAGGCATTGCCGTAGGCTCCGGCACCGATGTAGCAGCAGAAACAGCGGACATCATCCTGGTTAATAGCAATCCACAGGACATTGCCTCTTTGGTGCTGTTTGGGAAAGCTACCTACCGGAAGATGATTCAAAATATTATTTGGGCAACGGGTTATAACGTCATTGCGCTACCCTTGGCAGCGGGTGTTTTGTATCAGCAAGGTATCATGGTGTCGCCGGCCATTGGGGCCGTTTTGATGAGTTTAAGTACTGTAATCGTGGCGATTAATGCCCAATTACTAAAGACCCAGATGAAGCATTAAACCAGACCTAAAAATGATAAATACTATGGAAAGACACAGCTATGACAGCCTTTCGGAGGCCATTGACGATTTAAAGCATCGGGGGTATACCGAAGATTTCAACTTAAAGCCGTTTTGCCTGGCTTGTCCGCGTCTAAACCTGGAATTAAGGCCCGAACAGTTCACCGTAGACGAAACCTACCGGTTTGAAGGCCAGAGTAACCCCGATGACAGTTCGGTTATTTATGCGGTATCCTCTCCCCCGGATTTGAAAGGCATATTAGTAGATGCGTATGGGGTATATGCCGAATCACTCACCCCGGAAATGGCCCAGAAGCTAAAAGCTGCTGTCTAGCTAAAAGGGCGTTAAAGAACCGGGCATTGCGGTTCATTCTTTTAAATTAGAATCACTAAACCATTGAGTTATGCCACAACAGAAAATAATGGATATATTAGGTACGGATGCCGAAGACTTACTTCAATATACTTCGTCTACCGTGACCAAAGACTTGCTGCAGGTACCCGGACCGGATTTTATAGACCGGGTCTTTTTACAAACCAACCGCAGCATACCCGTCCTTCGCAGCCTGGCCACCTTGTTCAACCACGGCCGCTTAGCTGGAACCGGCTATTTGTCCATTTTGCCCATCGACCAGGATATTGAACATACGGCTGGTTTTTCCTTCGCCCCCAACCCCATTTATTTTGACCCGGAAAATATTATTAAACTGGCTATAGAAGGAGGGTGCAATGCCGTAGCTACGACCTTCGGAAATTTAGGAATGGTGGCCCGCAAGTACGCCCACAAGATTCCCTTTGTGGTAAAAATAAACCATAACGAACTCCTTACTTACCCCACCAAGCACAACCAGATTATGTTTGGTTCGGTAGAAGAAGCCTGGAACATGGGGGCAGTGGCCGTGGGGGCCACCATTTATTTTGGCTCCGAAGAATCAAACCGCCAGTTGATAGAAGTTGCGGAAGCTTTTGAAAGGGCGCACCAGTTGGGCATGGCTACTATTTTGTGGTGCTACACCCGGAATGCCGCTTTTAAGACAAATGATAAAGACTATCACGTAGCTGCCGACCTAACCGGTCAGGCGAATCACTTGGGCGTTACCATTCAGGCCGATATCATCAAGCAGAAAATGCCGGAGAATAACGGTGGCTTTCAGGCCATCAACTTTTCTAAATGGCACCCGGACATGTATAATAAATTAGCTACGGATCACCCGATTGACTTATGCCGCTACCAGGTTTTAAATTGTTATATGGGCCGGGCCGGATTAATAAATTCTGGTGGGGAATCGCAAGGAGATACCGATTTACAGCAATCGGTACGGACGGCGGTAATCAATAAACGCGCTGGTGGCATGGGTTTAATATTAGGCCGAAGAGCGTTTCAAAGACCCCTAAAAGAAGGCATCAACCTGCTTAACCTGGTTCAGGATGTTTATGCTGACCAAACGATTACCCTGGCCTAAATCAGTTTTCCTGTCTTCGCTTATCCTTTCCGCGTTCCAGCGGCTACCTGCTAACTTAAAGGATGATTAAAAAGGATGCCACCTGGACTTACCTGGCGAGATTAATATGAACGAAAGTAGTTCGTAATAAAAGCCGATTAAACAATTAATTCAACCCTCGATTTTAATAGCAAAAATATGCTTAAACAGCTTTTTCAAAAAAATTTAGGGAGCTTTATTTCCATGGCGCTGCTGGTAATTGTGCCGGTTTCGGTTAGTTCAACCTTAGCTGTTTTACTATATAAATACCAGGACTTGCTTCTAAATTTAACCGTAAGCCAAATTATACTTTATTTCCTGGTTGTTTCTTTAACCATGGCTTTTGCCTTGACTCCTACCACCTTTATTGCTTTACTTACCGGTTTTTACTTGGGCTGGGCCGGTTTTCCGGGCGTAGTGATATCGTATGCCCTGGCTTCCTTAATCGGGTACCAATTAGCCCAAATAATTGACCAGGGCAAACTACTTAAGTTTGTTAACCACTTCGAAAAAGCGGCTGCGGTAATGGAAGAACTTAAACACCAAAGCTGGAGCTTAATTATATTAACCCGTATATCTCCGGTCCTGCCTTTTGCTTTAATGACTTTTATCCTGGCCATGATGAAGGTAAACAAGCGTAAATTTTTATTGGCCAGTATTGTAGGGATGTTACCCCGCACTTTATTTTTCTTTTGGCTCGGTACCCAAGCTCAGGATATTATCCTCTTACTGCAAGATTCTGATACGGGTACCAGCGGGAAACTACTTGTCATCGCCCTCATCGCCATATCCGTTTTCGGTTTATATTACCTCTTTAACCGCGCTTTGAAGAAGGCTCTTTCGCGGCAGTCTGTTCAACGATAGTACCAGGTAAATACAATCTTTCTTCCCTTTTGTCATTAAAGCTTTTTGGCTTTTAAGCGCAAGCTATTAGCTACCACCGATACCGAACTCAGCGCCATCGCCGCTCCGGCAATCATTGGGTCCAATAAAAATCCGTAGACCGGGTAGAGCACGCCGGCGGCAATCGGAATGCCAATGAGGTTATAAATAAAAGCCCAGAATAAGTTTTGCCGAATGGCATTTACCGTTAAACGGGATAGTTTCAGCGCCTTTGGCAGCAATTGCAAATCGGAGGTAATCAAAGTCATTTTTGCTACATCAATCGCAATATCCGAACCTTTACCCATGGCAATACTAACATTTGCTTGGGCCAGTGCCTGGGAATCATTAATACCGTCGCCCACCATCCCGACCACTTTGCCTTGGCCCTGGAGCTTTTTCACAAAATCTGCTTTGTCACCCGGCATTACCTCTGCCTGAAAATGCTTTATGCCAACTTGCTGTGCCACCGAAGCTGCGGTCCGGGCATTATCACCCGTGAGCATGTAAACCTCAATACCCTGTTGCTGCAGGGCTTGCACTGCTTTGGCGGATGTGTCTTTAACTTTATCGGCAATGGCCAGAACGGCAATAGCCTTTCCTTCTTCAGCAAAATAAATAACGGTATTAGCGGCCGCTGCCCAGGTATCTGCTAAACTGGAAAGCTCATCAGATAGAGAAATCCCTTGGGCCTTGATATATTTAGGGCTGCCAATTTGGTAAAGATGGCCTTGCCAGCTTGCTTTTACGCCATTACCCGTTACGCTCTCAAAGCTGTCTAACACAACCGATGAACCTACCTGGTCCCGTAAATACCGTACAACTGCCTCCGCCAATGGGTGTTCGGATTGCTGCTCAATGGAAAGCAATACCGAACTTAGCTCCATTTGCCGCAGGCGATCCTCCTCTGACCAGACTAATTCGGTTACCACCGGTTTTCCTTCGGTAATGGTACCAGTCTTATCTAAAATCAGGGCGTTTAGGCGATACGCCTGCTCTAAACTTTCCGCGTCTTTAATTAAAATGCCTTGTTCTGCGCCTTTACCTACGCCTACCATAATCGCGGTGGGAGTAGCCAAACCTAACGCACAGGGGCAAGCGATTACCAGCACGGTAACAAAAGCTAATAACCCTTGGGTCAGACCATTGTCGCCCCCTAAAATTATCCAGGTAGTTAAGCTTATAAGCGCCAGTACAAATACAATTGGCACAAAAATACCGGCAATCTTATCGACTAGTTTCTGCACGGGAGCTTTGGAACCCTGGGCATCCTGCACCAACTTAATAATTTGTGCCAGTAACGTTTCACTGCCCACTTTTTCCGCAACAAACCGAAAGCTGCCTTTTTGATTGATGGTACCAGCGAACACTTTATCGCCCGCTTGTTTTGCAACGGGAACCGGCTCGCCGCTAATCATGCTTTCATCCACAAAAGAGGATCCAAAAGACACCTCTCCGTCTACCGGCACTTTTTCGCCGGCCCGCACTAATAAAATGTTACCTTTTTGGATAGTGGAAACCGGCACTTCCCGCTCGGTGTCGCCCTCCACGAGCCAAACGGTTTTCGGCTGCAAACCAATGAGCTTTTTAATGGCCGAGGAAGTATTGGATTTCGCCCGTTCCTCCAGCAACCTGCCTAGTAATATAAAAACAATCACCACGGCCGAAGCTTCAAAATAAACGTGGGGATGCAAGCCGCGCGCGTGCCAAAACGCCGGATAAAGGGTATTAAAAACGCTAAAAGCAAAAGCGGTACCGGTGCTTAGGGCCACCAAGGTATCCATGTTGGCTTTGCCATGCCGGGCTTGCCGGAAAGCATTGACAAAAAAGTTACGACCGAAATAGAACAGTACCGGTGCACTTAAAGCCATCATTATCCAGTTACCGTAGGGCAAATCCATCAAGAACATGCCAATGACAACCACGGGTAAGGTAAGCAGCCCGGCCAACAAGGTTTTCTTCTTTAAGGCCTGGTATTGGGATTGCTGGGTTTGTTCCTGGATTTCCTGGGCATTTTCGGTATCAATAATCAAGTCATAGCCCACGGACTGCAAAGCCTTTTGCATATCGGTTACTTTAACCTGTTTTGGATTATAAGTAACCTGTAAAGTCTGGGTCGCAAAGTTTACGTTCGCCTGTGCAACACCTGGGGTGTTGGCTACCATCGATTCAACACTTACCGCACAAGCGGCGCAGGTCATACCGGTAACCGGCATCGAAACCTGGGCAGTTGTGGTATCCGCTGTTTTTAAAGGAGCGGTTGGAATAGCTATATCACTTTTCATAAATACAATTTTGTATGAAATAATACGACAAAGATAATCTGCCGGAAAGCCGGTCATGTTACAGAATTTAAAGAAAGAGTAATAAGATTTTGCACTTTACTTAATTCTTTATTTTTCCAATTGTTTAATTATTCCTGGTAACTACTTATCTTAAAGGATTAAATTATTATAACTGCTATGCGCTATTCTATTATTCTACTGGGTACTCTTCTTTTCATAACGGCGTTGTATTCCGGGTTTAAGCTGAAAAAGGATTACCTAATAGCTATTACGACCATTAGCACTTTTGGCAAGCAACCCACGATGGCGGTTGATAAAGCCAATAACATCAAAGTGGTTTTTGGCCAGGATAAAGAAATATTCTATACCTATTCCAAAGATGAAGGCAAATACTTTGTAAAGCCGCAACGCATCGCCACCCAAGATAAACTGGCCTTAGGCATGACGAGGGGGCCCCAGATTACTACGACCAAAGATTATACGGTAATTGCAGCGGCAGCGCATACCGGTAAAATAATGGCATACCGCCTGAAAAACGGGGAAACGAAATGGGGAGAACCGGTTAATATTCTAAAAGGTGATACCACGGCTAAAGAAGGGTTTGTGGCCTTAGCGCCGGGTAAAGACAATACCGTGTATGCCACTTGGCTAGATATGCGCCTGGATAAGAAAAACAATATATTCAGTGCTACTTCTCCGGATGGTGGTAAAACCTGGTCGAAGAGCACGTTAGTTTACAAATCCCCGGAAGGACGGGTGTGCCCTTGCTGCCGTCCTTCTATTACGGCCGACCAGAAAGGCAATGTTTATGTGATGTTCCGCAATGAGTTAGGCGGTAACCGCGATATGTATTTAGCGCATTCCAAAGATAGCGGCAAAAGTTTCAGCCCGGCGCAAAAGTTAGGAAAGGGCACCTGGAACCTGAAAGGCTGCCCCATGGACGGTGGCGCCATTGCCTTGGATGCCAAGGGTAAAGTGGGCACTACCTGGCGGCGCGAGAACACTATTTACTACGCGGAGCCGGGGGGCATGGAACAAAAAATGGGAGAAGGACGGGCGAGCAGTTTAACCAAAACAAGCAAAGGAAATTACCTGGTTTGGCAACAAGGCGATAATATTATGGCCCTTACCCCCAATCAATTAAGTACCCAAATAATTGGTGCCGGTATCTATCCACGGTTAACAACCTTAGCCAATCAAAAAGTATTAAGTGTTTGGGAATCAGAAGGGAAGATTGTCGCTACAGTTTTACCTTAAAATCGTAAAATCAAATATAGGTTTCGTGCCCTGCCACGCAATTGTGTTGGCTTGCTCCTGCTCTGAAATCGCCTTCGTACCCGCCCGGAAAAACCTGGCTTGCACGAAGTCTCCGTTTTTTAGGGAAATAAATAATAGCTTTGTCCATGGTGGTTACATAAGTTATGGAGTAACTTTTTAATTTAGGAGCTAAAATTAAAAGGAACCAACGCGAAGGCTAAAGTGCATCATAGCCCTGTTCCTTAATTGTAAGTTTAGCTGATACAAGAACAGGAGCGTATTAGAATTAAAGGTTATTTTAAATTTAAATAAATTACTATGGTGCTGACAAGACATTGAGTAGAACACGGATGACAAAGAACAGCACACTTGCGTTTGCTACTGCTTGGGCCTTTCTGGTCGTGTTCGCCATCCATTTCCTTGATTTTCCTGGAAGTGTACCGCGCTTCCTGGAATTGAGCAACGGTGGAATTTTGCTCGATCAAGTTCCTTCTTTTACAGTAGAGGCAACTTACCAGCGCCTTTCGGATTATGAAGAAGAGGGACGCAAGAGTTATGCCTTTAGAAACCTTACTGTTGACATTCTCTTACCCCTGAGCGTGCTGCCTTTTCTTTTTGTGCTAATGCTCCGTGCGGTAACATCACTTCAACTCAACCGTTCCCTCCGGGTCTTACTAATTTCTTTACCGTTTACTTATGTGATATTTGACTTTGCCGAGAATGTTGCGGTTTTGGTTCTCTTGAACAACTATCCACAACGCATGCATCTCTTGGCAGGGATTCTCCCCTATGTAACATCCGTCAAAAGAGCGGCTTCGCTGTTAGCCCTCTTTGTCCCGCTTGTCATTATGGGGGTTCGATTTCTGCTTTCGAGAATAAACAGACGGGGCGGACGCTAGTTAGCGTTAATATTGTAAGCGCCCTGCTATTAGAATTGGATTATATGAGACCCTGTCTACGGAAATATTTTTCCCCTTTGCTTTATGCTGCTTGCAGGGCTTTCTCATTTATAAATCCTTTAGTGAAGGTCCTAAAGGCCAGTTCTACACGCTCTTCTGGTTGCTTCAGGTATTCCCTACCGACTTGATTCTTGATTTCCTTACTTGTTGAACATAAAGGCACTTATAGACCTATTTGCGTTATTGGCAGCTAATCAATTAACCGATTTTTGGTTCTTAAATTTTGATACCAATCGAGGCATTAAAGCTTCTGCCATCCGAAGGCCAAATACCAGGGCCCGGATAAAAGCTGGGGCGCTTGGTGAAGTAAGAAGTGTTAAAGACATTATTCAGGTTAACCTTGAGCTGAATCTGCCGGGAAATCCGAACAGCCGCATTCACATCCAGAATGCCATAAGCCGGCACCAGCCCAACTGCCCCGTTAGCCGAGGGAGTTACCGTATTCAGCGGGTCGGCATAACTCTTGGCGGTATAGCTGTAAAGCAAAGAAAGGCTGAACGGCTGGTGCCGAATAGTCATGCCATTGCGGCTGATTACCCGCGGCACCGCTTCCACCTGGTTGCCCTTAATCGACCTATTCTCGTTGCCTTGCCGTACCTGTGCCTGGAGATACCGCGCCTCCATCAGGGAAGTAGAAGTAAAGGCGGAAAAATGCCAGTCCGGGGCAAGCGCCTGCTGGTACTCGGTGAAGAACTCCAGCCCTCGGGTTAAGGAGTTACCCGTATTGGTACGGAGCAGATAAAATTCACCGGCTTCATCTGTTTGCATTAAACTTCCCAGCCGGTTATTGTAACGTAATTGGAACAAACTGATGTCCCAAGTAAAGGAAGCCAGGTGCCCCCGATAACCCGCCTCCAGGTTATAACCGGTAGCATCTTTCAAGTTTTTATCCGCCCGCTCGAAAGTGGAAGCCGGAATAATATCTTTGAAGATAACGGGCCGGTAAGCCTGGGAAAAGCCGGCGTAGAAATTATGCCCGGTCCGCCACTCATAATCGGCATTGATACCCAGTAGTGGGAAACGGTGCTTGATGGTATTGGGCAGCTGCTGCGCTTGATAATACGTAATTTGGCCACTCATATCAGATTGCCCACTTTCCAGCCGGAGACCGGGACTTAGGGAAAACTTAGGACTTAACAGCAGCCTGTTCTCAGCAAAGAAGGCAATATTTTTTGTGTTGAAATTAAGGTCTCTTCCCCAACCTGGTTGACTTAAAGTTAAATCAAAGTCGGTACCCGTAGTACCTTTGCCTAATTGAGAGCGATGTAAGTTGTTACGCATCAGCTGTAGGCCTGTAACTAAAGTCGCCGGCAGGGTTCCTAGCTGGTAGCGGTGCCGTAATCGAAGTTCGGCAGTATAACTATGAAACTGGTCAATATCTACCTGCCGGGGAGCATAAGTCAGGGTTTGCGGGTCAATTGTATCGACTACGTTAGCCGGTTTATCAAACTGCACGCTGTTGCGGTTTCCCAGCACGGCGGAGGTGGTCCACTGCAACTGGGTGCGGTCTGAAAATTGATAGTCTACTGTAAGGGAAGGAACATAGATATCGGGATTGAAATAATTCCGGCTCCGGGTGGCCATCCGGGGATTAGCCCGGAACATGCTATCGGTTAAAGGCCCCGGAATCTGGTAGATATAGTTAGAGCGGGCTAACTCCGCTGAAACCCGCAGGGCCTTGGTGGGTTGGTACCGCAGAATAACGCCCTGGGCATCATAATCCGTCTGGCTGTTATCCCGGTAACCGTCCGAGATGCGCTTACTGTAATAAGCATAATAACTTAGCTTACCAACGGTGCCGCTGATGGCATTATAAGTACTTAACAGGCCAAAGGAACCGGCGGCCGCAATGCTTTCCAGGCCAATAGCCTTGGTAGAATCTGGTTGCTTGGAAACGTAATTGAGCATGCCACCAAACTGCGCGCCGTACTGCAACGAGCCCGTGCCGCGGACGATTTCTATCCTTTGCACCGCTTCCATCGGCATGCTGTAATGGGAGGCGGGGTAGCCGTACATATCGGAGTTGGTGATGATGCCGTTTTTGCGGATATTAAACTCCCAGCCCCGGTGCGGGTCCAGGCCGCGGGTAGCAATATTGACCTGGTTACCCGAGCCATCCATGTCGTAGACGAAAACACCCGGTACTTTGGCAAACAGCTGACGGGGTGTTTTCTCCGTAATGTTGGCGTTGAGGTTCTCCAGCTGAATAACTTCGGTTTTCTTGCCGGCAAAAATAAACGTATCTTTTTCCTTAGCTAAGCGCTGGATGGTGGGCTTTTGCCCTGTAACCTCAATTTCCCTTAGTTGTTGTGCTTTGAGGCTGTCAGGGGTAATTTGAGCCAGCCCCAAAGAAGGTATGCTTAAACACAACAATATAAAAACAGCTATTTTCTTCACTTCATCTTAGGTGTAAAT
>NZ_BJYS01000056.1 GCF_007991635.1 Adhaeribacter aerolatus | reverse complement strand
AAAGCGCAAATAAATAAATGGTTTGTCTTAATATTTATACGATCTCGCCTTTACTGCCTTTCAAAGGAGTTGCGATAAAAATGAAGAGGGTTGTAAATCCGGCAGGAAACCTATGCCAGACTTAACTAGATGCAAGCGCATGTTAACGTAATTTATTTTAGTTGAATCACGTGGGTCTATATACGCAAGCAACCGCCTTTACAGCAATCTTAACAGGGCATCAAAAGGCACAAAGTGACTTCTTACCTGCCGGCTCCTTCGCTGGTACCTGGTACCGGTTTAGAGGAGATACTTTTGAAAAAGGCGGTAATATATGGGTGCATGGCGGTGGTGAGGCGGTTGATTTCGCGGGGTGTTTGCAATTGTAAGTGTTGCGGCTGGTTGTATAACCGGTAAACGCCGGCTACTGCCTGAACAGATTGTTTAACCGCGGCTAAATCGGCGTGCCTGTCCAGTTCGGGAGAAATCAGGAGCAGCGGTCGCGGGGCAATACAGGACATTATTTCGGCAAAATCAACGGGTGCGGTAGCCGGCTGTCCGGCGTAAAAGCCTAACCGGGGCATAAAGCCGTGCAGGTGCGAATAATTACGGAGGCTTTCGTATTGCGCATTACTCTTCCGCCAGGGCGAAAAAGCAGCTACGGCGGCTACGCCGGCAATGCGGGAGTCCTGGGCCGCGGCCATAATGGCCACACTGCCACCAATGGTGTTGCCTAACAAAAATATTTTACTTTTATCAATCGTAGCAAAAGTTTCCAGGGCATCTACGCAAGCTTTTACATCGCTCACCATTTTCCCCATTTTCGACCAGGCCGGGAACCGCTGGTAAAAATAGGGTGCCTCCTGGTTGCGGGTGCCGAAACCGAACATATCCATGGCAAACACGGCAATGCCCCGATTAATCAGGTCCTGAAATAATTTACTATTGCCGTTGCCCCGTTCTTTATCATACCCAAAAGCAAAGCCATGCGCGTAAGCATATTGGTGCAAATATATAACCACCGGCACTTTACCAGTAGGCTGGTTCGGTTGCCCATTAGCCGCTTTTTCCGGAAGATATAACATGCCACTCAAATGATCGCCGATAGCCGTGTAGGGCCCGATATGCACCACTTTTGCTCCGGATACCTTGGGCCGGCCTGTAATGCCGTCAATCCAATCTACCCGCGATAAATCGGTGGGGGCAACTTCGGCTGGTTTTACCCCGCTTGGTTCCGGCCCAAGCAACCAGTTTAACCGGTTCAGAATTTCTTTTCGTTGCGCTTGATAAGCAGTTGTATCGGCATATTTTTTCTGCAATACAACCGGGCTGGGTTTGGCGGTTACTAAGTGGCCGTTGTTCTTTTGCCAGTCCTCGAAAGTGTAATTATAATATAAGTTATTTACCCAGGGCTGCCGGCTTCTTTTAAACTGAATATCCAGGTAATCAATGGTTTTTTCTACATCGCGGGTAGCTACGGCGTGTTCTCCCATGCGGGTTAGTACGCCAATCTTTTCTTCCGCTCCTAAAAACCCATAAACCTTTTTTACCGACTGGTACGTTTGCTCGTTGGCCCAGGGATTCAGCTGCCTTTCTACAATAGAATAATGCATTAACAGCGCCCGGGGCGCAATCAGGGCTAATAATAAATTCTGGTCGATGGGCAATTTGTCTTCACGGCCAAAGAAAAAGCGCAGGCGCGGATGGAACCAATGGGCGGCGTTCGAGCAGATATCATCGATGGTTTGGTTGCAATACTGGGGGTCGCTGTAACGGAAAGGCGTAATGCCCCCGGTGCCGCAGCTGCTGGTAATTACCGCCGCAATGCGGTCATCGAAAGCCGCAGCCCAAAGCGATTGTTTGCCGTTGCGGGAATGCCCGGTGATGGCAATCTGGTTTTTATTTACTTCCGGACGGGTTAATAAATAATCTACCACACGGGAGGCCCCCCAGGCGCGGCGCATCAAAGCGGTAAAATCATAGCCGGGGTAAAGTTGCTGGTAAGCCTGGGTATCGTCTTTCGAATCGGCCGCGGCATACACACAACCAATATAACCTCTTCTTACCGCTAACTGCGCCCAGTTCCGGTGGGTCCATTGGGTCATAAAAACCGGCAACGGCCCGGTACCTTCCAGAATCATCAGTTCCAGGGTCATTTGGGCTTTGTGGTCGGGGCCGAAACGCAGCAGAATGGTTTGTATCCGCACCGTGCCTTCCTTTTTATCCGACAGTACCTTTACTTGCAGGTTATCCGGGGCCGGTGGCACCTTACCCGAAATCCAATATTGGAATTGCTCTTTTATCCATTCCCGTTTTTCCTGCCATTCGGCCGGCGTTTTCACCGGATAATCTTTACCGTTTTTCAGGATAGTTAAGGGTTCGGGTAAAAAAGGCCGGGAGGGCATTTTATCAAAATCCGGCGGCAATTCGCCGGTGCGGTGCAGCCAGTCGAGCCAGGTACTATCCTGGACGGTTATTCGCCGGCTAATGGCATGACGGTGGTCCTGGGCCACGTTAATTTGCAGAATATCTTTTAAATATTCTTGCTGCGGTTTTTTTCTTCCCTGGGCCATTACCAGCGACCCTTCCAGTAAAAATATGACCGATAAAAAAAGCAGCAAATTTATTTTACTATTTCGGACCACCTTCGTGCTGTTTTAAATATTTAGAAAGTATAATGCGGGTTTTGCTCCAACGATTTATTGCGGTTCCAGGCTTCGCGCGGAATAGGCAGACGGATGGGGGTGGTAGCGAGCCAGGGCTTTTTATCTACTCCCAGTTGGCTAAAGTTAGCGCGGTTGTTCCGGATAAAATCAATAAACCGGCCGCGACGGTTCAGATCCGAGAATGCCCCGGTGGGTTCCCAGATAAATTCCATCCGCCGCTCGTAAAAAATAGCATCCAATACTTCTGCTTTAGTCAGCGACAGCGGTTTTTCGGTTAAGCCGGCCCGTACCCGCACCCGGTTTACCTGGCGCATGGCTTCTTCCGAACGGCCGGTTTCGTTCAGCGCTTCGGCATAATTTAGCAAAGCTTCGGCAAAACGCAAAATAGGCGCATTTACACCGCCGTTATTTAAAGTGGGCGCTTCCCAATATTTGGTAACAATAAATCCGGTCCGGGACCAGCCAGCCGGCACATTTACCGGCATTACAAAATTCGGCATATCCTGGTGCGCTTCGCCGGGCCCAATAATACCCTGCCAGTAACGACGATCTTTTATTTTGCCGGTTTGGTCTTTTTCGAAAGCGTTTACCCACTGGGGCTGCGGCACGAAATTACTCCAGGCAGCGCTGCCGGTAAATTCCGAAGGGGCACCCCGTGGCGCGGTTCTTTTTACCAGGTTGTTTCCTTCGGCATCTACCGAAGCCCGGAACTGCGTGGAAAATAAAATCTCCTTGTTATTTTCGTTCGATTCCCGGAATACATCGCGGTAATTAGGCAGCAAATCATGCACCTTGGTCGCCATTATTTCTTCGCTGTATTTCGCGGCATCGTCCCACTTTTGCTGCCACAAACTGGCTTTTACCAGAAAACCCAAAGCGGCCGTTTTGGTGGCCCGGCCCTTATCGGCATTATTCGTCCAGTTGGCGGGTAAAACCGCCGCTGCCTCTTTCAAGTCGGCCTCAATCTGTTTCCAGGTATCTTCTACCGAAGCACGGGGAATATCCAGTTTGGAGGAGGCATTGAGCTCATCTATTACCAGCGGCACCCCGCCAAAATAATTTGCCAGCCGGTAATAAAACAACCCGCGTAAAAACTTAGCCTGTCCCAGAATTAAGTTTTTGGTGTCGGCCGGCAGTTGGTCCATTTTGCTTACCCGGTTTATCACCATATTAGCGCGCCCAATTCCCTGGTAAGCACCGCTGTACATATTGGTAATAATGGTATTGCTGGCCGGCAAATTTAAAGAGTGAATCTCGATGCGGGCGGCCGAACCGTCCATTTCGTACATATCGCCGCTCATGGCCCATTCTATCTCGGCGGCATCGGCAAAGTTGGTAAAGGTGGGCTCTTTCTGCAGGTTATCATACACCCCAATTAAAGCGGCCTGGGCATCCGACTCTGTCAGGAAAAAGTTAGCATCGGTTAGTACGTCTTTGGGCTGCAGGGTTAAAAAGTCTTCGCTGCAAGAGGCGGTGGTGGCCAGCAAAAAAGCACAAGCCAAACGTATACTTAATATTTTCATATCTGTTTTATTTAAAATAAATACCTGCTTAAAAACTTAAATTAACACCCACCATCAGGGTTCTGGGCTGCGGATAAACGCCATCGTCGATACCGGCCATCATGGGGTTGGTGCTGCCCACTTCGGGGTCGAAGCCGGAATATTTGGTAAAGGTGAACAGGTTCTGCGCATTTACATAGATGCGGGCATTTTGAACCAGACCCGTCTTGCGGATAAGGTCTCCCGGTAAGCGGTAACCCAGGGTCAGGTTCCGGATGCGCATATAATCGCCGTCTTCCACGTAAAAAGAGGAACTGTTGCCAAAGTTTCCGTTCGAATCGGTATAAGCCAGGCGGGGCACATCGTTCCGGCCGCTACCAGGCGTCCAGCGGTTTAAAACATTTTTAGAACCGTTTACCACGCCGGTACCACCAAAGTATTTAAGCGGATAGGCAGACCTTTTGTTGGCGTGAAAAATATCGTTGCCGGCCACGCCTTGCAGCATAATATTTAGATCGAAGCCTTTGTAAGACATATCAATATTGCTGCCGTACATAAGGGTTGGCCACGGATTGCCAATCTTAACGCGGTCGGCATCCGACAGTACATTGTCGCCGTTGATATCGCGGAATTTGAAATCGCCGGCTACGGCATTGGGTTGCAGGGTTTTATTTACCTCGTCGTTGGTCTGGTAAATACCATCCACGATAAAGCCCCGGAAATACCCGATGGGTTGCCCTACCTCGGTATAAGTAGCATTTACGGTAAAATAATTCGTAACAGATGGCCCGGTAATCGGCTGCCCTACGCCTAAGCTCATCACCTCGTTTCTTAAAGTAGCCAGGTTACCACTTACATCAAAATGAAAGGCGCCAATATCGTTCTGATAACCAAGTAATAATTCCAGGCCTTTGTTCTGCACTTTACCACCGTTAATAGAAGGCGCACTCTGGAAACCAGCCTCTATTGAAACCGGCAGGCTGATTAACATATCCTTCGTATTTTTAATATAATAATCAGAAGTTAAATAAATGCGGTTATTCAGGAAAGAGGCCTCGATGCCGATATTGGTTTGCTCGCTGGTTTCCCATTTCAAATCCGGGTTACCCGGCTTAGACATGGTGGCCCCGATTACCAAACCTTGGTTAAGCCCCAGCACATAATTATCGTTAACCGTACCTAAGCGGATGGTGCTTAAATAACCAAAAGGCGTAATGGCATCGTTGCCAAGCCGTCCCCAGCTTCCTCTTATTTTTAAGTTACTAATAAACGTTTGCTGCTGCATAAAGCTTTCTTCGGTAATATTCCAGCCGGCTGAAACCGAAGGGAAATTGCCCCATTTGTTATTTGGCCCGAAATTAGAAGAACCGTCGCGGCGGATACTGGCCGAAAGCAAATACCGGTCTTTGAATGCATAATTTACCCGTGCCAGGTAAGAAGCCAGGGTATATTCGCTGCCGGTACCGCTGGCCCGCCGGTTGTTTTCGTTGCTGCTGTTAATTACCCTTATCTGCTCGTTCTGATACTCGCGGGCCGTTACGGAAACCCAGTTGTTATTATTATTCTGGGCAGTTTGGCCTACCACCGCCGACACCGAATGTTCGCCGAAAACTTTTGTATAAGAAAGGGTATTTTCGAGTAACCAGTTTAAGCCCTGGGTATAAGTTTCGCCGAGGGTAGCCTGCAGGTTGCGGTAATGGCCGCGTTCGGCGCGGGGTTCCCAGGTGCTGGCACGGTTATTATTTACATCCAGGCCTACACTGCTTCTGAATTTTAAACCCGGAATAATTTCGTAAACCCCAAAGGCGTTGCCAAACACCCGAAAATTATTTACCTGGTTATCGATTGATTTGGCGCGGAGGTACGGATTATCGCCCTGCGTGGTATAATAAGCCGACGAACCGTTTACCACATCTTCGCGGCCCAGGGTAGGATAAAACTGTTGCGCCAGGTTAAAAATACCTATCCGTAGATCCTGGTTTTGCTGACCTTTGGCCTGGGAGTAAGAAAAAGACAAGGAGCTGCCAAAACTAAGTTTATCGTTGGCTTGTAAATCGGCCGAAGCCCGGCCAGTGTAGCGCTTGTACCAGGTTTCCATAATGGTACCTTCCTGATCGCGGTAGCCCAGCGAAAGAGCGCCTTTCAATTTTTGCGTACCGCCGTTCACGCTCACATCGTAATTCTGAACGGGCGCTGTCCGGAAAACCTGGTCAATCCAGTTGGTACCTTCGCCAAACGAAGCCGGATTGGCCCATTCGGGGTTAGGCGTCATACCGGAATTGGTATATAATTCGTTGGCCAGGGTGGTAAATTCCTGAGCGTTCAAAAATTCCGGTTTTTTCCAGAGTTGCTGCACCCCGGTATAAGCATCCAGACTTACTTTGGCCTGGCCTTCTTTACCCCGTTTGGTAGTAATTAATATTACGCCGTTAGCTGCCCGGGCACCGTAAATAGCCGCTGCGGCCGCGTCCTTCAATACCTCAATCGATTCGATATCGTTCGGGTTAATTACCGAAAGGCCGTCAACTCGATCGGAACTGCCACTAATACCCATACTGCCGCCGCCCAAAGGCATGCCATCTACTACGTACAAAGGTTCGTTGCCCCCCGTAGTACCTACCCCCCGGATTCTGACCGAAGCAGAACCACCCGGCGCACCGCTGGTTTGGGCGATGAACACGCCCGGCACTTTACCCTGAATGGCCGAGGTAAAACTGTTGGTAGCTACTTTGGTAATATCTTCGGATTTAATGGAAGCCACCGCCCCCGTCACTTCTCTTTTCTTCTGCGTACCGTAGCCCACTACCACTACCTCTTCCAGTTGGGCATTATCTTCTTCCAGGGTTACATCCAACGTGGTATTGCTGCCTACCGGCCGCTCCAGGCTTTTAAAACCCACAAAAGAAAATACCAGAACTGCATTATTAGGAACCTCCGGAATTTGGTAGCGGCCTCTTTCGTCGGTGGTGGTGCCCATTTGGGTATTTTTAACCGCTACCGTTACACCGGGCAATATTTGCTGGTCGGTGGCAGACCGGACGGTACCGGAAATGGTAGTGGATTGCGCCAGTAATTGCCCGGGTAAACCTAGCAGCAACAGCAGGAGTAGCTTAAAAACCTGAAATTCTCGGTAATATTTTTTCATAATTAACTTGTTAGATATATTAAAAATTTAGGTGCGCATTATTTAAGATTATTCATTTTTATGGTTCATATTCTGGTATGCACTAGCCAATTCTTCCGGAATAAACCGAAAACTAGGCTCACTGCTATCTTTTTCCAGGTACAGTTAGGTTTGCCTACCCAAACCTGAAGGGACCTCTCCACTTCTTCATCTTATGCATGACCTATCAAATGTAGCTTTGGTCTGAAGCATAAATATTACCGGGCACGTACCCGGAAATAAAACGGAACTCAACTTTCCCGGAATCTCTCACGGTAAAACCTTGATGAAAAAGTTTTAAAGGTTATTCTGACAGCCTAAAGGAAACCAAGCCTCTTTTTATTATAATTCATTAAAGTGAAAACTAAGACTAGCCAAATGATGATGTAAAAAATGGCTCTCCTTCCATTAAATAGAACGCTTTTAGTTTACCTTAACCGACTCGCCCCATTGTGTACGTACCCGAAAATAGAGATTAAAATTAGAAAAAAAAAGATTTACCCTGTTTTTATAGAGGAGCCATTAATAAAGCGGCACTCATTGATAAATATGAAATCATGGATAAAGTAATTTTTAACATCACCGGCGTTAGTTATTGAAACCTAAACACCTGTTTTTAATTATAAGTGACTTCCGGATTAATGCAGCCGAATTAACCTGGATGGTAAAGGGTTACGGGTGTACCACTATGGAGCAGAATATTCAAATGAAAGTAAAATCAGATTCAACCATCGTCGACAAAATTGCGCTGGATTCTCCTTTAGGTGCTCCTTTTAAGTTTACCGTAGTTATAGGAGAAGCAACAGAAGGCTATATTAATAATCATACTTTCGAAGTTACCGGTCCGGACCCCGCAAACCAAAGCCCAAAAGACCTGCCGGTACAAATTATCGGGCAAGGAACACCAGGTTTACCTCGATTTTTTCGAAAGATTATCCACCGACTTTGGCTTGCGCCTACCCCAAAACCGCCGGGCAGAAAACTTAAAACCCACTTTTAAAATAAACTACCAGGAAGTGCTGCAAGAAAATTTGCATTCCGGCATGCTTTACGGGTACGGCGATCCGGCGGTGCTCCGGGTTAATTCTAAAAGTGCGGCAGAAGATCCCCGTTATTACTTGCTCGCTACTTCGAACGATGCGCCCGATTCTTTTCCGATTCTCCGCTCGCGCAATCTGCTTGACTGGAAGTTTGTAAATTATGTATTTCCGGCCGGTAAAAAGCCCGCCTGGGCGGCCGACGGTGAACTGATTAGTGACTTTTGGGCACCCGAAATGCACCTGGTACAAAATGAGTTTCGGGTATATTTTGTGGCGCGCGACAAGCATACCCGCGAACTTTGCATTGGCCTGGCTAAATCGGAAAGCCCCGAAGGGCCCTTTGTTCCGGAAGCAGAACCGGTGTTAAACGGGAATGTAATCGATCCGCATGTTTTGGTACAGGACGATGGACAGGCTTATCTCTTCTGGAAAGAAGACAACAACGATGTGTGGCCGGGCCGGTTGAACGATTTACTTTACGAAAATCCGGGATTAATAACTGAGCTTTTTACTACCCCCGAAGACCAGCTTACCGCTTCTTTTATTATTACCCTTTGGCCCTGGGCTAAAATGCTAGAACCCATGGAAAGGTTTTTAATTCAGCAAATATTAATTGAAGCGGTGATAGCCGTTTACGCGCAATTTTACGACCACCTGGCCGCTTTGGCAACCAGGCAACCTGCTCCGGTTCAGGAGGCCATTCGGGAGGTGATGCAGTTTATGAAAACGCCCATGTTTGCCCAGCCTTTGTCGGCTGACGGTACCAGATTAGTTGGAGAACGCACCAAAATTATTCAAAACGATCTGGCCTGGGAAGCGCACCTGGTAGAAGGCATGTGGGTAACCCGGCAAAACCACCAGTATTATTTGTTTTACGCCGGCAACGATTTTTCGACGGACCAGTATGGGATTGGGGTAGCGGTGGCCGATTCGCCGCTAGGGCCTTACCGGAAAATGCAAAAACCGTTTCTGCAGTCTACCAAAACGTGGTGGGCACCCGGCCATCCTTCGGTAGTAAACGGCTTAAATGGAGAACCCATCTTATTTCTGCACGCGTATTTCCCGGGCAAAGCTGGCTACAAACAGTTCCGGGCCTTGCTGGCGGTACCGCTCCAATTTACGGAGGCCGGTGTATTGCCGGCTTAGTCTGTTTTATTTCAGGTTACAGGTGAGATTTCTTTTGGGTGGGTAGTGGCGAAAAAGGCAAAGAAATAGGTTTAAAGGGCAGGAGAAACGAAATAAATTAAGACATTTGCACTCTTTTTTAAAATAATGCAGCAGCTTACCAAACAGCGCCTGGCGCTCAGTTTATTCTTCTTATTATCGGGCTTTACTTTTTCCAGTTGGGCTTCCCGCATACCAACTATTAAATCGGCGCTGGGCCTGAATGAAGCAGAATTAGGTTCGGTGCTCTTAACCATGCCTATTAGTTCTTTGGTTGGCTTGCCTTTGTCGGGCTGGTTGGTGAGTAAACTCGATACCCGCATACCCTTAACCATAGGTTTTACCCTCAGTGCGATTTGCCTGGCTTTTATAGGTTTGGCTAATACCACCATGGGTCTGGTATTTACGCTTTTTCTGTATTCACTAAGTGTGCGCATTTTTAATATTGCCGTTAACACCCAGGCCATTACACTGCAAAAGCAATACGATAAAAAAATCAATGGTTCATTTCACGGGCTTTGGAGCACTGGTGGCATTATGGGTGTAGGGTTTACCACCCTGCTCATTTCTTTTGGGGTGCCGATTGTACCACATTTATTAATGGTATCGGCTGCGGCCATCTTTATTACCTTGCTGTCTTTCCGGTTTTTACTGCGCAACGATAAATCGCCATCGGGCAATAAACTATCGCTGAACAAACCCGATCCTTATATCCTGTATTTAGGGCTGATGGTATTTTTTGCGGCCATTTGCGAAGGGGGCATGTTCGACTGGAGCGGCATTTATTTCCAGCAGGTAGTTAAGGAAGACGTATTTACACTAGGCTACTTAATTTTTATGGCCTTTATGGCGCTCTCCCGGTTTGTTTCGGATCGGATTATAAATAAGTTGGGCATGCCGGCCACATATACCATGAGCGCTATACTTATTTTTTCCGGTATTCTGCTATCTATTCTGTTTCCGAGCTTCTGGCCAGCCCTGGTGGGCTTTTCGCTGGTGGGCTTCGGTACCGCGGCCGTTATTCCCATGACTTATACGTTAGCCGGTGCTTCTAAAACGTATTCGCCGGGTATTGCCATTTCCTTAATTGCTACTTTTGGTATTGTGGGCATGCTCCTGGGTCCGCCCCTGATTGGTTACCTGGCGCATGCCTTTAACTTAAAAGTTTCTTTTGTGGCTTTTGCCATTGCCGGTATTATGCTGATTCCTATTTCACAAATGTTTTTCCGGTTGCAGCACAAAACGGCCGGAGAACTCCAGGAGGCTTAACCTTTTAAGCTGGATCGGTTAAACTCCGCTCCACTACTACCAGTACTTCTTCTTTTTCTAAATCCAGGACGGCGTGCCGCACAGTATAATATTTCTGGTTCAGCAGTACAAACATGCCCGGGTAAACCGCTACCTGGTAATCTAAAGTTTTAAGGGTAACCAACGTGCCCTGGGTTTTAAAAGAGGTTTTCATTTTAGAAACTAAAATTTTTTATTCTAACTAAAGGTTTTTAGCCCAAAAGATAAACAATACCAAAAGAAAAACCTCACCGGCCTTGGCGACTGGTGAGGTTTACTTTTTAGATTATCAAGTAAAAAAATCAGCTTTCGCTAATTGTATTAAATATTTTATACCCAACCAGCATTGGCATCTAATATTTAATACCCCGGATTTTGGGTTAAGTTAGGGTTAAGTGACCGCTCGGTAGCCGGAATGGGATAAATCCGTTTGTTCGGGTCGCTGTCGGTTTTAAAGCCATAAGGTTTTTCAAACTGCCCGAACCGGATCAGGTCGTTGCGGCGCCAGCCTTCCCAGGCAAACTCCCGGGCCCGTTCTTCGAGTAAGCCGGGTAAATCAATACTGGAAACCAATGGCGCATTTACCCGGGTCCGTATTTTATTTACCAGCACCACTGGCGTTTGTAATTCACCACCCACGGTAGTGGCGGTAGCGCCCCGTAAAATAGCTTCGGCTTTCATCAACATAATATCAGCCAACCGGAATATGGGTACGTCGTTGTTCTGGTGGCGGTCGGTGGCGGCATTTGGATCCGGAGCGAATTTAATAGAACGCACGCCATAAGCCTGGCTTAACTGGTCGTTGCCAATATCCATCGAGGCTTCGTTTTCCAGAATCAGGTTCGGGAATATTTCGAGGTGCCAGTTTACCGCCGCCGTTGGGTTAGGACCTTTATAATCTTTGTCGAGCCCCACGTTGGTGGTTTTAATGATTACCGGCGTACCATCTACATTGTATTGCTTACCCGATAACCATTGGTTGTTACGAATATCGTTGGTCAAATTAAACTTGTTAAAATATTCCGGCAAAGTCATTAAGCTGCTACTAGGCGTAAACGGAATACGGTATTTTTGCTGCAAAGCGTAGTGCATGGCGTACCGGGTAAACTGGTTGCCTTTAATTACGTTGGCATCGTACACGGCCGCAAAGATAGTTTCCTGAATACCGGGGCCATTATCCGGCGCAAACATGGAGAAATAATCGGCGGTTAAGGAATATTTGTTGCTCGCCAATATTTGATCCGCCATAGCCACGGCTTCGGTGTACATGGGTTTGCTAATGTAATATTCGGCGTTCAGGTACAATTTGGTGAGTAAGGCCAGGGCTACAAATTTATTTGGCCGCCCGTAGGTAAGCGCCCCGGTGGCCTCGTTCAGGTTGGGCAACGATTCTTTCAACTCGGTTTCGATAAAAGCAAATACTTGCGCCCGCGGGGCAGTAGCCGGCAAATCGGTATTACCAAAGGTTTTTATAATGGGCACATTACCGAAAGTATCCATCATAAAATAATAATACAAAGCCCGCATGGTTCTTACCTGGGCCATAGATTCGGTGCGGGTGGCGCTTTCGGCGGCCCCTTCGAATATTTGCAGAACCCGGTTAGCCGTGTTTATCCCCCCAAAGCCCCACTCCCAGATGGCCCGCACAGTAGGATGATCGACATTCCAGGTATGTTTGTGCAGGAAGCGGTACTGCCCGCCGTCGTCCCAGTTGCCGGCCCGGGCCGGAATAATAGCGGCATCCGTCGAAAGCTCCTGCAAACGCCAGTAGTTAATGGCGTAGTTAGAGCTAAGCTGGGAATACAAGGGCCCGGTAGCGGCAATAAACTGGTCCTGGGTAGAGGGGAAATTGGCCGGTGTTAACTCCGACTCCACGTCTACATCTAAATCGGTACAGGCGGGTAAAAAAGCCGTAAAAAACAGAACGGCGCTGATAAATATATTCTTTTTCATGTGCGTGCTGCTAAAAAATTAAAAACTAACATTTACCCCCAACAGGAAAGATCGGGTTTTCGGATAGAAGTTCCGGTTATCAATACCCGGCTCAATACCGCCCAGCGAAATTTCGGGGTCGATGCCCATGTAATCGGTTATGGTAAACAGGTTGGTACCGGTAACATACACCCTTAAATTTTTAAAGGTGTTCTTCTCAGAAGCGAAAGTGTAACCTAATGAGGCATTATCCATGCGCAGGTACGAGCCGCTTTCGAGGAAACGGTCCGAAATAAAGTAAGCGTTAAAATCTTTAGTTGATTCGTTCAGGGTAAAGGTGGGTACGTTCCGGATTTGCGCCGCGGCCGGATTATTCAGGTTAGCCAGGGTTGCATTCAGGATTTTGTTGCCGTAAACCCCGCGCATAAAAAAGTTTAAATCAAAGTTACCGTACTTAAAGCTGTTGTTCCAGCCGTAGAGCAGCTTGGGTTGCGCGTTGCCGGCAATGGTAAAATCCAGTGAAGAGGGTGCCGTGGTAATGGTGCCGTCGGCTTTCTGGTATTGCGAAACACCCTGGTCGTTTTTACCCAGATAATGCCAGATATTAAAAGTACCCAGCGGCATGCCCTCCCGTATAATTTGCGAGGTATTTCCCGATTGCCCTTGGCCGCCCAGTTGCGCCGTTTTAATTTCGGTCAGGCTGAATTTGTCGTTCGATAAAGTTTCGATTTTGTTTTTGTTGTGCGCCAGGTTAAACGAAGTGCGCCAGCTAAAATTAGCTTTATCTATCGGCACCGCATTCAGTTGTAACTCCACGCCGCGGTTGTTCATTTCGCCCACGTTCGCAATTAAGGTATTTACAAAATATTGGGTGGTAGATACCGGATAGTTCCAGATCAGATCAGAGGTGTTTTTGTCGTAAACATCAATGGCTCCGCCCAAACGGCCGTTCAGCACCGAAAAATCAACACCAATGTTGGTCATTGCCGTACGCTCCCATTTCAAATCCGGGTTCTGGTTTTGGGTAGGTCCGATAGAGTTGGTAAGCTGGCCATTGTAGTAAAAATAACCGGTAGAGCCGTAGCGGGTGGTGGCAATCATGGGGTCGAAGCCCAGTGAGTTACCCGTAACACCGTAACCCACGCGTAGTTTGAGGTCGTTGAGTACGTTTAAACCTTTTAAAAACTCTTCCTGGGTTAAGCGCCAGCCCGCCGAAAAAGCCGGGAACAAACCCCAGCGGTTATTTACCCCAAAAGCCGAAGAACCATCCTGCCGCAACGAAGCCTGGAATAAATATTTCTCGTTAAAAGAATAATTTACCCGGCCGTAAAACGATATCAGCCGCAAAGTTTGAATGGTGGTGTTGCCGTAGTTGGACACAAAACCGGGCGGCGGGCTCGACAAGCCTAAATTATTATAAGTAAGCACATCGGAAGTAAAGCCCCGGCCGGATGTTTGGAAACCCTCGCCGGTGCGGTCCTCCTGCCATGAGTAACCCGCCAGTAAACCTAAGTTGTGCCGGTCGAAAGTTTTATCGTAGTTAAAATAAGATTCTAGGACTTTGCGGGTGTTGGAATAAGAATTCCGGGTGGCTATTCCGCCGGCATTTTGCGCCAAACCCGATAAGCGGCCGTAGTAAATATTCCGGTTAACCTGCTCATCCTGCGAAGCCAGGCTTAGGGTATATTTTAAGCCAGGCAATAATTGCAGTTCGGCTATACCGTTGGCCAGCAAAGTCTTTATCTTGGCGTCGTTTTCGTTATTATCAATCAGCGAAACCGGGTTCAACACGCCGTTTACATAATCTTCGCGGTAAGCGCCGTTTTCGTCCTTAATATTTAAGGTGGGCATAAAATTTAGCATGTTGCTCAATACCTCTACCGGAAAGGTTTTCTGGTTGGTAATACTGTTGCTGATAGAAATGCTGAGCTTCAGTTTATCTTTAAAAGCCTGCTGCTCTACCCTGCCCCGCAGAATGAGGCGGTCCAGCGACGAACCTTTAATAATGCCCTCATTATTCAGGTAATTAATGCTGGCATCGTAACTGGTTTTGCCGGTATTGGCCATTAAAGAAAGGTTGTGGTTATGCGAGATTCCGGTACGGCTTACTTCTTTTTGCCAGTCGGTGCTCACGCCATCGTCTTTGCCGGGGGTTTTGTTATTGGCCGTTAAAAAGGCCCGGAGTTCATCACCTGACAACATATCAATCTGGTTCGAAATATTCTCGACGGCCGCGTAACCATTGTAAGACAGCACCGGCTCGCCTTGTTTGGCCCGGCGGGTGGTTACAATAATTACGCCGTTGGCCGCCCGCGAACCGTAAATCGCCGTCGCCGAAGCATCTTTCAACACATCAATCGACACAATGTCGTTCGGGGCTACCACCTGAATAGACGCGCCCGGCACGCCATCAATCACATAAAAAGGTTCCTGCGCGGCCCCGGTCCGGAGTGTAGACGGTCCTCTTAAAATTATAGAAGCATTGGCATTGGGGTCGCCACTGCGGGTTACGTTTAAGCCGGCTACTTTACCCTGTAGTAACTGGTCGGGCGCGTTGTTTACGCCGGCGTTAAAGTCGCTGCTTTTTACGCTGCTAATGGCACCCGTAACATCGCTTTGGGTAGTAGAACCGTAGCCCACCACTACCACTTCCGATAATTGTTTGGCGTCCATGGTCATCACTACATTTATTTCGGCATTATCTACTACGCGCTCCGCATTCTGGTAGCCCAGCATCGAGAAAACCAAGGTTTCGTTGCGGTTTACCATAATGCGGAAGCGGCCGTTTACGTCGGCGGTGGTGCCGCGGCTGGTATTTTTAACAATAATGGTGGCGCCGGGTAATGGCCCTTGCTTGTCCCGGACGGTGCCGGTTACTTCAATTTCTTCTTTAGCATCGGGTAATAATCTGGCGGCGGCAACCGGTTTGCTCATGCTGACAAAAGCTGCCTGGTTACTGGTGCCGGCTGGCACCTGGCCGAAAGCAGAAAAGCAGAAAAGCGTAGCAGAAAACAAAACGAGAGGTGGTGCTACTGCCCTACGGTAAAATTTTTTTTTCATGGATGTGTGCGTTAGAGAATACGGAAAACCTAAATGAGCTTTGTGCGCCAGGCAATCATATTTCTGGGAGCAGCTGTAACTGGCCAAACAGCGCCTGTAAATAGTAAAGCAATTTACCTTTGGTAAAAATTAAAACTAACCCATAAAAGGTTAAATATTTCGGTGAATATAACTACTTTCAGGCCATTTTGTACAGGTAAGTCATGGTTTTATTCCGCAAAGAGAATGCTTTTGTGTTAAGTTAATTTCACCGGAAAATTATGCCTGTATTAATAAAATCAGATTGATTTTCAGGCTCCCGTTAAGCGACCAAGCAAATCCTATTTAGGGTAAATAGCGGTTCTCTTTAAACCCTGTTTTGCTTAAAAGTTAGTTGTAAATAATAATTAATTATTGCTATCCTGCCGGCGAGGAGAAATTATTTCGGAAGCACTTAAGGTACTTTTAGACTAAATTAAATTCTTGCGGGCAGCATTAGTTGAGAGGCAGCCGGCTATACGGTAAAATATCAAAATTGTTTTTACAACTATTGGCTTATACTTGCACGTATTTATTTCTTCTTTAACCTGGTTATTACTGCCCAATGGATGTACTTAAACGAAACAATGTAACCGTAACCGGTATAGGACAAACCCCGCTGCTTTTTGCCCACGGTTATGGTTGCGACCAGAATATGTGGCGCTTTGTAACCCCTGCCTTTGAAGACGATTACAAAATCATTCTCTTCGATCATGTTGGTTTCGGAAAGTCTGATGTTTCGGGTTACACGCCTAAAAAATACGGCACCTTACACGCCTACGCCGACGATATTCTGGAAATTTGCCAGACCCTGGATCTGAAAGATGTAATTCTGGTAGGCCACTCCGTCAGCGCCATGATTGGCGTTTTGGCCGCTATTCAGGCCCCCAAGCTATTTCAGAAATTGGTACTCATTGGTCCGTCACCGCGTTATATCAACGACCTTGGCTACACCGGCGGCTTTGATCGGAAAGAAATATTTGAGTTACTGGCGGCTTTAGATAATAATTATTTAGGCTGGGCCGGGGCTATTGCACCCATAATAATGGGCAACCCCGAAAAGCCGGAACTAAGCGCAGAACTCGCTACCAGTTTTTGCCAAAGTCACGAAGAATTTGCCAAGAATTTTGCCTATCTCACGTTCCTGTCCGATAATCGCACAGATCTGAAAAAGCTTCGTACGCCTTCGTTAATTTTACAATGCCAGGAAGACCGGATAGCGCCGCTGGAAGTAGGTAACTACATGCATCAGAACCTGGCTAACAGCAACCTGGTAATTTTAAATGCAACCGGACACTGCCCCAATTTAAGCGCTCCCGCCGAAACCATTGCGGCTATTAAAGAATTTCTGCAACCCGAACTGGCCGTTGTATAAATAATAATTTTCAGGTCCGGATGCATGAACCCGCAGGCGAGCACCCGACTTTTTGCTTAAATGGATAAGTAGGAACTACGAAAGGGAAATGGCGATATATTTTTCGAGGCGAAACGGCAGGGTAATAATTCTTTTATCCACGTTAACTGGATTGGTATTCAGTCAATAGAAATGATAATGCTGGGCGCCAATCAGTTGCTTACTATGTTACAGGAGCAGCCGTGCTCCGCTATCTTAAACAGTAACCAAGAATTAATCGGCCCCTGGCACGATGGCGCTTTGTTTTTGGCCAGCCAATGGGCCCCTCAAGCTAAAAAATCAGGTGTTTTATACTTTGCCCATGTGCTGGCACCGGGTACTTATGGCCAAAGTTCTTTCGAAAAATTTTATCAACTGGCCCAACACCATTTGCAAATAGAAACTTTTACCACCGATGAAGAAGCGGCAGCCTGGCTGTTAGATTAATTACTTACGATATCCTTTGTGCCGGTTCGGTTCAGCAGAGATAAACCCTGCCGGCAGCAGTTTAAACTTCATGGCCTTATGTATTCTTTTCTTCTTGCATTTCATTCCAGGTAAATTCATTTCGGCCGGTCTCATAAGGATATAAAGTCATCACCGGATCCGATTGCCAAACTTCTTTTGTATCTAGGTCCATTATCGAAAGGCAGCCGGTAAAAGCGGCACCAGTGTCCATCAAAATAATATTCCCCATCGTTAAAGGTTTCTTCTGGTTTTCGTCTAACCGGATGGTAGGCGTATGCCCAATGTAAACTTCTTTATAGTCCGGGATTATTAAACCCGGATCCGGATGTAAACGGTATTGGCTATTTTTATAGCATTTGTAATATTTATTTATAAAATCACGGCTCCATATTAACCAATCGGTACCAGTTTTGGCTATAGGCTTATCAGGGTCGAAACCGGCATGTACGAGTAAAATATTATCTTCGGTTATATGGTAAGGTTTAGCAGCCCGCAAAAACTGTAAATGTTCCGGTGGCATTTCGCCGGAAGGCGCATACGACTTAACGGTGGCTGCCCCGCCCTGCATTATCCAGAGATAAAGCTCCGTCTGGTCTTCCGGATCCGATTTAAAAAGGCTATTGGTAAAACCTTTAATGGCCCACTCATCGTGATTACCCAGTAAGTGTACCAGATTAGGAATACCTAATAAAAGCTGGATGCTTTGTTTGGATTCGGACCAGCCATCAACCACATCGCCAATAAAAAATAATTGGTCTTTATCATTATCAAATCCACAGCGCTCCAGGCATTGCACCATGGCTTTATAGCCCCCATGACTATCGGAAAAAACAAATCTTCTCATCAACCTCTGATTTACCTCTCTCTTTTGCCCCATCTGTTTGTATAAAGGCGTATTGCAGCATTTCAAAATGAGCCTCAACAGCCTAATGCAAAAGCTTATTTATGGAATATTCTGTACGAGATCTGTTACGATTAAAATGTATTTTCTGGTATAATACCAAAATTAGAACTATTCGTTACGCTTACGCATAACGCTGTCGCCAGCGTTCCGCTGGTGATGATTTCTGCTGGCTTCTAGCCCACATGAAACAAGTAATACCAAATCTCTTGAACGCTCTTCCATAACAGAAAAATAGTTTTACCGGTTGCACAAACCTCACTGGTCTTTAAGACCAGTGAGGTTTGTGCAATGGCAATAGCCCCCGATGCTTCATCTCAGCCCATTTTTGTTGTAAAACGGGTAAAATTTACAAATACAAAAGCCTGCACGAGGCAGGCTTTCATATAAAGACAGAAGAATCTTAAACTTAATAAGCTCTTACTTCTTTCCGTTCCATAAAGTTCATAAAAGCGCGGTTTACCACTTTGTTGCCACCCGGGGTTGGGTAATTGCCGGTAAAATACCAGTCGCCGGTATGATTGGGGCAAGCTTTGTGCAGATTATCGATGGTTTGGTAAATAACTTCTACCTCGGCGTTTACTTCTGGCGCTTTTACAATTTCGCTTATTTTGGCCGAAATCTGTTCCGGTGTAAATAAATCGAATAATTCTTTTACAAAGTTGGTGCGCTTAAATATATCCCGGTCGGCATTGGCCCGGCACTTATCATAAATTTCGTCCAGTTTGTAATCCCAGCCATTATCTTCCAGCAAGTGCAGCATAGCCCGGAAAGCCACAAATTCTTTCAACCGCGACATATCAATGCCATAGCAATCAGGATAACGAATTTGCGGGGCGCAGGAAACCACAATAATTTTCTTCGGCTCCAGGCGGTCGAGCATCCGGATAATGCTTTTCTCCAGGGTAGTACCGCGCACAATAGAATCATCTATCATTACAATGGTATCTACGCCTTTTTTAATTACCTCGTACGTGGTATCATATACGTGCGCCACCAGGTCATCGCGGTTATCGTTATCGGTAATAAAGGTGCGCATCTTGGCATCTTTGATTACCAGTTTTTCAGCCCGGGGCTTTAAGGCCAATATTCTTTCCAGCTCTTCTTCCGATTCTATTCCGGCCTGAATGGCTTCGCGCCGGTAATCGCGGAGATGGTCTTCAATCCCCTTCATCAACCCTAACCAGGCGGTTTCGGCCGTATTCGGAATATAAGAGAAGATGGTATTTTTTAAATCGTAATCAACGGCTTTTAATATTTGGTCGCAGAGGAGGCGACCCATGTTTTTCCGCTCGTTGTATATTTCGGGGTCATTGCCACGCGAGAAGTAAATGCGTTCGAAACTGCAGGAAGTTTTCTCGGCTTCGGGTAATATTTCGAGTTCGCGCGAACCGCCATTTTTGTTAATAATTAACGCGTGGCCCGGGGTAATTTCTTTAATCTGGTCGTACTCTACGCCAAAAGCCGTTTTAATGGCCGGCTTTTCAGAAGCTACTACTACCACTTCTTCATCAATATAATAGTAGGCCGGACGAATACCGTGTGGGTCGCGGACCACAAAAGAAGCCCCGTAACCCGTTAAACCAGCCATGGCGTAACCGCCATCAAAATCTTTACAGGCCCGCCGCAGAACGCGTTGCAGATTCAGGTTATCTTCTATTAATTGGGTAATTTGAATGTTGGTGTAGTAAGACTTTTTGTAATGTTCAAATAAGTCCTGGTTTTCTTCGTCGAGGAAGTGGCCTATTTTTTCGAGTACTGTTACGGTATCGCTGGTGTGGCGCGGGTGCTGACCAATTTCCATTAGCGCTTGGAATAGATCATCGGCGTTGGTCATGTTAAAGTTACCAGCCACCGCCAGGCTCCGGCTCCGCCAGTTATTTTCCCGCACAAACGGATGGCAATTATCGATGCTATTGATGCCGTGGGTACCGTAACGCAAGTGCCCCAGGTAAACATCGCCTAAAAAAGGCATGTTCCGCTGCAGCCAGTCTACGTCCTGTACTTGCTCCGGAAATTTCTTTTTTAATTTATTATAAGTATCCGATACCTGCCCGAAAATATCGGCAATAGCCCGGTTTTTAACGGAGCGATACCGCGAAATATATTCGGTACCGGGTTGGGCATGAATTTTTATACTGGCAACCCCCGCCCCATCCTGGCCACGGTTGTGTTGTTTCTCCATTAACAGGTACAGCTTGTTGATGCCGTACATAGCGGTGCCGTATTTCTCGGCGTAATATTGAATGGGCTTCCGGAGCCGGATCAGCGCAATGCCGCATTCATGTTTTATTGCGTCACTCATAATATTATATAGAATAAAGAACAACCTGCCGTATCAGTTCTGTCAGCCAGGCCGGCTGAAAGAAAAATAAAAGCAAGGGAAAAGAAATAAAGGCTAAAACAATATCTTCTCTTCCCAGCACAACCTTTTTTTCCGGGTTTAAATTCCTTTTGAAAAACAAGAAATAAGGAATCCGGATATAATAGAAAAAAGCTACCCCAGTAAGCAGCAACCCAACCAGTAAAAGGGTAAGTAAGAGTTGGTTACCGGTGGCACTATAGTTTTGCCAGATATTGGTAAAAAGCAATAATTTACTCGTAAACCCGGCCGTAGGTGGCAAACCGGTTAGGGAAATCAGAATAATAATGGCCAGTACTCCCAACAAAGGATAAGTTTTACCTTGTCCGGCCAAACCTTTGATGTCGAATATTTGCAGCCGCTCTTCAAAAACCTGCACAAGTAAAAATATGCCGAAGTTCATAAAGAGCAACACCGAAAGGTAAAACAAAACAGCTTCGATGGAATTAGTTGCCAGCGCAGCCAAAGCGGCCAGTAAAAAACCAGCATGTGCCACCGAGGAATAAGCCAACAGGCGCCGGGCCCTTGATTGCCAAAGCGCGGTAAAATTACCAATTACCAGGCTTAATAAAGAAATACCACCTACTAATAGCATTACGTCATCTTGCAGGGTTGTGGCTAAATTATTTTTTATTTGCAGTAAAAACCTGATAATCACGACAAAACCGGCAATTTTAGGAGCCGTGGCAAAAAAAGCTACAATGGGTGCAGGCGCGCCTTCGTATACATCGGGTGCCCAGAAATGGAAAGGAGCGGCGGCAATTTTAAACAGAAAACCGGCAAAGGTTAACAGGAAAATAACCAGAAAAAAAGGACTATCGAGGCGGCTGAGGTTGGCCCAGAAAGCAGTATCCAGGAAACTAAGCGAGCCGCCAAAACCGTACAGGAAAGACATGCCGTAAAGCATGACGCCGGAAGCCAGGGTGCCGTACAAAATATATTTTAGGCCGGACTCCATGGCATCTTGCTGCTTTTTAATGGCAGTAGTTAATAAATACGAAGCTATTGAAACCAATTCTAAAGCCACAAACAGCATGAGCAAGTTTACCGATTTTGCCATTAAATTTAAGCCCGCCAGTAAAACCAGGATGTAAGCATAATATTCGCCGCGGCCGGAAAACTTTACTTGCAAGTGCTTGCTTAACACCGACAAAACAATGGTGAGAATACCCGCCACCGAAAACAAAAGGCCGGCGTAAAGTGCCAGCCCGTCGGTAATTAGTAATCCGGAAAAAAAGATCTTAGCCTGCTTCCCCTGAATATTATTAAGAAAATAAATCTGGCTGATTAGGGAAATAAGAATACCCGTTAATGCCACCCAGGGCAAAGAAGCTTTAATTAGTTTGGATTTAAATAAATCCAGGGCCACGATAAGCAGGAAAAATAAAACAAGCATTAGCTCTGGCCCTAAAAAGGCAAAGCTGCCAAGAATTTCGGTTAAGGAAGTTATTAACGATTGCGCCGTAATATTCACGGGTGCAAAGTTACAATATTACTCTTAAATCCGAACGACTTTATTATTACCGGTTTTGTAAAACCGACTGCAAAAAATAGTTTATATCGGGGCTTATCTTATTTAAAAGCAACGATGGAAACAAGCCAAATATTAATACCAATATCGCCAATGGCACCAGCATTAAATATTCCCGTTTGGTCAAGTCGGTCATTACGGGTTCGCCTTTTAACTCCGGGTGCACCCAGTGTTTGCCAAAAAACATGCGCTGCAAGGCCCACAAATAATAAGCAGCGCCTAACAACAAGCCCCCCGTAGCTACAATGGCCAGCCAGCGGGGCAGCATACCCGAAACCGCCGAAGAAGAAAATGCCCCCAGCAATACCAATAATTCGGCAATAAAGCCGGAGAAACCTGGCAAGCCCAACGAAGCAAAAAATGCAACTACCACTAAGGCAGTGAAGGCCGGCATCGAAAAAGCCAATCCCCGGAAATTATCAATCATGCGGCTGCCCGAGCGGTCGTAAATTACGCCGGTAATAATAAAAAGCATGGCCGATATTAACCCGTGGCTAAACATCTGGTACATGGCCCCATTAGTACCTTCGGAAGTGAGCGAAGCCAACCCCAGCAGCACAAAACCCATGTGTGAAACGGAAGAATACGCAATCAGCTTTTTTAAATCAGCCATAGCCAGCGCACACATAGCCCCGTAAATAATAGAAAGCACGCCCACAATTCCTACAAAGTAAGCATAGTAAGCCGCCGCTTCCGGAAAGACGGGGTACACAATCCGGAACAAACCGTAGCCCCCCACTTTCAACAGTAAACTAGCCAGCAACACCGAAATAGGCGTAGGCGCTTCTACGTGGGCATCGGGCAACCAGGTATGGACTGGCACTACCGGTAATTTAATGGCAAAACCAATAAATAACAATATAAAAGCCAGTAGCCGCACCGGGTAACCCCACAGTTGCTTCTCCGACAAAATATTTAAAATACTATCCGGAATAAAATTGGCAGCCTGCTGCATATCCTGAATAGAAAAAGTATGAACAATGCTTGAACCAGTCAGGGTACCCGCAGCAACTTGCCGCTGCACCTCGGCCACAACTTCTGCCGAAACAACTTGGGAAGCCGGAGTCAAACCAGCCCTTACCGCAGTGGCCGCCGGATCAAACGCCGAGGTATACAAGCCAATCATCACGATCAGGATAAGCAAAGAACCAATCAGCGTGTAAATAAAAAATTTAATGGCGGCATATTCGCGCCGCGGACCTCCCCAAATACCAATCAGGAAATACATGGGCAGGAGCATGAACTCGAAAAACAAGTAAAACAGAAAAAAGTCGAGGGCCAGGAAACAACCCATCACGCTGGCTACCAACAGCAAATACAAGGCAAAGTAGCCTTTTATGTTTTTCGAAATGGTCCAGGATGAGATTACGCCGATTACACTTATTAAACCGGTTAACAATACCATACTCAGGCTGATGCCATCTACCCCAATAAAATATTGAATTTGGAGCAGCCCCAGACTTTGCAGGTTTAGGCTAATCCAGTTTAGTTTTTGCACAAACTGGTAACCTTGTACGGTGGCCGATGCATCAAAAGCAGTATATAACCAAACCGATAATATTAATTGTAAGCCGGTAGCCAGTAACGCCACCAGCTTTATGCCTTGCGTAAAATGTTTTGGTAAGCACAGGATAATGAGTACCGCCAGTAAGGGAATAAAAATAAGGCTGCTTAGAATATAATCCATTTCTCCAGTTGCGCACGCCGGAATATAATCCGGTATTTAGAATGCAAGTATATATAAAAACAATAATATCAGGCCCAAAAGCGAAAAGATATAGTAAGACTGTACCTTTCCGTTTTGCATAAAACGCCCCAATTTACCGGTAACTCCGGCCACTTTAACCAACAGGTGCACTGTACCATCTACCAGCCACCGATCGACCCAGCCGATTAATTTGGCCAGTACCACCATTATTTTGGCAAAAGTATTCAGGCTGTAATCAATAAAATTTTTGTCGAAAGCGGCTGCCCCACCCGAAAGCCGCATGAAAGGATTGATGATTACTTTCTCGTAAAAAGCATCTAAGTAAAAGTGGCGATAAGCTAAGCGGCTAAATCCGGAAGTTGGAGCCGTAATGGTACTTAAACCACCAGCCGCAACCGCTTTTTTATAACTGAGCCACCCCAGCCAAATACCGACAACAGCTAATAGAATTGAAAGAATTGCCGTAGCCAGAGAAATATAGGAAGCTTCGTGTAAATACGTAGTTATGGCCGGCAACAAACCACCCGACAAGCCCGGCTGCTCCATCAAAAGTTTTTGCCAGCTTACCCCTTGCATTACCCAACTGCCCGCATAGTTAAAAGGGTTTAAAGAGAAGAAAAAGGCCAGCGACAAAACCGCCAAAATAGCAACTGGTACTAGCAACAGTCCGGAAGCTTCGGCCGTTTTGTTTTCCCGCAATAATTCCGGTTCCTTGTATAATTTGCTTTCGCCGAAGAAAATATAAAAGCAATGTTTCGCCATGTAAAACCCGGTGAGCAGTACCGAACCAAATGCAAAAACCGGAATTACATAATAAAGCAAATTGCCGTTTTGGCTTTTAAAACCAGCCCAGCCCCAGGCACCCGTTAAAATAGCATCTTTCGATAAAAAACCGGAAAACAACGGTAAACCAACCAAAGCGGCCGCCGCCGGAATATAAGCGTAGAACGTAAAGGGTAATATTTTGCGAAAGCCGCCCATGTTGCGGATATCCTGCACATCGGAATGTTCATCTGAAAATTCGTGCGCCGCGTGGTGCATGGCATGAATTACAATACCGGCATTTAAAAACAGCGAAGCTTTAAAAAAGGCGTGCGTTACCAGGTGCAGCAAAGAAGCATCGTGCGCCCCAACGCCCATGCCCATTACCATATAGCCTAACTGCGAAATAGTAGAGAAAGCCAATATTTTTTTAATATCGTATTGCGCTGTAGCCGCCAATGCACCCAATAAAGCCGTTAAACCACCAATAATGGCAATTACCAGTAAAGCATCTTCGGTAAAAAAAGGAAAGCACCTTGATAATAAATATACCCCAGCAGCCACCATGGTAGCCGCGTGAATGAGCGAAGAAACCGGCGTGGGCCCTTCCATGGCATCGGGCAACCAAACCTGCAACGGAAACTGAGCCGACTTACCAACGCACCCGCAGAAAATACCTAGTCCGGCTAAAGTTAGCCAGGTGTAGCTTAAAGTAATCGCATCAGCCTGGCCGGTTATAGCCGGGAATAAGAAATTATTGCCTTGGTTTACCCCGCTGGCAATGGCATTTTTTAATAGGATTAAATCGAAAGTATGGAAATAAGTATAAAGCAGAAATATTCCGAACAGGAAACCAATATCGCCGACCCGGTTGAACAGAAAAGCTTTTTTGCCGGCCAGCACGGCTGCATCTTTTTCGTACCAGAAACCAATGAGCAGGTACGACGAAAAACCTACCAGTTCCCAGAATATAAACAGCAGCAACAAATTATCTGACAGAACAATACCCAGCATGCTAAAGGTAAATATTCCCAAATAACCAAAGTAGTGATGATACCGCCATTCGCCGTGCATGTAAATAACCGAAAACACCTGCACCAGCAACGAAATAAACGTAACGATTACCAGCATCAGCACCGCCAGGTTATCGAGGTAAACGCCGGTAGTAAAAGAAATAATGCTGGTATTGCCGGTTGCCAGTTGAAACCAGGGCCAAGTAACGTGCACCGCTTGTTTCTCCCAAACCTGAAAAAATAAATACAGCGATAAGAAGAAAGCTAAACCGGTAGCCGCAATCGCCAGCCAATCGCCTTGCCGGGTTAATTTTTTACCGAATAATAACAACAGCCCGCCCGCTATTAGTGGTAACACCAAAACCAGCAGCGCCCATAAGGCCAGGCTATTTTGTTCGGGTGTAAGTAATGGAGCAGCTACTTGGTTCAAAATTATTTAAGTGGTTAAACGTCGGTTTCGTGCCGGATTTGGTCCAGGTTAACGGTTTTAAAATAACTGTATACTTTTAAAATAATAGCCAATGCCACCGCCGATTCGGCAGCTGCAATTACCATCACAAACACCGAAAAAACCTGCCCTTGCATCAGGTCGGGTTGGTGCCGGTTAAAAGCTACCAGATTCAGGTTGGCCGCATTAAATATTAGTTCGATGCCCATTAATACCACAATGGCGTGCCGCTTGGTAATAACTGCCAGAATGCCTAGGCAGAAAAGCACGGCACCCAATAACAAAACAGGTATCAGCGGAATATTATTCATGTTTATCTTCGGTACTAATATAGGCAGCCCCCATTAAAGCAATGAGTAAAATCAGGGATGCCACTTCAAACGGCAGGGCAAAGTTAGTAATCAGGCGGATACCAATGGCAATAATGCTGCTTTTTGTATTTGCCGGGGCGGCATCCGCCACGGTAATGCCTTCGGGCAATAAATAATCGGCCGATAATATTAAGTAAGCTAAACCGCCAAATATAGCGCTCGCTACCAAGCCACCACTTATACCATTCACCGATTCGGACTGCACAGCTCTCCCCTGCACCTGGTTACTCAGCATTACTCCAAATAATATTAGCACCAGCACCCCGCCAACGTAAACCATGAGTTGGGTAATGGCTACAAAATCAGCAAAAAGCAAGATAAAAATAGCAGCCAGCGAAAGCAGCGTTACCAGCAAACCAAAAGCCGCGTACAGCACATTTTTTGTGGCAAGCATAAAAGCCGCGGAAGCGATGGCCAGGAAACCAAAAACATAAAAAAAGATGAGAACTAGGCTCATTTATATTGGTAAATATTTCTAATAATTAATTCAAATCTAATAAGCAATTCTAACTTTATTGCCAGTAGCTAATTTTAATCTTCTTGCTTGCTTTCACCTCGTCGGCTGGGCCTTACTTTTGTCCTTGATGAGATTAACCCTTCCGCCCTACAGGCACCTTCCCTTAATAAGGGAAGGAGTTGCAAAAGAATCAAGACGATTTAAACTCGCTGACCGCTTGGACAGTAAATCGTCGTTTATGCACCCGCTACTGCTACTCTTTTGCGGGGTAATCATCAAATATTGCCTTTATCTCTTGTAGCTTCTTGCTTGGCCCGGAGGGCGGCGGCTTTGGCTTCGGTGATTTCGGCTTGCTGCTGCTCGTATTTTTGTCTTTTTTCCTGGGCTTGCTCCGGCGACAAATCAGTAAAGTGGTAAATCATGTTTTTTATATCGGTCTCTGGGAAATCGTACACCTTGGTCATGGTTAAGCAATCGGTGGGGCAAACGGTGGTACACAAACCGCAATAGCAGCACTTGGCCAAATCAATATTAAAAACGGCAGCGTGTAGTCTTTTTTTGGTACCATCGGAAGTGATGCCAATATCTTCGGTAGCCTTAATAGACTCTATTTCGATGCAGTTAACCGGGCAAATTTTGGCGCAAAGGTCGCATACAATGCAGTCGTCAATTTCGTTGTGCAAGCGGTAACGGCCTACTTCCGGCACCGGCAGGGACTCGTACGGGTAGGTTAAAGTTACTAGACCTTCGGGTTGCTTAAAATAATTGGGGTCGCTTACGTAGGTTGGTTCCCGGCGCTTGTTTGCCCGGAAAAAGTGCTGCAGGGTTAGCTGCATACCTTTCAGGAGGGCTCCCACCACCGAAAAAAAGCTGTTATTATATCTGCTTGAAATATATTCTTTCATGTATTAAATCATCCATAAACGCCACAATCCGGCCAGCAATACCAAGACCAGCATAATCGGCGTAAAAACCTTCCAGCACAGGTGCATCAGTTGGTCTACGCGTAAACGCGGGTAAGTCCACCTAATCCAGATTTGGGTGTAAAGCAATAAAACGGTTTTTGCCAGTAACCAGAAAGCTCCCCACAAATGGCCGGTCAGCGCACCCGGTGTGCCGGTAGTCCAGGTAGCTAATTGTACGCTGCCAATATTTGGGAGTGGCGTATTCCAACTGCCTAAAAACAAAACCACGGCCACCAAACTTACTAGCACCATCATCGAATATTCGGCAAGGAAAAGGGCCGCAAACCGAAACCCTGAATATTCTACGTGGAAACCCGCTACCAACTCCGATTCGGCTTCCGGAATATCAAAAGGGGCACGGTTACATTCGGCCAGCGACGAAATAAAATAAATAATAAAGGCAATAAACAAAAACGGCATCCGGACAATATTCCAGGTGGTAATGCCACCCACGTGCGTTACATCCAGGTCCAGCGCTTTCAGGCCAAATAAATAATTAACTTCATTTTCCAGCCCAGCAAACTGGTTCATTAAAATGCCCTGCTGAAAACTTATTTCCTGCAAATCGAGGCTCTGGCAAATCATCACCACGCTCAGCACTGCTAAACCCGCCGGAATTTCGTACGATACAATTTGCCCGACTGAGCGCATGGCTCCGAGTACGGCATATTTATTATTAGAACCCCAGCCAGCCATCAGCAAACCAATTACATCGAGCGAAATAATGGCTAAGAGGTAAAATACGCCCAGGTAAGCGCCCGAGGCAATAGCCGAAGGCGTAATTGGGATAACGGCGAAACCGGCCAGCACCGCCGCGAACATCACAATAGGTGCTAGCGCAAAAAGCCGTTTATCAGCCGCCGACGGAATAATATCTTCTTTCTGCAGCAGTTTTACCACATCCATCACCGATTGCAGTATGCCGTGCGGCCCGGTCTCCGTAGGCCCCACCCGGTCCTGGATAAAGGCCGCCACCTTGCGTTCGGCGTAGGCCGTTACAATTACCAACAACAGTAAGAATACAATGCAAAGGATTAATGCCAGCATAATAATCCGAAATGGTGGGGCAAAGTTATTTCATTTGCATGAATAAAATAGAATAAGTCTTAATAATCTTACCCCAAAGACCATATTCTTTAAAGGCAAAAGAATATTTATTGTTATTCTTCCAACAAATGTGCTAAAAACTGCGACGTATTGTTAATGATACCGGGTGCTCGTCGGTACCCAATGGCACATCCTTCGCCGGCCCAGAAAACGCCCGTCTGGTACAAATTACCGGCTTCGTCTTTCGGGAAATTACAATAACGCTGGTAAATTTTGGGCTGGTCAGCAAATTCGCCTTCGGTCCGGATAACAGATTCGCCGCTCTGAATGACTTCTACGTTCTGGCCTTCGCGGCCGTAAAAAGGTTTGGTAACGTAATGGCCGCCTAAGCGGCCAAAGGAGGTTTCGAGCAGTAGCGGATGATACGGAAAGTTTTGCCATAGCCAAGCCAACATACCTTTGCTTTGTAAGATTAAGGTATATGCTGGGTTGGCGATTACGACATTGCGGGTGCGAAGTAAAATATCTAAGTCTTTAATCAGTTCCGGTTCTTCCCAGGCCAGTTGCTCCCAGGGCAATAATTTATATACAAAAGAAAAACGCTGCCATTCGTCGGTGCTGGTTTGGGCCCAAATACCGCGGTCTTCGCCAAAGGCGGTAAAAGTTACTTCTTCTATAGCACAAAGGTGCGTATTGAACCCTGCTTCCTGGGCTGCCTGGGCCAAAACTTCGCAATTGGTATAATCTTCGGCACTGGCACCAATGTAAGTTATCAGCAAGGCCGGTTCCAGATCATTGTTTTTTTCTAGCCATCGCTGGAATTGAGCCACCAAAGCCTCGTACAAACCGGAGACCTGCGAAGCATCATTTTTACCAGCCGCTGCTAAACTGGCCCATTGTACCACGGCTGTCTCCGGAATGCCGGTTGCCGTATCGGCATTAAATTCTATCAGTTTAGGACCTTCAGCAGTTTGGGCTAAGTCGAAGCGGCCGTATAAATGCCAGTGCCGGTCATCGTTCCAGGAATGCCGCACTAGGCCCCATAGGTTTTCCGGTATCGCTAATTGGCGTAAAAAATCGTCGGGTAAATCGTCGGGCACAGCACCCACCATCATTTCGTAAAGCTCATCGGCAGCCCGTAATAAATCATCGGCTTGAGCTTGGGGCAATACTACTGCTTCGCCGGGCAAATAATTGCTGCATTCATCTTCGAGTACCCAATTCCAACCCAACCCATGTAAAGCCGAAGAAATATCGCCGCCGTGGCTTACCAGTTTTATTTTGTTATTCCAGTTAGTGGGTTGAATATTTTTATCCGCAGAATAGATAGCCACTTGTTTTAATTTTTAGGTTTAAAATGCCTGACGAGAAATATTAGCTTTAGTTGAGGTCAAAAGCTGTTTATGGTTATCATCAAATGTAAAAGCTATAAAAAACCCGGCAAATTTCTAAACAGCCGGGTTTATTAGTAAAAGTATCTTGATGGTTGAAATTTTCTATCGTATAAAAATATTCAAATGAAGAAAACAACAGCCAGGTAATTCTTACGAATAAAAACCACCGCTGCGGCCGGAGAAAACACCGGAACGGCCGGCCGGAGCTGCTGTGCGGCGGCTGGTACTGGTACCTGTGCCGTAAGTAGCGCCGCGGCTCCGTTGCTGCGAAATATCGTTGCGCCAGGCGCTGGTGCGATTCATAACGTTGGGGTTAGCATAGTAGCGGGGGTTCGGCGACATCATGCGGCCAGCCATGTACCCAATACTACTCCACATGAGCACATCCATCATTCCAAAGCCATTGGTGTTGGTAGGGTGTACCGAGGCGTACTGTTGCATCTGTTGTTGCAAGGCCTCCCCTTTCAGGGTGTCTACTTGGCCATCGTAGTGCCGGACAATTGCGGCCACTTCGCCGGCACCAGCCGGGCGCTCATCGGTTATCTGCCATTTATCGGGGCTTACTTCGGTTAATTCGGTAATTACACCTTTGGTATTAGTTTGCCCCCCCGACCAATCAGCGGTAGCGCCCTGTTCGGTTTGGTTACTATTATCACAAGCGGTTAGGCCTAAACAAGAAGCCGTGGCCATTATCAGCACATTGCGTTTCCAGTCGCCAACCCGTAAATATTTTCTTTTCATAATTTAAAGTCGGTTAATTGCAGCCCAGAGCTGCGGTGTATTAAAAATACAACGTTTATTTAAACGTAATATTTAGGTTTTTGATGGATTTCCCAGCTTTTAATGGCAATATATTCCAACCACTTACACTGTAAGTCGGATATAATGATTTTTTAACTGCGCTGAGGCTACTCCCACAACGGGTAATGCTCCAGATGAACTTCGCGGCCAAAGAAAATGCGGGTAGAAGCCTCAAAAGACCGGGTAAAATCCGATACGTAAAAAGTATGGTCTTTCGTCAAGGCTTCGGCCGCCAGGTTTTCCTTTTCCAGAAAAGCTTTTACGTGTTGCGCCACAATCTGCGAAGCATCCACAATATCTACCCGGCCCTGGTAAAAATTGCTAATCTGGTTTTTAATTAGCGGATAGTGGGTACAACCCAGAATAAGCGCCTGAATATTTTGCAGCGAAGCATCCGAAAGATAAGCCTGAATAATGCTCTCGCTGATGTTATTATTGAAAAAACCTTCCTCTATCATGGCGGCCAACAACGGGGTAGCTACCGAGTGCAATGTAATATTTTGGTTCAGGTCGTCTATTTTTTTGCGGTACACATTAGAGTTTACCGTTTGTTTGGTGCCAATCAGGCCAATGGTTTGGTTGGGGTAATGCTCGCCCACGTACGCAATAACTGGGTCAATTACATTTAGCGCTTTAGCTTTGCTGCCTACGTATTCGCGCACCAAATCGTAAGCAGCCGCCGACGCCGAGTTACAGGCAATTAAAATAACCTTGCATTTCTGCCGCACCAATAAATCACAAATTTTAACCGCGTAAGCCTGAATGGCGGCCGTCGATTTATCGCCGTAAGGCAAATGAGCCGTATCGCCAAAGTATAATATTTGTTCGTTAGGCAATAATTCGGTTATAGCATGGGCCACCGTAAGGCCGCCAATACCACTGTCGAATATGCCAATTGGTTGTTTTTTGCGTTCTGTTTCTGACATTTTCTGCACTTCTGAGGGGCAAAGTTAAGAGAATAAATATTGGTTTTTAGCTTATCCGTAGTTTTACTAACGGTATTTTTACTGATTGATTTTTTATAATTAATCTAATGACAATATTCGTTATTTAAGTATTTATCAGCTAGTTAATTATAACAAATTTTATAATTAAACCCTAACCATTTGAACAACGCGGGCGTATAAGCCCATACAGTAAGTTTATTACTGCTAACTAAAAAAGGAGATTATAATATGAGATTTATTTCAACAAGGGTCCATGGGATAATGGATTATCTGATGGGCATTTTACTGATAGCTTCCCCTTGGATTTTTAATTTTGACAACGGTGGCGCCGAAACATGGGTACCGGTTATAGTTGGTATTGTAATGCTGTTACAAGCCATTATGACCGATTATGAAATGGGTATGATTAAAACCATTTCGATGCGTACGCACTTAACCATGGATTTACTGGCTGGTCTTTTCCTGGCCGCCTCACCCTGGATTTTCGGATTTAGCGATACCGTTTGGGCACCGCACGTAATTTTAGGTCTGATGGAAGTTGCTGCTTCTTTAATGACCCGTACCGTACCAACGTATGCACACTCTAGAAACCCGGTTAGCAATGCCGTTAACGACATTACCGGTAATCATCATAACCGCTTATAATACTATATTTTTTTATTACAAACAGACAAACAACTTTTATTAAAATAAAAAGGCCGGATTATCCGGCCTTTTTATTTTCCTGTAATTAGGAATTAACTTAGTGCTACAACGCGTAGGTAGAAACACAATTTTTATTTGCCTATTCAACTTATACCTTACGCTTACAGGCTAATTATTCCTGATTCATTTGTTCAGTATCTGATTGAAGACTATCTTCTTCTTTAGCTTCAACCAACTCAATTTTTATTCCGTTGTCGTTGTCTTTTCTTTTATTTGGTGAAAGCGGCACTGGGCCAGCCATACCTATTCCAATTGAGGCCAGCACCATTAGCACCACCATCACCGACAACTTCAATATTCTTTTGAAGTTTTTCATATGTATACAAATAGGAATAAGCCGCTACTACTTAAGCAGCAACTAAAATTCAATTATTTAATATATAATAACTTGTTTTCGTAAAGCTAAAATGAAAACGCTCTATAAGTCTTTACAGCCCATAGCTATCATTCAAAAGAAACTATATAGCAGGCAGCCAAATAGTTTCCTTCTAAATGCTAGGAGTGGATTACTCAAACTTCCATTTTTTGGCTTTTCGAAAAAACAGCAGGTAGATTAATTGAGGAAGGTATTTATCCCAAAGAAGAATAGGGCAACTCTTCGGTTAATTTTGGTGGGAAAGTTTTTATGCAGGAAAACTTAACTGGTGGGGTAAACGACCAGGCCTGTTTTAACAGCCAGTCCATTTGGGTTCTAATAAGGTAACTGAAAATAATTAATGCATTCCTGAATTCAGTTCTGCTGAAAACAACAATTTTGCTTTTAGCATGAAAAAAATAGGCGGATTGGTAGGAAACAGTTCGTTTGGCTTGCGGCCTGATTGTACCTACCCACTCAATTTTTGTCTCGGGCAAGTGTTTTATGCCCGAACTACCAGCATATACCGAAAAAGCAAAAACATTCAAAAATAGAACTATATACAAAAGCCCTGTTTTGAATTTCTTTGCCTGGATACTACTTGCCGTTTTCACAAAATAAATATTAGCGTTGTCCTGCTTTTCTTCTGAACCTGATATTACAAAATAATTTTTAAGATATACGTAATCATGGCAATATTTCAGCGGAAAGTAACCTGATTATCAACTATTTTCAGAAATACTTACGCTAACTTACCAATTTTAAAGATTTCATTTATGCTCCACACTGGCTTCAAACGGAGAAGCCGGCAATTGCTCTTTATTATATAGGTTAGCTCCTTTAGGATTATCTGCCCAGGCATACCGTACGGATACCGGATTAGCAATGCCCTCCTGCCACACGATTACCTGATTGCCCTTTATTTCGGCTTTGGCCCACGCAAACTTTTTATCTTCACCGGCAACCGCAAAATGCTTTAGTTCTTTATTATTCAAGGCTACTAAGCCGCTGCCGGTATGCGCAAACGATATTATAAGTTTATTCCCCTCGCGTTTTACCGATTTAAATATTGGACCAGATGGTATTACTTTTTTGTCGTTGTAAGCTAAATTCATTGCTTGTAAAGCCAGGCGTTTACCCACGGTTTGCTTATTAAGCGGGTGAATATCGTTCCATTCGCCAGCATCTATGGTTACGGCCAAACCGGTATTCGGAACGGCCAGGGTGTTAAATTGGGCTTGCCGTAAAGTTGCCCAGTTACTTTCGGTTGGTTCATCTTTGGTTTCCATAAAGTTGGCCAACTGCACCATAATAAAAGGGAAATTCCCTTGGTTCCATTGCGTCCGCCAATCCTGAATTAGAGTTTTCATCAAGGCCGCATACTCCCCCGGCTTATCCGCGTTCGATTCGCCTTGGTACCAGATTACGCCTTTTATGCTATAATTTAGGAGTGGCGCTATCATGGCATTAAATAATCCGGTTGGCTTCCATCGCACGGTTGTCTGCCCCGGCATTGGCTCCATTTTGGATCCTAATTTATATTTCCAAGGGCCGGTTAAATCAAGCGAGTCCTGGCCTAGCACAAGTTTATAAGGCTTATCCGGTACAAAGCCGCCCTTCCCCGACTGATTGATTACCCGAACGGCAACTATATTTTTACCTTCTTTTATTAGCGTGTTGGGCAATGCATATTTCCGGGGCGGATACTGGTAACTGGTTGTTCCCACAAAAACACCGTTTATAAAAACCGAATCGGCATCTACAATTCTACCGAGCAACAGTTTAGCCGGTTTGCCCACCAACGTTTTAGGCACATTTACTTCTTTCCGGAACCACACCGAGCCATTTACCGCAACTAATTTTTCATCGGCCCAGTACCCCGGAATATTCATCTGGCTCCAGTTTGCATCATTTACCGCAGCCCCCGACCATTTTTGCTTTACACCCACATCGGTCTGGTTCAACAGCGTGTGCCAACTGTTATTTGCTTTGCGGTTACTTTCTTCTATTTGGGCAATCAGTTTATCGTCTTTAAACTTCTGGGCTTCCTGGTATTGCGCCGGGAAACTTTCCAGGGCGCTTTCACTAATCCAAGCTTCGGCCGGCGAACCACCCAAAGCCGAATTAATTAAGCCGATCGGAATTTTGTATTTGTTATACAAATCGTTGGCGAAAAAGTAAGCTACCGCCGAAAACTTATAAATATCTTTGGCA
>NZ_BJYS01000055.1 GCF_007991635.1 Adhaeribacter aerolatus | reverse complement strand
GATCTCCTTTGACTTTCGAATTGGTAAAGCTCGATAGGTATTGCTGTATGATTATTACGGAGGTAATGCAATAACTACCGATTGTGAGCAGGTAATTGTTTGCTTCAAACCTGCCAAACCAAAATATATCGTGTTTTGTATCGCCGTAAATGATTTAAACAATGATTCAGGCACATACGGTTATCCATTAGCGAAAAGCGCTAATATTGAAATAATAAAATGGTGCCCTTGAAACGCATCGTTAGATTAACCAAACGTTTTATTATGCCTCATAGCTTAAAAATAATTATCAGATGTTTTTGCCTGGGACTAGTTTATTTACTGCCTGGTCTTTTACCTGCCGCTGCCCAGCAAAAGCCAAATATAATTTTATTCTTGGTTGATGATATGGGTTGGACCGATGTGGGTTGTTTCGGCAGTGACTTTTACAAAACCCCTAATATCGATAAACTGGCCCGGCAGGGCATGAAGTTTACGAACGGCTATGCCGCCTGCACGGTTTGTTCTCCATCGCGGGCCAGTATTTTAACGGGTAAATATCCGGCTCGGCTGCACCTCACCGATTGGATTGAAGGTCATTATAAACCCTACGCCAAATTGCTCCCGCCGGCCTGGACCCAATATTTGCCTTTAGCCGAAGTTACGGTGGCCGAAATACTTAAAAAGCAGGGTTACGCTACCGCCTCTATAGGTAAATGGCATTTAGGCGACGATGTAAAATATTACCCCGAGCACCAGGGCTTCGACTTAAATATTGCCGGTACTTACCAGGGCCAGCCACCTCAATATTTCTCGCCTTATAATATTCCACGACTAAAAAACGGCCCTGCCGGCGAATTCCTGACCGAAAGGTTAACTGATGAAGCTTTAAAATTTATTAAAGATAAGAAAGAGGTTCCCTTCTTCTTGTACATGCCATTTTTTGCGGTACACACGCCTTTGCAAGCCAGAGAAGCCGATATTCAGGCATTTAAAGCAAAAATAAACCCATTGGCCAATCACCAGAACCCGGTTTATGCCGCTATGGTAAAAAGCGTAGACGAAAGTGTGGGCAGGATAATGGCCTTACTGGCCGAACAAAAGTTGAGCGAAAATACTTTCGTTATTTTTACGAGTGATAACGGTGGGTTGGTACGCGGACAGAACTTTCAGAAAAACCGCATCACTTCCAATGCGCCGCTCCGGGCCGGCAAAGGCAGCAATTACGAAGGTGGCATTCGTGTCCCGACGATAGCGGTTTGGCCCGGTAAGATTCGCGCAAGCTCGGTTTCAGCAGTTCCGGTTATTGGTACAGATTTATTCCCGACTTTCGCCGAAGTAGCTGGTGTTCATAGCAAAAGTACCGGGCTCATTGATGGCCAAAGCCTGCTGCCGTTATTAACCGGCAAAGGTACTTTTAACCGGATGGCGCTTTACTGGCATTATCCGCATTATCACACCGAAGGTGCTACCCCGCACAGCGCCATCCGGCAGGGCGACTGGAAACTCATTCATTTTTATGAAACCGGTAAAAAAGAGCTTTATAACCTGAAAAACGATATTGGTGAGGAAACGGAGTTACAGGAAAACGAACCGCAGCTAACGGCCCAATTATATACGAAGCTGGAAAATTGGCGCAAAAAAGTAGGCGCTCAGGATCCAATATTAAATCCGGATTACGACCATAACCGTGAAAAACAAGGCGGAGCCCGGGCACCGCGAGTCGTGCAGGATCCCTTCGCCATAAATAATTAAACAGTTACGTACAACCTGGTGCCCAATTATTAATTAAACTTTTGCAGGTACCTAAGCTAAAACTTACATGCTTAAACTTAAACCAATAGTAGTGCTCTTTTTGGCAGCAATGCTGCTTTTGGGTATAAGCAGATTTGCGGTCGCGCAGGACCCTAAACCTAATATTGTTCTGATTATGGCGGATGATTTAGGCTGGATGGATGTGGGGTTTATGGGCAGCACTTACTACGAAACGCCCAACCTGGACCGGTTAGCTAAGCAGGGCATGGTATTTACAAATGCCTATGCCGCTGCCGCCAATTGTGCACCCAGCCGGGCCTGTTTAATGTCCGGGCAAAACACGCCGCGCCACGGCATTTATACCGTAGGCGAAGCCGATAGGGGCGGGGCCGCAACGCGTAAGCTAATTCCGGTGGCGAATAACGAGATATTGCCGGATAAAATTTTTACCTTACCCGAGGCGCTACAAGCGGCCGGCTATAATACAGCTACCATCGGTAAATGGCATCTCGGCAAAGACCCGCGCACCCAGGGCTTTGATTTTAATATTGCCGGTAACCTGAAAGGGGCGAATAAACATTTTGTACCTTATCAAAACCCAAACATTAAAGATGGACCGGCTGGCGAGTACCTCACCGACCGCCTCACCACCGAGGCAATTGCGGTAATAGAAAAGCAACAGGCAAAACCTTTCTTTTTGTATTTGCCTTATTATGCGGTGCATACGCCCATTCAGGCTCCCGCCGATTTAATCGCTAAATACAAGCAAAAACCCAAAGGCGCCGGGCAGGACAATGCTACCTACGCCGCCATGATCGAATCGCTGGATACCAATATTGGCCGGCTGCTGCAGAAATTAGATGATTTAAAACTAACCGATAATACGCTTATAATTTTCACCTCCGACAATGGCGGCATCCGTTCTATTTCGCGACAGACGCCTTTACGCGCCGGCAAAGGTTCTTACTACGAAGGCGGCATCCGGGTACCCCTGATTTTTAAATGGCCGGACAGAATTGCCGCCGGGAGTAAAAATATTACGCCCGTAACCAACTTAGATTATTATCCTACTATTTTGGATATCCTGAAAGTAAAAAACAAAAATACTTACTCCGATGGGCAAAGTATTTGGCCGGTATTAAGGGGCCAAACTATTCCGGAGCGAACACTTTACTGGCATTTCCCGATTTACCTGCAGGCGTACGATGCTAATTCGGATGATGGCCGGGACCCGCTTTTTCGTACCCGCCCCGGTACCGTAATGCGATCGGGCGACTGGAAACTGCACGAATATTTTGAAGACGGTGCTCTGGAATTATATAATCTGAAAGAGGATATAGGGGAGCGAAACAATGTAGCTTTGCAGCACCCGGAAATAACCAGGCAATTACACCAGCAAATGCGAAACTGGCGCCAGACAACTAAAGCCGCAGTCCCCACCCAATTAAATCCGGAGTACAATCCCAAGGCCCGGTTACCGGAAAAAAAGAAAAAGGATAATTAAAGCACCTTCTGGAAATACTCCTCCTGGGTGTAAAACTTTCACTCAACTAGCATTCCTCTTTTCCCGGAGCTATACCTGCTTTTACAAAATATTTCCTGCTAAAACCGATGAGGTTATACCGCTTTGTGCATTATGCTTTTGTGATTTAGAGCAGCAATAATAATCCGGAATAACAAATAATCATCATCGAACTTATCTGTTTTAAACCTTCAAAGAGGAAACTTGCTCTTAAATTTTATTATCATTCATTGGCCATAAACCAGCAAATTTTTAGGCAGGTAAGTAAATTTTAACCATAAACATCAGCAATGTTACCTTAATAAAATGCAGAACAATAAGGTTTACCGCTTAGTACTTTTTTGCTTACTGCATTTATGGCTAATCTTTTTATTAGGATTCTGCCTGCCGGCGCATGCCCAAACCAAAACAGATAAAAATGGCTGGCAAGCCGGTTTAAAAGAATATATCGATACCAAGCTAACCAAAAAAGATGGCGGCTACGGCTGGGAAGATCAACCCGATTCGCATTTAAGTCCCACCTTTGCGGTAATTGGCATCCTGCAGAATTTAGATCAACTGCCTGCTAATAGAGAGGCATTAATCCAATTCGTCCGGACCCACCACCCGCAGCGCCAGGCCAATAAAGAAGCAGGTCCGAGTGCCTCGCAAAACCGGCATTTTGTTTTTCAGCAAATTCAGGCCATTCAGTGGCTGGGCGGCGATGTAGCCGATTTTAAACCGGAAGTAAACGCCTGGAAATCGCAGGCCGGCAACACGGGTAATTACGAAAAACACAAATACCCGGTCCTGAACCAGGAAATGATGACGCCCATCTGCCGCAGTTTACTGCAACTACCAGTAGCGCCGGTAGCCGATGAGTTCCGGCAATATTTAAAATCCCGGCAGCGGGCCAATGGTAGTTTTAACAGTGCGCCGGTGACGGCCGGAGGCGATGGAAATATTTTAAATACCTACTGGAGCCTTTATGCGCTGCAGGTTTTAAGGGAGCCAAACCAGTTAAAAAAGGAATTAATTGCCTGGGTAAATGCCTGCCAGCGGCCAAACGGTGGCTTCACGCACCAGCCCAAACCCACCTTAGGCGGCAACGATGAGGTAGTGTATACCTGGGCGGCCGTTAAAGCTTTGGCTTTGTTAGGAGCAAAGCCGCAGAATACCACGACGTGCCTGCGCTATTTAAGTTCGTTACGAAATACCGATGGAGGCTTTGGCAATCAGCCGGGACTGCCCTCTAACCCCGAAGCTACTTATTACGCCATCGATGCGCTCAAAACCCTGAACAGGTTAAATTATTTAAATACTGCTCCCATTGTAAAGCGGCCGGTATCCAGGAAACCCAATTTCACCGGCCACCAGGTTTATACCGTGCAGTTTGAGGCCAGTGGGTCGGGCAGCCCGGCGGAGGCGGTAATGCTGGCCGATAGTTTAGGTATCCATTTGTGGGGCGCTAAAAACGGGAATCCAAACTGGATAATAACGGCCCAGAAAATAGCCGACGAAAAGAAAGTACCCGTTACTTTTTTTATTTCGGATGAGCCGTACGGAGGTAGTGTATCGGTACCGGGCTTTGGTACTTTTAACCATATTTTGGATTATGTAGCACCGGCATCTATCGGTAAAGTTAATTTCAAGGACAGCACTTCGTGGCAGGATTTTCAGAAAACCACCATGAGCCAGTTAAGGCGCAGCAACGGCGGGTTAATTATGCAAATTTCGAATAACGAACCGATGGCCCGCATTATCCTGGATGAATCTATTAAAAACGGCGGTTACCTGGGCGTCAGTACGGTACACTTCGGGCAGAATTTTTCTTTTGCACAGCCCTATTTACACCAATATCGCTTTCAACTGCCTTTTGTAACGTTGCAGGATGCCCACGGTACCGAATCGTGGTGGTGGGGCGAGGAACTGGCCAACCACCGCACTTTATTTATCGCCCAAAAGCCCACTTACGACGAGATGATAAATGCACTGAAAAAGCAATGGGTAGTGGCGGTGCGGCACGACAGCATCAGTGCGTACAAAACGCGTATGTTGGGCGGCACCGCCGAGGCACGGGCATTTGTTCAGGCGAATGAAAAAAGCTGGCGGTGGTGGCGCACGAACAACGCCCACGATAACCGGCCTTGGGCGGCTATTACCGTCCTATCACCTGCCGATTCCCTGGAAGTAGCACATCCAAAACAAGGCGTCAATATTCGGGTTCGTTGTCAGTGGCAGGGTGTGCGGCAGTTCCTGCACAAGCCCACGGTAATATTACAGGAATTGCGGCTGAATAATGAGGTGGTACAACCGGAGTTAGTGGAGAAAAAAGACAATAAAGGAGTTGTATCTGACAGCTATTATTTGCTGGCACTGGCGAATCCGAAACCGGGAGAACATAAAGTGGAGGCTACTTTTAAATCGCTCCGCAACGGTAAAATCCGAAAGCAAACAGCGCATTTTGTAATTAGATAAGAGCAGACAAACCTAACTTAAAGATTCGGTTGCAACCTGGTTTTACAAATATTAATCGATAAAATATTGATTATGAAAAACATAATGGACTTTAAAGCCCGTAGTTGGCTTTTAGGTTTTGCCATCGCCTACTTATTGCTATCGACAGGGCAGGCTCAAACCGGCGGATTAAACCGGTTTAACATTAACAGCCCGCAGGAACTAAAGAGCTTTTTTAAATATTCCCCGGACCGCATACCTTTCATCAGTGCGCACCGGGGTGGCGCCCGCAAAGGCTACCCCGAAAACTGTATCGCCACTTTTGAAAATACCCTGCGCCACACCCCGGCTATCATGGAGGTTGATCCCCGCTATACCAAAGATAGTGTGATTGTGTTGCTGCACGATGCCACCCTGGATCGCACCACCAACGGCAAGGGCAAAGTGGCTGATTATACCTGGGCGGAGTTGCAGAAATTAAAACTGAAAGATACCGAAGGCAACCTTACCGAATACAAAATTCCAACCTTAGACGAAGCCCTGACCTGGGCCAAAGGCAAAACCATTTTAATACTCGATAAAAAGGATGTACCAATAGCGGTGCGGGTAAAAAAAATTCTGGAGCATAAAGCCGAGGCCAGCGCCATGGTAATGGCTTACAACTATGAAGAGGCCAGACAAAGTTACAGATTAAGCCCCGATATTATGATGGAAGTGTTTGTGCCGAACCAGGAGAAGCTGAAGGAATTTGATAAGACCGGCGTACCCTGGGAAAACACCGTGGCTTTTATCTCTCATGCCAAAGCCAACGATGAAGCCCTTTATGGTTTACTCCACCAAAGAGGCGTGATGTGCATGATTGGCAGTTCCCGGATTTACGATAAAGAGTTTGTGCAAGGCAAAACCGACGTTTACGAAGAGATTATAAAAGATGGCGCTGATATTATTGAAGCTGATCTGGCCATAGAAGCCGGAGCAGGTATTAGAAATCTGCTTCCGAAAAAAAGTGCGAAAAGCAAATATTTTATAACGGCCGGTACAGCTAAAAAAACACTTTAATAAGAGGTTGAATTTAAGTGGCGTCCACAACCATTTCCTAATAATTTATAAAACATATATTGCTTAAATCCTGGATATTATGTATAATTATTAGGACAAATTTATTTCTCCTAGGGCTGGCTATATAACAGCAGCATAGCGGCGAGTTGAATGCCCTGTTTGGGCGGTGTTGTTTTTCAGTAAGTTGATTATAGATGTGCTGGCGGTCCCATACTGACGTATTTTGACAAGAGAATTGGCCAAAGCTGATGAATTGTTTTAGCTACGTTCCCCAGCCATTTTGAAAGATTTCCGATTTTTATAAAAAGTAATATTTAAAATACCCGCGGTAATTGCCTGTATCTGCATCTTATTTTCTTTTCCAGGCCGATTTTAAAATAAGCTACTTAGTTTTTGATTTAAAATTTTAGCAATCATAACCTTCTATGAAAAACAATTTACCACGTTTTTGCCTGGCAGCTGCTTTAAGCTGTTTCTGTGCCGGCACCGTTCATGCGCAAAGTTTTGCCATGAACCGCCAATTAACGTCCGCTTCTGCTGGTCGGGTAGGGGGAGGCTCCCAACAACCGCCACTTTCTGCTGCCAGCCACCTGGTTAATTCAAAAGAACAGAATAATAAAATGGCAGATGTGCCGGTGCAGGGGCGCGTGTCATCGGAGAATGGCGAGCCCTTGCCAGGCGTAACCGTGGTGGTGAAAGGCACGAATGTAGGTACTACCTCGGGAGCCGATGGGAACTTTACCATAAACGTACCCGATGGCAAAGGTACCCTGGTTTTTTCTTTTATCGGGTTCCTGACCCAGGAAGTAGCCATTAACAACCGCACCACCTTAAGTGTAACCCTGGCAGCCGATGCCAAAGCCTTGGAAGAAGTGGTGGTAATTGGCTACGGTACCGAAAAGAAAGTTAACCTGACCGGTGCCGTTTCGACGTTGGGCATGAAGCAAAAAGAAAACATGCCCATAACCAATGCCAGCCAGGCTTTGCACGGCGTAGGTGGGGTCTGGGTAAACCAGGCCGGCGGCAAGCCCGGTCAGGATGCCGGCTCCATCCGGATTAGAGGGGTAGGCACTACTAATAACAGCAACCCGCTGGTGTTGGTAGATGGCATCGAGTACAACATGAACGATATCAACCCGGCTACCATCGAGACCATTACGGTTTTAAAAGATGCTTCGGCGGCTATTTACGGTTCACGGGCGGCCAACGGGGTAATTCTGGTAACTACCAAGGGCGGTAAAAAAGGCAAAACCGAGGTAAATTATAGCTTCTCTCACGGTATACAAAGAGCCACTTTTATACCCGATGCTGTTTGGGATCCCATCTTGTACATGCAAAGCAAAAATCAGGCGCTGCGCAATGAAGGTAAAACAACCGTAGATTACAGCGATGCCCAGATAGAAGAATACCGCAACGGCATGGCCACTAATCCTTATGCTTACCCCAACCGGAATTATTTCGATGAAATTATTAAAAACGGGTATCTGCAGCAGCATAACCTGCGGTTCTCGGGTGGTTCCGATAAAATGGTTTATAGCCTGGCCCTGGGCTACATGGATCAGGATGGCATATTTATCGCCGCTAACCACGCCAACCGGTACTCCATCGATTTAAATGCGACCGCCAATGTAACTGAAAAAGTAAAAGTGGGGGCTACCATTAAAAGCATGTACCGCAAATATACCGAGCCGGCGCAGGGCACTGAGGCTTTTGTAAACCGGTTTTTCCGGGCCTTACCCATATTTGCTTCTTACCTCGAAGATGGCCGCTACGGCAATACCGTATTTACGACGCCGGGGCAAAACGCCATTGCCAACCCCCACATGATGCTGAAAGAAGGCCTCAACGAACATGCTTCGGTGCGTACACTGGCCAAAGTATTTGCCGATATTAGTCTGCCCTTTAACCTTACTTACAGTGCTAATTTGGGCGTAGATAAATTAGATGGGGCCTCCGACGATTTGAATGGGGCCAGCCGCCAATTTAATCCCTATATGACCACTTATCATCCGCTGACGAAAGTACCCAACTTCTTTAATCCTACTCCTTACTCTTACGTTTACAACCAGAATAATTTAAACCTGTCGGCTTATCATACGCTCAGCTGGAACCAGAAACTAGCGGAAGTTCATAACCTTTCGGCTATGGGTGGGATGAGTTACACTAAATTTAACACCAGTTATTCTTCCAGCCAGGTATTCGGTTACTTCGATAATACCCTGACCGATATTAATGCCGGTTCTATTAACCCGCAGGTAAGTGGCCGTCGCACCGAAGATGTGTTATTGTCTTACTTCGGCCGCGTTGGTTATGACTATAAAGAAAAATATTTACTCGATGCGACCATCCGGCGCGATGGCTCCAGCCGCTTCGACCGGGGAAACCGGTGGGGTACTTATTACGGCGTTTCGGCCGGCTGGCGAATCGATCAGGAGGCTTTCTTTAAAAACATCGGCGGTTTAAGTTTTGTAGATTTATTTAAAATCAGAGCTTCTTACGGTGAACTGGGCAACCAGGCCGTGCCTTTATATAGCTACGCGCCCACTGTAAACCTCGGTTTCGATTATGCTTTTAATAATACCATTGCCGCCGGAGCAGCCGTAACCAATGCCGTAGATCCGGAAATTCACTGGGAAACCACCAATACCTATGATGTTGGGGCTGATTTTTCGGCCTGGAACGGCCGTTTGAACCTATCGTTTGATGTTTTTAAAAAACGGACTACCGATATTTTACGCCAGGTAAATATTCCGGCCCAGGTGGGTGGTTTAACAGGGCCGCAAAGTAATATTGGGGTAGTAGATAACGATGGTTATGATATCAGCTTATCGCACCGCAACACCATTGGCCATTTTAAATACGAAGTAGCCGGTGAATTTGGTTATGTGAAAAACGAAGTAGTGGATTTAAATGGCGCGCGGCAAGTAGGCACCCGCCGGATTACCACCGAAGGTTACCCCATCGACTCGTATTATTTATACGAAGTAGAAGGCATCTACCAGACCCAGGATGAGGTGAACAGCAGCGCCAAGATTAGCAATGCCGTAAGACCAGGTTACCTGAAATATAAAGACCAGAACAACGACGGCAAAATAAACGGCGACGACCGCATTATAACCGGCAGTACCATCCCCAAATATACGTATGGCTTCAACCTCGGGGTTAGTTATAAAGACATCAGCCTGAGTTCTTTCTTTCAGGGTATACAGGGCGTAGATTTATACCCAACGGCCAACCTGGCTACACCCTTTAATAACGGGGCCGGCGTAACACACGAATGGTTAAATAATGCCTGGACCCCGGAAAACCCGAATGCCAAATTCCCGATTTTAACCACCTCTACCGGCGCCACTGAAAACTTTCAGCCTTCAACCTTCTGGCTGCGGGACGGCTCTTACCTGCGGTTAAAGAATATTCAGCTGAAATATAATTTGCCCATCTCACTTATCTCCAAGATTCGATTGAGCAATTTGGGCGTATTCGTAAACGGCGAAAACATACTCACCTTCACCAAGTTCCGGGATTTCGACCCCGAGAAAAATATTACCCAGGATAATTTTTACGAATATCCTTCGGTGAAGACTTTCAGTTTTGGCATTAATGCTACTTTTTAATTAATCATCCGGATTTTAATTAGGCACAACATGAAAAAAATATATGGCATTCTTTTAAGCAGTGCGCTCCTGCTGGGCTGTTCAGAAGATTTATTAGATACCCAACCTTACGATAGATATACCGAAACCATTTACTGGACTTCCGAAAAAAATGCCGTAGCGGCCCTAAATGGTTGCTATGCCGTGTTAAAGGAAGATGGTTTGTTCGGTGGTACGGCCACCCCTTTGTGGGAAGAAACTGCTACGCCCAATGCCTATAACTACGACAATTCTTTTGGGTTTAATGTAATTGCTTTAGGTACCCACACCGCCAGCCCGGCCAACCCGTCCGAAATTATTAATAACCGCTGGACGGATAGTTACCGGGGCATTGGCCGCTGTAATACCCTGCTGGCCGAAATTGACAAGGTGCCGATGAGTGATGCCCTGAAAAACCAAATGAAAGCCGAAACCAAATTTTTAAGAGGTTTGTACTACTCATTACTTGAGATGTATTACGGCGGCGTACCGCTCATTCTGGATAAACCCAATGCCGCTACCCAGGCCGAACTGCCCCGGAACTCCCGGGAAGAGGTAGTGCAGCAGGTGCTGAAAGATTTGGAGGAAGCGGCCGCCGGGTTGCCGGCCAAATATTCCGCAGCCGCCGATAAAGGCCGGGCCACCAAGGGTGCCGCCTTGGGCATTAAAGCACGGGTATTGTTATTTGAGGCCAGCCCCTTAATAAACACCTCCAACGATGCAGGTAAATGGACAGCTGCCGCCAACGCCGCTAAAGCCGTTATGGATTTGGCTCCGCAGGCCGGCTATGATCTGTTCCCGAACTACCGAACCTTGTTTTTACCTACGAACGAAAACAACCAGGAAGTAATATTTGATGTGCAGTTTAAAGCGCCCGAGCAAACCGGTAATTCTTTCGATTTAATTGTGCGCCAGTTTAATACCAATGCCCCGCTCCGCGACTTAATTGATGCCTATTACATGAAAGACGGCTTGCCCATTACCGAGTCGCCGCTGTATAACCCGGCCAAGCCTTACGAAAACCGGGAGCCCCGCTTTTACCAGAGTATTGTTTACCCCGGGGATACTTACATGGGCGCACCGGTTACGGCAACTAACCCCTTCAAAATTACCGGCTATACCTTTAAAAAATACGGAATTTACGATAAGGAGGCCGGTGGGGCCATTTTAAATGCCGGCCAGTCCGAAACCAATTACATGGTATTGCGCTACGCCGATATTTTACTAATGTATGCCGAAGCGCAGAATGAAGCAATCGGGCCCGATGCCACGGTGTACGCCGCTATTAATAAGGTGCGGCAGCGGGCCGGCTTGGTACCGTACGAAGTACCAGCAGGCAAAACCAAAGCCCAAATGCGCGAAATAATCCGCCGCGAAAGAAGAATAGAGTTAGCCGGCGAAGGATTTTATTACACCGATATCCGGCGCTGGAAAACGGCCGAGCAGGTCTTGAACGCCACCATATTTACGTCGCAGAACCAGGCCATTGTGAAGCGCACGTTTAATCCAACCCGCGACTACTGGTGGCCCATTCCGCAAACCCAGCGCGATTTAAATCCGAACCTGACCCAGAACGACGTCTACTAACCGGATAGCATGAAAGAAATATCAAAAATAAAATATTCCGCTTTTACACTATTAACTTTATTAATTCTGGGGATGGCTTCTTTTGTAAGTCGGCCCTTTGCCCCAAGCCAGGAACTGCTCGTGTGCGGCGACAGCCAGGTTTTAATTGTGGATTACCTAAAGTCGAAAGACAGCATACCGGCCGTCGTGTGGCGGTGGGATGCCCGCGAGGTAAAAGAACTACCAGAAAAATACCGGACCAGCTATTTCAAATCCGTAGACGATAGTAAATCCGTGGCGGGCGGAAAACAGATTCTGATATCATCTTCCTCCGGGGGTGTGGCTCTGGTTAACCGGGCCGATAAGAAGCTGCTTTTTTACGCGCATGTGCCCAATGCCCATTCCATCGAACTTTTACCCAATAATAGGGTAGTGGTAGCGGGATCAACGGCCAAAGGCGGTAACTGCGTGGCTTTATTCAATATTAGCCAACCGGAAAAGGTAATATTTAGAGATAGCTTGTATTCGGGCCACGGCGTGGTTTGGGATACCAAAAGGCAAAAATTATATGCCTTGGGTTATGACCAGTTACGGCAATATATTTTACAGGACTGGAACAGCACTTCGCCCAAACTGAAGTTGGAAAAAAAATGGAAGATACCCGGATTATCCGGCCACGATTTACAGCTTTCGCCCGATGGCAATGCCTTATTCCTGACCGAACACGATAACCCCTGGATTTTTAACCTTAAAACCGCGGAATTTACCAAACTGCCCGAATTAGCCGGCACCGCCAATGTAAAAAGCTTCGGCAAACACCCTCAAACCGGTCAGCTAATATTTACCATTCCGGAAGAAAGCTGGTGGACTTACCATGTAAAATTCCTGAATCCGACTCGAAGTTTGGCCTTTCCGGGTATGCATGTTTATAAAGCGCGGTGGGTTGAAAATAAATAGGTTTAGTTTAAGGCCTAACCCTCTCCTCCAGAAGCTAATCCTATAGGAAACATAATTGCTGGTGCGAGCTTGTAGCTCGTACCTCCATTTTTGCAATATTGGTGAAGCTTATGGGTTAAATTTACCTTTTTCAGTTTCATATTAAAGCGTCTGGATGGTGGAAAGAGACGAGCTACAAGCTCGCCCCAGCGCTAACAAATTATCTTAAAAAAGGGTAGGGGATTAAGTAATAATTTATGATATATATTCTTTAGTGTCTATTTATGGTCAAACAGCTTTTATTTCATTATCGATATTCCGTTTTTGTATTCCTGCTAATTTTTTTAAGTCAGATTAATTCTTTAACTGCTCAGACTCCCCGGAGACCTGCCGTTGAAAAAAGCCGCAAACCCAATATTATTTACATTTACGCCGACGATTTAGGTTATGGCGAAATAGGAGCCTACGGGCAACAGAAAATAAAAACTCCTAATCTGGATCGTCTGGCAAAGGAAGGAATGCGTTTTACCCAGCATTATACCAGTACGCCCGTATGTGCTCCGGCAAGATGCATGTTACTGACCGGACGCAATGGTGGCCGGTCCTACATCAGAGGTAACTACGAATTGGGTGGTTTTGCCGATAACTTAGAAGGTGGGCAGATGCCTTTACCCGAAGGAACGTTTACCATTGGCCATTTAATGCAGCGGGCCGGCTACAAAACCGCCGCCATTGGCAAGTGGGGCCTGGGCCTGCATTCCAATACCGGCGACCCCAATAAGCAAGGTTTTGATTATTTCTACGGCTACCTCGACCAGAAGCAGGCCCACAGCTATTACCCAACGCACCTTTGGGAAAACGGTAAATGGGATAAATTAAACAACCCGTATGTTGATGTACATAAGCAGCCGGCAAAGCCAAAGGAGCAAATAACCCCGGAAGATCTGGCAGTTTACAAAGGCAAAGAATACGCCGTTGATAAAATGACTAATAATGCCCTGCAGTTTATGCAGAATAATAAAAACGCACCTTTCTTTTTATACTTGCCTTACTCGTTGCCCCATGCGGCTTTACAAGTACCGGATGCCGATATTAACTATTATATCAAGCTGTTCGGGGAGAAGCCAAACCTGACCATGAGTAATTATGTGCCTACCTTTTATCCGCTTTCTACCTATGCGGCCATGGTTACTTACCTCGATAAACAAGTAGGTTTAGTGCAGGAACAATTAAAGAAGTTAGGCTTGGATCAGAACACCATTATTATGTTTTCCAGTGATAATGGACCGGCTTCTTCGGTGGTAGCGGCTACTGATAATTTTTTTAATAGCGCCGGCCCGTTTCGGGGTATGAAACAGGATTTATACGAAGGTGGCATCCGCTCTCCGTTTATTGTAAACTGGCCCGGCAAAATTCAGCCGAATAAAGTTTCGGATTTAATATCGGTACAATACGACATGATGGCTACCCTGGCCGAAATAGCCGGCGTAAAGGCCCCGGCCAACGATGGCATATCACTGCTGCCTACTATGCTGGGTAAAGACCAAAGCCAGCAAAAACGGCCATATATTTATTTCGAGTTTCCGGAAAAGGGTGGGCAGGTCGCCGTCCGGATGGGTAACTGGAAAGGGGTTAGAACCAATATCAAACAAAATATAAATGCGCCTTGGCAGCTCTATAATTTAGCTTCCGACATTGGTGAGAGAAAGGATTTGGCCGCCGAACACCCGGAAATTATAAAACAAATGGCCGCTATTGCCCAGAAAGAGCACCGCTGTCCACATATTAAAGAGTGGGAGTTTGTCGACCCGAAATTTACCTCAAAATAAATTATTGCATCTGCCTAACTCAGGTTATACTCACTATGGCGCGGAAGCTTCTTCCGTGCCTTCCTGAGTAGAAAATCGGGCGCGGAAGTAAATCCCCGCCAGTTAAAGCCGGCAAAGTTGGCTTGCATAAATACCAATCAAGCGCTAATAGTTTAGCTACAACCTATGATGAAGAGATATTTACAAACCGGAAAATTCATTAAAACAACAATAGGATTATTGCTTATGTTGTTGTTAAATTCGAATGATACAAAAGCCCAGCAAAGCCAAAACCTGCTGCCGGAAAAAAGCCGTCGGCCCAATATTGTTTATATTTATGCCGATGATTTAGGCTACGCCGAATTAGGAGCTTACGGACAGCAGAAGATTAAAACGCCTAACCTGGACCGCCTAGCCAAAGAGGGAATGCGTTTTACCCAGCATTATACCAGTACGCCCGTATGTGCTCCGGCAAGATGCATGTTACTGACCGGTCGTAATGGTGGCCGGTCCTACATCAGAGGTAATTACGAGCTGGGCGATTTTGCCGATAACTTAGAAGGCGGGCAGATGCCTTTGCCCGAAGGTACGTTTACCATTGGCCATTTAATGCAGCGGGCCGGTTACAAAACCGGGGCCATTGGCAAGTGGGGTTTGGGTATGCATTCCAATACCGGTGATCCCAATAAACAAGGCTTCGATTATTTTTACGGCTACCTCGATCAGAAGCAGGCCCATAATTATTACCCGACCCACTTATGGGAAAACGGTAAATGGGATAAGCTGAACAACCCGGTGATGGACGTACATCCGAAACCCGCCGAAGCGGCTAAAAACCCGAATTTCGATTCCTACATCGGTAAAGACTACGCTTTAACCAAAATGGGTGATAAAGCCGTGCAGTTTATAAAGGAGAACAAAAGCAAACCATTCTTTTTGTACCTGCCGTTTGTAGCGCCGCACGTGTCTTTGCAGGCACCACCCGAAGCCGTGCAGGAATACATTGGTCAGTTTAAAGAAGAGCCTTATCTGGCACAGAACGGCTATATTCCGGTAAAATATCCCCTCTCCACTTATGCCGCCATGATCACTTATCTGGATAAGCAGATCGGCCGGGTATTGGAAGTAATTAAACAACAGGGAATGGATGAAAATACCATTATCATGTTCTCGAGCGATAACGGCGCTACTTTTAACGGCGGTGTACAGGCCAAGTTTTTTAACAGTGTCGGGCCACTGCGGGGGTTAAAGATGGATTTATATGAAGGTGGTATCCGGGAGCCGTTTCTGGCGCGGTGGCCGGGTAAAATTGCTCCCGGCAAAGTGAGCGACTTAGTATCTGTACAATATGACATGATGGCAACCTTAGCCGATATATTAGGTGTTAAGGCTCCGGCCAACGATGGCATATCAATGCTGCCTACCTTCCTTGGTAAAGACCAACTGCAACAGAAACGGCCTTATATTTATTTTGAATACCCCGAAAAAGGCGGACAGGTAGCTATCCGGATGGGCAACTGGAAAGGCATCCGGACCAACGTGCGGCAGGATAAAGATGCACCCTGGCAGTTGTATAATTTAAGCACCGACATTAGCGAAAACCAGAACGTAGCTGCCCAGCACCCGGATATTATAAAGCAATTTGCTGCCATAGCCCAAAAAGAACACCGTTGTCCGCATATTAAAGAGTGGGAATTTATTGATGCCAAGTTCTCCTCAAAAGCCAACTGATAAGGGCAAGTTTATGGAATCGTATTTAACCTTGCTGGAATAACCCGGCCTGATTGCTGAAAATATTAAATTGGGTAGGTGGAATAATCCGGGAATGGATATTGGGCAGCCGGAATCTCTTTATTTCACCTTTCCAAAACAATATTTCTAAATGAGTCTGATTTTTTATCAGGCCTAGATGAGGCTCTCACACTATTTAATGTTATCTGAAAGAACCAGTCTGGCAATGGTTAGGTGCTAACGCATTCTTAAAATTCAGGAACCTCCCGCACTCCTATATTTGGTGAGTAGTTCCTATAGGCCGCTATAAATTTAATAATTGATTATCAGTTAAATATTTTGTTTATCCGGGCCCCAGGAAAAAAAATCCAGGTTTAAAAAGATAAAATGTGCGCCGGAAATTTGAAAAAAATAAAAAAGGCTTTATATTCGGGTACGTACACGGTGAATATGTTTTGTAAAGCACTAAAAAGTTTAAAGCTTTTCCACGTTGGGTATGCTGGCTTAAAAGTATTTGCAACTCATCAGTAACTAATAATTACCGCCAAACGGGTGCCTTGCCGAACCTTTTTAATTTTTGTTTTGACCGTCTTATTATATATTCAGTAATCAGTGAAAAAGTATAACCGCGTGGTTTCATTCTTCGGGGGATTGTTCCTGGTGATGTTGGTTGCCCATAATATTTTGGCGGCGCGGTTGTACGGGGGGTATTATTTGGCCGAACGGATTAAAAATTTACGCAATAATTGCGAGCGGTTTGCGTGGGCCCGGCAACTCAAGGAATCAGCCATCGAAAACGCCCAACCCTGGGTGGCCATAGCCGACGAGGACTTGTGGGCCATGGTACCGGGCCAGGATTTGCCCCGGTGCATCGATGTCACCTTCAACCGGCTGACCACCGGGCCTAAATTTCTGGGGTATTTAAAGTGCGGCAATCAGATTAGCAAGTTCGGCAATTATCCCTATAATCCCGGTTTTGGAAACAAGCCCTGGAAGCTAACCTGTCCATCCGAAGGTAATGGTAGTAAAGTCTTCTGCGGGCCGGTTGCTTTTGTGCGGGCTTACAAAGGGCCTACCATGGTGGTGCGGAACGCAACCATTCCCGAAGATTATGCCCAAGGGTATGCGTACGATTTTGAAGAAGGAGCCGCTTTCCGGATTGCGAATCACCAAATCTGGGAGAACTAAACAGCTTCCGATTTATAAAAATTATGTAAATTATCATCATTTTAATCAATGGTGTTTCAGTTGATAGATGATTTTTCTGGGAATTAAGTTATCGGAGTACTAGTTTTAAAAAGAGATAAATATTTTATTATAACCCTATTAAATATGATGGACCAACCTTATAACCGAAGGAATTTTATTAAAACCGCCGCAGTGGCCGGCATTGGCTTGGGATTTAACCTGAGTGCTGCACCCGTCTGGGTTAAAGAGAAAGGCAACCGGGTGGGAATAATTGGCTTGGATACATCGCACAGTACGGCTTTTACCAAAGAACTGAACAAGGCAGATGCCGGTGATACTTACTACGGTTACAAAGTAGTGGCCGCTTATCCCCAGGGCAGCACTGATATTGAATCCAGCACAAAGCGCATACCTGGCTATACAGAAGAGGTAAAAAAACACGGGGTTAAAATTGTTGATTCTATTAAGGCCTTACTAAAAGAAGTAGATGTGGTTTTGCTCGAAACCAATGATGGTCGCCCGCGCCTGGAACAAGCCATGCAGGTGTTAAAAGCCGGTAAGCCTATGTTTATTGATAAACCGGTGGCCGCTTCTTTGCACGACACTGTAGCCATTTACGATGCCGCTAAGCAGTACAAAGTTCCGGTTTTTTCTACTTCTTCGTTGCGCTATATGCCCAGTGTACAGGAAGCAGCGCAGGGCAAGGTGGGTAAAATACTCGGAGCCGATACCTACAGCCCGGCCACCATAGAAAAATCACACCCGGATTTATTCTGGTACGGCATTCACGGCGTAGAGTCGCTCTTTACCTTAATGGGTACCGGCTGTAAGAGCGTTACCCGCACCCAGACCGAAAACACCGAAATAGTGGTGGGCATCTGGGAAGATGGTCGGGTAGGAACCTTCCGGGGTACCCGCAATGGTAAGCATGATTATGGCGGTACCGTTTACGGAGAAAAAGGAAATATGTCACTGGGCCCTTACGGCGGCTATAATGCTTTATTATCCGAAATCGTTAAATTCTTTCAAACGGGCAACTTGCCGGTAAAGCCCGAAGAAACCCTGGAAATATATGCTTTTATGGAAGCCGCCGACGAGAGTAAACGGCAGGGCGGCAAATCGGTAACCATCCAAAGTGTAATGCAGAAATCAAGGTCTTAAACAAAAAGAAATTTATAAATCCACTCACCAAAAATTAAATGGAAAATACCAGAAGAGAATTCATTAAAAAAGCAGCTTTAGGCACAGCCGCCTTGTCGTTTGGTGGTATATTACCAGGATTCAGCCCCAAAAGCTATGGCCGAATATTAGGCGCTAACGACCGGATTATGGTGGCCAGCATGGGTGTAAATGCCCGGGGACTGGCCGTAGGAACAAACTTTGCCAGCCAACCTAACTGTGAAGTTTTATATTCCTGCGATGTAGATTCCAGGGCTTCGCAGAAGTTTGTGGCGGCCGTAGAAAAAGTTCAGAAAAAGAAACCCAAAGAGCAAGGCGATTTCCGGAAAGCCTTGGAAGATAAAAACCTGGATGCCTTAATTGTAACCGCCCCCGACCATTGGCATGCACCGGCCGCTATTCTGGCCTGTAAAGCCGGCAAGCACGTTTATTTAGAGAAGCCCGCCAGTCACAACCCGAACGAAGGTGAAATGGTAATGGCGGCGGCCAAAAAATACAACAAAGTATTGCAAATGGGTAATCAGCGCCGCTCCTGGCCCAATGTTATTGCCGGCATTAACGAATTAAAAGCAGGCGCGATTGGCCGCCCTTATTTTGCTAAAACCTGGTATACGAACAACCGCCAGTCTATTGGAGTAGGTAAAGAAACCGCCGTGCCCGAGTGGTTAAATTACGATTTATGGCAAGGGCCGGCCCCACGCCAAGCGTATAAAGACAACGTGGTACATTATAACTGGCATTGGTTCTGGAACTGGGGTACCGGCGAAGCCTTAAACAACGGCACGCACATGGTAGACCTGGCGCGCTGGGGTTTAGGCGTAGATTATCCAACCCGGGTTACTTCCGCTGGTGGGCGTTATCATTACAAAGACGATTGGCAAACGCCGGATACCCAGGTAATCAATCTGGAGTTTGATAATAATACTTCTATTTCCTGGGAGGGCAGAAGCTGTAACGGCAAGCCTATCGAAGGTTCTTCGGTGGGGGTTATTTTCTACGGTGAAACCGGTTCTTTATTTATTGGCGGCGGCAATGCCTATACCATCTTTAATTTAAAAAACGAAGTAATAAAAGACGTGAAGAATGATGTAAAGGTAGATCCGCGTAGCTTAACCAACCCTTCCCAGGTGCTGGATGCCATTCATATTAACAACTTTTTTGATGCCATTCGCTCGGGGGCTAAACTGAACTCCGACATTGTGAGTGGTCACCAGAGTACCTTATTGGTGCAGTTAGGCAATATTGCCCAGCGTACCGGCCGGGCGCTTAACATCGACCCTAAAAATGGCCATATCCTGAACGATAAGGATGCCCTGAAATATTGGAGCCGCGAATATCAGAAAGGATGGGAACCCAAAGTTTAAGGTTTAACCCAGGAACTAACAAACTGTCTTTAAATTATAAAAGTACCGGGGACTGACAAAAAATATTGGTCCCCGGCTACTATTATATAATGCGGAATAAAAAAGAATTATAAAGGAAGCTCCGGCGAGCATAAAACAAAAAAGTGTATGGGTAATACAGTAGCCGTAAAGAAACAGAATGATTCAGTTGATGTCAGTTCGTTAACGAAGCGGGACACCACTATTTCGATTATAATTATTGGGGTGATGTTTTTTATCTTTGGGTTTGTTTCCTGGATAAATGCCATATTAATTCCGTATTTTAAAATAGCGTGCGAGTTAACTAATTTTCAGTCTTACCTGGTAGCGTTTGCCTTCTATATTTCTTATTTTGTAATGTCGGTACCCTCTTCTTTTCTGCTCAAAAAAGTAGGATTTAAGAAAGGTATCATGGTTGGCTTCTGGACCATGGCCGTTGGAGCTTTTATATTTGTGCCGGCGGCTTATACCCGTACGTATGAAATATTTCTGATGGGATTATTTACCATTGGCGCCGGCTTAGCTATTTTGCAAACAGCCGCTAACCCTTATATTACAGTATTAGGCCCCAAAGAACGGGCTGCCCAGCGGATCAGTATTATGGGGATTGCCAACAAAGCAGCCGGTATTTTAGCCCCCATTTTATTTGCCGCCGTTGTTTTAAAAGCCACTGATACCGACTTATTTGCCCAACTGGGCACGATGAGTGAAGTAGAGAAAAATGCGGCCTTAGATGAATTAATCCGGCGGGTAATTGTGCCTTATACGTGTGTAGGTGCGGTATTATTAGGCCTGGGCTTATTTATCCGTTATTCCCCGCTACCAGAAATTAATACCGAACAGGAAAGTGCCGAAGTGGCCACGGCTAATTCCGGTAAAACCAGCATTTTTCAATTTCCGCATTTAATATTAGGTGCTTTGGGCATTTTCCTGCACGTAGGCACCCAGGTAATTGCCATCGATACCATTATTGGCTACGCGGGTTCTATGGGTATTCCGTTGATGGAAGCTAAAGTTTTCCCGTCTTATACTCTATTCCTGACTATCTGCGGTTATATACTGGGTATTATTTGCATTCCGCGTTTCATCAGTCAGGTAAATGCCCTGCGTATTTGTACCTTGCTGGGTACCTTGTTTACCTTACTCATTATTTTTGCCGAAGGTAAAGTTACCTTTTTAGGCCATGAGGCCGACCTTTCTATCTGGTTTATTGTATTACTAGGTTTTGCCAACTCGTTGGTTTGGGCGGGTATCTGGCCGCTGGCTTTAGATGGCTTAGGTAAATTTACGAAACTGGGCGCTTCTATTATGATTATGGGCTTATGCGGCAACGCCATTATGCCGCTTTTTTACGGTTACTTTGCCGATTTATTTGATGTGCGGCAAGCCTACTGGGTGTTGTTCCCTTGCTACCTCTACCTGGTTTTTTATGCGGTGTACGGCCACAAAATCAGGAAATGGGCTTAATAGGGCGATGCCGGTACTTAAAAAACGAAGATGAATTTACAGCAGATTAAAATATTTAACGGTAAACTTATTACGCCGCACCGGATTATTCCGCAAGGTACGGTACTGGTAAATAATGGAATTATTACGGCCGTTACGCAAGGGGATATAGAAGTACCGGATGCAATCCAAATAGATGCACAAGGCCAGTATGTTTCCCCGGGCTTTATAGATATTCATGTGCACGGGGGCGGGGGGCACGATTTTATGGACGGCACTGAAGAAGCATTTCTGGAAATTGCCAAAACCCATGCCCAGTACGGCACTACCGCGCTATTGCCCACCACGCTTACAGCCGAGAAAGAAGATCTGCTCCTTACCCTTGATTTATACGAACAAGCCAACCGGAACAATACCCAGGGATCGCAGTTTCTGGGCATGCATCTGGAGGGGCCGTACTTTGCCATGAGCCAGCGCGGCGCCCAGGACCCTCGCTATATCCGGAACCCCGACCCGGCAGAGTACAAGGAGATTATTGCCCATTCCCGCTCGATAAGGCGCTGGAGTGCCGCCCCGGAACTACCCGGTGCCATAGCTTTCGGGCAATATTTAACCGCCAACGGTATCTTAGCTGCCGTTGCCCATACCGATGCCATTTACGAAGAGGTAATCGAAGCTTTTGAAAACGGCTACCGGTTAGCAACGCATTTATATTCGGCTATGTCGGGCGTGAGTCGCCGCAACGCTTTCCGGTACGCGGGGGTTATCGAGAGCGCTTATTTGCTGGACGGCATGGACGTGGAAATAATAGCGGATGGCGTTCATTTACCGGCCCCGCTTTTAAAACTGGTGTATAAAATAAAAGGACCCGACCGGACTGCGCTCATAACCGATGCCATGCGGGGAGCCGGTATGCCGCCGGGGCCCAGTATGCTGGGCAGCAAACAAAATGGCCTGGAAGTAATAATTGAAGATGGTGTAGCCAAAATGCCGGATCGCAGTTGTTTTGCCGGCAGTGTGGCCACCGCTGACCGCCTGATCCGAAGCATGATAGAATTAGCGGATGTGCCCTTACTCGACGCCGTTAAGATGATGACCAATACCCCCGCCCGGATTATTGGGGTGGATGGTAGCAAAGGGTCTCTGGCCAAAGGCAAAGATGCCGATATAGTTATCTTTGACCAGAACATTAATATTCAGACCACAATGGTACAAGGCAGGATCGTTTACCAACACGAGCAGCCAGGGCCGGCAACTGTTAGCAAAGCTACTATAGACCAGGCGCTGCGTTTAAATGCAATACCTTAGTTCTTTATCCAAAAGCCGGTTTATACCCATTTCATTCAGCCTGCTGCAATTGTTAAATAATTCTACTATAAAAAAGATTACCAAATTTCGTCTGGCGGCCTTTCTGGAAATTTATCCGGGAAGGCCGCCGGCATTTAGCGTGCTTAACGAATTATTCTCGCTTGGCTTAGATTTGCTTTATTTAAGAACCAATTCAGTACAGGAAATTGACTGGAAATATATTTTAAATAATATTAATCCGGCTTACCAGGAGCGGGTAATAGTTCCGGTTCAGGCAAAGGAAATTGTGCCGGAGTACAATTTAATTTGGCACTGGAAAGAAGCAGAACGAAAGACAATGCCACCCCAAATGAAACTGCCAGCAAATGTTTATTCTACCTCGGTGCACGCTCTGCCGAATATTTTAAATTTATTGCCCGCCTTTCGGTATGTTTTTTACAGTCCTTTATTCGAGAGTATCAGCAAGCCTGGTTATAGACCACTGCATAGCCCGGAGGAAATAAAAAGAACTTTGCTGAACCTGCGGCAAGCCAAATCAAAACTTCCTTTAATAATGGGTTTAGGCGGTATAACCGCCACTAATATAAAACTAGTGAAGGAATTGGGGCTGGACGGGGCTACTTTGATGGGTGCACTCTGGCAAGCTGCAGATCCGTCGCAGGCATTTGAAAAAGTTAAAATCGCTTTAGAAATTTAAGTAATAATTGGTGATTTTTAGTTTGATCTTGCCTCTCTTGATATAGATTCTGTGATAAAAAAAACAGCCCTGGTTTTAGGCCGGGCTGTTTTTGAAAAATGAAAATTTAAATCTGAATAGTTAAAGAAAGATTGTCTAGCACTTAATGTCTGTCCGGTTAACTCTAAATAGTGTCTGTTACTACCAACAAGGCGTAAATCATGCCGGGTATAAAAAACAGGATGGTAAGCAACAAGCTTATCCAGAACCGGTTGTTAATACCCTCATGCAGAAATACACCCACCGGCGGTATCAGAATCGCAAATATTATTTCCACGATATTCGATCCGGACGCGTTTGTCTGCAGCACCTCTTTAACGTTGGTTTTAAGTTCTTTACGCTCTGACTTGGTTAAATTAGTCAGCCGGCTCTGCACCAACGCTAACGCTTCTGTTTCGGCGGGAGTTAATTCGGTTTTATGCTGGTTTTGTGTCAGGGCAGGAGCCAGTGGCTTAGCAGCTAATGGTTTTCTGACTGCTACGGGCGTGGCAGGTTCCCTACTGGCAAGCAGTGCCGGCTCGGCCAGGTTGGTAGCTAAAGGTTGGCGGGTGGCAGTAGGCAATGGTACCTCGTTAGAAACCAGAACATCTGCTACCGTAGCTGCCGGCTGGGTTTTAACTTTTTGGTAGGTTGCTTCTTTATTGGGGGCCAACCGGTAATATTCAGCAGAGCTACACGAAAATAAAACCTGCGCTAAGAACAACACCACACCTGAATAGAGTAGACTTTGCTTTTTCATAGTTTTGAATTTTAATTTAAATAATAACCAAGACCAATGGCGCTCCTGAATCCTGGCTTTTTCTGGTTAAAATATATTTTAATATAGTCTACTCATTTTTATATTTTTAGTTATTAAATCAGGTATTTTTGTATTATTTAGGTCTTTTGAAAGAAATTATTTGGTGCAAAGTGGCCTGAATCAAATTTATTTAAAGACTGACTATTACTTTTTTTCTGCCAAAATCTTACCTGATTTTACCAGGATTGTTATGAAAAGATATAAACTTTGGGTAAGAGGCATTTATTTGTAAGGGAAAACTTTTAAATTAATAGCTTAATACCTAAAACGGGCAAAAATATCCACCACCGAAATAATAAAGTACATGAATGATTTACAGTTTAACCGGCGCAAGTTTATAAAAGAAACCGTAACCACGGCCGCCGGTATGATGGTTTTATCGGCTTTACCGAACGCGACCCAGGCCGGAACAGAAATTTTCACCAACGCACCGGCTATCCTAACCCGGGGAAGCAGCACTGCTAATCCGGCAGCTCCCCGCATCCGGTTTTCGGTTATTGGCTTAAATCATGGTCACATCTATTCGCAGGTAGAGGCGGTGCTGCGGGGCGGCGGCGAACTGGTTAATTTTTATGCCAAGGAGCCGGATCTGGCAGCTGCTTTTATAAAACGGTTTCCGCAGGCCAAACAGGCTAAAAGCGAAAAGGAAATCCTCGAAGACAAAAAAATCCAGCTAGTGGTGAGCGCTTCTATTCCGAATGAAAGAGCGCCTTTAGGGGTGCGGGTAATGCGCCACGGCAAAGATTTTATGGTAGATAAGCCCGGTATTACTTCTTTGGAACAGTTGGCCGAAGTGCGTAAGGTACAAAAAGAAACCAAACGGATTTACTCTATCATGTACAGCGAGCGCCTGGAAAACAAGGCTACTGTAAAAGCCGGGGAATTGGTAAAAGCCGGCGCCATTGGTAAAGTGGTGCAAACCATTGGGCTGGGGCCACACCGCATGAACCCAAAATCGCGACCCGAATGGTTTTTTGATAAAGAAAAGTTTGGCGGTATTATTTGCGACATTGCATCGCACCAGTTCGACCAATATTTGTATTTCACGGGCTCCACCCAGGCCGAAATTGTAGCGTCGCAGGTCGGCAATTTTAACAATCCGCAATATCCGAAGTTCGAAGATTTTGGCGATGCCATGTTGCGCGGCAATGGCGGTCCCGGTTATATTCGGGTAGACTGGTTTACCCCGGATGGCTTGAAAACCTGGGGCGACGGTCGTTTAACTGTTTTGGGTACCGAAGGCTTTATTGAAATCCGTAAAAATATTGATATAGGCGGCCGTCCCGGCGGTAACCACTTATTTTTGACTGACCAGAAAGAAACCCGTTATATTGATAGCAAAGATACCGATCTGCCTTACGGCAAGCAGCTCGTGGATGATATTGTAAACCGCACCGAAACAGCCATGAGTCAGGAGCATTGTTTTCTGGCTACTGAATTGGCGCTCAAAGCGCAGAAGCAAGCCCAGAAAATAACCCAGAAGGCATAAATTCTAATCAGAATAAAATATTATAAAAATAAGAGTAGAAATAAATTATTTAGGTCTTTTGTACCCACTCCTGTCATTCAGAAGGAAACTTGTTCGTGACTTGCTAACAAGTTTCCTTCTGAATGACAGGAGTGGGTTGTAATGGCATTTTTGGAATATCTCTAATAAGCCACCTTCCATTTACAAATAGCCATATCATTTAAAAATAAATTGCCCCTGCTGCGTTTACCGTAACAGGGGCAATTTATTTTTTTCAAGACTGAATTTGTCAGGTCTTATTTAGCTGCTTTAGCTGTGTCGTTTTTTGGCATTAACCGGATAAGCAAACCGGGGCCTTCAGTCACGGCATAAACATAGCCGTCCGGACCTTGGGCCACGCATCTAACCCGGCCAATGTCCTGCGCTAACTTTTCTTCGGCCACGTATTTGGTGCCGTCTAACTGTACGCGGGCAATGTGTTTGTGGGCCAGCGCGCCCACTAATAAATTGCCTTTCCAGTCGGGGTATTTATTGCTGGTTACAATGGTCATGCCGCAGGGCGCAATAGAGGGTACCCAAATCCGGACAGACTTTTCAATGCCGGGCAGTTCTTTGTTCTCGGTCAGGATTGTACCGTTGTAGTTAATTCCGTGCGAAGTTTTGGGCCAGCCGTAGTTTTTACCTTTTTCTATCAGGTTCAGTTCATCGCCGCCCTTGGGGCCGTGTTCTACCGCCCAAATCCGGTTGGTAGCAGCGTCGTACACCATACCTTGCGGGTTCCGGTGGCCGTAGGTCCAGATAGTAGGGTTGGCATCTTTCTGACCCACAAACGGGTTATCCTGCGGTACCCGGCCATCGTCGTAAATCCGGTGAATTTTACCGTGGTCGTTGTTTAGTTCCTGTACTTTAGGTTGTGTGCCTCTTTCGCCGGAGCTGAAGTAAAGGAAATTATCTTTATCGAAAACAATGCGGCTGCCAAAGTGGAAATCGGCTGGTATATAGGGTTTAGCGGCAAAAATATCTTTCGCCTCCACAATCTGGTTGCCTTTCAGCTTAAAACGCATAATCGCCGTGGTGGCTCCACCTTCTACGGGTTTTGAATAGGAGATGTAAATCCACTGGTTTTTAGCGTAGTTCGGGTGCAGTTTTATATCCAGCAAACCGCCTTGTCCTTTGTTAAATACTTTTGGCACACCGGCCAGTTTTTCGCCGGTAAATTTGTTGTTTTTGAAAACCAATATTTCGCCGGATCTTTCGGTAACCAGCATACGGCCGTCCGGCAGCCAGGCCATACCCCATGGATTTTTAAAGCCTTCGTGTAGTTTTTCGACAGTATAAGCCGAAGAATCTGCCACCGTTTCGGAAACTGAATTAGGGGGTGTAGAATCGGCAGCTTTACCGGGCAAAGCGGTAAAAGCTGTTAGTAACAAGGATAAGGTATAAATAACAGGTTTATTCATTTTATTATTGGGTTAGGATTAAGATCTTTTCTTTTAACTGGGTACAAAATTAATACGGTAAATGATGAAAAAGTAACGAAGAAAAAGAAATACAATAGGATAATGGGTGTTTGGTAATAGTTAAGTATTTAAGTTTAAGTAATCCATAACTATCATTCAGGAGGAAACTTGCTAGCAGGTCACGAACAAGTTTCCTCCTGAATGACAGTTATGGGTAGAATAACTTGAAAACCGGACATAGTAATGAATGCGTAAATCTGTTAAAATATATTATTAAAGCATACGCTTACAATTTAAAGGCATCTAATATATAGTATAACGAAAAAGCCGCAATTTTATACGGCCTTTTCGTTGCTAAAATATTTGATTATCAGTTTCTGATTTTCAGGTATAGCCTTTAAACTACCACGTTAACAATTTTATTAGGCACCACAATTACTTTTTTCGGTGCTTTGCCTTCTAAATATTTATCAATCACACCCGAAGAAATAACTTCTTTTTCGATTTCTTCTTTTGGTTTATCGGTTGGGAAAGCCAGTTTACCGCGCATCTTGCCGTTTACCGAAATCGGATATTCGAAAGTGCTTTCGGTTAAATATTTCTCCTCCCAGGTCGGGAATGGTTCATACGCAATGGTTTCGGTATGGCCCAGCAAAGACCAGATTTCTTCGGTAATGTGCGGCGCGTAAGGGGCTAATATTACGGTGAGCGGCTCCAGAATAGCCCGTTTATTGCTCTTCAGGGTTGTCAGCTCGTTAACACAAATCATAAAAGTACTTACCGAGGTGTTAAACGAAAGGCGTTCCATATCTTCCTCTACCTTTTTAATAGTTTTGTGCAGTGTTTTCAGTTCGGCCGGTGTTGGCTGATCGTCTGAAACCGAGAAGTTGCCGTTGTTATCGAAAAATAATTTCCAATAGCGTTTCAGGAATTTATGTACGCCGTCGATGCCGTTGGTATTCCAGGGTTTAAACTGTTCCAGTGGACCCAAAAACATCTCGTACATCCGCAGGGTATCGGCACCAACGCGTTCCACCAGCACATCTGGGTTCACCACGTTGTACTTCGATTTGGACATTTTCTCAATTTCCACCCCGCAGATATATTTGCCATCTTCCAGGATAAATTCCGCATCAGCATTTTCAGAACGCCATTTTTTGAAAGCTTCAATATCCAGTATATCGTTATCAACTAAATTTACTTCAACGTGTAAAGGTGTATATTGTCCAATTGGAGTTTCATTAAAACCAGTTCTTTCCAATTCTTCTTGGGTCCAATTATGACCGAGCCTGTTTAAGGAGACAAAAACATTTTTATCACCTTTAACTCTATACACAAAATTAGACCGGCCCTGAATCATGCCTTGATTAATCAATTTCTGAAAAGGCTCGACTTGCGAAACCAAAGCTAAATCATGCAGGAATTTGTACCAGAAGCGGGAATATAATAAGTGACCGGTAGCATGCTCAGAGCCACCAATATATAAATCTACGTTCTGCCAATATTGCTCGTCTTCGGGCGTAACAAAAGCTTCCTGGTTATCCGGCGACATGTAGCGCAAATAATACCAACTGGAGCCTGCCCAGCCCGGCATGGTGCTTAGCTCGTACGAATATTCACCTTTATATTTCCAATCTTTGGCGCGGCCTAATGGCGGCTCGCCGGTTTCGGTGGGCAGGTAAGCATCAATTTCGGGTAATACCAACGGCAACTCCGATTCGGGTAATGGTTGCGGAATACCGTCTTTGTAATAAATCGGAATGGGTTCGCCCCAGTAGCGTTGGCGGCCAAATATCGCATCGCGCATCCGGTAATTTACCTTGCCCTGACCAATGCCCATTTCTTCGAACTTCGCGGTGGCAGCTACCAAAGCGTCTTTTACCTCCATACCGTTCAGGAAGTCCGAATTAATCATTTTACCTTCTTTGGCTTCGTACACCTCGTCGGTATTAGAGCCTTCAATAACCGGCACTATGGGCAAATTAAAGTGTTTGGCGAAATTAAAGTCACGGATATCGCTGGCGGGAACGGCCATTACCACACCTGTACCGTAGCCGGCCAAAACGTAATCGGCCACCCACAACGGAATTTCTTCGCCATTCAGCGGGTTCAGCACGTACGAACCGGTAAATACGCCGCTAATGGTTTTTACATCGCTCATGCGGTCGCGCTCCGAGCGGTTTTTGGCGGTACTCACGTATTCCTCCACGGCCTGGCGCTGCTCCGGAGAGGTTAATTCCGGTACCCATTCGTGTTCGGGGGCAATAGCCAGGTAGGTAACACCGTAAATGGTATCGGCCCGGGTAGTAAATACTTTAAGTTGCCGTTCCGAATCTTTTACTGTAAAGTTCAGCTCCGCGCCCAAAGATTTACCAATCCAGTTGCGTTGCATTTCTTTAATAGCTTCGGTCCAGTCCAGGGCTTCTATATCGTTCAGCAAACGTTCGGCGTAGGCGGTAATGCGTAAGCTCCACTGCTGCATTTTCTTGCGTTCTACCGGGTAACCGCCGCGCTCACTCACTCCGTCTTTTACTTCGTCGTTGGCTAGCACGGTTCCTAAAGCCGGACACCAGTTTACCGTGGCTTCCGATAAAAAGGCCAGCCGGTATTGCAATAATATATCCGATTGCTGTTTTTCATTAAACCCTTGCCATTCTGCGGCAGTAAAAAGCGTACGCTCCTCTTCGTCGCATGCGGCTTTTACACCGGCAGTTCCGTTTTGTTCGAACTTAGCTATCAGCGTGGCAATCGGTTCGGCTTTATCAGTTTCCTGGTTATACCAGGCATCGTAAAGTTTCAGAAATATCCATTGGGTCCATTTATAATAATCCGGGTCGGAGGTGCGCACTTCGCGGCTCCAGTCGTAAGAAAATCCCAGGCTGCTTAACTGCTCTTTGTAGCGGGCAATATTTTCTTTGGTAGTAATGGCCGGATGCTGTCCGGTTTGAATAGCGTATTGTTCGGCAGGCAAACCAAAAGCATCGAACCCCATGGGGTGCAACACATTAAAACCCCTTTGGCGTTTATACCTAGCCATAATATCCGAAGCAATATATCCCAGCGGGTGACCTACGTGTAAGCCGGCGCCCGAGGGGTACGGGAACATATCCAGCACGTAGTACTTGGGTTTGCTATTATCGGTAGTGGTTTTAAAAGTTTGCTGCTGGGCCCAGGTTTGCTGCCACTTTTTCTCTATCTGACTAAAGTTGTAATCTGACATGCTTTTGTTTATGAAATCGAAAATGGCCTCCGGTAATATTTTAATGAACCAGCCAGCCGGGTTGTTCGGTTTTGTTTATTTCTGCAAGTTAAGACAATTAGTTACAAAAATTCAACCAAAAGGGGTTTCCATTTTAGAAATAATAAACAAAGAATAATATTACAAGAATGATTGCAATATCTGCGGTTATAAAAAGCAGGCAATATTTACCCGGAAAAATTTAAACATAATTTACCCGGTTTTAAGATATCTAAATACTTCCGGGCATTTCCGGCAATTAGTTGAGGTTCCGGTAATCGTTCGGAGAGAAGCCCACCCGTTGTTTAAATAAGCGGGTAAAATGTTGGGGATACTTGAAGCCTAAATCATAAGCAATCTGGCTAACGGATTTACTTTGGTCAAAAATCCGCTCTTTGGCCACCTCCATTACCTTGGCCTGAATATATTCCTGCGCCGTTTTGCCGGTTTCTTTTTTAATCAGGTCGCCAAAGTAATTCGGCGATAAATGCAACTCACCCGCACAGTAAGCTACGGAAGGCAAACCAATTTGCTGTGGCTTATCCGATTGGAAAAATTCGTTCAGCAATATTTCAAAGCGTTCCAGCACCCCTTTGTGCGGATTCTCGCGGGTAATAAACTGGCGGTCGTAAAACCGGACGCAGTAGTTTAACAATAACTCAATGTTGGAGGCAATCAATCTTTTACTGTGCTTGTCAACGGCGTGTTCCAGTTCATATTCAATCTTTGAAAAGCAATCCAACACAATTTTTCTTTCCCTTTCCGATAGGTGCAACGCTTCGTTAGATTGATAACCAAAGAAAGTATAATCCTGAATATGACGTCCTAATGGAGTGCCATGAATTAAGTCCGGGTGGAAAATCAGGGCATAGCCTTTCGGTTGGTAGGTTTCGCCGGTATTGTCTACACTAACCACTTGCCCGGGTCCGATAAACACCAGCGTTCCTTCCTGGTAATCGTAGGTATGCCGGCCATAACGCAAATCGCCGCATACCACATCTTTTAAAAAGACGGTATAAAACCCAAAATACATGTTAGACGCTTGCCGGGGACTCGCCTTTGATAAATCTACCACACTTACCAGTGGGTGCAGGGTTTCATTGTTATTAAAAACATTGTAATCGTTTATGGTTACAAAGCGGCGGATATTTTCCATAGGAATATTGTTATAACTCCTTCAAAATTAATGGTATATTTAGTGTTACCGGCATGCGCTTACCTAAATCAGTAATATTGGTAAGTAAAACCGTAATATGTATAACTACTTAACGGAAAATAAAATGGAATTTTGAACCTGAGGAACTGAAATTATTCAAAAGACCTTGAAGAAAAATAGATATCACATTAACATAATATCCTGATGGCAAATTTTAATATCAAAGTAAACGGGAAAGTCCGGCAGGTAGAGGCAGACCCTGCTACCCCAATCTTGTGGGTTTTGCGCGACCATTTAGATTTGCCAGGTACCAAGTACGGCTGTGGTGTGGCGCAATGCGGCGCCTGCACCGTGCATTTAAACGGTAATGCGGTTCGGTCCTGCCAATTACCGGTTTCGGCGGTAGCTAACCAGGAAATTACCACCATCGAAGGATTATCGGCTAAAGGAGACCATCCAGTACAAAAAGCCTGGCTGGAGCACGATGTGGCGCAATGCGGGTATTGCCAGGCCGGGCAAATTATGAGTGCCGTATCTTTGCTTAAAAACAAGCCAAAACCAACCGACGAAGATATTAATGCTTTTATGAGCGGGAATATTTGCCGCTGCGGTACTTACACCCGCATAAAAGCTGCCATTTTAGATGCGGCTAAATCCTAATTAGAGATAAATTAAGACTTAAAAGCATGGAAAATATTAAAAAATCAATTAACCGGCGTTCTTTCCTGAAGGCATCAGCCCTGGCCGGTGGCGGCTTGCTCTTAAATTTTAGTTGGCTGGCCAGCGCCAAAGCGGCATATACTATTGGTAATAATCTGAACGCGGAACCTACCTGGACGGAAATAACCGGTTACATTAAAATTACCCCGGATAATATTATAAAAATCCTGAACCCTAATCCGGAATTCGGGCAAAATGTAATGACTTCCCTACCGATGATGGTAGCCGAAGAACTGGAAGCCGACTGGCAAAAAATTGAGGTAGAAATGGGCCCCCACGACAATGTGAAATTAGGGCCGCAATTTACCGGCGGCAGTAATTCGGTACGTATGTATTGGAAACCTCTCCGGGAAGCCGGGGCGACAGCCCGCCAAATGTTAATGGAGGCGGCTGCCCAAACCTGGAAAGTACCAATAGAGGAAGTAACCACAAAAGGCGGAATACTGTTTCACCAAAAAAGCGGTAAAACCGGCACTTATGGCAGCTTTGCCTCTAAAGCGGCGGCTCTGCCTATTCCAAAAGAAGTTAAGCTAAAAGAGCCGCAGCATTTTAACGTTGTCCGCAGTGCCCGGAAAAATGTAGAGGGCTTGAAAATTGTGACGGGCAAACCACTGTTCGGCCTGGATTATAAGCAGGAAGGCATGCTGATTGCCATGATTGTGCACCCGCCGGCTTTCGGGATGAAATTGAAATCTTTTGATGCCGCGGAAACTTTAAAGATGCCGGGTATTAAGGCTATTTTCAGCCAAAAATTATACGAAGATGGTTTTGAACAGGGCGGTTTCGATACCCGGACTTTTAACGATATGCTGGTGGTAGTGGGTAAAACTACCTGGGAGGTGATGCAGGCCCGCAAAAAATTAAATGTACAATGGGAACCGGCTGGCGACACCAAAGACACCTTCGGCGGCCGGGGCCAGAAAAGAGAGGTAACGGTGCCGGGCGAGTTGGAAAGTACCGACGCGATGTTTAAAAAAATGCAGGAATATGCAGCCAAACCTGCACAACAGCTCCGGAAAGATGGCGATCCCGAAACAGCTTTTAAGAATGCGGCGCAAATTATCGAACGCACATATAATGCCCCGTTTTTAGCCCATAACTGCATGGAGCCGATGAATTTCTTTGCCCATGTTACGGAGGAGAAAGCTTTGGTGGCTGGACCGCTGCAAGCCCCAGGTTGGTCAGAACCTACGCTGGCAAAATTATTAAACCTGCCAGGCGACAAGATTGAAATTCAGATGACCCGGATGGGAGGAGGCTTTGGCCGCCGGGCCTATGGACATTATCTCTATGAAGCCGCGCTAATCTCTAAAAAAGTAAATGCACCAGTTAAACTGGTATACACCCGCGAAGATGATATGACCTACGGTATTTATCGGCCGATGTACACGGCTACTTACCGGGCAGCGCTGGATGCAAATAAAAACCTGATTGGCTTTCATGTAAAAGGAGGTGGTATTCCGGAACATGCTATTCATGCCAACCGTTTTCCGGCTGGTGCCGTGGATAATTACCTGGCCGAAGGCTGGCAAATACCTTCCAATATTACCATTGGGGCCTTCCGGGCACCTCGCTCTAACTTTAATGCCGCGGCCGAACAATCCTTTTTAGATGAACTGGCCGAAGCCATGGGTAAAGACCCCATTGATTTTAGACTGGCGCTATTGAAAAGGGCGAAAGAAAACCCAGTAGGTAAAGATAATGACTACAATGCGGACCGTTACGCCGGCATATTAACCCTGGTGAAAGAAAAGTCCGGTTGGGGCAAACCCGAAAATAAAAAATACAATCGTGGTGTGGCGGCTTATTTCTGCCATAATTCTTATGCCGCCCATGTGGTAGATATGGTCATGAAGGATGGTCAACCTTACGTGGAACGGGTATTTAGTGCGGTTGATTGCGGTATTGTGGTAAATCCGGATGCGGCTAAAAATATGGTAGAAGGTGCCGTGGTAGATGGCATTGGTAATGCCTTTTACGGGGGGCTAACGCATAAAAATGGCAAACCCGAGCAATCCAATTTCCACCAGTACCGCATGATTCGCATGAATGAAACACCTAAGAAAATTGAGGTTCATTTTGTGCAGAACGATATCGACCCGACTGGCTTGGGCGAACCACCGTTTCCGCCGGTTTTTGGAGCGGTAGCCAATGCGCTTTTCAAATCCACGGGCAAACGGTTTTACAACCAGCCCTTTGCCCCGGATTTAAACAAAAAAGAAGGCAAACAAATTTGATTTCTCCTCAGGCTAACTAAGCCGGAAACAAAATACATTTGTTCCCGGCTTAGTTTTTATTACTCCTTTCTCATCTCCTTTTTGATTCCTTACACAATCAGTAATATTGGTAAGTAAACCCGTAATCTGTATAATCCTTCTGCGCTTATTTGCATTTACCTTTGTAGTGTTAAAATTCAATAATACACAAAGAGAGATAATATGCAAACGGTTAAGTTAAATAACGGCGTCGAAATGCCAATATTAGGATTTGGCGTTTTTCAGGTTACGGACCTGGCATTGTGTGAGCGAAGCGTATTAGAGGCGATAGAAACCGGTTATCGTTTAATTGACACGGCTGCTTCTTATATGAATGAAGAAGCTGTTGGGAGAGCAATAAAGAAGAGTGGAGTAGCTAGAGAAGAATTATTTATAACTACTAAGCTTTGGATACAATCTAATGGTTATGAAGGAACAATAAAAGCCTTCGAAGATTCGCTTAAAAAATTACAACTAGAGTATTTGGACTTATATCTGATGCACCAGCCTTACGGCGATGTGTATGGTGAATGGCGGGCCATGCAGGACTTATACCAGGAAGGAAAAATCAGAGCCATTGGGGTTAGCAATTTTCATCCGGACCGCCTTATCGATTTAATTATTCACAACGAAATAGTTCCGACCATCAATCAGATTGAAACCCATCCCTTTCACCAGCAATTAGAAACGCAAAAATTTCTAACTCAAAACGGGGTACAAATAGAATCCTGGGGGCCATTTGCGGAAGGTAAAAATAATCTGTTTAGTAATGAGTTTTTAAGAAATATTGGTGAAAAATATGATAAAACCATTGCCCAGATTGTATTGCGCTGGCTTACGCAAAGAGGGGTAGTAGCAATTCCCAAGTCAGTGCGCAAAGAACGGATAGCGGAGAACTTTAATATTTTCGATTTTGAACTAAGTGAAGCGGATATGGCCGGTATTCAAACCTTAGACACCAAAACCAGCAGCTTTTTCGACCACCGCGACCCGGCAATGGTGAAATGGCTCGGCGAACGAAAACTTTAATACCATTTTAAATTCAAAAACATGGAAAAGAGAATATTAGGTAAAAGTGGTTTAGAAGTATCTGCATTGGGTTTGGGCTGCATGGGCTTGAGTTTTGGCTATGGCAAAGCCGTTGAAGACCAGGAAGCAATAAAATTAATTCGGGCTGCTTTTGAACAAGGCGTTACCTTTTTTGATACCGCCGAAGTATACGGACCGTTCACGAACGAGGAGCTGGTAGGAAAAGCCGTAGAACCATTCCGGAACCAGGTAGTAATTGCTACCAAGTTTGGGTTTAAATTGGAAAATGGTAAATCTATTGGGGTAGATAGCCGACCGTCTACTATAAAAGCGGTGGCCGAAGCGTCGTTAAAACGGTTAAAAACCGAGGTAATCGATTTATTTTATCAGCACCGCGTAGATCCCAATGTACCGATTGAAGAAGTTGCCGGTGTGGTAAAAGAATTAATCCAGGCAGGTAAAGTAAAACATTTTGGTTTGTCGGAGGCGGGGGTGCAAAACATAAGAAGGGCGCATGCTGTGCAGCCAGTTGCGGCTTTGCAAAGCGAATATTCGTTGTGGTGGCGCGAACCGGAAGCCGAAATATTGCCTACGCTGGAAGAATTGGGCATTGGTTTCGTGCCATTTAGTCCGTTGGGTAAAGGCTTCTTAACCGGTAAAATAGACGAAAATACCACCTTCGATAAAACAGATTTCCGGAACACGGTTCCCCGCTTTTCCGAAGAAAACCGCAAAGCCAATCAAGCCTTGGTGGAATTGCTCGGTACCATAGCTACCGAAAAGAACGCTACGCCGGCCCAAATTGCCTTGGCCTGGTTGTTGGCCCAAAAGCCGTGGACAGTGCCCATTCCGGGAACTACCAAAATACACCGGCTGGCAGAAAACCTGGGTTCAGTAAATATTACCCTACAGGCAAATGATCTGAATAAAATTAATCAGGCGCTTTCTCAAATTGAAGTGCAGGGTAACCGGTATTCGGAACAAGCCGCCAAAATGATTGACCGGTAGTTAACTGGGTTGGAATAAATTCTTATTTCTCAATTATTTAATTCTATAAACTAATTACCCATAATATAAAACCTATGAAATTATTTCTGAAACTAAGAATACCGGTCCTGTTTTGTTTAAGCCTTTTGCTATTAAGCTCCTGTGCTACGCAAAAAAATATAGGTGCTTCGGCGGTAAATATTCAGCAGGCAGAGCCGGAAATAATAAATTTATCCAAACAGAAATGGCAGTGGATGGCTGATAAAAACGTAGATAAACTGGCCCAACTCTTTCACGATAAAGCAAAGTTTGTGCACATGAGCGGCACCTGGAAAAAGGAGGAGGAGCTGGAAATTATTAAATCGGGCAGCATTTGGTACAAGAAAGCCGATGTGCACGATGTGGCCGTAGAATTCGTGGACGACACAGCCATTCTCTGGAACCGCATAACGCTCACGGCGGTGGTGCGGGGCGCTGATGCCGTAACGGAGTTTACCGTAACCGAGGTCTATAAAAAACAAGGCACCGATTGGAAATTATTGGCCTTCACTTTCAGCAGTGTCCGGGATACCCACCAAATTAAAGATTAGCAGAATTTAAGCTGACAAATTAAAGTTTTAGTAACGCTAAAATATACCATATAAAATTTCTTAAAATATATACCACCATGAAATTACAAGCTTTCATCCTTGGCCTGTTCCTGTTATTTGTATTTGGGTCGTGCACCGCGCAAAAAAAAGCCACAACTGCTACGGCAAACGTGCCGCACTCGGACCAGGAAATTATTAATCTTTCTAATAAAAAATGGCAATGGATGGCCGATAAACAGGTTGATACCTTGGCGACACTTTTCCATGAAAAAGCAATGTTTGTGCACATGGGCGGCAGCTGGGGCAAAGAACAGGAAATTAAGGTGATTCAATCTGGCAACATCTGGTACAAGAAAGCGGAGGTCTATTCATCTTCTGTGAAATTTATTGATAATACGGCCATCCTGCTAAATGACATTGATTTGGTAGCCGTGGTGGGCGGCAACGAAGTTGTTAATCCATTTATGGTAACGGAGGTATATGTGAAAGAAAATGGTAAATGGAAAATGGGCTCTCTTACTTTTTCCCGGCTGGCCAGGCCGGTTAAGTATAATCAGAAGTAGCCTAACTGCTATAAATATCCCCAATACAAATAGTTAAAAAGCTGATTTAACCTAGAAAATTAAAAACGCTGCATTCTTTAAATAATCTTTTATGCTGAATCTGCTGGTTGCCTTTCTGCTGTTATTTTCGGCCTGCGCTACCTCCGCACAAACGGAAGCAATTAAGGTGGAGACAACCATTAAGGTAAACCTGGATAAAATATTAATTGTGTATTTATCCCGGACCAATAATACCAAAGCTTTGGCCGAAATGATTCATAAGCAGATAGGCGGAACCTTAGTGGCCTTGGAACTGGAAAATCCTTACCCAACAAATTATAGGCAAATTGTAGACCAGGTAGCCAAAGAAAATGAAACTGGTTTTTTACCGCCGCTCAAAACTAAAATAGAAAATATTCAAAAATATGAGGCAATATTTATCGGCTTCCCAACCTGGGGGATGCAACTGCCCCCGCCCTTGAAAAGCTTTTTAAAACAATATAATTTAAGCGGTAAAACCATTATTCCCTTTAATACCAACGCCGGCTACGGCATAGGCAGTAGCTTCGAAACCGTAAAAACAATGGCCCCTAATAGCCAAATATTGGAGGGCTTTAACACCAAAGGCGGCATAGAGCGGGATGGGGTTTTATTTGTGATGAAAGGCGAAAAAGCGCAAAGCACAGAAACGGAAGTAAAAGCCTGGCTGCAGAAAATAAAGATATCGGAATAAATTTAGCATAACAAAGGCATATAATTA
>NZ_BJYS01000054.1 GCF_007991635.1 Adhaeribacter aerolatus | reverse complement strand
TTAGATCTGCATTAATAACAAAAAAGGCTGCCAAATAAAGCAGCCTTTTTTGTTGATGAGAATTTGGACTAAGAAAGGGAACTAAAATAGTTATAGCTCATCCGCTCCATATAAATCAATAATAATCCCGTATGGATGATATTACCGGCTTTTGAGCCGCTTCCTGAATAAAATGAGTTAGTATTTTCCTAGCTACTTCCTCTGGTTTATACAACTCACCTTTCTCTTTATAATCCTTAAATTTTTGAAGCTCTGAAAAGCTATCAATTTCTGCTTCGCGGATATGGGCTTGCATAGCGGTATCTACCACGCCGGGTGCTAAGGAATAAACTTTTACGCCAGTGCCTAATAAATCCTGTTCTTTCTGGCAGGTCAGCGACAGCATATCCAACGCGGCTTTAGAAGCACAATACGCCGACCACCCGTCCAGCGGCTTTTTACCGGCCCCGGAGCTGATATTCAGAATTATTTTCGGACACTTTTGGTCGTAATAAGCGCTCAGAAAAGTATTCATGAGAATGGCCGGACCAATTACATTTATGTCGAACACAAACTCAAAATTATCGGAGGGTAAGCTGCCGATGTAGCCAATCTCGCCCAACACACCGGCATTATTTACCAATACTATTTTTTCGGGTTCTTTCAGCGGCACAAAAATCTTGTGCAGGTTGTTGCGGAGCGCTGTCGTATCCGATAAATCAAAGTGCAAATGGTGGTAACGCTCGTGTTTCAGGGAACAGTTGCGCGAAATACCATAAACATAAGTGTTATCCTTTTGCAGCGCGGCTTCGGTTAAGGCTTTGCCAATGCCTTTGCTGGTGCCGGTTATAAAATAATATTCCATTATTTTAACGTTGGTGTACTAGCCATTACGCCGTCTTTAGGCTTTAGTTCTATTCTTCACTGCCCATTAGCTGCAAAAACTGCATAAAAAAACCGGGCTGTTAAATTTTTTAACAGCCCGATTCGAAATATCCATAAGGCAGAAAAAATTACAGAATAAACTGACTTAAATCGCGGTTTTTAACCATGTCATTCAACCGGTCTTCCACCAGTTCTTTCGTAATCAGGATGCGGGCGTTGGCGCCAATTTTATCGGGTACATCGTATAATATTTCGTTCAATAAACGGCTTACGACCGTATGTAAACGGCGGGCGCCAATATTTTCTACTTCGGCGTTTACCTCAAATGCAATCTCGGCAATTTTCTCTAACGCTTCATCGTCGAAGGTGAGTTCCACGTCTTCGGCTTGCAGCAAGGCTTCGTATTGCTTGGTTAAGGCATTTTTTGGAAATTTTAGGATGTTGTAGAAATCTTCTTTGGTTAAGCTGCTTAGTTCTACCCGAATCGGAAAACGGCCTTGTAATTCCGGTATTAAATCGGAAGGTTTGGCTACGTGAAAAGCACCGGCGGCAATAAATAAAATATGGTCGGTGTTAATGACGCCGTACTTGGTGTTAACCGTACTGCCCTCTACAATAGGTAATAAATCGCGCTGCACCCCTTCGCGGCTTACATCGGGTCCGCCCCCGCCTTTGTTGCTGGCGCTGGCTACTTTGTCAATTTCATCAATAAATATTACGCCGGCGTTTTCGGCTTTCCGAATAGCTTCTTCTTTTACCTCATCCATGTCAATCAGCTTCACGGCTTCTTCTTCCAGCAATATTTTGCGGGCTTCGGCAATGGTAACTTTGCGCTTCTTAGTCTTTTTGGGCATCATGCCGCTTATCATTTCCTGAATATTCATGATGGAGGCTTCATCAATGCCCGGCCCCATAATACCCAAACCGCCCGTGTTGCTCTGCTGAATTTTTATTTCAATTTTGCGGTCGTCGAGTTCACCGTTCTGAATTTTGATCCGGAATTTTTCACGGGTACGCTCATTCAGTTCCTGGTCGTTGTCGGGCATTATGCTATCATTAGCGCCGTAACCGGCAACCGGTCGGTTGGCAGGCGTGCTGATAGGTGGAATAAGGGCATCCAGGATTATATCTTCTACCACAACGGCGGCCTGCACTTTCACTTCTTCCTTCTTGCGCATTTTTACCATGTTTACCGATTGCTCTACCAGGTCGCGCACCATGCTTTCTACATCGCGGCCCACGTAACCTACTTCGGTAAATTTAGATGCTTCTACTTTGGTAAAAGGCGCATCGGCAATGCTGGCTAGTCGGCGGGCAATTTCGGTTTTACCAACCCCGGTGGCGCCAATCATTAAAATATTGTTGGGTACTATTTCTTTCTGCATCTCGGGACTGGCGTTCATCCGGCGCCAACGGTTGCGTAAAGCAATGGCCACGTTGCGCTTGGCATCGTGCTGCCCGATAATATATTTATCCAGTTCGGCAACAATTTGCGCCGGTGTCAGGTATTTGGTTGATTCTAACATGCTTTCGTAAGTAAATACAGCCAGGCTGTCATTTCAAGATGATAATATTAACTAACAGCAGCGCCTTTGGAAAGAACTGCTACTGGTATACTGGTTATGCCAAAATTAAGCCATAAGTTTTAATTATAAGCGTTTACGGCTTAAAAGGTTCTCCGGCCGGTTCAGGTAGCTCTTGTCTTGTCTTTTTTCGGCTTGAATATTTTTTGCAAACTGGTACTCACTGTAAAATGATTGCTGCCTCCGGCTACATGGTAAGTAGCCCGGGCATAATCGAGCTGAAAGGCTTTTATCCGGAGCATAGCGCCCAAAGAGAAACCGGCGGCGTTGCCGGCATTTTCTAACCGGAGTTCGCGGCGGCGCCTATGATTATAGCCGGCCCGCACCGCAAAATGCTTACTCAATAAAAACTCCCCTCCTATTACCAAATGCCGGGCTATTTCGTCGGCTACTGATTTCTTTTCTTTTTGCCCCGGCTGTGCTGTAAAAGCGGTATCGGTATAGGCCAGGTTAAAGTTCTGGAGGTGGTGGGCGGTTAGCGAAAAACGCAGCGGCATGTGCTCAGGCTTGTAAGTAAAACCCAGCTGGGCATCGAACGGTAATGGCTCGTGCTCGTTTCCGGTAAAAGATTTTACCTGGTAGCCAATATTTTTTAAAAGAATGCCAACGGTTAAATCTTTTCCCGGATGCTTGAATATTCCGCCAATATCGGTTAAAACGGCCATTGCTTTATATTCGGCCATACCGGCTACGGCCAGTTTAGCCGTTATGCCCAGCGTAAAAGCACTAATGGTAGAAATTCGGGTCAGGTTCAGGCTATAGGCATTCACCGAAAACTTACCTTCTTCCTGTCCGGTCGCATCGCGCTGCGTAAATTCACCAAAATCGAGGTAAGACAAGCCTAAACCCCAGGTACCGTAACGCTTGGTTTGGGTCGCGTACTGCAGGTTATGGTAGGCAATATCGGCCAGAAAACCAGTAGAACTAAATGCGGCCTGCTGATGCATTTGGGGCTGCAGCAGGGCCGGGTTTGCTGTTACCAGGTAAACTTCCGGCCCTTGCCCCATGGTAAAACCTCCCAAAGCTGCTACTTTCGCATTGGCCGGCAAATCCAGAAAACTAAAAGTAGTTTTACCGCCTACCTGGCTGTTTGCTGCCAGACTAATTATAAGCCCTAAAAAAAGCAGCCAGTATTTGTGCATATTTTCAGGCAATAATTACTAGGGCTTAAACCACGTAAGTATCGGCTAAAGTGGGGGTTGGTACCGATGGTTCAATAACGGCTAAATGCAAGGGATTTTTCACCTTTTCGGGCAGCAAGGCCAGTTCCAGTACCTCGTCTACTTTATCTACGTAATGAATATTCAGGCCTTTGAGATACTCAGCAGAAATTTCGCTGATATCTTTCCGGTTTTTAACGCACAAGATAACATCGGTAATACCCGCCCGCTTGGCGGCTAATATTTTCTCTTTAATGCCACCTACCGGCAATACTTTGCCCCGTAGGGTTATTTCGCCGGTCATGGCCAGGCGTGCCCGTACTTTGCGTTGCGTAAATACCGAAGCAATAGCCGTAAAAATAGCAATGCCCGCCGACGGCCCGTCTTTTGGAACTGCCCCTTCCGGGAAGTGAATATGCAGATCGTACTGGTCGAACAAGCGGTAGTCAATTTCCAGGTCCGAAGCGTGGGCTTTGAGGTAAGACAGCGCCGTTACCGCCGATTCTTTCATTACATCGCCCAACTGACCTGATAGCGTTAATTTACCCCGCCCCCGGCTTACGATTGATTCAATAAATAAAATATCGCCGCCCACCGAAGTCCAGGCCAAACCGGTTACCACGCCAGCAGTATCGTTGTCTTGGTAAAGCTCTTTATCAAATGTTTCGGGGCCTAATATTTGTACCACATCGGCTGCCTCTACTACTTTCTTGTAGTCTATCTCCATGGCTTTGGATTTGGCAATATTCCGGACCAGCGCACCCAGTTTGCGTTCGAGGTTCCGCACGCCCGATTCGCGGGTGTAATCTTCAATTACTTTCCGGATAGCGCCGTTCGCAATGGCCACATCTTTCTGCTCCAAACCGTGCTCGGTCTTTTGCTTGGGTACTAAATGCTTTTTGGCAATCTCTACTTTTTCCTCGATGGTATAACCGGTAATATCAATAATTTCCATACGGTCGCGGAGCGCCGGATGAATGGTATCGAGCGAGTTGGCCGTGGCAATAAATAATATTCTGGACAAGTCGTACTCAACTTCCAGGTAATTATCTACGAAAGTACTGTTCTGTTCGGGGTCCAATACTTCTAATAGAGCGGAAGACGGGTCGCCGCGGAAGTCCGAACTGATTTTGTCTATTTCGTCGAGTACCATTACCGGGTTAGCCGTACCTACTTTTTTCAGGCTGTTAATAATCCGGCCAGGCATAGCGCCTACGTATGTTTTGCGGTGCCCCCGAATTTCGGCTTCGTCGCGCACGCCGCCCAACGACATCCGCACGTACTTACGCCCTAATGATTTGGCAATAGAACGGCCTAAAGAAGTTTTACCCACCCCCGGTGGGCCATACAAACACAAAATAGGCGCTTTCATGTCGTTCTTTAATTTCAGAACGGCAATATATTCGATGATGCGCTCCTTTACTTTTTCCAGTCCGTAATGGTCGGCATCCAGAATTTTCTTCGTGCGCTTCAGGTTAAAATTATCTTTGGTGTATTCGCCCCAGGGCAGTTCGAGTAAAAACTCGGCATAATTTAAAGAAACCGGGTATTCGGCGGCGGCCGGGTTAATGCGCGATAACTTATCCAGTTCTTTGTTAAAGTGCTTCGCTACGGTTTCGGGCCATTTTTTCTTTGCAGCGGCGGTACGCAGCTTGTCAATTTCCTGGTCGGGTCCGTCAAAGCCCAGTTCGTCCTGCAATACTTTAATCTGCTGCCGCAAAAAATAATCGCGCTGCTGCTGATCAATATCGGTATGCACTTTTGTCTGGATTTCCTGCTTTATTTCCAAAAGCTGAATTTCCTTTAACATCAGTTCCAGCAAGGTAGTGCCCCGCTCCACGCCATCGTTTATTTCCAGCAGCTTCTGCTTTAACTGCACTTCCACATTTATGTTGGATGACAGGAAATGCGTTAAAAAGCTGGGGCTGTCAATATTATCGAGGGCAATCTGCGCCTCTTGCGGAATCTCGGGGTTTAGCTTAAGCATTTTAGCCGCCGCATCTTTCAGCGACTGCACCAAAGCTTTTACTTCGCGGCTCTTTTTGTTCGGGAAGGTTTCCTGGCAATATGTTACCTTGGCCGTCAGGAAAGGAATATCCTGCACCACTTCTTCGATTTGGAAACGGCTCTGGCCCTGAATAATAATAGTTGTATTGCCATCAGGCAGCACCAGCATTTTTAATATTTTGGCCATGGTACCTACCTGGTACAAATCCTCAATGGCCGGATCATCGCTGGTGGTATTTTTTTGGGCTACCACCCCAATAATTTTATCGCCCCGGTAGGCTTTGCGTACTAGCCGGACCGATTTTTTGCGGGTAACCGTTACGGGCAATACTACGCCCGGAAACAACACCGTATTCCGGACCGGCAAAATGGGCAGGGTAGCTGGCGCACGTTGCTCTTCTTTGTCTTCGGCCGGATCGGTAGTAATAATAGAGATAATATCTTCATTTTCATCGGCTAAGTCGGTTAGCATCAGATTCTGAAGAAAGTTTTTTGAATTGTAATTCATAAGATATATGAAGTGCCAATTTGGCAGCAATAATCGAATTAGTGTATATTAAACCGTGAAGGTACTATAAAACAAGAGACGTGCCAACTCACTCGTACTATCTATGTCATCTAAGTTAGTAATTTTCCCTAATTCTTATACGTATAAGCAAGTAAATCTTTTTTGTATTTTATAAATTAGAAAACACGAATATATACCAAAAAATAGTAATTTTGACAGTTTTACAGTTAAGCTTATTTTGATCTCGCACACACAACAGGAGGAATGAAGAGAAACTTTCTTAACTGGCTGCTTTTCTTATTTTTTACCCTGCCACCCCTGCTGGCTGTGGCGCAGCAGCCCCAGTTTCGGCTTAAGAATCCGGCAAACCCTGACACTACCTTCCGGAATGCAACGCCTAAAGCCGATATAGTTATAGACTTCCCGAACCTGAATAAAATACCTTACTACGACAACCGCCGGCAGAAAGGTGCTATCCGGAAGTTCGAAAAAAGAAAAAACTGGCAAAAGGCGCTTCCCCTGCTTCAGGCTTATGTAAGTAATTTTGGGGTTGAAAATTTCTACAAAGATACCCCTATGCTGTGGCAGTTAGGCCAACTTTACGAACGGACCGGCGATAAAGCAAGGGCCCTGGCTTATTACCGCCTGGCCCTGAAACACCACCGCACCGATGTAAAAACCATACCGCAGTATTACGATTCGCTCGAAACGGGGCAAAAAGCTTTGTACGTACCCCTGAAACATTACTATGAGTTAGTTGAATACCGCAAAGGCCTTACTGCTTTTCAGCCGCCGGTAGGGGTTTACACCAACATGGGTACGGCCATAAACTCTAAACACGAAGATTACGCGCCGGTTATTACCCCAGACCAGAAGCAATTAATTTTTTCCTCGAAACGGGTCCGGCGAAAAGATATTCAAAGCACGCCTAACGAAGATTTATTTTATTCTACGAACCAGGACGGCTACTGGGAGGAAGCCAAATCTTTCGGTAAACCCATTAACAGCATTTATAACGAGGGCTCGGCTTGCATGACCAAAGATGGACAGACCTTGTATTTTACCCGCTGCGATTGCCCGAACTGCCACGGCAATTGCGATATTTTTGTAGCCAGTAAGCTAAAAGATGGCACTTGGGGTAATATCCGGAATTTGGGGGCAGCGGTAAACAGCAGCGCCTGGGATTCGCAACCCAGCTTGTCGCGCAACGAAGATACGCTTTACTTTGCCTCCGACCGGCTGGGCGGCTTTGGCCTCTCGGATATTTATTTTACCTATAAGCTAAAAAACGGACGCTGGGCGCCGGCCCAAAATGCCGGTCCCGTAATAAACACCCGCGAAAGTGAGGTGAGCCCATTTTTTCACCCGCAGTACCAGGTGCTGTATTTCAGTTCGCGCGGCCAATTGCTAAACAACGGCGATTTTGATATTTATAAAACTTACCGGGTAAATGGCCGTTGGCAGGAACCGCGCAATATTGGCCCTTTGGTAAATGGTAAAGGCAGCGAATATTATTTCACCATCGACAGCGATTCTAAAAATTTGTACTACGCCCGTTCCGAACCCGACGACCTGAAGAACCTGGATTTATATTCGTTCCCGCTGCCCATGGAGGCGCATCCGCTGGCCGTTACCCACGTAGAAGGTACCTTGCTCGATTCAGTTACAAACAAACCTTTGCAAGGCATTATTTCCATTATCGACCTGGAAAACGGCATAGAGGTAGCTTCTAAATATTTACGCCCCGACGGCTCTTTCGATTTCGACCTGATTGACCAGAACCGTTATATGATGATTATTCAAAGTCCGGATTATTTTTCGGTAGAAAAGAAGTTTGACCTGAAACAGGACACTCTTTTTAAAGTAATGACTTCGGTTATAGATTACAGTTTGCCGCTCATATTCCGCAACATTGAATTTGAAGAAAGATCCGCCGAGATAAAGCCGGGTATGGAGGGGATCCTGGACCGGATTGTGTTGTTCCTGGCGGATCATCCGGATTTTAATTTGAAAATAAGCGGGCATACCGATGCCAGTGGCGATCCGGATTTTAACCTCGAGTTATCGCAGAAAAGAGCCGATGCAATAAAAAAATATATTATGAGCAAAGGTAAGTTCCCGGAAGCCCGGATTGAAGCCTGGGGCTACGGCAGCACCGAACCTTTAAAAGACGAGGTAACCGAAGAAGACCGGCGCATTAACCGCCGGGTAGAGTTTAAGATTATTAAACCGAATGGGAAATAGCTTTGGACTGAACAGCTATTTAACAAATCCCTTTAATTTGATTTCTTTTGAAAGATTACATCTTTCAAGGCTCAGGTGCTAACCGATTTTAGAAGCCTAAGTTTGCTCCAGGCTGCGGGGCCCCGTTCGGTCATTCGGGCTGCTCATCTTTCCTTTGCTCGTACCTCGCAATGCTGCGCACCGGAAACCTAGAAGAGCATCTTCCAAAAGGCCCTCATCGCCCAAACTGATGTAGTTTGCTTCGTCGCGGCTGGCTGTATGTCAAAATTGAATGAAAAATATTTTAAATATTTACCAACTTACTATTAAAGCGAGCAATTAAAGTTATAAGGATTTAATTTCCCCTTTTTAGTTACGCACTTCGGAAGTATATGTAGCATCTGGGCGGGGTAAATCGGCCATAATGCGGCTGGCCATTTTGCCCAGGTTTTCGCGCGCTATTTTGTTTATATCGTTTACGTTCGATTCGTAAGGAATTAATATTTTATTGCCGGCTACCAGCTCGCCTTGGGCGTTGTAAATGGTATAATGCACCCGGAAATTGCGCACAAAATTCTTCGTCGTCCGGTCGATGCAATTGGTATAATCGGTAAATATTTCGAACTGGTTGATAAACAAATAATAACTGGCACCGGTGCGGCTGTTATACGTAGTAAAAAAATTGGGATCACTAATGGTGACACCGTAATATTTGGTTTCGTCGTGGGCCACTCCCAAGGCTTTGGTGGTGGCTCCCAAACCCACCTTTTCTTTGGTGTTCTTCACCCAGGCTTTCAGGCCCTTTTCTTTGGGCGGAGCAATTGGCTGCAAGCCAGAGGTCTTTATATCCTGGTAACTATAAGATAAATATTTCTGGATACTGTTTAATTCACCGACGCTATCGGCTACCGGATTATTTACCAAATTAATGCTTTGGTAACCCGGCGCCTGCAGCAGGGCATTTAAGCGGGCCTGGAAAACATACCGTACTTTTTGTTTCTGAATTTTAGATTGCCAGGCAATATCGTTGTCGGCATCGGAAAAATAAAGAGCAGGATCAAACGGCACCACTACTACCCGGTTGCCCGAACTGATTGTGGCAGGAGCAGCAACCGGATTGCTCTTGGTAGTTACACTAGTCTGGGCTGCGGTTGATTTATGAACAGGAACCGGTGGTGGTGGTGCCGGGATTTCTTCCGTAGCTGCCGCCGATACTTCTTCTGGCTTTACCCGGATGGTGGTACCCATTTTTAAGTCCGGTCCGTTCCAACGCTGCAAAGAATCGACGGGTACTTTGTAGAGCCGCGACAACCGGTAATAGGTATCGCCTTGCTGCACCTGGTGGAATTCGGTAGCTGCATTACCCACCGAAGCTGCATCCGGCAAGGTCTGGGAAAAGGCCGCCGGTGCAAAGATAACTCCGGTTAAGAATAAAGTCAGGAGACCAAATACCTTAATTAAGCTTTCTTTACACCGCATACCCTAGAAAATTAACTTAAACACATCGTTAAAGATGGCGAATGCCATTAACCCTAATAAGAGCACCATGCCTACTTTTTGGGCATTCTCTAAAAATTTATCCGAAGGTTTCTGACCGCTTACCATTTCGTAAGTCAGGAACATAACGTGGCCGCCGTCTAAAGCCGGAATGGGTAAAAAGTTCATAAAAGCCAGCACCATCGAGAGCATACCGGTTATAAACCAGAAATTATGCCAGCTAAAAGTATCACCAAATACCTGAGCAATACCAATCGGTCCGCTCAAAGATTTTGAAGCTGAAGCTTCGCCCCGGAATATTTTACCAAACCCTTTAATATTGGTGGTAATAATAGAAAAAGCTTTCTCGGTGCCAGCCGGAATAGCTTCGGCCAGGGTATAATCTTTTATGGAGTAATGCAGCAAAGGCTTTCTTTCAAAGCCAAGTTTGCCTTCTTCGTCTATCTCAGCCGTCAGGTTCAGGAGTTGGCCATTGCGATCTACGGTTAGCGGGGTAGCTTTTCCTTTATTGTCGAGTAAAGCTTGCTGCAGGTTATGGAAATACGGTGTTTCGGTGCCGCCTACTTTTACAATTTTATCACCTGGTTTTAAACCGGCTTTATCGGCCGGCTTGCCCGGCAAAACTTTGCCTACCTCAAACGGCAATATTATTTCCACGAACCGCAACTGATCTTTGTTATCCGCCATTTTGTCCATTAAATCGGCCGGAATCGGAATATTTACTTCCTGCCCGCCGCGGTTAACGGTATAATAAGCGTCTTTACTCAGCAGCACATTGGGGTCGTAGATGTCGTCGAAATTTTCGAAGGGCTGCCCGTTTATTTTCACAATCTTGTCACCGGTCTGGAACCCCATCTGGCGGCCAAGTTCATTTGGTACTACCCCGTATTTTACTTCATTTGCCGGCAGGTAAGGCTCGCCGTACTGGTGAAAAAGGGCAATAAAAATAACAATACCGGTAATCACATTTACAATAATGCCGCCCATCATCACAATCAGGCGCTGCCAGGCTGGCTTCGCGCGGAACTCGTAAGGTTGCGGCTCTGCACTCATAGCCGCCGTATCCAGCGACTCATCTATCATACCGGTAATTTTCACAAAACCGCCTAGCGGAATTGCGCCTATCATGTACTCCGTTTCGCCGATTTGCTTACTTAAAACCTTCGGCGGAAAACCGATGGCGTATTTTTCGACCCGCATCCCAAACCATTTGGCGGTCAGCATGTGGCCGAGTTCGTGTAATCCAACTAAAATTGTGAGGCCCAGAATTAACTGGCCTACCATTACTAAAATATCCATTTATAAAATTTGTAAAAACTAAAACGCTACCCGGTGTACTGGTACTGAAAAGCCGGTTTAGCTAACAATATTTGGTATTCCTCTTCTTACACAACTATCAAGCCATTACGGTCATCAGTTCTTTGGCCCGCAAGCGCGTAGCCTGGTCGGTCTGGATGTAATCATCGAAAGAAGGTTCTGCAATATAAGCAACTTTTGCCAAGCAATCTGCGATTAAGTCCGACATTGCCAGAAATTTGATTTTATCTTCCAGGAAAGCCTGTACCGCCACCTCGTTGGCCGCGTTCAGCACGCAAGGCATATTGCCGCCGCGGGCCATGGCTTCGTAGGCCAGGGCTAAGTTCCGGAAGGTTTTGGTATCGGGTTGCTCGAAGGTTAACTGGCCGTAGTTCGCAAAATCAAAACGCGGAAAAGCCGACTTTAGTCTGTTGGGGTAACTCAGGGCGTACTGAATGGGCAGCTTCATATCGGGCAAACCCAATTGGGCTTTAATAGAACCGTCTTCGAATTGTACCAGCGAGTGTACAATAGACTGCGGGTGCACCACTACTTCAATCTGGTTGTAATTAAGTCCGAATAACCACTTGGCTTCTATTACTTCCAGGCCTTTGTTCATGAGCGAGGCCGAATCGATGGTAATTTTGGCCCCCATATCCCAGTTGGGGTGCTTCAGGGCTTGCTCTTTCGTAACCGATTGTAGAAAATTTTCGGATTTACCCCGGAAAGGCCCGCCCGAAGCAGTTAATATTATTTTTTCGATGGGGTTATGATATTCGCCAGCCAAACACTGAAAAATAGCGCTGTGCTCCGAATCAACGGGGTAAATATTAACGCCTTTTTGCCGGGCCAGTTCGGTAACCAGTTGGCCGGCCACTACCAGGGTTTCTTTGTTGGCTAAAGCAATATTTTTACCGGCTTGTATGGCCCGCAAGGTTGGCTTTAAACCGGCGTAACCCACCATGGCGGTTAATACCACATCAATGGTATCCATTTCTACTACCGCATTCAAGGCATTGCTGCCGGCGTATACTTTTATATCGTGCGGGTCTAAAGCTGCAAAAACTGCATCGTAGTGTTGCTCGTTGCCAATAACCACCACATTGGGTTTAAAGGCCATAGCTTGCCGGATGAGCAAATCGGCATTGTTCTGGGCTGTGAGTACTTCTACTGCAAAAGCCTCTGGCTGGGACGCAATTACTTCCAGGGCCTGGGTACCAATAGAACCCGTTGAGCCTAAAATGGCAACTTTCTTCATGTTAATATTTCAAAATGGCGCCCTCGCGCTAAATAACTTACGGGTTAATGGTGTTACAGCCGGTTTTGTTTCGCCCGGTTTTCTTTTATCTTAACTGTTCTGGGAGATAAGTTTGTCGGCAATATTCCGGTCGTTACTCAAGCGGGGCACTTTGTTCTGGCCACCCAGCTTGCCAATGGTGCGCATATATTCCTGAAACGCATGGGCCGGCAATATTTTTACTTTTAAAGTTGCCAGGATATTCCCCGCGATTAAATCGTCGTAATAAGTGTTCTGCTGCCGGAGTTGCTCATCCAGTTCCTTTTCAAATGCCGGTAAATCTTGCGGCGGCCGCGAAAAGGCTATCAGCCACTCGTGGTGCGACTGCCCTTCGCCGGCACTTACCAGCGGGGCCACGGTAAACTCTACCACCTCCGCTTCCGGAAATTTAGTCATGGTTTGCTGCAGGGCTTTTTCTACTTCTTCGCCAATAACGTGCTCGCCAAACGCCGAAATAAAATGCTTGATGCGCCCGGTTACTAATAATTTATACGGCCGGGTAGAGGTAAATTTTACCGTATCGCCCAGCGAATAACTCCACAAACCCGCGTTGCTGCTCACCACCAGCGCATAATTTACCCCGGTTTCTACCTGCCCAATGGTTAAACGCGTCGGATTCGGATTAAAATATTCATCGGCCGGAATAAACTCGTAAAAGATACCGCTGTTCAGCAGGAGCAATAAACCAGGGTCGTGCTGTTGATTCTGATACGCAAAAAAGCCTTCGGAAGCCGGGAAAAGCTCAATAGAATCTACGGGCCGGCCAATGGTTTGGAATAATTTATTTTGGTAAGGCGCAAAATTTACGCCGCCGTACACAAATAACGAAAAATCCGGAAAAACATCTTTAATGGGCCGGCCCGTGCGTTGCATAATTCTATCGAAATACATTTGCACCCAGGGTGGTATACCCGATATCAAGGTCATTTTCCGGTTCAGGGTTTCGTTGATAATAGCATCTAGTTTGGTTTCCCAGTCTTCGATGCAATTGGTCCGGTAAGAAGGCAGTTGGTTGGTGCGCAAATATCCGGGCACGTGGTGATTGGCAATGCCGGATAAGCGACCGGTTTTGATGCCGCCCACTTCTTCCAGCTCCGGGCTGCCCGATAAAAATATTAGTTTCCCATCCAGAAAACGAGACTTCCCGGTTTCGTGAATATAATTGAGCAAGGCCTCTTTGGCCCCGTTTATATGGTTGGGTATAGAATCGTGGGTAATAGGTATATATTTGGTGCCTGAGGTAGTACCCGAAGTTTTAGCCAGGTAAATGGGTTTGCCCGGCCACATAATATCGGGTTCGCCTTTTTTAATGCGATCGAAATAGCTTTTCAGGCCTTCGTAGTCGCGCACGGGAACCGCCTGTACATAATTGGCGTGGGTTTTAATATTGGCAAACCCGTGGTCCCGGCCAAAGGCGGTGTTAGCCGCCCGCGTAAGGAGTTGCTTAAAAATAGTGGCCTGCGTTTCGATTGGCTGCTGTATCCAAACCTGGTTCCGGCGGTGCGTAGCCGCAGCCAGCGGTTTACTCAAAAAGGCTTTTATACCCATATCCGGCGAATTGTTGCGCTCCTTAATTTCTAACTAAACTGCTAAATTAACAGGAACACTACAATTACCGGGCATTTTAAAAATAAAAATATCCGAACCAGAAATTGGGTACCAGCTAAAAAATTTATAAACTACCACCTTGGTTTTAGAGTAAATACACCATTAATCCAAACTTAATTTAACCCTTAAACAAGATTATTATGATAGAAAGCAAAGCAAATGCTATCTGGCACGGTGGTTTAAAAGATGGTAAAGGCAATATTTCGTCGAAAAGCGGCGCCCTGAACGGCCCTTACTCCTTTAAAACCCGCTTTGAAGGCGACGATACCGGCACCAACCCGGAAGAACTGATTGGCGCGGCCCACGCTGGTTGTTTTTCGATGTTTTTGAGCAGCCTGCTCGAAAAAGCCGGCAAACCCGCCACCCGCATTATGACCGACGCCACCGTACACCTGGATGTAACCGATAACGGCCCGGTAATTAAATTAATTGAGCTAAACACTGAAGGCGAAGTAGAAGGCATGGATGAAGCTGAATTTCAGCAGCATGCCCAGGAAGCAAAAGAAAAATGCCCCATTTCGGCCGCGCTGAAAGCGGTGCCCGAAATAAAACTGACAGCTACTTTAAAAAAATAAATGGGGCGGGCATTACCGGAGCAAGCTTTAAAAGCCGCTTTGCCAAACACAGCAGGAATCATTTTTTTCCTATCTTCACGGTTAATTTAACTAAAACTTAACGAATGAGATCTTTGGTTCGTGTGGGATTAAGGCCTTCCCGTAATGCCCGTTTATCTTTTGGGGTGCAGTTAATGTTGGTTTTTTTCTGGATTATCAGTGCCCTTTTTATGCTTTTTGGCGATAACCCTACCAACGACAACAACTTTTTGTATTCGCTTTTTCTGATTCTGGCCTTTGGCTATCTTTTTTATATATTATCGCAGAACACCTCTATTTTTGGGACCCAGGCCTATTTCGAAATTACGCCGGATTACATTGTGCAGAAGCAAGGCCACTTCCGGAAAAAGATTGTAATTCCGCTGGCCGAAGTAGCGGCTATGCATATTGCCACCTTTGCCTTAAAATTAACCATGAAAAACGGCGAACGCCATTTGCTGGACTTAAAACTGATTCGCCGGCGGCGTAACCTAAAACTAATTAAAGAGCAACTCCACAACATGGCCCTGAAGTTCGACATTGAACTAACTGAAGGCCCCAATAACCGGCATTAACTTAAATGAGTGAATGTGTGATTGAGCAACTGCGTAAATAAACCTGATAATATTTTTAAATGGAAGAACCCGGCCACTATTTAGTATTCGGGTTCTTTTTTATTTAATAATACCAGTTAGTATGAATGACCTTCCATAGCTGAAAGTATAAATCATTTCCTCCACACCCGTCATTCCGGAGGAATCTTCTGCATAGAAAGCATAACAGGCAAATACCAGACTTGGTTTATTACCTGTTTACCCAATTTATGCAGAAGATTCTTAACAGAATGACAAGTAAGAAAAGCAGGTTGTTATGCTGTTATGGAACAGTATATTTACTATTTGGTATAATACATTAAAAGCTTTTGCATATCTCCAGCATTATTTAACTGGCAAATCTATTTTGTTTAGCGCTTTGGATAGTTTAAATTAAATATCTATTTCAAGAAAGCTAAAAACAAAATCCGGAGGCTTACTAATATTACAATTACGCCTACCAGAATCATCAGCGATTTAACCGGTAATCGTTTAGAAAGGTTAGCTGCAATGGGCGCCGCAATAACCCCACCTACCACCAGGCCGGCAATAATTTGCCAGAAGCTAATGCCAATCATGGCAAAGAAAGTTAACGAGCTGGCAAAAGCAATAAAAAATTCGGCCAGGTTAACCGAGCCGATGGTAAACCGGGGTGAGCGTCCGCCGGCAATCAGGCTGGACGATACAACCGGCCCCCAGCCACCGCCACCTACGGAGTCCATGAAGCCGCCAAACAAAGCCAAAGGCGCAATACGGCTGCTTTTTAACCTTTTACGCGCCGGCTTAAAAGCTTTTATAATAATTAATACGCCTAAAACCAAGGTATAAACGGCAACCAGCGGTTTCATCAGATAACTATACGCCTCCAGCGAAGATAAAATATAAGCGCCCATAATAGCACCGCATACGCCGGGTAATAACAACAACCGGAACAGCCTTTTATTAACGTTTTTCAGTTTCAGGTGCATTAAACCGCTGGCGCCACTCGTAAATATTTCGGACATGTGTACACTGGCACTGGTAGCAGCGGGCGGTACGCCAATGGTTAATAAAAACGTGGTCGAAGTTAAGCCGTAAGCCATGCCCAAAGCGCCGTCTACCATTTGGGCCAGGAACCCGCCCAACACATACCAAAGAAAACCGGTGGTAATATTTTCGGCCAAAAAATCTCCGGCCGGGCTTCCGGTAAAAGGCTTAAATATTACCAGCACAGATAAAATAATAATAACTGCCAAAGCCGGTAAGTAAACCAGCAACGATGTGGTTTGCTTATTTACTTCTTTTAGCCCTGTTTTTATTATTTCGGGTGGCGCACCGGCCAGCGTCATTACCTTGGTCTGCCCATCCGGGCTTTCAACTAAGCCTGCGTTTTCTTTAGCCATTTTGTTATTATTTGGAAGATTCCAGGGTTTCTTTATTTCTGAAATCGAGGGTATGAAAAATAAAAAGCCGCAACGCATGGGTTTTATAAAACCGGTTGCCGGCGGGTAATTGCTGAAAAACCTGCATGTAACCCAACTGAGCGTTCAGGTTTTTAGCGAACGGAAAGCCAACGCCCGCAAAAAACCGGTTCTGGTCGAAGTAATTATACAATATCTCTTTACCAAAATTCACGTGAACTTCGTCGTTCAATACTAAAAAAGGTACGCCTTTCTCTATAAAATCACCTTTTAAGGGCATCATTAAAGCAATCATGTAGCGGACCCGGAAATTAAAATGGTAGCCATCCTGCAGCGCATCGTCGTCAATATTGCGGTTAAAGCGCTCCTCCAACCGCACCCACTGATTGGTTTGCAGCTTCCGGCTTCGTCCCGACCAGTTTATTTGCTGCCAGGGCCGATGTTCGGGCCGGACGGTTTTATCGGTTTCCGAGGCCGGCCAGCTAGACACATAAGCATAACCCGCCGTTAGTCGGGCATGGTCCGATAAATGGTACGTCAGGCCTGGCCGCACAATGGTTTGCGCCCAACGGTCTAAAAAATCGTTCCGACGGGCATGCACATCCAGCCAAAGCGAAAATTTATTGGATAAACGGGTCTGGTTAAAATAGCCCAGCCAAACCTGCTCCCGCTCCGTAACCTGCTTGGTGCTGGTTTGCCCATAGCATACCGGTATCATCAGGAAAACGGAATCCAAAAGTAATAATAATTTGTATACTTTGTTCATAGACAAACTAGGTTTATAAAAGATAAAAAAACCGGCAAAAGTTTACGCTTATTCAGACGCTGGCTTTTTGCCGGTTAAGGCTTATAAATTAGGTTGTGGCGTAGTACGCAGGTAAGGCTTAATTACTTTATGGCCTTTCGGGAATTTAGCCGGAATTTCTTCGTCTTTTATGGCCGGTACAATTACACAATCCTGGCCATTTTGCCAATCGGCCGGCGTAGCCACACTATAGTTAGCCGTAAGCTGCAACGAATCTAACACGCGCAGTATTTCGGCAAAGTTGCGGCCAGTTGATGCCGGATAAGTTAACTGCAGCTTAATTTTCTTGTCCGGACCGATAATAAATACCGAACGCACGGTGGCCGTGTCGCTGGCATTTGGGTGAATCATGTCGTACAGGTTGGCTACGGTTTTATCCGGGTCGGCAATCAGCGGGAAGTTTACGGTGGTATCCTGCGTCTCGTTTATATCCTGAATCCAGCCGGCGTGCGAGTCCAGCGGATCTACACTAATAGCTATTACTTTGGTATTGCGCTTATCAAACTCCCCCTTGATACGGGCTACTGCTCCCAGTTCGGTGGTACAAACCGGCGTATAATCGCGCGGATGCGAAAAGAAAACGGCCCAGCTATCGCCCATCCATTTGTGAAAGTGGATAGTGCCTTCTGAGGTTTCAGCGGTAAAATCCGGTGCTATATCGCCTAATCTTAATGTCATAACAGTATAGATTTAATTGGTTGCGGATATTTTTTATAAACTTAAAAATTATTCTGCTGAAAGTAAATATTAATTGCGCCGCGAGCGGATTCGAACCGCTGTAGAAGGTCTTGCGGACCTACGCCTCTCCGCTCAGCCACTACGGCTGTTTTTTAGCCGGCCAGCTTCTGTTTCAGAATTTCCCGGCGCTGCTGCAACACGGTAAAAACATAATCCAAGGGTTTAATATTTTCCAGGATAATGCTTAATTCTTGTTCCAGCGCACCCAAATCGGCTACCTTCAGGTTTACTTTTAGCAAGTTTGTGGCTGCATCGGCCCGCGAGCGGTAGTTCAGGAAATAACTTTTCCGCTGTAAAGTGGCTGTAAAAATATTAAAAGCCTCGGCGGAACCGGGCAACCGGAAAGACAACTCATCGCCAAAGTTTATGCCGATTAAAGTAGTCTCGGTGCTTTTTTCTCCGGAGTTATGCTGCACCAGCCGTTTGCGGATAAACTGGTCCAGGGCTACTACATTGTGAACCTGGTTCCGGAAAGAGGTTTTCATATTTTCCATCTCCCTCAACTGGAACCTGGTTATCAGAACCGGGCTGATTCCGACCAGATTTTTTGCTGCCAACCGGCTATTAAGGGGCGCAGGTTGCGGCTGATTTAAAGCTTTTTGGTCGTGGAATGGATAAGCGTGATTGATTTGTAACACGTTCATGCTGCTAACTTTAACTTATAAAAAATTGCTTTGAAATTCCGGCCTTCCTTTATAAGCTTTGGCCGGCTTTAGCCCTGGGGGCTACACATGTCGTCGGTACACATAGTTTTGGTTTTTAGATTTAAAGCTAATATACGATTATTTTTTCAAAAGTCCATCTACGGTAATGGCTACGTAGTACAACCCACCAATGGTTGGCCCGGCGGCATACTGAATATAACGCTGGTTGAAAATATTGGTGCCGCCCACTTTTACCGATGCTTTGAGTGCGGGCACCCGGTAGGTTACCTGGGCATCAAACGTGTGATAAGCCGGAATAGTACCGTTGGCTAATGTGCTTTCCCACAGGAAAGAATCCTGCCACCGCCAAACCAGGTTAAAACCTACATTCTTCACTACTTCGCGGTTGGCAATAGAAAGGTTAGTAGTCCATTTGGGCGTGTTAAAGCCAGTTACAAATATATCGGCCTGCTTATTCTCCGAAATATTGTTGTAATTAACATTACCCGCTACCGCAAATTTCCGGTAAAAATTGTAGGTTAAACCCAGGGCTGAACCATAGTTGTTATACTTGTTTTTGGCATTGGTGTACACCCGGTAGCGGGTTTGCTGCGCCGACCGGTTGGCGGCCAAGGCGGCAATTACGGCTTCATCGGTATCCACCTGGGCCTGCAAAGTAGGGTTGGCCTTGGTGTAAGGTACGGCTACTTCTACCTGGCCCAGAAAACCATCGTACTGATTCGCATAAGCATCAATATCTAATATTAATTTATTATCGAGCCAGGTACCTTTGTAACCAATTTCAAAAGAATTGATGCGTTCGGGCCGGGTAGCCGAAAGATTAGTAGCTTCTAATAAGGCCCGGTTTCTCAGCGCTGCTTCGGTCGCGTTGGCAGCGGTACCGTTGGCTACATCTTTATTTACAGCGGCATTAAAGGTATTGATAGAAGCTTGAGTATAAGAGTTATCGAGGTAATTTAAACCTTCGTTAATATAGCTTAAGCCCCCAACCCGCCGTACGTTGCCGTTGTTCACGTAAGATACGGCTTCGAACAACGCCGGGAAACGAAAGCCGTTCTGGAAAGAGGCCCGGAAATTATGGTTTTGTGCTACGGTATAAACCGCGGCAATACGTGGGTTAGGCTTGGGCGCAAACTCAGGGTTGTAATCTAAGCGTAGGGAGCCAAATAATTTAAGTTTCTCCTCGAAGAAAGTTTTGGTAACTTGGGTAAAGCCGCCAAATTTTTTGTAGTACACATTATTGCCGCCGGGTTGGGTTCTTTCGGAAATAGGGCGCGTAAAATCCACGAAATTATTACCATCCGGAATTACTTCGTATACCCGGGCATCTACGCCTACTAGAAAATTGGCAAATTTAATCTGGTCGGTAAAATCCCACTGGGCTTCGGTATGGTACATGCGGCTTTCCTGCTTCAGCCAGGCGCCCCCGGTGGCCGGCGCACCGGCTACAACCTTGGCATGGTCCCAGTTGTTAATGCCCCGAATGGTGTTTTTCAGGTTGTCGAATTCCGGCGTACCGGGCTGTACCCGGTTTTGGTCGGCTACCTGGCGGGCCAGTTGCATGGCGGTAGCCAGGTCGGTACCATTGTTTAACTCGGTTTGTAACGCACCTTTAAATTTGGTACCCCACTCGGCATTAGAACCGCCGCTGGTAATTTCCAGGTTATCTACCATCGGTTTCAGGTTGTAAGAATCACCGGTATTTTCGATGGACGCATACGAGCGGATAAAATAATTCGCGCCCTTCAACTCAACATGATGGTTCTGTACCACCACATTATCTAGTTGCACTTTGTTACCCCGCTGGAAAACGCCATCCATTTTTCCTACCCGGTAGCCGTACGACAGCTCGGCTTTTTCGCCTATCCGGTAGTGCAACGCGGCATCAAACTTCAGGTTATCTACATAAGGGCTTACCACATCTTTTTCCCAGTAACCGGTTCTTCTTAATAAGAAGGTCTGGTTAGGTCGGCCGTTGTAGGTAATACCACTAATAGTTACAGGATTGGCACCGGCATCGTCGCCGTACTTGTTCCAAGCATCGTAAGCGGGGTTATTCGCGCCCGCCAGCTCCGGGTACAATGGGTTTGCAGTACTCAGGTTATTCGGGTTCTGGTCGTTGGTAGAACTGCCGCGCCAATCCGTACCACGCATGTAGCTACCGTTTACTTTAAAAGCCCATTTGTCGTTAAAAGCTTTGGCGTAGCGGATAGCAGTTTCGGTTAAAACACTGGGGTTATAGTCAATGCCATCTACGTGGTTTATGCCGGTTTTCTGGTAAACACTCAAACCCTGGTGCAGGAACGGGCTTTTGGTAATCAGATTGGCCATGCCGTTAATGGCGTTCATGCCGTACAACGCCGAAGCAGCGCCCGGCGTAATTTCCACGCTGGCAATATCCAGCTCGGTAGGGCCAATGGCATTACCCAAAGGTACACCCAGGGTGGCCGCCTGCATGTCAATGCCATCTACCAGTTGCATAAACCGGAAGTTGTTCGGAATATTAAAACCACGGGTGTTGGGCACTTTAAACGTCAGGCTGGAGGTAGTCATCTGCACACCTTTCACGTTTTCCAAAGCATCGTAAAAGCTGGGCGCTGCGGTTTCCCGGATGGCCCGGATATCCAGTTTCTCAATAGCTACCGGCGACTTTAGTATACTTTCTTCTACCCGCGAAGCCGTAACCACCACCTCTTTGCCCAAATAAGTTTGGGTATTCAGGGCAATATTTACCTTAGCGCCTACCCCGGTAACCTGAAATTCCTGGGTCTCGAAACCAACTGACGAAAACACTAAGGTAAATGGAAAACTTAAGCGCGTCTTAAACAAAAACTCGCCGTTGTTATTGGTGATGGTACCGGTTACACCGCCTTTTACATACACACTCACGCCCGGCAGCGGCGCTTTCGATTGCTGGTCGGTTACCTGACCGGTTATTTGTACAATATTGGTTTCCTGTGCGAATACCGCGAACAGGGGAAAAAACAAACCTATATAAAAGAATAATAAAATTTTTTTCATGATTTAAATTGATCTAAACAAAAACTTACCTGCTAAATACTTTTAAGCACAGCAGCAACAACAGCTTGGCAGTCTGGTGCTGGCAGAGGGGTAAATTGGTCTGGTGTTTAAAACAATTGTTTTCATGAGGTTATAGTGGTTTTAACATCTATTTACATAAAGTCTATAGATTATATAGACAAATAAAATTGGTTTTTACGAAGGGACCAAATTTTAGGCGATAATATTTTTGATTTTTATTTTTCTGCTGATAACCGGCCACAATTACCAGGCCTGGTTAAGGGTTCAAAACACCGAACCAATCATTCTGCCGAAATTTAATCGCTTGCTTTCCGGCGGAAAAGTAAGCTCCAGATAAAAGAATATTAGAAAAAGGTTTAGAGAAGATTATTTCCTAAGCAGCGCTTTTCGGGAAGTAATTTTCAGGAAAGAAATCTGACAGCAGGCAGACGGATAGCTAATACGAAAAAAGGCCGCTTGCCATTCTTAATCTGGAAACCTTGGCAGAGATACCTAAAGGGGCTCTTCGTTTACCAGTACATTTATTTTCTGTAAATCCGAAAGGTAGGTTGTATCGAGAATGGCCGCCGTGGCATCGCGCACTTTCTTCATCACCAGCCGGATTTCGCAGGTTTCTTCGTTCAGGCACTCGTCGCATTTGCGGTAATACAGGTGACTTACGCATTGAATGGGAGCCAGCGGTCCGTCAATCATCCGCACAATATTACCCACCGAAACCTGCGAAGGGTCTTTGGCCAGCGAATAGCCGCCGTTTTTGCCCCGGGTGCTTTGCAACACACCCTGGGTTTTCAGGTCGACCAGAATAGCTTCTAAAAATTTACGGGGTATTCTTTCAGAATTAGCAATTTCAGATATCAGGACCAGGCCTCTATCTGCATTTTTAGTTAGATACAGAAGTGCTTTAAGTGCGTATTTTGCTTTTTTAGAAAGCATAGAAAATTATTCCCTATCCCGCTTTAACTTTAAATTTCTTTTGCAGTTCCTGAATAGAAGCTTTAAACTTCTTATCGGTATCGATTAAATCCGAAACAGTTTGCACCGAGTGAATAACCGTACTGTGATCACGACCGCCAAAATGATAACCAATAGATTTTAATGAGTGACTCGTAAATTCCTTGGCAAAATACATGGCAACCTGCCGGGCCGTTACAATTTCTTTTTTTCGGGTTTTGGCTTTTAACGAATCTACGGTTACCTCAAAATATTCGGCTACGGTTTTCTGAATAAAGTCTAGGTTTACCTCGGCTTCCACATCCTCAATAATGTGTTTAAGCGCGCCTTTTGCCAGTTCCAGGTCAATTTCTTTACGGTTCAGCAGCGATTGCGCCATCAGCGAAGTAAGCACGCCTTCCAGCTCCCGCATATTGGTATCTACGGAGTAAGCCAGATATTCAACTACATTATCCGGAATATCCAGACCGTCGGACTGCATCTTTTTCTGAATAATAGCCATGCGGGTTTCAAAATCCGGGCTTTGTAAATCGGCGGTTAAGCCCCATTTAAAGCGCGAAAGCAAGCGTTCTTCCAGGCCTTTGAGGCTGCGCGGCGGGCAATCCGAAGTCATGACAATTTGTTTGCCGGACTGGTGCAGGTGGTTAAAGATGTGGAAGAACATCTCCTGGGTCTTTTCTTTCCCGCTCAAAAACTGCACATCATCAATTATCAGGATATCTACCAATAAATAAAAATTGGCAAAATCCTGCACACTGTTGGTCTTCAGCGATTCGATGAACTGATTCACGAACTTTTCCGAAGAAACATAGAGCACAAATTTCTCCGGGTTATTGCTTTTGATGTGGTTGCCAATGGCCTGTACCAAGTGCGTTTTGCCCAGCCCTACACCCCCGTAAACCATTAAAGGATTAAAAGAAGTGGTACCAGGTTTATTCGCTACCGCGTAACCTGCCGAACGGGCCAAACGGTTACAATCCCCCTCAATGTAATTATCGAAATTATACGATGCGTTTAATTGCGAGTTCAGGAAATTCCGGTCGATGGTTTTGGACTCGAACGGATTTTTTAAAAAGTGCTGCTCCGGCTGGTACGAATTAGCAACCGCCTGGGGCACTTTTTTGGTAGGAATATTTACGGTTTGGGGTTTATTAAAATTATCGCCCCTATCAATTATTATCTGGTACTCCAGGCGGCCTTCGCTGCCCAGTTCCTGGTAAATAACTTTCTTTAATAAGCCAACATAATGTTCCTCTAACCACTCGTAAAAAAACTGAGTTGGTACCTGTATGGTCAGTACATTATCCTTTAAAGCTAAAGGCACAATCGGCTCGAACCACGTTTTGTAGCTTTGCTCGCCGATATTGTCCTTAATTACTTGCAGACAATTCCGCCATACTGTCGCACAGTCTTTTACCATTACACTCACCTGATACCACGTATTAATTAAGCTTGAAGACTACCCATTTACAAAGGGGGGGCTACAAAAATGTAAAAAAAAAAGATAACAAAAAATTATTTTATTCAGGAAGTTTTTACAACTGCCCCTACTGGCACAACGGCACTGGCAACGCTGTTTTTCTCTTTGCTGCGCCGGTTAAACGTAAAATCCAACCGGCCCAGGTACAAACCATCTTTGCCTACCTGATTTATCAGCGTATCGCGGCCATTGGGGTGAGAGATTATTTTGGGTTCGGTCATAAACAAGTGCGAATGACCGCCCAGAATAACATCAATGCCGGCAACTTGCCGGGCCAGTTTCTGGTCGTTTATCTTTTCAGGTTCATTTGTAAAATCGAAGCCAAGGTGCGATAAGCAAATAACCATATTACATTCCTCTACTTCGCGCAACTGTTTTACCATAGCACGGGCCCGCTCCAGCGGATCGAGGTAAACCGTTTGGGCATAATTCCGGCTATCTACCAATCCGGCCAGTTCAATACCTAAGCCAAAAACGCCTATTTTAATATTTTCTTTCTCAAATATTTTATAATCCAGGAAACGGCCTTTCAGAATGGTGCGGCTAAAGTCGTAGTTGGCCGTCAGGAAAGGGAAGCCCGCATTGGGTAATTGGCGTTGTAAACCTGCTAAGCCATTATCAAAGTCGTGGTTACCCAGGGTTGCGGCATCGTAACGCATCTGGGTCATAAGTTTATATTCCAATTCCCCGTCAAACAAATTAAAGTAAGGGGTTCCCTGCCAGATATCGCCCGAATCGAACAACAGCACATTTTTTTCCTGGCGTCGGATTTGATTTACCAGGTGGGCCCGCCGGGCCATACCGCCCAAACCGGCATTGGGTCGCCCATCCATGGGGTACGGGTCGATACGGGAATGTACATCGTTGCTATGCAAAATGGTTAACCGCACCTGGTCGGTGGCCCAAGCGGGCGAGGGCACCCCCAGCAAGCTAAGACCAGCCGCCCCGGCCATTGATGCTCTGATAAAATCTCTTCTGTTCATCTCCTAAAATATACCCTACTCTCCTTTAAGTACTTTCATCCGGCCATCTACCCGGGCTTCTATCTTTTTATTCTGCGCAGTCAGTTGCCGTATATGCTTGATTAAAGCGTCACGCACCAGAATACCCGTTGGTTCCACTTTGGTGGCTTCCTTCAGTAAAAATAAATCATCTCCCCCGTTAGCCAGGTAGTCTGACACCACCACCGTATAACTCTTACCGGGGTCCAGCGGCTCCCCTTTTATTCTGATATTAAATGGTTTATCATTCTTAATGGTGAAAGTGGCATTTTTCAATATCAGGTTTTTAGATTGGGCACCGTGCTCGAATAATTTTTTTAAGGTTGTGCCCGGCAAAGTAAGCACCACCAGTTCGTTCTCGAAGGGCGAGAGTTCAAATATATTACTTAGGGTAATCGGTCCTTTCGGAATGGTAGCCCGTAAGCCGCCGGTCGTCATTAAGCTCAAATCTATTGGCTTCCCCAAGAGCGGCATTACCTGGGCCATTTGTACATCGGCCACAAAATTACCCAACGCCGACTCCCCACTACTGACTTTTCGCAGTTCCTGCGCCGAATACCCCAGCACCTCGTTCATTTGACTTTCCAACTTCTGCCGATAAGGTGCAATCAGGGCTTCTATTTCGGTATTGGCCGTAACCTGTGCATCAATCTGAATATCGGTATCGGGCCTAAGCTGGGCCGTAGGAACCAGGGCTGGCCGGCAAGCGAAAACCAGTAAGCTAAAACAAATACCATAAATTAGAGGCCGAAGGCGATGGCTTTCCATTCATTAATCCTTAAAAAGAATACAAAATTAGGCTATTCTGGGGCGTAAGGCAAATAAATCAGCAGCCTGCTTTCAGGGTTATAAAATAAGTACCGGCTAAAAGTTACTTCACGCAATTAAATACCTGGCTGGTTCGGGTAGGTAAGACCAGGCAACTAAGGCATTTACGCTCTTAAAAATTTAGTCTATAACCGACAGGATTATTTATTTTTTAAGGACAATAAAAGTAATTCCCTGGAGCGGTGATTAATAACAAGCTCTTACGACCGTTTTAGACCACACGGAATTTAACCGGTCCGCCGGTTATATCTCTTTAATAATTGCCAGTAAGGCACGTCCTCGTTGTAATAAGTACACAACGATTGCCATAAAGCCGGATGGGGCAAAGCGCCAACGTGAGCATTTAATACCGATTGGTATGCCTCCAGTAAGGGAATATTTTCAACTTCTTTCAGGGCGGCAATAATAAAAGTTACCGACCGGCTAATGGCTGCTCCACATGAAACCATTACCTTTTTACCCGCCTGCTGCTGGCTTAAAATAAATCCAATACCCTTCTTTAATATTTCCAGCGGAATAGGTACGCCATCCTCAATAGGAATATACAGGGTTTGAATTTCGGGATATTCTACCTTTCCGGCAAATTGGAGCATGGCGCTAATCTGGTGGGCTTGCAATGGCGGGAGCTCAAAAGTTTCGTGGTACTTTCCCAGAAATAACCAGGGCCGGATGGCAATCATATAACTGTTGCTTTGTATCTTATGTTAATAAATTACGAAAAGAGAATTAGTTAAGCCCTATTAATTTCAAAATCAATTTTCTCATCCGGTAAAATATTTAAGAAATCCATTGCTAATTCTTAGCAGGCTTAAGCAAGGCAATATTAAGTAATTCTATTATCCCGAAATTAACTAATGTTCCCTACGGCTATGACTAAAGTCATCAGCATTTTGAATATACCAAACTTATTTTTGAAGGGGTAATAGTTTTTTTTAAACAGAAATTAGAAAAACGGTTTAAAGCCATTTTCCTACACATTAATCTGAATATTTTCGGCTTGGGGCATTTACTTTTTGAAGTGCCTTGCCGGCCTATTTAATTCATACTAGCAATTACTTAACGCGCGCTCCCGACTATGAAAAAACACTTGTTTATTTTCCTTTTACTCGTGCTGGGCAGTCAGGTGAAGGCCCAGGTCCGGTTCAATTCGCTGGAACAATGCACCGATTATGCGCTAAAAAACCGGCCCGATTTACAAAACGAAGAACTGGCTGAAAAAAAGGCGCAAAATGCGGTAAAACAAGTTTCGGCGGTATTACTGCCCCAGGTAAAAGCTACTTCGGCGCTCGACGATTATTTGGGCTTACCGGTACAGCTCGTACCCGCCGAATTCCTGGGTGGCCAACCCGGTGAGTTCCGTAGCATCCAGTTTGGTACACAGTATAATTTGAGCTACGGTCTGGAAGCGGCTTTGCCTTTGGTAAACGTGCAGGCCTGGAAAAACCGAAAAATAGCCGAATCGGACGTTAAAGCTGTCCATTACCAGAAACTGAATGCCTACCAGCGGGCGCAGGAAGAAATCTCGCGGGTATATTACGCCACGCTCCTGAGCCGGCAGGTTACGCAAATTGCCCGGGAAAATGCCTTTATCAACGACAGCCTGCTTTTTATTGCCGACCAAAAGTTTAAAAGCGGCCTCCTCGAAACCCTGGATTATAACCGTTTAAAGGCATTGCAACTGGAAAGTCGGCAGTTGTGGCAGGATAACCGAACCGCGTACGAGAAAAACCTGAATTTACTAAAAAACCTGTGCGGCTTGCCACCGGAGGCTTCGCTGGAACTTAGCGAGACCTTGCAGGCTAACCAGTTGGAAAAGGTAACGCTTGCCTCCCCCGTTGAACAGCAGAACGGGTACCAGGTTTTACAATGGCGCATTCGGGCGGCGGAGCAGGAGTGGCAGAAACAAAAGTTGCGGTGGTTACCTGAAGTATCGGCTTACGGTCGTTATACCCGCCAGGCCCAGCGCCGGGAATTTAATTTTCTAGATTCAGATTATCCCTGGTTTCAGATTGGCTTGATTGGTCTGCGGGCTGATTGGCCATTATTTACTGGTTTTAATCGCAGCGTTGCTACCCGGCAGGCTGGCCTGAACCACCAGATGGTGCAAAATGAGCTAAAAAATTACCAACTCCGCACCCAGTACGAACTAGCCGAAATTAATATTAACTACCAGAACACCATCCAGAGCCTGCAAAGTTACCAACAGCATTACAACCTGTACGGCGAAAATTATAAACTGGCGGTTTTCAAATACAAAGCCGATGTGTATAGCGTGGACCAGTTATTACAAGTCTATGCCGAAAAGCTAAAATCGCAGAATCAGTTTATTCAGGCTATGGCCAATTACTACATCAACCGCTCGCTTATCCAGCTAAAAAATCAATCTGCCCAACCCGAAAACACGATTAAGCCATGAAAACTAATACCAAACCCATTATAATAATACTAATTCTTTTTGCGGCTTTCGGCTCATTCACCTTTTACGCCTGCAACCGAAATCTTACGACCATTACGCCGGCCGTAAAGCCTTTAACCGAAGCGGTGTATGCGTCGGGGTTTGTGGTATCGGACCAGGAATACCAGGTATTTGCGCAAACCGAAGGCGTGCTGGTAGAAAAACTGGTGCAGGAAGGCGAACCCGTGTCGCAGAATAAGGCACTTTTTGTTTTGGAAAGCCAGCAGCAAAATGCCCGCTATCAGTTCGCCCGCGAAGCCTACAATATGGCAGCCGCTAATTACCGCAACAACAGCCCGGTTTTAAAAGAAGCTTTATCGGCTTTGCAGGCAGCCAGAACCAAGTTAGCCTACGACTCTACCAACTTTGCCCGCTACCAGCATTTGTACCAAAACAAAGCTACTTCAAAAGCCGAACTGGAGCGCTACAAACTCGCTTACGACAACAGCCAAAGCGAATACCAGGCCTACCGGAGCCGCTACGCCAAACTTAAAAATCAATTATACCTGGAACTGCAAAACACCCAGAGCAATCTTAGTGTGGCCCGCGACGAAAGCGCCCGGTACACGGTAAAAAGCCAGATTAAAGGCACTTTACTCAAAATGCTGAAAGAGCCCGGTGAACTGGTAAAAAGAGGCGAAGCCATTGCAGTAGTAGGCCGCTTAGACCAGTTTTACTTGCGGCTTAAAGTTGATGAACTGGATATTCAGCGGGTAAAATCCGGCCAGGAAATATTGGTTAAAATTGATGCCTACCCCAAGCAAATATTTAAAGCCAAGGTAACCAAAATTTACCCCACTGTGGATACCCGCGACCAATCGTTGCGCGTGGATGCCCAACTGACCGATACCTTGCCCGGTTACTACTCCGGCCTGGCCCTGGAAGCCAATATTATTATCAATCAGAAAGCTAAAACACTGGTAATTCCCCGCACCTTATTGCTCCCCGGCGATTCGGTGGCAGTAAACCAGGATGGTGATGCCCGCAAAGTAAAAGTGACCAAAGGCGTGGAGACCCTGAGCGAAGTAGAAATTATTGCGGGTTTAAACCCCAACTCCCAACTCCTAACCGAATAAGCCATGAACCTCGCATACCAGATAGCCAAAACGCATCTAATATCTAAACCCAAGCAAACCATTGTGGCCATGCTGGGGGTTACGTTTGGCATTGCCATGTTTATTACCATGGTGGGCCTGATGACCGGCCTGAACAATTTTACAGAAGAATTGACCATGACCTCTACGCCCGATATCCGGATTTACCATGACATTACGGAGCCGCGCCAAAGTATTCTGGAAGAAACAAACCAAGGCAAAGGGCTGCTGGTGGTACATCATCAGAAACCAAAATCCGAAACCCCTAAAATCCGGAACGCTTTTCAGATTGCCAGCTTGTTGCAGCAAGACCCGATGGTGCTGGGAGCCGCACCTTTGCTGAGTTCCCAGGTGTTTTACAACTATGGGCCGGTGCAACTAAACGGTACCATTGCGGGTGTTGATATTATGGAAGAAGATAAACTCTTTGACCTGCGCCATAAAATTAAAACCGGGCAACTGGAAGATTTACTCGTTTCGCAGGATGGCATTATTATGGGTACCGGCCTGGCCCGGAAATTAAACGCCCAAACCGGTGACCGGGTAGTAATTACCACGCCCGAAGGCTATACCATGACCTTAAAAATTGTGGGCACTTTCCAAATGGGTTTGGGCGCGATTGACAATGTAAAAGCCTACGCCAATATTTCAACGGTCCAGAAAATATTACAGAAAGACCAAAACTATGTAACCGATATCAATATAAAACTAAAAGATATTAATGCCGCTAAGCCCAAGGCAGCGGAATTGCAGCGCTTGTTCCGTTACAAAGCCGAAGACTGGGAAACCGCCAACGCCACTTTCCTCACTGGCTCTATTATCCGGAATATTTTAACTTATTCGGTTTCCATTACGCTATTGATTGTGGCGGGTTTCGGCATTTACAATATCCTGAACATGACCATTTACAATAAGATGAAAGATATTGCTATTTTAAAAGCCACCGGTTTTGCGGCTGCCGATGTCCGTAATATTTTCCTGATTCAGTCGCTGGTAATTGGGTTAATTGGTAGTGTACTGGGGCTGGTAATTGGCTTCGGCCTTTCTTACCTCGTATCGCAGGTGCCTTTCAATGGCGGCGATTTTATCAGCATCGATACCTTGCCGGTAAATTTCGATCCTAAATATTACATCATCGGGATAGTTTTTGGCCTGGTTACTACGGCTTTTGCCGGGTATTTGCCCAGCCGAAATGCCGGCAAAGTAGACCCCATCGAAATAATCCGGGGGCAATAATATTGTTGAATGGTTGAATGGTTGAATGGTTGAATTATTAATTTAGAAAAGTATCCGAGACCAATTCATTGCTTACCAATAATTGAAAACTGATAACTGTTTACTGATAACTGCTAACTGTACACTGCTCATGGAAACAGTACTAAGAACAACTAATCTAAATAAATATTTTTATGAACCCCAGCCATTTCAGGTGTTGAAAGATATAAACCTGGAAGTTAGAAAAGGCGAGTTTTTGTCGCTGGTCGGGAAATCCGGTTGCGGTAAATCTACCCTGCTCTACCTGATTTCGACGATGGACACCGATTACGAAGGCACGCTGGAAATGAATAATACCCTGCTCACCGGCAAAAAGCAGAATGAACTGGCGCGGTTCCGCAACGAACACATTGGCTTCGTTTTCCAGTTTCACTTTCTGTTACCTGAGTTTACGGTTTTACAAAACGTCATGATTCCGGCTTTAAAACTGGGCCGGTACAAACCCCAGGAAGTAGAAGAACGGGCTTACGAAAAATTAAAAATATTAGACGTGCACGAACATGCCACCAAGCCGGCCAGCAAGCTTTCGGGCGGACAGCAACAACGGGTAGCTATTGCCCGCGCCCTGATAAACGACCCCAGCATTATTATGGGTGACGAACCCACCGGTAACCTCGACAGCTACAACGCGCAGGTAGTTTTTGATATTTTCCGGCAGCTTACCCGCGAGTTCGGGCAAACCATTATTACCGTTACCCACGACCCCGAATTTGCCGCCAACTCCGACCGGATAGTAGAAATGAGCGATGGACGCATTATCAGCAGTCATCCAGCATTGATTTCTTAAGCCAGAAGAATTATAACCTAAAACTGATAATTTAAAACCAAAAACTTACAACTTGTATCTGATACCGGCTTTAACCAACCATATGGCCACCCTCCGCATATCTAAAAATTTTATTTACACCAACGGGCTGATGCTAATTCTGGCCCTCATTGGTTTCTTTGTCCGGTACCTTCGGTTTCCGGAGGTTTCCTTACAGGTGCATTTGGCTGTTTTTGTGGTCTCGTTGGTGATGATTACCAGCATCTGGTACTTTTTCAAATGGCTGGATGGCTTTCTGAATAAAGTTTACCCCTACGAACGCAGCATTCCGGTCCGTATTTCTATGCAGATTATAATCGGCATGGTCTATATTTTACTCGTACGGGCCTTTATTTTCTGGTGGGGAGCGCCCAAGCTACCCATACACCTGGATGAGTTATTCCGGATGTCTACTTATGCCGTGTTTTTTTTGCTTTCCATTGTGCTAAACCTGGGCTTTTTTGCCAATTACTTCCTGCACCAGTGGAAAACCAGCATCCAACACGCCGAAAGGCTGGAACGGGAAAAAACGCAGGTGCAGTTTGATAACCTGAAAAATCAGCTAAATCCGCATTTTCTGTTTAATGCGCTCACCTCCCTCAACAGCTTAATATTTGAAGACCAGCAACTGGCTTCAGATTTTTTGCAGCATTTATCTAAGGTTTACCGCTACGTGTTGCAGCACAAAGAAAAAGGCCTAGTGTCGTTACAGGCCGAATTAGATTTTATTCAAAGCTACGTTTTTCTGCTGGAAACCCGTTTTGCGCAGGGTGTACAAATTAAGTTTGATATTCCGGATTGCGCGAGGCAAAAAGAAATTGTACCGGTTACGTTGCAAATAGTAATCGAGAATGCCATTAAACACAATATAATTAATTCGGCTCGCCCATTAAATATAATTATTTCGGCCGACCACAACTATTTAGCCGTCCAGAATAATTTACAACCCAAAAAGCTAATCGAAAACTCGAACAAGCAAGGGCTGGAAAACTTAACTTCCTTGTATAAATTTATTTCACCTAGCCCTATCATGGTTTCTTCCGACCAAAATAGCTTTACTATCCAAATTCCGCTGGTATGAATATTCTGCTAATTGAAGATGAGCCGCTCGTGGCCCGCGACCTTTCTAAACTGGTTCTAAAACTGGAGCCTGCGGCACAAATATTGGCTGTGCTGGAAAGCGTAGAAACGGCCGTACATTGGCTGGAAAACAATATTTCACCCGATTTAATTCTGGCCGATATTCAGTTATCGGATGGCATCAGCTTTGATATTTTTAAGAAGGTAAACCCTGGCTGTCCCATTATTTTTACCACGGCCTACAACGAATACGCTTTAAAAGCTTTTAAACTCAACAGCATCGATTACCTGCTAAAACCCATCGACCGGGAAGAACTGGCCAAAGCCCTGGAGAAATATAAAAACCTGCAAAATACTCACTTGGCCTCCGAGCAGGTTAAAATGCTTCTGCAAACTTTAACCGGACAGCAGCCCAAATACAAAGAACGTTTCCTGGCCGTTCACAAAAATGCCCTGGTACCGGTTAACACCCACAATATTGCTTTATTCAAAAAAGAAGAATTAATATTTATTTATACCTGGCAAAACCAGAAATACGTGGCCGAGCAAAATACCCTGGAAGAAGTGGAACATCTCCTCGACCCTACCCAATATTTCCGCATAAACCGCCAAACCATTGCCCATATTAATACCGTTGGTAAACTACAGAGTACCTATAAAGGTCTTTCGGTTACGCTTAAACCGCCCTTTAACCTGGAACTGGATATTAGTCGCGACAAAGCCGCTGGCTTTAAAAAATGGTTGGAAGGGTAATCAGATAAATGGATAATAGTAGCCGAGGCATTCCGCAATAAAATAGAAGCAAATAACGGCCAAACTAATTAACGGGTACCTGTAATTTCTGCTACGTAATTGAAAAAGGCAGTTTTCAGCGGTGTGTTAATGCGCCAATCTACGGGCATGCTTTGGTAGCCATCCTGGTAATTATTTTTACCGGGGTCGAAATAGCCCCAGGAGCAATATTCGCTGATGGCCGCCCGGCAATTATTCTGGGGTTGGTCGAAGTTAAAATGATCATCTTCGTTATAAAGAATGGGTTTGGGCGAATACACCGGCCGCTGCCGTACGCGCCGCACCAATTCCGCAATTTTCTCCGGATCAGAAACGCCATTGCCGTGTAATAAAACAAAATCGGAACTTTGAATAACGGCATCGGTGGGCAAAGCGCCGCCCGTAAAAGAAGTACTAACGAGCAAGCGCCGGCCTTGCCGGGTTTTCTGTTTTACCCGATCAATTAGTTCGGGTACGCGTTCGGGCCACAGAATAGCGTGGTTGTAGGTATTGTGATTGCACTCGTTGTTAATTTCTACCATTACGTGGCGGTAGCCCTGGTTCAGCAGCCAGTCGGTGGCATTGTCAGCGCCGCGTACTACGGCTGCTTCATCTTGCAGGCGTTCGTCCTGGCCAAAATAATAAAGCCCTACAATTACCGTCATTCCTAATTCATCGGCTTTATCCAGTATTCGCTTCAGTCGGTTTAAATATGCCGGTTTCAAAGCACCATCCGGTTCAAAAGCATTGTTTTCCCAGGGTTGTTCCTTCGAGTAGCCTTCCGGGGACCCGCCTTGCAGGTTTATGGTAAAGTTAAGTAGCCCTTTCTGGCGCCAGGCGGGCATAGCGGCTATAAATTCGTTTGTATTTCGTTCCGGATCCCAGGTGCCGGTATCGGGGTACTTCCAGCGTTGGCGGGTTTCGGGGTTATGGTCATCAAATACTCCCTGCACCATACGAGCGTTCATTAACAATCCTTGAATTTTGTAGCCTTGCCAGGTGCGGTTTTCGTAGGTGGGCCGGTCGTTCAGGTAGAACTCATCGCCGGCAATGGCTATTTCGGTTGGGTGGTTATCTGCTTTAGTGCCGGTGACGCTGGTCCTACGGCTGGCGGAAGTACAGCCCGCCGCTAAGCAGGCCACGAAAAGCAAAATAGGGTTAAACCAGCGTTGATAGGTCGTAAATCGATGCATAGGCATTTATCAGCAGGCCACAACCAGCACTAACTAGCCACGCTGTTGTTAGCCTAAATCAGGTTATAAATATTCTTACCAGAGAAAGTAATAATAACTAATTTATTTATAGGATGATAGGCTTACCTGCATTTTGTACTGCGCTTTCCCGAACCTTCAGGTTTTTTTGGCAGCCACCAAATTTCGGTTGAACTGGCAGTGCGATATAGTCCCGAAACTGCTTATATAAGATCCCCAGTTTAGTTATGCGGAAGCTGGCGCTGGTTGTAGCTGCTGCGTTTGTTTCAGTTCCTGCTCCCGCCTGATTGTGTCAGTGAATGTTTTCCTGGTCCTAGCTTTCCTACTTGTTTTGATTGTTGGCTCAGGAAAGAGCGAAGCTTAGGCGTGGCATTATTATCGGCCACCGGTTATTAATTGGTAAAAAGAGGTTGCTCTTTGCCGGAGTATGGCCCCAACGGCCATACTGATGAGGATGGTAATAATGGGCGCCAGAAAATAAACCAGGATAGGCGTAAACTCCTTCTGGCCCATCAGAAATATTAATCCTTTTTTAAATATGGTGAGAATGGGCTCGTGAAAGGCAAAAATAAAGAACGACAAAGAGAAGATACTAAAGTATTTTTTATCGAAGGTTTTTTCTTTAAACAGAATGTCGTAAAAATACCAGACGGCAAATACCCCAAGGGCGGCACTGGTTTTTTGCAGAGCAACGTAAGTAGCCAGGCTAACCGTATCTATCAACACAGTTTGCACCAAAATAAACAGCAACCACAAAATTAAAGCTACGGTTGCCGCTTTGGGGTAAAAGCGGGCCAGATAATTGTTGCGGTTTAAAGCCAGAAAACCACCTAACGAAAAAAATGCCAGCCCCAAGCCAAACTCAAAGCCGAGCACGATGGGGTACGGGAAATTAAAAAACCACAACAATGCGGCAATTATTACCCAGCCAATTTTGAGCTTCTGCGTCAGGAAATAAATGATGGGCGACACCAGTACCAGCACCACCAAAGATTTGATGAACCAGAATTGATAAGGAATGGGATTCAGAAAGATAGTATCGGCTAGTTTAGCGGCCGAGAAATCTTTTACCGGCTCATTCCGGAAAAAGTTTTCGGCGTAAGGCAGGTTTTGCAGCGCAAAAAACAAAAGCAACCCAAAAACCGACCAGAACAAATAAGGAATTACCAGCGACTTGAACCGCCGACGGTATTTGGTAAGGGTACCTTGTAGGGAGGAATCGTGCTTAAAAAAAAACAGAAAGCCGGAAATTAAAAAGAACAGGGGCACTGCTACCCGGGCAATGCCATTGGTAATAAAATTCTGAATAAATAAATTTACTTCGTTTTCTGTGTGCAGTGTGGCGGTTTTAAAATTTACCACCACATTATACGAATGCAGAAAAACAACTAAAATCATTGCGAAAAAAGAAATGACTCTAATTTTCTGGCTTAAATAATCATTCATTCCAAATTATTATCTACCCCACAAAGGGCAAAGCAATATTACCTCTCAAAAATTGAGAAAAAAATATTGCCGGTAAGATTTAATAAAAAAAAGTAAACCCGCTCCTGGTACTTGCGCCCGGAACATTTAATTTCTCCGGGATGGTAGCCAGCGCCAGGGCCTTCCTAACCCCAAACGGTCTTTCCTCTGCTTATCAGCTATTTACAATAAAACGGGTATGCCCTCCGCACTAACCTTTCATTTTTTCGACCGGAATGGCCAAAGTATTAGAGGCAGCTTCTTTTATCTTAGAGAAATTCTGCAGGTCGTCGGCATTGTACATTACATAATTATTATCGTTAAATAATTTAGAAATGTAGCTAACGTTTTCGTCGCCAACTTCTACCAAAACTTTCGGCCGGGCAATCTGCATTAATTGCGGTGCGCCTTCCAGCACAAACTTTTCGGCGCCTTCCACGTCAATCTTCAGAAAATCTGGTTTAGCATAATGCTGCAACAAGTAATCTAAGGTTACCGTTGGCACTTTGTAAGTTTCCCGCACGCCGCCAGTCTGGTTAGAACCTTGCGAAGTAACAATGTGGTTTGTAGCCCGGGCTCTTTCGGCAATATTAAATTCTACCAAACCATTGTAGTTAGAAATGGCCAGCGGCAAAATATCAATCGTGTATTCGCGGTTTAGAGAGGCTGACTTTTTAACCAGGTTAGCCATTACCATATCGGCTTCTATGGCCAGGCACTTCCCGTTTTTGCCGGCCTTGGCAATAGCTGCAAAAGTAAATAAACCAATATTGGCTCCAATATCCCAGATTACGTCGCCTTGATGAATAAAATTGTTGGCTATGTTATAAAGCATAGGATCAATATTATCCAAATTGAGTTTCCAATATTTCAGCCCTCCCTCGGGCGTTACAAACATTGGCAAAGAGTTAAACTCTTTTGGAAGATTTCTCTTCAGTATTACTCCCCTGCTTAATCTTTCTGTAATCGTTCTAATCATAAATATGGGTTAAATCTAATTATTTTTCAATAAATATAAGATATACGACAATTTCGTTTAACAATTGTCGCAATTATTAAAATTTTTTAATCGCAAAATGTTCCATTTCCAACAGATAAATTCCTTCTAAACCTTGGCCTGCCAAATCTGAATTTTACCGCTATAAAATCTAGTAGTTTCTTATCTGGAAAGTTAGTTTTCGGGCTCAGTCTGAAACAAGTACTATATTCCGCATCAATAATACACACAAAAAATGAATATTGCGAAAAAACTTTATTTTGTTCAATCAGATTTTACAGCAGGTTCATTTTGAATTTACAAATACACCCTTAATAACTTACTTAATTTATTGAATATCAAATATATAAAATTTAAAAATCAGGTATTTAATATACTTCTCTTTTTCATCTCCTGCTTATTTAGATGCAATAAAACTTGAGGAACACAGCTTAAAGCATAACTTAAAAACACAACTATCAGAAACAGGTAATTAAGGCTGAGGTGAACAAATGTTAGGGTACCAAAAATAAAGAATATATTAAAGCTGTATAAAGTAATAGCCGCCGATTTGTGGCCTAAGCCCAGGTTCAGCAGCAGGTGATGAATATGGTTTCTATCGGCATGAAAAGGAGATTTGCCGTTAATCACCCGGACTATAAAAACCCGCAAAGTATCGATGAGCGGCACAATGAGAATGGCGAGCGCAACGACCGGTGTAGGTAAAAACAAACCAGTAGGCGCATCGAGTAAAATGGGGGTATCCAGGAACTTAACGCAAAAGACCGCTAATAAAAAGCCGGTAAATAAAGAACCGCAATCGCCCATAAAGATGCGGGCGGGGGCAAAGTTAAATCTGATAAAAGCCAACAAAGCGCCTACCAGCGCAAATGCAACGGCTGCCCAGCCTAACTGGCCGCTATACCAAAAAAAGCTCCCAAACGCCAGCGCGCTGATAATACCAATACCGCCGGCCAAGCCATCAATGCCATCAATTAAGTTAAAAGCATTAATAATAACGACAAACACAAACAGGGTTAGCCCAAAGCTTAAAATATATGGTAATTCATAGAACCCCAGCAGCCCCTGCATGTTAAAAATGCGGATATCGCCGTAGTAAATAATAATACCGGCCGCCACTAGTTCGCCTGCTAATTTTTTTAAAGGCCGAATGGCTACAATGTCGTCCTGGATGCCCACCATAAAGATGACCACCATTGATAAGATAAACCACCGCATGGCTTCTGCGGGGAGGGCATCGGCCCAGAATAGAACCGAGAAGAAAGTACCGGAAAATATAGCGACACCACCCAGTGCTGGAATCATATTTTTATGGTGCTTTCTTTCATCCGGCTCATCGTATAATTTCCGGGTATGGGCAATCCTGATGACTGCCGGAATTACAAAATAAGTAATCAGAAAAGCGGATATAAAGCTGGTTAAAATTTCAAACATAAAAATCACTTAAAAGCACACCACCATATTTATCGCCGGTAATCAACCAGAAAATCGCAAAATTTTGTCTATTGTAAAAGCAGGCCAGGCAAACCCCGTCCTTTCCTTTACCAGGAGGATCTTACTTCCTTTTGATTCGCAGGTGTTTTAGAAAAGATGCGGG
>NZ_BJYS01000053.1 GCF_007991635.1 Adhaeribacter aerolatus | reverse complement strand
TCCGTTGCTGCAGGTACAAGGTGCCGGGCTGTCCTTTGCCACCGCCGGCGTACACATCTTCCAGGCCGTCGCCGTTTACATCGGCCGGCACCAGACATGGGCCGGCGAAGGACTGTGGGTTCACCAGCAAGGGCTGCCGTTTAAAATCATTTACCCCTTCCTGCTGGTGCGTATATACTAACGGTGACTGTACTTCCGTAAAGACAGGATTAACTTTATTTCTAGGCGGAATTTTGCCGGTAGCTTCAGTTTGATTTAGGGTGAGCACCTGGTTGGCTTTAACCTGCCGGAGCATTTGTTTTTTCTGGTTGGGCCAAACTACGAGAAGCGAATCAACTATAGCACTGGCACCCAAACCAAAATGTAATACCGGCGAAACGCTGGACTGGTAACCACGCGTTGGCATTTGCTCCAGGTATTGCTGTTTACCTTGCGTGTAAAGAAAAACTTTGGCACCAAAGCCGGCGGTATTCTGGCCTGCGCCTTTAAGTTTAACTTTTAGATAATGATGTTTGAGTTGCTTATCGGATTGGTTCTGATAAATAAAAGCCGCTTGGTTTACATTATTCACCACCAGGTCTAAATCGCCGTCGTTGTCCAGGTCGGCATAGGCGGCGCCACTGCTGTTAGCGGCAGCGTTTAACCCCCAAGCGGTGTTGCTATTGGTAAAGGTAAGATTACCGTTATTCTTGTATATATAATTATTTACTTTGGAGGCTGGCATCTCATGAACCAGGTCCAGCACATCGGTTCGTTCCAGGTTACCACCTCTTTGCCGCGCATATAAATCCGTAAATTTAACAAAATCCATATTTGTAAAATCCCGCAAAACACCGTTGGTTACCAAAAGGTCTTTCCAGCCATCGTTGTCATAATCGGCAAACAAAGAAGCCCAGCTCCAGTCAGTGTTAGAAATTCCAGCCAATTGCCCAATCTCGCTAAAAGTACCGTTTCCGTTATTTACGTGCAGCATATTGCGCATGTATTGGTAATAGAAACCGGTTTTTATGTTCAGGTCAAACTTCTCATAATTATCGGGCGAGACTAATAATTTTTGCCGGCGATTGTCTTCCGGCAGCATATCCAGGGTATAAATATCGGGCAGCGCATCGTTGTTGATATCGGCAATATCGTTACCCATGGAAAACTGCGAAGTATGGCCCAGGCTTTTTTGGATTTGGTTACTGAAGGTGCCGTTTTTATTATTAATATATAGGTAATCCGGTACCGTGTAGTCGTTGGACACATAAATATCCGGCCAGCCATCCTGGTTAATATCTGTTATACCAGCTCCTAAACCATAGGTAAGCGCTGAACTTTGCAAACCAGCCTTTTCGGTAATGTCGCTAAACGTTCCTTTATTGTTCTGAAAAAGACGCACACCAATTTGCGGATTTGGCTCTTTTAATATCTGTTCAGTGGTTACTTCATCCAGGATTGGGGCCGGGTGCGGATTATGATTGAGTAAAAATAAATCCAGATCACTGTCCTGGTCAAAATCAAAAAAATGGGCATTGGTATTAAAGTAAGCATTGGCTAACCCGTATTCGGCGGCCTTATCTACAAACTGCGGTACCCCCTTGGCGTTCGGACCCTGGTTAATAAATAACTGCGGAATACGTTTAGCTTCGGGCAACCGCCCGGAGTAGCAGACAAAAATATCTAGTTGGTTATCGCCGTTTACATCAGCCATGGTTACGCCGGTCTTCCAGGGTCCGGGTCGCCCGGAAACGGCAGCCTCGTCCGTAATATCGGCAAACTGCATGTTCCCTTTATTTAGGTATAGGCGGTTAGGCACCATGTTGCCCGTAAAATAAATATCGTCTAACCCATCGCCGTTTACATCACCTGTTGCTACCCCGCCCCCGTTGTAAAAATATTCGTATACGAGTACGTTGGTATTTGGTCCTTCGTCGAGGGTATTGGAAAAGGTAACGCCAGTTTGGTTGGGGGATAAAAGGGTAAAAAGCGGATTAATAACTTTCTCCGGAGATGCAGTAATCTCCTTTTCGGCAGAACGCTGCTGGCAGCCTGCCAAAAAGAAGTGTACCAAAACCAGTATTAAAGAAAATTTTAACTTACTACTTAGCAACTCAACTGAAAATTAAGATTTGGTTAAAATGAAAAATCTATGCCGGTAATTACCGGCATAGATTTAAATAAAAGGTTCATCTTTAAATTAGTAACCAGGGTTTTGAACCAAATCTGTATTCCGGTTCATTTCATCCCGATGAATAGGCAGGAAATACATTTTATCATTCCAAGAACGATTCTCTTTACCGGGGTCAATTTCAAATACGGTATAAGTGTAATTGTAGCTGGTAGGATCGAATTTGTAAGTGGTAACTTCTTTGCCTGGTTTCAGGGCACCAAATATAGTTATACCATTAGCTTTACGACCCAAGGTAGTTGGTGCAATCATCCAACGTCGCGCATCATAAAAACGCTGTTCTTCAAATACCATTTCTACCCGGCGCTCGTTCCGGTAGCGCTGACGGAGCGCATCACCAGTTTCGGTAACAGCCGGCATGCCAGCCCGGAAACGCACTTTATTCAGCCAGGTCTTAGCCTCCGCATCCTGACCTAATTCAATACATGCTTCCACGTAATTTAATAAAGCTTCGGTGTAACGGAAGAACGGCCAGGGAACTTGCTGCCAGGTATTCTGGTCTACAATAGCCGGATTTGGATCGGTGAATTTACGCATGTAATAGCCGGTATAGCTACCATTCCAGTCTTCAATAGAACTCTTACGGGTATCCAGGCCAAAATGGATTTCTTTTTTTCCGCCGCGGATTACTTCATAACTTCCTGTTTGAATCTGATTTAATGGGTCCAGCGCTTTAGCGGCATTAGAAGGACGTACTTTCCAAGGTGAACCTTCTACCAGGAAAGTTGAATAGAAACGTGGATCGCGATTTTCATAAGGCGCTGAGGCTTGCTGAGAATTACTCCAGTTAAACTTGGTTCCATCCATCATTTCATAATCATCGATCAAGTGCTGGATGGGCGTGTTACCGGCCCAGTTGTTATAGCCATTAGGACCATTATACAAACCCTGACGGCCGCCATTTTCCTGCTTCGAGTTGATAAAATAACGGGCAAAAAGGAGTTCTCTTTCGCCACCACCTCTGGCTAAGGCCACATTCATATAATTAGTGGTACCTTGTTCTTTGGTTGCTGGCGCAGTTAAGTCTAGCTGGTAACCATAACCCGGTAAATCCAACACCGCTTTCGCGGCATCTTTGGCTTTTTGCCAACGCTCGTTACGGCTTCCGGCAGAAATTGTTAATAGCTCGGGTTTAGCGTATGAGGCCATGGCGCTGGATTTAGCTTTTGCGGTAGCGGCATCGTATAAATCACTGGCAGCGTATAACAACATACGCGATTTTAGGGCAAGTGCAGCCGCTTTCGAAGCCCGGCCAGGCACCAGGTTTTTACCTTCCAATAATTTGGCAGCTTCCTCGGCATCCTTCACAATAAAGTTAATACATTCCTGCATTGTATTACGCGGAGCCATGTAAGTCTCTTCCCCTAATTTGTATACCCGGTCTACAATAGGCACCCCGCCGTAATTCCGTACTAACTGGTGGTAATAGTAAGCCCGCAAAAATAATGCTTCGCCTTTCAAACGATCAACCAATGTTGGGTCATTAAACTTAGGCGTTTGCAGGTTTTCTAATGCCAGGTTAGCAGCCCGGATACGGAGATATAAGTTCCCGTACTGAATTGGCCCGTTAATCCAGCCTGGATCAGCCGGGTTAGACCGGGACTCCGTAATGGTAGTAATATTCCGGCCAGGGTGGGTAAATATGGTTTCATCGGTTAAAGATGCCTGCATTTGCTCATCTAAACCGCCGTTGCCCACGCCCGCATAAATCTCAGATACGAATGCTTCTGTTAAACCAGCATCTGCCCAAACCGCTGTTTCGGATATTTGGTCTAATGGTTGGGTGTTAACAAAATCATCGCTACAGCCCGTAGCCACCAGGGATCCGATGAGGGCTGCAAAACAGATATTTTTTATTTTATTCATTATTTCTAATCTCCTTAATTATTAAAATGTAACCGAAACACCACCACTTAAAATACGCGCTTGCGGGTAATACTGTCCATTGGTATTGTCGGTTTCCGGGTCGTATACCTTTAATTTATCCCAGGTAAAAATGTTAAGTCCGTTAACATAAACCCGTAAATTGTTTATACCAGCTTTGCTCGATAAAGCCGTTGGCAAGGTATAACCCAACTCCAGGTTTTTCAACCGGATATAATCGGTATCGCGCAGCCAATAAGTGTTATTGAAGGAGTAATACTGGTCGCCGCGGTTAGTGATGCGCGGATGCTCACTGCTTGGGTTTTCAACTGTCCAGCGGTTATCGTGGATGTATTGCAGGTAATTACCTATGTTACCCATTTCGCCAGTATAGATGTATTGTTTAGCACCGGCCGCACCCTGGAACAGGATAGATAAGTCGAAGTTTTTGAAAGAACCACCTAAAACCACGCCACCCTGGAACGGCGGAATGTTGGTTACATCGGTACGAACCTGATCATCCGGAGTAATTTTACCATCGGGCACCCTCGTAAAATTTCCGGCAGCGTCGCGTCCACCAATATCTTTGTACTTCATGTCGCCGGGGCGAAGCTGGTTAACAAGGGCTTTGTAGTCAATAGGATTGGCATCAATTTCGGCCTGGTCCTTAAATACGCCGTCATACTGATAGGTTAAGAAAGTAAACATCGGCATACCGGTAGCGCGTTGCCACTCAGGAGCACCAGGTGCTTCGTCGCGGAATATAATTTTGTTTTTAGCGTAACCGCCGTTAACACTTACATTATATTTAAACTCACCTACCTGGTTCTGGTAACCTATGTTGTACTCAAAACCTTTATTAGATACCTCTCCAAAGTTAGTAAGCGGAGGAATGATACCAGTACTTTGCGGATAAGAGGCCGATCTGGAAGCTAAAATATTTGTCCGTTTGTTGTAGAACGCATCAAACTCAAAGCTAAAACGACCGTCGAATGCCGAACCTTCTAAACCAACATTAGAGTTGTTGGCTACTTCCCAGGTAATAGTGTTGTTCGGGATGCGGGTTTCATAGATGGTTTTCGTCTCAATATTATTCAGGATATAAGTCCGGAAGCCAAAAGTAGAAAGATATGCATACCGCCCTACGTCGTCGTTACCGAGCTGGCCCCATGAGCCGCGTAATTTCAGGTAGTTAATGGCTGGAATGGCATTCTTAAAGAAGTTTTCTTCAGAAACTACCCAACCTGCCATTACGCCCGGGAAAAAGCCATAGCGGGTTTGTTCCGGGAAAATATCGGAACCATCGTAGCGCCACAGGAATTCAAGTAAATATTTTTCTTTAAAGTTATAGGCAGCCCGGCCAAAGTAGTTTATACGAGCCCGTTCTTCCGCACTACCACCATTATTTTTCTCTAAATCTCCTCCGGCAAACATTTGATCAATGGCTGGAGAAATAAAGTAGCGGCGGAAAGCATTAAATCCATCTGAATTTATAGTCTCGCGGTTAGTACCGGCTAACAAGGTTAATCCATGATCGCCGAACTTGCGCTCATAGTTTAAAACACCACCTAAGAGAATATTTAACTGATTGAAGGTACTTTGGTCTAAACGGGGTTCAGAAGGGCCACGTTTGGTTGCTACCAGGTTTGGATTGCCGTTGGCGTCAACACCTGTACCGCGTTGGTACAAGGTCCAGGGAATTTGCCAGTTTTTTCCGCTATTTATTTGTTTATCGATAGCGGCGGTTCCGGTAAATTTAAGACCTTCTACACCAGGAATTAAGACATCCAGGGCGCCGTTGGTTTGAAAGAAATCGCGTTTATCCCGCTGATAACCACTTAAATCGGTGGTAATAACCACCGGGTTTTCACCATTTTCAATGTCCGGACCAGGCATACCATTTGGCCAATAAGCTTGCTCCTGTGGTTTGCCGCGCATCTGCATCCGGAATATAGCACTAGCTGGCCGCGTTGGGAACATACGAAGCTCTTCCCGGCCTAATAAACCAATAGTAGCTTTAACATACTTGTTAATGGTAGCGTCCAGGTTTACCCGGATATCGTATTGCTTGTAGCCGGTGGCAGAGTTTTTATAATAACCATCCTGGTTCTGGTAACCCATCGATGCCAGGTATTTCAGGTTATCGGTACCCCCTGTTACCTGTAAGTTGTGCCGGGTTTGCGGCGACCAATTTTTTAAAGTGGCTTTATACCAATCGGTATTAGGGTGCAGCCAGGGATCAGTACCATTGCGGTAAAGTTCTAAATCATTCGGAGTATAAGGTGCATTGCGCACCGTACCATTCGGCCGGGTATAAGTACCGGTTTTCTTATAAGCTTCAGTAGCGGCAGCCCACTCGGAAACGGGTAATTCATATACGTTCAAATCATTCAGCATGCTGGTATATTCCGCTGAGCTGGTCAAATCCGGAATTACGGTTGGCTGCGAATAACCTTGGTTGAAATCATAAGAAAGTTGCGGTTTACCAGTCTTACCCCGTTTGGTGGTAATCAGGATAACGCCGTTAGCAGCCCGCGAACCATAAATAGCAGCTGCTGCATCCTTTAGTACAGAAACACTTTCGATATCTTTCGGATTAATCCGGTCTAAACCACCGGCCCGGCCCGGCACACCATCAATTACAACCAGGGCGCTGTTATTATTAAGGGTGTTAGAACCCCGGATCCGGATGGCCGAACCATCGTAACCAGGCTCACCACTGCGGTTTACCGCTACTACACCCGGCAGACGACCGGCTAAGGAGTTAGATAAGTTTACAGTAGGAGATTTTACCAGTTCAGCTCCTTTAACAGCAGCTACCGAACCGGTTACGGTTTCTTTCTTCTGTACCCCGTATCCTACCACTACCACTTCTTCCAGCGCTTTGGCATCCGGAGCCATGGTAACGTTAATAGTAGTCCGGTTATTAAGGGGCACTTCCTGGGTGTTGTAACCTATAAAAGAAATTACCAGGGTGCCGGTACCATTGGCTACATTTAAGGCATAATTACCGTTAGCATCAGTAGCGGTACCATTAGAAGTGCCTTTTACCAATACGGTTACTCCCGGAAGGCCATCGCCGTTTTCGGCGGTTACTCTTCCTTTTACAGCCAGACCTTGCGCTTGCGCACCGATCACAGCCAAAAACAAAAGGTTCAGTATCAGAAAATACTTAAACCTTTCAAGTAAAGGTTGTTTCATAATTGTTTTGGTTTGGTGGAAATTGTTTAGTTAAAAATAAACTTTGCTAATACTCTGGATTAAAAGCAATTAGCATTAATTAATTGGGTAATTTTGGACTTTTAATTTACATAAGGGTAAATTTTACAATTAAAAATAAATTCTAATTTATGGAGTATTATCAGAGAATCAAGTCACAGAATAAAATTTAGACAGTATTTACTATTATGAATATGTTATTGCAACTCTTTTAGAAAAAGTCAAAAAAAATTAAAAAAAAACCAATCATTTTTTCTTTTGAGAGTAAAAATAAATGTTAAGAGGGAAAGATCTTTTAGCAATAATTTTTATAAGGCTTTAAGACATGAGAATTTTAAAAATAACATTTATAATTATATCAAGAATTTGAACCAATTTTTATTTATATCAGGGTGAAATATTCCGAAGCTGGTCTTTCCGGAAATTTTGGTAGCAGCAACATCCAGGATTAAGCTTTAGCTCGCTAAGAGGCCTTTTGTTCCGCATAATTATTTACTCGTATTCCTGGTTCAAATATTAGTATCAGGTTATAAAAACAAAGCGGATTACTTGTATTCATATCTGGCTGGTTCAGCCAAACGGGTTTATCGTATTATATCTTTCTATTTGACATAAGGTATGTAAATTGCCTAAGCTTAATATACTATTAGAAAACTTTGAAGTTCATGCTCCGATGAAAGCCTATTTAATCCGGCGGGCAAGCGAAGCCGATGTACCTGGAATTACAGATTTAGCGAATAAGTACGTTTATGATAAACTATCTGTAGCTGACCGAACCGGCGGGTTTCTGACGGGCAGATTTGAGCAACCGGCAATCATAAAGATGATTAACTCTGCCAATAGCCTCGTAGCCCTTTATCACCAGGAAATTGTTGGGTTTGCGCTCAACTCCAGGTTGCCGGCCGAAGATTATCCTCCACTGGTGCAGAACATGATCGTTAAACTTTCGGAAATTACTTTCCAGCACCGGCCCCTTACCGCTTACTCCTTTTTCTTCTACGGACCCGTACTGGTTAGTAAGCATCACCGCGGCCAAGGCTTGCTTTCCCAAATGTTCCGGCGTACCCAGGACCAAAACCAACAGAATTTCCAGTTAGGATTAGCCTTTATACACGAACAAAACCAACACTCCTTAAATGTTCATACCCAAACCTTGGGCCTGGAAGTGGTAGGACAATTTACTTTTGAGGATCATCAATATTATATCCTGGTTTTTCGGGTTCGGGAATAAGGTGGCCGATATAATAAAAATAATATGCTACCCCTTGATCTGCTAAAACCGAAATCCCTTCCGGATCTCTCAGCGCTATTTATTCCCGGTGACACTTATATATAAGTGTCACCGGGAATAAATAGCGCTGGCTCCTCACTTAAGAATATTTTCGATGGCTGCTAGTTCTTCCGGGCTGAAAGCCGGACTATGCAAGCTTTGTAAAGCATCGAGCAATTGCGTTGGTTTGCTGGCGCCTATTAGTACCGAGGTAATCCGGGGGTCTTTGAGTAGCCAGGCCAGGGCCATCTGTGCCAGGGTCTGTTCGCGTTGCTCAGCCAGTTGGTTTAGCGCCTGTATTTGGGTAAGTCTTTCCGGAGTAAGTTGATTCGCCCTTAAAGCGCCGTGTTCTTTTGCCGCCCGGGAGTCGGTGGGAATCCCGTTTAAATATTTATTTGTAAGTAGCCCTTGGGCCAGCGGCGAAAAGGGAATACAACCTACGCCTTCCTGCTCCAGTAAATGGAGCAAGCCGCCTTCTACCCATCTTTCGAACATAGAATATTTAGGCTGATGAATAAGGCAGGGAGTACCCAGCGCCTTGAGTATAGTAATGGCTTGGGCTGCTTCTGCCGGCCGATAGTTGGAAATACCAACGTACAAAGCTTTACCCTGGCGAACAATCAAATCCAAAGCGCTCATTGTTTCCATCAGCGGTGTTTCGGGGTCAGGACGGTGGTGGTAAAAAATATCTACATAATCCAGGCCCATTCGCTGTAAACTTTGGTCGAGGCTGGCCACCAGGTATTTTTTAGAACCCCAGTCGCCGTAAGGCCCTGCCCACATGGTATACCCAGCTTTGGTAGATATAATCATTTCGTCGCGGTAGCTTCGGAAATCCTGTTTGAGAATCCTGCCAAAATTTTCTTCGGCGGCGCCCGGAGGCGGACCGTAATTATTAGCCAAATCGAAATGAGTAATGCCGTTATCAAAAGCCACCTGCATTATTTGGCGGGAATTCTCCAACACATCTACGTGCCCGAAATTATGCCAAAGGCCTAACGACAAGGCAGGTAATTTTAAGCCGCTTTTGCCACACCGGCGGTATTGCATGTTGGCATAACGGTTTTGGTTTGGGGTATAAGTCATGAACTGATTTAGGGCTTGAGCGCATATTAAATAATGGCTACAAGATACTACCCCCGCCCCTACTAAACCAACCCGAAATTTTGTTTTGCTTAAGATTACGTCAATACCCGTTTTGTCTTTATTTTAGAAATATTTAAGATTAAGTTTGTCTTCGGTAATGGCGTTATAAACTCTTATTCTAAATGAAAAATCTTAGCCTACTTTTCTTTTGCGTGCTTTTATCAACTCTAGGTATTAAACAAACGGCTAAGGCCGTAGCGGTACCAGCCGTTTTCTCCGACCACATGGTGCTGCAGCAAAACGCCGAAGTAACCATCTGGGGTTGGGCTAACCCCAGCGAAGAAGTAAAGGTAACCTGCAGTTGGGATAATAATGCCGTGAAAACAAAAGGCAATAACCTGGCACAATGGCATGTAAAAATTAAAACGCCGATTGCCGGTGGACCGCATACTTTAACCATCAAGGGTTATAATACCATCGAAATTAAGGATGTACTGATGGGCGAAGTCTGGCTTTGCTCCGGCCAGTCTAATATGGAATGGACTACCCGTGCCGGCGTTGATAATGCGCAGCTGGAAATCGCGAAAGCCAATTATCCTTCCATTCGATTTTTTACAGTACCCCGCCGATCAGCCGATGGGGCGCAGTTAGACGTGGATGCAAGATGGATAGTTTGTACCCCCGAAACCATGCCCAATTTTAGTGCAGTTGGCTACTTTTTCGGCCAGCGGATTCACGAGAACCTGAAAATGCCGGTTGGCCTGATTAATAGCAGTTGGGGCGGTACTCCGGCCGAAATATGGGTTAATGCCAAAACCATAACCGAAAATAAAGATCTGGCCGAAGCCGCAGCTAAACTAAAAGAAGAACCTTACGGACCCAATAAACCTGGTAAAGCCTTTAACGCCATGATTGCGCCGCTTACTCCTTACCGGATTGCCGGAGCCCTTTGGTACCAGGGCGAATCTAATACCAGCAACCCGCAGAATTACGAGAAGCTGTTACCGGCACTTATTCAAAACTGGCGGACTGAGTGGGGCTATGCATTTCCGTTTTACTTTGTCCAGATTGCGCCTTACAGCTACGGCGATAAACATAACGGGGTATTATTACGGGATGCCCAACGGAAAAGCTTAAGCGTGCCCAACACCGGTATGGTTGTCATCAGCGATGTAGGTAATATCAAAGATATTCACCCCCGCAACAAAATACCTGTGGGCCAGCGGCTGGCAAATTGGGCGCTAAATAAAACGTATGGCAAAGAAGATGTGGTTTTCTCCGGCCCGCTGTATAAAAGCATGAAGACTGAAGGAAATAAAATCCGGCTATCTTTTGACTATGCCGAAACAGGGCTGGCAGTAAAAGGAAAAGAATTAACGCTTTTTGAAATTGCAGGAGCAGACCAAAAGTTTGTACCAGCCACGGCCAAAATAGCCGGCAATACGATAGTAGTACAAGCCAAATCTGTTAAAAACCCGATGGCCGTAAGGTTTGCCTGGAGCGACACCGCCGAACCTAATTTATTTAACAAAGCCGGCTTACCGGCTTCGAGTTTCCGCACCGATGACTGGCCGATAAAATAGAAACAAGTTCCAGCAAATAAGAAAGCTACACTTTGGAATTGGCTTTTTACGGTTGCGGGCGTCCCGCTCAAGACGACCGCCTCTGACTGAGCTAACAGTTGTTAAAATATCGGGTCTGATTATTAAACGGCCAGCGGCCAGGAAAAAATCATGCGTGGGACGACCGCGTTAGCAAGCTGTAAAATAAAAAAGCCAATAACTGTCTTTTCAGCTACTGGCTTTTGATTATCAGAAAATTTAAGCTAAAAATGAAAGTTCCAGGATTTCGGTAATAATTAATAACCTGCATGTTGAGTTCTGTTCCAGAACAGGGATTGGTTCAACGGTATAAACCTAAACGGCATTTAGTAAATAGCGCCCCGGTACACTGCGTTGGAACGCATTCGCGAGGGTTTTCCCATCATTCTATATGCTTCATCACGGTGTAGTCGCCTGGGTGCTGCGTTTAATAGCATTATCCGGGAGAAAATCGCCGAACATCCACTCCGAACCATATCTTTTAAGGGGAAATTTCCCTTGATCAGTTTTTTTATGAGGCATTTGAAGTTAATCAAGCTCTTAATTTAAACCGCTTGCCTAGTATAACTGGTAAAACATTCCTCTACCAGGCACCCAATTTTAGCGGCCAAAGTCGTCCTGCACCCGTACAATATCGTCTTCGTCCGAAGGGTTAGCGGCATCGGTGTGTTGCCAGATTTCGGCCAGTACACCCCAATCATCCAGACCAACCAAACGGTGGCGCTCGCCTTGTTTCAGGGTAATTAAGGAACCTACCTCGTGGGTTTCCACTTCGCCCTGCTCATCGGTCTGGCTGGTTGCCACCCCTACCGTACCCCGGATTACTTTCCAGATTTCCGCCCGCCGGAAATGGTATTGCCAGGATAGCCTTTTTTGCGGAGCTACGACCAATATTTTAGGGCTTAATTTACCGGAAATCCGCAAGCTGTCCACAGACAATCCGTCGAAGTACGTATCGGCAAACTGCTGAGCCTGGTCCTCGTTTATTACAAAAAAGCCACCCCAGGGGCGCGTCTGGTCTTGCTTATCAATGGTAAAGCCCTGGTGTTGCAATTGCTGTTCTATTTCCCGGAATAAGGTTTCTTTGGTTGTTGCCGTTGCCATGCTGTTTTAAATGCTTTAATTTCTAGCGCTTAATTGGGTTGATATTTAACCAAAATTAGCTTTTTAATAATATTCGGCAAAGGAAAATATATTTTCTGGTAGCAGCACTTTACACCAGGTTATAACCGCTCAGTAATTCCAGTAGCCCAATTATCCAATAAAAATTCGTTTGTATTGCGCCTAACGATTATTATATGCAAAGCCCGAAGCAAAGCAATGGTTATGTATATACATTGTTAGGCGTTCGCTAATTATTCTGGAATTAAGTTGTCTGTTCTAACGGCTTCATCTGCTAAATCAAAGCTGTGATAACGATTAAAAATGCAACCCCCTTTTCTCAAAAGTCGCAAATTAAAATCTTTAATAGCGTCTGAAATGGGCCTGTCATAAAGAAAATCTAAAAACTCAATGTCATCAATTATTAGTTGCTGTTGGTCTTGTCCACCACTTTTATAAACTACATTTCCAATTGATAACGTTTTATATTTTTCAAGTAATTCGGTTTCTGTATAAGTTTCAAATAATTTACTTTTTGATAACCAAATTGCAATTGAAAGTCCCTTTTCTTTTTTTACTATTCTGTTTTCTTCGTATTCAAATTCTTCTTCAAAAATGTTTAGTGTTTCTTGCCAAAAGATATTAACTCTGATTAAAGCATTATCTGTAGATGGCAAACAGCTACAACACCAAAATGAATATTCAGTTTTTTTTGGATACGGAATCGTAAAGTAAATGTAATGTTGAAGAATATCACAGCAATTTTCAAAAAGTGGATTTGATTTAAGTTGCTCAAATTTTTTTGTATATCTTTTTCTGTGTTCAGGATATTCAAACCTTTTTGTTGTCAAGCTTTCAAATGGAAGTTCATAGTTTATCCATTTCCCCTGTTCTTCTTTTGAAACAATAAGGTCAAGGTCTGTTTCCCCAATTATAATGCTGACAATATTAATGTTACGTAATTCTTTCTTTCTGTTTTCAAGTTCGTAAACTGTTTCTCTTTCAATCTCTGGAAGTTTTGATTTTGCAACTTCTTTAAAACTAATAAATTCAATGTCCAAATGGTTTTGTCTATGTTGAGCATACCTGTTTACAACATCAATGGCAAGTCCAACGTAATACTCGCCATTTTCAAAATGCAATATGTAAATACCACAACGATTGTTTTGAGAAAATTGTCCTGCAATACTTCGAATGCCTTTTGCATAAAAATATTTATCAAATCCAATATTTTTAAATTCTGATTCCATTATTACAAGGTCTTTTTAGTGACGCCCAACTATTGGCTAAACGTACCATTGGTGTTAATATTTCCTAGTTCAGTAAGTGGTTTTGAATTGTAAATTATTTAAAATGAACGATTTAAATTCTTTAACCAGTTCTTTTTTCTACCAGGTACGTTTATCTATTTTTGTCTTTAAGATATTTAAATATATTCATAAATTTAAATATTTAATTTATCCAGTGGACAAATTATTTCTTCCGGTCCGTGTTGGGTATTATGAATGTAAATTTTGGTGGTCTCGCTGGAGTTATAGACCAATTAAATTTATTCCTTCCTCCTACCATATTCAGAAATAAATTTTCAGGACTATTTGACAGATACACTCATTGGCATTAACTTTGTTAACACTGTTATAAATAATAACAATATCAAAATGGGCATTGCAGAAAGAAAGCAACGGCAAAAAGAAGAGGTCCGGGAGCAAATACTCCGGGCGGCCTGGGCTTTGGTGCAGGAAGAAGGCTGGCAATCGTTGTCGATCCGGAAAATTGCTGATGCTATTGAATACAGCGTACCGGTTATTTACAGTCATTTCGAAAACAAAGATGCTATTTTACAGGAGTTTACCCAAGTTGGCTTCCGGGAATTAAACAGTGCATTGCAGTTAGCCGGTACCCAGCAGGAAAATCCGGCAGAACAGCTCATGGCAATGGCGAAAGCCTACTGGCATTTTGCTTTTCAAAACAAAGAATATTACCAGCTGATGTACGGGTTGGGCATGCCTACCTGCGAAAAAGTACGGCAAGTACCGGAGCTAGGCAAATATACCGATCTGTTGCAGGGTGCGGTTAAAAATTTAATCGCCAACAGTAAAAACACCCAAACAGATCCTTTCCTGAAATTTCATACGTTTTGGTCCTTGCTGCACGGCCTGGTTTCTATAAATATGGTAGATCAAACGGCGAGCCCAGATAACTTACACGAATTAATATTGGAGGATGCGGTACGCGGCTTTATCAAAAATATTCAGGACTGAGCCGAAAAGACAGGCATAAATTAATTTTCCCATTTTTATCTCCGGAATAAAAACAAAAACTCAACTATTTTTTTTATTAATTTGTTAACACCGTTATAAATAATAACCATTAGAAATAATATTACACCAATATAATATTTTACTTTATTAGCAATTTAAAAATTTTACTTTATTAGCAATTTAAAATTATGAACTTAATACAAGCTTTAAACTGGCGGTATGCAGCCAAGCGCATGAATGGCCAGAAAGTACCTCAGCAAAAAATAGACAATATATTAGAAGCTACCCGTTTGGCTCCTTCTTCTATGGGCCTGCAGCCTTATACGGTTTTGGTAATTGAAGACGAAGAAGTGCGGAAGGAAATTCAGAAAGTGGCCAATAATCAGCCGCAGATTGTAGAAGCCTCGCACCTGCTTATTTTTGCCGCCTGGGATAATATTACCGAAAACCAGATAAACGACTACATGAACAACACCGCCGAAACCCGTGGGGTAGCCTTAGCGTCGCTGGCCGATTTTAAGAATGCCTTATTGGGTATTGCCAGCCGCAATACCCAAGAGCAAAATTACCAGTGGGCTGCCCGCCAGGCTTATATTGCTTTTGGCACCGCAATTGCCGCCGCCGCCACCGAACAGGTAGATGCTACGCCGATGGAAGGTTTTAACGCCGCCGCCTTAGACGAACTGCTGAACCTGAAAGAAAAAGGCCTGCGTAGTGTAACCCTGTTACCGTTGGGCTACCGCGACACTGAAAATGACTGGCTTGCCGGACAGAAAAAAGTACGTCGCGAAAAAGAAGAATTCTTCCTGCACCTGGAACAGGTTGCTTAATTTAATCTAAAACAGGTAAAAGCAAGAGCCTTTTCAGATTAATATTAATCCGGAGAGGCTCTTCTTTTTTAAGGTTTCTGTTTACAAATTTGAGGTTATGCGAAGCATTAAGAAAATACACAAAGCCATATCAGCCCCCATCGGTAATTTGATAACTTACCGGGCACTGCCAACTCCTTCCATCGACATTGACGGTTTGGACCCATTCCTATTTTTAAACCACCACGGTCCGCAAAAATACCCGGCCCGTAACAGCGGCTTGCCTTTTGGTCCGCACCCGCACCGGGGCTTCGAAACCGTAACGTTTATTCTGGAAGGTGACATTATGCACCAAGATACCGGCGGCCACCAAAGCACGATTAAAGCGGGCGGCATTCAGTGGATGACGGCCGGAAGAGGCCTGGTTCACGCGGAAGTTTCTTCCGAAGCGTTTAAAGCCAACGGCGGCGATATGGAAATACTGCAGCTTTGGGTTAATTTGCCCGCCCGCTACAAAATGACCGAACCCAATTATATTGGTTTGCAGAAAGAAGATATTCCGGAAGTTACCCTGGATGAAGGCAAAGTAACCCTGAATGTAATCTCCGGCCGATGGCAGGATGTACAGGCGCCAATCAGTTCTTTAACAGATATTAAATTATCTACCGTTTACTTTAAAGCCGGCGGTAAGTTCAACGCGCAGATACCTGCCGAACATACCATTTTCCTGTACGTGGTTAGAGGCGAAATAAGTGTAAATAATCAATCGGTAACGAAACTGAACCTGGTAGAATTTAACCCTGATGGGGAAGACCTGCATCTGGAAGCAACTACCGACAGCGTAATATTATTTGGTCATGCCCAACCCTATAACGAACCGGTGGTGGCTTACGGCCCGTTTGTGATGAATTCGGAAAAAGAAATTCAGGAAGCTTACCAGGATTACCAACAAGGTAAATTTGGGGTTTGGCAGGATTGAAAACCAGCTGAAGCTAACGTAGAATACAACCCAGAACCGGCGCCTAAAATAGCACGCTTAATTCCCAGGCCAGGTTTTCTAAAAAATAATATACCCCCAGGAAAACAAAAAAACCTCTGCCGATAGCCGGCAGAGGTTTTTTATTAAATTCGATGTGCGTTAAATATTATTTTACCTGCCCCCTGATTTCTCCACCCGGATATTTAACAGAATGCACGTTGGTGTAAATCAATCCGGCTTCGATGGCCGCAATCAAGTCGGTCAGCGTTTTGCCTTTAAGCGAACCGGTAAGAGAACTGCTGGTAATAATTCCTTCGGCTAAAATGCCCTGCGGACTTACTAAAGGACTTCCGGCTGGCGCTGCAAACAAAGGCACCACTACTGGGCCGCTTACCCCTTCGGCACCTAAGTGCAGGTGGGCTGCTACCACCGTTTCAATATTGGCCACAATTAACTTATAATACAGTTGGGTACCGTCTTTGCTTAGTTTCAGAATTATTTGCCCGGTAGCATTACTAACCACTGGTTGGTTTGTTTCCTCCTCCGGGCGAAGGTGCGCCGTGTAATTATCAGCCTTCTTCGCATCAGCACTGCTTATAGCACTATCGGCGGTTTGGGGTTGTACATTGTCTGGTTCGCAACTAGTGAACAGAAAGAGGAGAACCATTACCGGAAAGAAGTTAAATAGCTTTTTCATGTAGTTTTTAGTTAAATAGTTAAAATATTTATTTGTTACTTACTATTAACAGTTAAGATAGTATTTGTTTTTATAATTTTACATAAATTATTTTACTACCTGCTCCTACCGCCATTAGATGAACTTTTTATATTTATTTAATAGGGAAACTTTTTTATAGCGCCAAATAAATAGTTTGTTTTGGTTTCGTAACCTAAATAAATATCAAGGTAAGATGCCGAAGCTTCGAAAAAATATCCAGTAATTTTTCGGATAAAAAATTACGCCCAAAAATTACCTGGGCCCCTTCCTTAATCTGATTTTCAGCAATGGTTTAAAACTGCTTTGAATTTCGTTGGGCGACTTGGTAAAAATTAATTTTTTATGCTTAATATTAAGCTTTCCGGCGTCATAAGCCGGAAGAAACACAGACCATTTATCTCATAATTGTTTCATGAAAAAACCATTTCTCTGGGCTGCCTGCGTCTTAGCCACCCTGGGCGGCGCAACCGGATTTACTGCCTTAAACCGCAACTTAAACCCGCTCCCCCAAAACAGCAACTTACCCCAAAAAGCAGAACTTAAACTGGCGCCGGGCTTTTCGGCCACCATTGTCGCCGATAAGCTGGGAGCTACCCGACACCTGGTTGTGAGCAAAACCGGCGATGTTTACGTAAAACTGTCTAAACTGAAAGACGGCAAAGGAATTATTCACCTGCGCGATACCGATAAAAACGGCAGCTTGGACAAGCAAACCCTTTTTGGCGATTATCCGGGCACCGGCATTGCTATCAAAAATGGCTATTTATATTCGGCTTCCAACACCGGTGTGTACCGTTATCAGCTTAACGCCAAAGAAGAAGTAATGCAGCCTGCCCAACCGGAAGAAATTGTAAAAGGTTTGGTAGCCAAAACCCGCGATGTATCTAAATCAATCACCCTCGATAACAAAGGCAATGTTTATGTAACGGTGGGTTCGCCGGATGAGACCTGCTTCGACGCAAATACCGGCAAAGGAATTATGCCTTGTCCGTTGCTCGATTCGGTAGGAGGCATCTGGCAATTTAAAACAAACAAAAAGAACCAGACTTACAGAGATGCGGTGCATTATGCTACCGGACTGAAAAATGTGGTGGGTCTGAACTGGAACAACCAAACGAATACTTTGTTTGCTATGATGCACGGCCGGGGCCAATTCCACGATAAATTTCCGCAATATTATACGCCGCAGCATTCGGCCGAGCTACCCGCCGAAACCATGTACGAAATAAAAGCTCCGGGTGCCGATGCCGGCTGGCCATACGTTTATTACGATCATAAGCAAAAGAAAAAAATGCTGACGCCGGAATACGGCGGCGACGGCAAAAAGACCGGCGGTGAAAAGTCCTTAGATCCGGTAGCAGCTTTTCCAGCCCACTTAGGCCCCAACGCGGTTTTGTTTTATACCGGCACCATGTTTCCGGAGAAATACCGCAACGGCGCTTTTATAGCTTTTCATGGCAAATCATCGGAACTGCAAAAAGGCTATCTGGTAGCTTTTGTGCCGTTTAAAAACGGGAAGCCATCCGGCGATTGGGAAATATTTGCCGATAATTTTGCCGGCGTAGATTTGGTGCAGCCCACCGGCCCCATTCAGCACCGCCCCAGCGGTTTGGCCCAGGGCCCCGATGGCGCCTTGTACGTGTCCGATGATTTAGGCGGCTCCATTTTCCGGATTGCCTATGCGGCTAAAAAAACCGAAACCGCTAAAAAGAATTAAAAAGAACAATTGCTCGCAGAATTGATAAACAGGAGAAAGGCACCTAACGAGCGTTCAGGTGCCTTTCTTTTTTTGTATTTTAAAAGTTCTGCCAGCTTACGCAAGGGCCAAATACAAAAGTTTAAACTACGGTACTATCCCATTTGGGCTAACGTTTTATGGGTAGGTATTCATAGGTTACCTGTTTATTACCGGAATATTTAAGCCGGCTTAGATAATTTTGTATTTTTAAGCTTTTTGTTATTGCCACACTATGAAACATAAATTATTCATCTTTATTTTTGCCGCCTTATTTTCCTTTAAGAGTTTGGATTTATTTAGTCAGGTAAAAACGCCCGCTCCGGCCGGGGTTAAGGTTGGGGTATACAAAAACCCGTTAGCGGTTTCACTCGGCGACCCTTATGTGCTGTACGATGCCCCGAGCAAGCTTTATTACATGTACGGCACCGGCGGCGGCGCTAAAGATGGTTTTGCTACTTATTCTTCACCCGATTTGGTAAACTGGAAAAACGAAGGCCAGGTTTATTTCGGCAATAAACCTGCTACCTGGGGCATTGGTTCTTTCTGGGCGCCGGAAGTTTACCGGGTAAAAGATAAATATTATATGTTTTACAGCGCTCAGTGGCGCGATAATCCTACCAAAGAATTAGAAAATTTTCGGATTGGCGTAGCCGTGGCCGATAAGCCGACTGGTCCTTTCCGGGACATGCAGAACAAACCCATCTTCGACCCGGGCTATCCGATTATCGATGCCAACGTATATTTTGATAAAAGCGGCAAAATGTATCTGTACTATTCGCGGTGCTGCTACAAGCACCCGGTACAAAGCGAAGTAGCCGACTGGGCTAAAAAAACAGGTTTATATAACGAAATAGAGGAAAGCTGGGTGTACGGAGTGGCGTTAAAGCCGGATTTTAGCGGTGTTATCGGCGAGCCGGTGCTGTTGCTGCGTCCTCCCGTAAAAATGAACGATGCCCAGGCCGAATGGGAAAGCCGCTCGGTTACCGCCAAAGAAGTTAACCGCCGCTGGACCGAGGGTTCTTACACCTTTAAGCACGGCGACACTTATTACATGATGTACTCGGCTAACCACTTTGGTGGCGAAAATTATGCGGTTGGCTATGCCACGGCTAAACATCCTCTAGGCCCCTATAAAAAAGCCGCTAACAACCCGGTGCTGGAGAAAAATACCGCTAAAGGCGGCGACGTAACCGGTACCGGCCACAACAGCATCGCCTTTTCGCCGGATGGCAAGCAAATGTACTGTGTTTACCACGGCCGCACCACCAAAACCGGTAAAGAGCGGGTGGTATTTATTGACAAAATGGAAATTAAGCCAGACGGTAAATTAGTGGTGCAAGGCCCAACCACCACCCCAAAGCCGCTGCCTTTAAGCAAATAATTTCAGAGCCTTTAATCTTTGTCTTTCCTGCCCTGGCCGGTGGCCACACCGGCCAGCAAAGCGGCAACAGCCGTATTTTCCGCATTCAGCGCTGGCGCAAGTTTAGCGAAGCGTAACTTGTGCCTACTTATAAGGGCCAGTTTTCAACTGGCAGGAAGTTAAAAACTTCCTTTCATCGATACCCGCCAGCTACAAGCTGGCGCGAGCAGATGTTAATTATTCTAAAATATTCCTCAGCCGGACGGCTATGGTGTTACCTCCGGCTAGCAAAACCGCTTAAGCTACATTTCGCTTTGCCTGAATTCAGATTCCCCAATTATGTTTTCCGGCCCCTCTTCTGTTCAATATTAAATCAAGGCTGAACGACCATCTTATAACAGCTAAAAGTTTAAGGTAAAATATTATCGGCAGTTTTCGATTCCGGCAGAAAATGCTTTAAAATACCCTGAATATTTACTTTATTAGCCGGCTATTTACCCTACACTTGTTCTCTACAGTTATCCGCCACTATGTCCTATTTAGATATTAATCGTCGTAATTTTATAAAAGGGGCAACAGCCTCGTTAGCCCTTACCGCGCTGGGTGCACAGGGCCTTGATTTAACCAGCTTAGCGCCCAAATCATTCCGGGTAGGTTTAATTGGTACCGGCTGGTACGGTAAAAGTGATTTGTTCCGGCTGATTCAGGTTGCCCCCGTGGAAGTGGTAGCGCTTTGCGACGTAGACCAGAACCAGTTGGAAGGTGCTGCCAAAATAGTGAGCGAGCGGCTAAAAACCCGCAAAGCCCCCCGCCTCTACAACGATTACCGCAAAATGCTTTCGGAAAACAAACTGGATATTGTTTTAATTGGCACCCCCGACCATTGGCATGCTTTGCAAACCATTGCCGCCTTGAAAGCCGGCGCCCACGTTTACGTGCAAAAACCGATTAGTGTGGATGTGATGGAAGGCGAAGCGATGGTGGCGGCTGCCCGTAAATATAACCGGGTGGTACAGGTAGGCACCCAACGCAAAAGTACCCCGCATCTAATTCACGCTAAAAAAAATGTAGTGGAAGCCGGTTTGCTGGGTAAAGTATCGCACGTGGAAATGTGCTGTTATTACCACATGCGCAACAACGGAAATCCGCCGGTGCAGCCGGTACCGGCTTTTCTGGATTACGATCTGTGGACCGGCCCGGCTCCCCTGCGGCCCTACGACGGGCTGCCGCACATCAGGTGGTGGCGTACTTTTATGGAATACGGCAACGGCATTATGGGCGATATGTGCATTCACATGTTCGATACGGTACGGTGGATGTTAGACTTGGGCTGGCCTAAACGCATTAGTTCTACCGGCGGCATTTACGTGCAAAAAGAAGGCAAATCTAACATTGCGGATACCCAAACAGCTTTATTTGAGTACGATAATCTGAACTGCGTCTGGCAGCACCGGAGTTGGGGCACGCCGGCTAATCCGGAATATCCGTGGTCGTTTACTTTGTACGGCGAAAAAGGCACCTTAATGGCCAGCACCATGCAATACGATTTTATTCCGCAGGAAAAAGAAGGAAAAAAAATTCATCAGGATGTGGTATATGAAAAAGAAAAATACCCCGAGGATCTGACCGAAGAACGTATAGAACTGAATGCCGCCCCCGCTACTCGCCTGCACATGCTCGATTTTTTAGCGGCTATTAAAAACAAAACCAAGCCCGTAGCCGACATAGAAGAAGGGCATATTTCCACGGCCAGTTGTATTCTGGCTAACTTATCGATGCAAGTGGGTAGACCGCTGGTTTACGACCCGGTTAAACGCGAAATTGTGGGAGATGCAGAGGCCACTGCCCTACTCACCCGCCCATACCGCCAGCCGTGGCTACATCCTGATCCGAAAATGATTTAGATTATAATTAAAAGTAGTTCCTACCAACTTGCTAAACCACTTTAGCACTAAGTGTGAATAAACTTTTAATTGTAGGCCGAACTATCCACATTTATTATTCAGGAGGAACCTATGTAGCAGGTTGCCAACAAGTTTATTCCTTAATGACCTGCGTGGATAGTTCGGCCTTTATTTTATAATCCGAATATTAACAAAAGATTCTGGATATTACATTTCTTTGTAAACGCTTCTACCTCAACTTAAATGGCTGCGGTTCCAAACCCAATGCCAAAGCAATATGCCCCTGGTGGTGGGCAATGTGCCAGGTAGCCATATAAAAAAATTGCTTCAGGCTTAAATAGATTTTCCGGACCGGATGGTAAAAGCTGCCGGAGAGGGTTTTCTCGTCCAGGGTTCTCATCAGGAAAACAAAACGGGGCGTAATAGCCGACAACATTGCCAAAGAATCCTGAATGGGCGCCTGGGCCGCGTCGGGTGTGCGGGCCCAGTCATCCATCAGAATCGTAGTAAATTGGAAGTTCTCCTCGGTCAGCGCTTTCTTCAGGCGCAGAAAATTAAGCAGATGAATATCGGCTACGTGGTGCACCAACTGCCGGATGGTCCAGCTACCCGGCCGGTACGTTTTCTCGTAATCTGCTTCCGATAAGTTAATTAAAGGTTGCGCAAATTTTGCCGGCGCCTGCTCCAGAAAATTTATCATAAAATTTATTTCCGCTGCAGTATAATCGGTTTGCGGCTGAAAACGGCCAATCGGATATTGCAAGTGTTCCATGGTTCTGTTTTATTAAATCTGGGTTATTATTCTAAACCTTAACTTTTTTCCATTTACCCCGCCGGAACAGAACTATACCCGCCAGCGAGATGGACGTTTCAGCTACCGGTATCGAAATAAAAACCCCTACGGGTCCCATTTCCAATCCTTTTGCCAGCACATAGGCCAGCGGAATCTGAAAGAGCCAGAAGCCACATAAGTTTACCCAGGTGGGTGTCCAGGTATCGCCGGCCCCGTTAAAGGCGTTTATCAGCACCATGCCAATACCGTAAAAAATGTACCCGATACTCATGATTTGAATAGCCTGAATAGCCACTTCCTGTACTTGCCGGTCGTTGGTGAAAAACGAAACAAATATTTCGGCGCCAGCCAGGCTAATAATGGTAATCAGGATCATAAACAGCACGTTGTACTTGGCGGTGGTTAATACGGCTTGTTCGGCACGCTGCACTTGCTGGGCACCCAAATTCTGGCCCACCAGCGTAGAGGCCGCATTGCTTAAACCCCAGGCCGGCAGCATAAAAAACATAAGTAACCGCAAAGCTGTTTGGTAACCCGCCGATCCGTGGTCGCCGCCGGTAGTGGCTACCAGTTGGGCCAGAAATATCCAGCTGCAAGAGGCAATGACAAACTGCAGAACGGCGGGCGCGGCAATCTGGCTCAAAGCTTTTATTTGAAGCCAATCTGGTATAAAGTGGGTTAACTTTACTTTTAACGTATTTTTACCGTTGGCCAGGTGATACACCTGGTAGAGCACGCCCAGTCCCCGGCCCAGAGTGGTAGCAATAGCCGCCCCCGTCAGCCCGAAAGCCGGAATAGGCCCTAACCCATTGATAAAAATCGGACACAAAATAATATTAACGCCATTGGCCACCCACAAACTTTTCATGGCAATGGCGGCGTTGCCGGCGCCCCGGAAAATACCGTTTATTAAAAACAGCAACATAATAAATATGCTGCTGCCCATCATAATTTGCATAAACGGCGTTCCGGCCTGGGCTGCTCCAGGCGAAGCACCCATCAGCAATAATATTTCGGTAGCGAAAATGAGCCCCAGGATGCTGATAACGGTATTCAGGGCAGAGGCAATTACAATTGCCTGCATGCCGGCTTTAGCCGCGGCTACCGGATCCTTTTCGCCGATGCGCCGGGCTACTACCGCCGTAGCCGCCATACTTATACCAATAGCCAGTGAATAAATTACCGTTAAAACCGATTCGGTTAAACCCACTGCCTGAATAGCGTAGCTGCTGTTGTGTAAATGGCCCACAAAGTACAGGTCTACCAGGGCAAATACCGACTCCAGAATCATTTCGAGCATCATCGGGATGGCCAGTAATACTACCGAGCGCCGGATACTGCCCACGGTATAATCTATTTCGCCGCCTTGCAGCGATTGCTTTATAATGGCGTAAAAAGAAGATAAATTCTCCTGCGTTGTTCCAGTTTGCGACATGATTAAGAAAATAAAAAGGTAAGAAATAGCCGGCAGTTGGTAGGAAAACTGCCTAAAAGGTGCAAGAAGGAAGTGGTGCCCTTACCTAGAAAAACAGGGCTGCTAGTACAATCATAGTCTTAGAAGCTGGAACACAAATATATACCGGTTTGCTATATCGGCGCAAGAATTATTTTTATAATAATATTCTTGGGGCAGCGGACTTCAAAATCAAAATGTTTCTGTAAATTATGCTCCGACTTATACACCACCAATAATAGTTGATAGTACATGAAAAACGAAATTATATCCCGGCGCCAGTTCCTGGGAACTTCTGCCCTGACCTTAGGCGGGTTAGCCATAGCCGCCAGTCCGGCTTTTGGGATTCCGGCCTATATTAAAAACCTGGGCAAACCAAATTCTATGTTTAATGGCGTGCAGATTGGCGCTATCAGTTACTCCTGGCGGAGCATGCCCAGCAGCGCCGAACAAGTACTGCAATATTGTATAGATTGTAATATCAGTGCTCTGGAATTAATGGGCCCGGCTGCCGAAGCATTTGCCGGCGCGCCCGAAGCACCGGCTCGTCCGGGCGGTCCTGCGGCTGGTGGCCAGCGCTCCCCGTTAACCCCCGAACAAAAAGCTGAGCAGGAAGAATACCTGAAAAAAATGGCCGCCTGGCGGGCCAATGCCCCCATGGCTAAATTCGAACAGCTTCGCAAAATGTACAAAGATGCCGGGGTTAGTATTTATGCTTACAAGCCCAATGCGCTAGGGGCCAACAACACCGATGCCGAAGTAGATTATACTTTCCGGGCGGCCAAAGCCCTAGGAGCTACCCACGCCACGGTGGAATTGCCGAATAGCCCGGAGCAAACCAAGCGCCTGGGCGATATTGCGGCCCGCAATAAAATCTATGTGGGTTACCACGGCCATACCCAGCAAACTTTCGACTGGTGGGATGTCGCGTTAAGCCAATCGAAATACAATGCCATTAACTTTGATATGGGCCATTATGTAGCGGCCGGCTTCGACCCAATTCCTTTCCTGCAGGCCAAGCACGCCAATATTTTAAGCATGCACACCAAAGACCGGAAATCGAAAGCCAACGGTGGGGCTAACGTGCCGTGGGGCCAGGGCGATACGCCTATTGTGGCGGCGCTGCAACTCATGAAAAAGAATAAGTACAAATTTCCGGCTACCATTGAGTTAGAATACCCGATTCCGGAAGGTTCGGATGCAGTAAAAGAAACCGCCAAATGCGTGGAGTTTGCCCGGAAAGCCTTAGAAGCCAAAAGCTAAAGCCCGGCTAAAGTAAAATATTTAAAGCAGCCTTTTAATAAAACTTAAGGCTTTAACAACAGGAAAGCGGTGGAGAAAAATCCTGCACCGCTTTCCTGTTTTATAGATTATCCAGCTAATGAAAAAAGGAATTCTTCTAATTCTTTTCCTGACTACCTTCCTCCTTCAAACCCAAGCGCAAACCTGGCGCAGCGAATTATACCCTGCTAACTGGCAGGCGCCAACCAAAGCTAATTTTTACACCGATAAATTGATCCAGGATTTCTCCTATGCCGGTTACCGCCGGGGCGAACAGGAAATATCAAATAAAAGGCAGCATTTGTTGGATGTAACCAAAGCACCTTATAACGCCGACAACACCGGAAAACAGGATGTTACCACCGTGTTGCAAAAAGCCCTCGACGATGCCGGCTCCAGGCCCGGCGGCGCGGTTGTTTACTTGCCACCGGGCACTTACCAGGTAAGTCCGCCAGGCAGTAATAATTATTGCCTTCTGATGCGCAATTCGAATGTGGTGCTGAGAGGTGCTGGTTCCGGCCATACTTTTATTTTTAACGCCGCCAATACCATGCGGGGCAAAGCCATTATTAAAATTGATAACGGTAACTCCTGGGCTGCCAACGGACCGAACAAACAAGCTATTACCAGCGATTTGATGAGTCCTACTACAGTTATCCCGGTGCAAAACACCACCGGATTTAAAGTAGGCGATTTAGTTATTGTCCGGAATTATATTGATAACGACTGGATTGCGGAGCACAACATGACCGAGTATTGGCAGGGCAAGGGCGATAATTTAGCAGGTCAGTTGTATTGCCGCGAAATAATGGCCATCAACTCCAAAAAGAAAGAAATTACAATTGATATCCCCATTCGTTATGCCCTGAAAGACGCCCACGGTGCGGCGGTGTATAAAGCACCCGCTATGCTGACGGAAGTAGGCGTAGAAGATATAGCCATTGGTAACCGCCAGAATTTTACGGAAGGTGACTGGAGCGAAGAATCTTACACCAAACCAGCCAACGGCTCTTACCAAAGCCACGATTCCTGGGCCATTGCCATGGCGCAGGTTTACAACGGCTGGATTCGGCGGATAGCTTCTTATGCGCCAGCCGGCAATACCTCCGGCGCCCACCTGCTTTCCAATGGCATAAAAGTATGGCAGACCAAAAACGTAAGTATTTTAAACTGTCATTTTAGCAGTCCGCAATTTGGGGGCGGGGGCGGCAACGGGTATATGTACCGGGTAATGGGCAACGAAACTTTGTTGCAGGATTGCATCGCCGAAAACAACCGGCACGGCTATGTCATGTCGCACATGTCGGCTTCGGGTAATGTATTTTATCGCTGCCTCGATAAAAATACCGGCCGCCAGACCGGGCTTACCGGCCAGGAGAAAACCAGTGGCAGCGGCTCCGACCACCACATGCATTTCAGCCACTCCAATTTATTTGACCAATGTAAGGTGGAGAACAGCTTTTTTGCCGCCGGCTGGCGCAAGTGGGGCGGTTCTACCATACATGGCTTAACCGCTGCCCACAGCCTTTACTGGAATTTAAACAGTAGTGGCAAACAGGCGCAAGCAGTGCAAACGCAGCAGGGCCGCTACGGCTACGTAATTGGTACTTCCGGAGATAAACCAGCGGTAAGTACAGCCGTCTGGCAACCCGGTACCGAAAAAATAACCGATCCCGTTGACCATGTGGAAGGCATCGGAACCGGCCAAAAGTTACAACCACAATCGCTTTACCAAGACCAGAAGCACCAACGCTTAACCAACCCTCAAGCCGCCGGCCCGAAAAGGTAAAGCCGGCATAGATACCGCTTTTAACGATATATTTTGGTCATTAAGCCGTACAAATAAGTCATTTAGGCACATAAACTTTACCTGGCCTCCGGATTTAGTTAATTTAGCCCCTGTTACCGGAGTTAACCAAAATTTTTATGTGGGAATTAATTTGCAGTAAGGCAAATTATTCCGGATCTGGTCGCCTGGCCTATTAAAATTTTAATATTTATACCTTTGTTCTAACATTTAGCCGTATGAATAAAATATCCAAAATAGCTGGTGCGCTGTTGTTTATGGTGCTGCTGCAAGGCTTTTTCTCCTGCAAAGAAAAAAAAACCGTTCCGCCCGCTGAGGAAGCTGGTAAAATTACCGCCGTGCTCTTCGACTTCCTGGCCGAAGGCAAAGGCAAACAAGACGTATCGGTTCAGTTCCGGGATGCTGATGGCATCAACAACAAGCAGTCGGCTACCCCTATCCGGTTTCAGGCCAATACCACCTATACCGGAAAAATAACCCTCCTGGATGAAAGTAAAACACCGGCTGCTGAGGTTACCTCCAGCTACAATATTACTTATAAGGTAACCGGTCCCAAAGTAACTATCACCAAAAACAACCAGCAATTAACCGTAGAAACCGAGGCTGCCACGACCAATGCCGATGGGGTATTGCGCATAGAAATGAAGCAAGGCACCGACGTGCAGAACGTTTCCTTCCCGGTTCTTATTAGCCAGTAGTGCCCATGTTAAGCCAATTCTTAAGCAGCAGTCAGGAATAATTTAAATAAATGCTATTTAGAATTTTATAAACTGAAATAAACTTTTGCCCATGCTACGGGTTTTCTCTTGGTAATAATCCGGCAGAGATTATAAATTTGGCGGTGAAAACCCTGGCAATGATGCCAATCATTTAAGCGTATTATCTACCGGATAAAGGTAAAATCTTTCCGGCCTCTAACCTGGTTTATAGTACCAGTTAGGGGCCGGTTCCGTTTATTCACCGCTATTTCTACGCCGCTCGGGCTCTCCTAAACAATCCCTGACCGTCCCTCTTCGTTACACGTATAAACGGATTAATCCGGCAACTTTAAAATAAACAAACATGGCAATAATAATATCAGTTATATGTGCGGCCTTTCTGGGCTACTTGTACGGTCATTACATCCGGCCCAAACAAGTTTTGCGCAATGCACTAAAAGATGTAAAACAACGATGCATTGCGGTACTGGAAGAAGGCAATAAAGGTGTTTACCGGACCATTGTTACCGATAATAACCAATCGTCGGAATTAATAGTAGAAGTAAAAGAGCTGGCAGTTACCAAAACCAGGCAGGTAAAAGTACAGTACCTGGATGCGTTTTATAAAAATCCGGAATTCCGGACCCGGAAAGGTGAGGCTTTGTTAAAAGAAGTGCAGGGTTTGCTGGGCGATTATTTGCCCGGCGATGAAATAGAATGGTACGACAACACCCAGCGCCACGACAATATTAAGAAATACCTAAACGACCTGAACATAACCCACTACACTTTACTCTGAACCTAGCAACATGGAAAACACCAATTTAACCGTGGCCGAGAACCAGGAAATAATCCGGCAGAAAGCGCAGGTAATGGCCAAAGCCATTGATCCGGCCAAACCCGAAAGCCTGAGCAATTTTGGCGTGGAAACCCAACGCAAACTGGGCTATTACTCCAACGAACTCCTGACGCGGGTAAAGGTAAAAGATTCGGGAGATGCCGGTGCCGCTATTAACGAGTTGCTTACCCAGATTAACATGATTCGGGTAGACGAATCGGAGAACCCCACGTTTGCCTCGCGCATTCCTTTTTTAAAGAAGTTTGTCGATAAGTCGAAGAAAATTGCCAGCCAGTACAAATCCGTTTCGGAAAATGTAGACGAAGTGGTAATTAAACTCGAAAAAACCCGGCAAAGCATTTTAAAAGACACCACTAGTCTGGAAGTAATGTTTAACCAGGCCGTAGAATATATTCAGGAAGTCCGGGCGGTAATTGCGGCCGGCAAACTGAAGATTGAGGAAATGGAGCTGCAAACCATACCGCGCCTGCAGGCCGAGGTGGCCACGAGCAACCAGGACGAAATTGCGGTGCAGCGCCTCAGCGATATGATTGCGTTTAAAGACCGGTTGGAGAAAAAGGTACATGATTTTACCTTATCCCACACCATCGCCACGCAGGCTATGCCGCAGATCCGCATGATTCAGACCACCAACGAAGTGCTGGCCCAGAAAATCCAAAGTTCTATCGATACGGTTATTCCGGTTTGGCGGCAGCAGGTGGCGATTGCCCTGGGCCTGGAAAAGCAACGTAAGGCTTTGGAAATTCAGAAAAAAGTGACCGATACCACCAACCAAATGCTGCTGAAAAACGCCGAACTGCTGAAAGGCAATGTAGTAACGGCGGCGAAAGAAAACGAGCGCGGCATCGTAGATGTGGAAACCCTGAAAAAAGTAAACCGCGATATGATAGAAACCCTCGAAGGTGTTATTAAAGTATCGGAAGAAGGCAGCAAAATGCGGGCCGCCGCGGTTAAAGAACTGGCAGAAGTACAGGAAGAACTTAACAGCAAGATAATTGCCACTTTTAACCAACCCAAAACCATTGAAGCGTAATAAATGACCCCAAATGATAGAGATAAAGCTAATTCGGCTACGCGCATCCTCACACCCGAGCAGGATGCGCTGCTGGATTTGTATATTAAAAAGCTGGACGATTATTTCGAAAATGTAAAAGCGTCGGAAAAAATGCAGGTAGAAATAGAAACCCTGCATCTTAAAAAAATTCTTACTAAATGATACAATGGGTACGTTCGGTTTTGGGCCTGGAGGTTATACCCGGCAATAGATCGGTGCTGGGCAAGCCGGTCGGCATGGATGTAAGAGAAGCGCAACACGTTCAGGACTCCGATAACCGGCTGAAATTGTTGCAAACCTTGCGCCACCAGTACAAGGGCACACCGCACGCGCCTAAAATTAACCTGGTTTACGAAAAAACGAAAAATATTCATGATTACTTCGTAGACCAGAAAAGATTAACCGAACTGGAGTTGTTCCACCTCCAGAACACCGACCATTTTATTAACACCTTTGCCTTAATAAAAGCAGCGCATGCCAAGGCCCAGGCCGCTAAAAACCCGGAACCCGGTGCCGGCGACCAAACCAGCGACAATGCAGCAGGTACCGGTTCTGATCCGCATTATACGGGCCGGCCGTTTAATACCGCCTCAACTAAAGTAAAACTAAAGCCCGAACCGGAACCTGGGTTAGCTATTCCGGCCATTGCCATCAACACGTACACCCGCATTAACTATGTGCGGCTGGGGGCAGCCGGCGATATGAGTACCCATGAAATTGGTGCTACCTCTACCTACCAGGAAAAAGAATATTTTCTGGCAACCGTAGCCACCCGGGTTGGCCTGTATAAGCCCGATATTTCTTATGTAGGTAATACCCAGGTAATTTTTCCGGAAAATAAGCATACTGGCACGCCCAGCCACGTACCGGTTATTAACTGGCGCGGCAGTTTATACGCCGTGGCCTTAACCGATTACCGCCTTTACCCGGTGAGAATAAACCGGAGTGGTTCTTGAAAATACTTGGAATTGCCATAGAAAAATAGTATTATGCTACCACAGAAAGGGTATAACAGCAGGATGAACAGGATATGAATATTTATAATTATGATTGGTGGGAAGTACTTATCTTTCTGATTCTGCTGGAATTAGCCTGCATTTTAATGGCTTATATTTTAATGAGTGTCTGGACCGGTAAATATTCGAAAGGCGGGAGCAGCGGTCGCCGGAAGAAAGGGGTGTTTATGCACGGCCGCAAACGTACCGATTAATTTATCCTACGCTTCCACTCTCCTATTTTCGTCTGGTTGTTTATAATTCCCGCTCCTGCTTAATATTTTTTCAACCTGATTACCAAGCCATTATATCACTCAGCCTTTCCGGCGGCTATAAATTTACGTGCTGCAACACAAAGAGCGGATTCTGTAGGTTTTCATCCGTTGCCTCGTATTCGTACAAAAGTTTAGCTCCCCCATCTTCTTTCATTTGGTAATAACTTATGCGTGGTTTTAATTCATTGGCGGTAGCCGGGCGGGTTTTGTCTTCTTGGGGGCAGGCGGCCGATTTGCTGGTCTTTACCGTTCTGAAACTACCTTTTTCGGGGTAAAAAGTAAATTTCTTACTACCTTCGAACTTAATTTTGCCCCGCTGGATGGTATATATTTCGGTTACGCAGTTAGAGCTGTTCCGCATTCCCAGGTATTGCTGGAACTCCATGTAATCCTGGCCATTCTCCACGAAAAATTTATATTGTCGCCCGGCTTCTAATTCTTTACCTACTTCGTTGCCGTTAGGGTCGTAATAAGATAAAGGGCCGGAACTGCCCCAGAACCAAACCCCACTTTTTAAATCGGCCGGGATGGTGCCACTCCACGATTCGGTAACGGGTTCTTCTCCGGCGGGTTTTTCCGGATTTACTTCTGGTTCTTCGCAACTGCTAATGACCATTAAGGCCATGAAGCTGTAAAGCAGGATAATTATGTTTTTCATAGTTTTAGGTAATTTAGGGTTAGCTTATTATTTATACCCAAAATTACCACCATCGCAAAAGCAAAACCTGCGCAGAAATTGGCAAATTATAAATTAAGTAGTACTACTTAAATTTACTTCCGGCGAACCAGCTAAAAACTAATTTGTTGGTTGGTGTTACGCAGGTTTGCGCTTAAGAACCGCCAATTTTTAGCTCCAGCGGTTAAGGTACCTTCTATTTACAGAGATGTTGTATAAGGCCCTCGTATAAACGGCTGCCAGATGCCGAAGCTGGAGTTTGCATAAGATTAGATGCTGCCCTGTTTCTATCTTCTTAGCCTCTTGGCGCGTAGTAGATAATACAAACCCCTAACAGTGCAATCAATGCGCCCATGATGTCATATTTATCCGGCGAATAGTTATCGAATTTCATCGACCACAACAATGACATTACAATAAAAATACCGCCATAGGTCGCATATACCCTGGCGAAGTTTTGAGTTTGTAAAGTTGCCACCACTCCATAAAGTGCCAGAATTATTCCGCCTGCAATGCCATACCAAATTGGTTTTTCTTCTTTCAGCCATAGTCAAACCAGGTATCCGCCGCCTATTTCGCAAAGACCAGCCAGAAGAAATATTAATATTGATTTTAAAAAAGCCATTCGCGGTGGATGTTTTCGTATAACCAGGTTGTTACTAAATTATTTATCTATTTATCTCTTTTTTGTTTTTAAGGTTTCATATAACGTTTTGGGTATTGCCGAAGGCGGGGATTTTTAGCACTAAAGTTCAATCGAAGAATGAAAGTTAAACCTTGTATAAATGTCCAATCGAAGACGTTCAGCCCCGCTTTTGGCAATACCTTGTTACCAGCAGTTTTATTTAAAGTCAAAGTGTTGTTTTGCTTCAAATTCGCTTATGTCTATTGGTTGTTTTTTATAATTTTTTTCGGGTAGGTCCAATAACTGTTTTTCTTCACCCATTGCAAAACCGAGTTTGTATCCAATATTGTCAAATGTTGTCAAGAAAACATTATCATATTCTGTGTCAAAGTCACTTACATACAGCATTACATTTTTGTTAGCACTTTTTTCGGTAATCCAGTTATCAGATGGATTTGTAGTTGTCCAACCAATAGTTTTGAAATGTCTATTAAAGCCCATTGGATAATTTACGTAATTTATGAAATAGCAATATATTTCAAAATTTATGTCGAAAGGAAAAGTTATTGCAAATTTTTTGTCTGATAGTTTTGTCAGTCTTGGAATAGCTTGATACGTCTCTTTGTTGTATGAATTACAAAACTCCTGTAAAATTTTCTTGATGTCACTTTCATCTGCATCTTCAACTATTACAAGTTTGTCGTTTGAGACTTTGTTAGTCGGGAGAGTGCTTTCTGCAGGTCGGCTTGTGTCTGTGACGGGTTGTGGTTTTTGATTTTTTAGTTTTGTCCAAGCTATAAAAATTACAATTGTCACAATTGCTATAATTCCTAAGATTAAGTATTGCTGTTTCATCTGTTGTTAGTCTTAGTACGGTTGTTTCAAAATTGCTGGTAACTACCAGCTAAAAGGAGTTATTCGGCTTATCTGCAATATACTATTAGTTGCAAATAACCGGAACTGGACTAACGAATATACTATATATAAAAACAATTATAAAGTAAAAGAAAGTATTTGCTCTCCTTCAATAGTCAAAAAAATATTCCTGAAAAAACATGCGTTTACCAATTAGCCTGCATTTACGCGAATCTTATATAATCTCTGATAGTCAGTTTATTTACAAAATAAATATAGATTAAATAATATTTATATTTTTGGATTATATAAGTATAAATTATTAAATTACCCACTTACATCCTTTGTTTCTAAAAATTAATATGTCCCTAAAGTGTCTACTTCTGCTTTTAACCTGTTTGCTCTTTTTTGCACCCAGGCATTCTATAAAAGCCCAATCACCGGATACTACAGTAGCGCGGCTATTAGCTGCAAAAGACGATACTACCAAAGTGGTAAGCATTGCCAAATACGCCTGGAAAATTATAGATACCGACCAGGAAAATTCACTAAAGTTATACCACGAACTAGTAAAACTAGGACATAAACTAGGATATGATTATTGGATTGCCATTGGCTGGCTGAATATTGGCTACATTGATGCGGCTAAGGCTAACGATAAACAAGCCATAGCGGATTTCCGGAAGGCTATTCCGTACTTCCGAAAAGAGAACAAAATTAACGATGTGGCAGCTTGTTTGTTAAATATTGGCGCTTGCTCCGAACGCATCGGAGAATTAGATACCCGAATTAACGCAACTATGGAAGCCATTCGGCTCCTGGAAAACACGGAATACAAACCAATGCTTGCCCAAGCCAACTTGGCCATGGGGGTTATGTATTACAACCTGAACAAATTTAAAAAAGGCCTTGCATATTTCCAAAAAGGGGTAACGCTGGCCAGAGCGGCTAAAGATACCACCAAGCTTATAAATGGCTTATTCGGCGTTACCAACTGCTTATCCTCGCTCCAGGATTTTTCGGGTGGGCATAAACATGCCACCGAAGCCTTGCGGTTAGCTAAGGCTTCCGGTAAAGGTCATAACCTTACCGTGGCTAATACTTGTTTTTCCGAAATGTATATAAAGGCAAAAAATGCTCCGCGAGTAATTTATTATTCTGGCCAGATTCTAAAACATGCTATTGCCAGTGCAGATACGCATTACCAGCTTATTGCTTACATCAACCTTGCTGAAGGATATAACTTGGCCCACAATTACCAAAAAAGAATTTATTATTTAAACAAAGCTTTGGCCATTGGCCAGGAAAAAGGTGTTACCATTCAGTTAGATGATATTTACAAAGGCTTATCAGAGGCTTATAGCGGTCTGAACCAGCACCAGCAAGCCTTAAATTTCTACAAAAAATATACAGTCTATCGCGACAGCACCACCAACGAACGTGATAATAAAAACATAGCCGAACTCGAAATAAAGTACCAAACTGCCCAAAAAGAAAAAGCTTTAACGCAAAAGAAATTACAACTGGCCCAAAAAGATTTGCAGTTGCAAAATATCCGGCAATATAAGCTTATCAGCATAGCCGCTGCCCTAATAGCTTTTTTAACGGCCAGCCTTATTTATTTAAATTTCCGGCACAAACGCAAACTGCACGCCCGGCAGTTGCAAACAGTGCAGCAAGAAAAAGAAATACAGGTGTTGCAGGCCTTAATGCAAGGCGAAGAAAAAGAGCGCAGCCGCATTGCCAAAGATTTGCACGATGGGGTAGCCGGTATGCTGGTTGCTGCCAAAATGCACGTTAGCAGTTTAGGCGTACAACACGCAGAACTGGCCACGAGTAAAAGCTATCGCCAAACCCAAACCCTGCTGGATGAAGCCTCCTACGAAGTACGCAAAACCGCCCATAATCTAATGCCCGAAATGCTGATGCGGTTTGGCTTAGACGAAGCGTTGCGCCGTTACTGCCACAACATCAGCAACGAAAATACCCTGGTAGTTCAGTACGACTCGTGGGGCGATATAAAACGGCACAAAAATTCTTTCGAGCTATCGGTTTACCGGATTGTGCAGGAGCTATTAAATAATATAATAAAACACTCGCAAGCCAGCCATGCTATTGTGCAGTTAAGTTGCCGGAATAATATTTTATCGGCTACCATCGAAGACAATGGCATTGGGTTTGATAAACACGCAGCTAAAACCGATGGCTTAGAGTTGCGCAGTTTGCAAAGCCGGGTGCAGGCGATTAATGGTAAATTAGAAGTAGAAACCGAAGCTGGCAGTGGCGTCAGCGCTTATCTGGAGTTTCAGACCAGCGGTTTAGAAATGGTAAGTGTATAATAATGAGCCCTATTCGATTAGCCATAATAGATGACCACCAAGTGGTAATTAATGGTTTAGTAGCGATGTTTAACGCCACTAATATCGAAGTGATTTTTACTTCTACCCAAAGCCCGGCGCTGTTAAATTTTCTGGCGCATACCCATCCCGATGTAATTCTGATGGATATTCAGATGCCGGACGTAAACGGTATTGACTTAACCAAAACAGTTTTAAAACAACACCCCGGCATAAAAATTATTGCTTTCAGTAGCTTCGACGATACGCATTATGTAAAACAAGTGCTGCGCAACGGCGCTACGGGTTACGTTCTTAAAAATGCGGACCAGGGCACTTTGCTAAATGCCATTACAGCCGTTACCAACGGTCAGGAATATATTCACGAACCCATCCGCAATATTTTAATCCAGGAAAGCATAACCGGCCAGCGCCGTTCTATGTTTGAGGTGCCCATAACCAAACGCGAAAAAGAAATTTTAAAACTAATAGCTGAAGAAAACAGTAACCAGGAAATTGCCAACAAGCTTTTTCTAAGCCTGCGTACCGTAGAAACCCATCGGTTTAACCTCACCCAAAAACTCGGAGCCAAAAATACCGCCGCCCTGGTAAAAGAAGCTTACAAAAGAGGTTTGGTTTAGCACACAGACAGGTACTTTGCGTTACAGATTAAAATATTGCCTGTGTTCACTAAATTTACGCACCGTAGTAAAGGTGGCACCTCATCCCCCAACTCCTTCTCCTCCGGGCGAAGGGGAGCTCCGGTAATGCGTTTTTCAAGTGAAACGCATTTAACAGAAAGAATAATATTATCTTATGATATATTAGTGCAGAGAACATATAGCAGACGCAGTAAATTCCTCTAAAACTGCTTTGGCCTATGTTACTGCTTATGGAATACCAGCATGAGTTATTCCATTCCCTTTACAAACTTCTTAAAGAGACAAAACAATATTATTTTAATAGCTGAAAGACTAATCAAAATCCCTCTCCTTTTTCAGGAGAGGGATTTAGGGTGAGGTCCTCGCCTAGCAGCATTTACCAGTTTCCGTAAAATGGAACCACCTGAATTACTGCTGAATAACAGAATGATTCATATTTGTAACGGTTGATGCTCATTTGTAATAGCTGGTATAAGATAATTGAATAGCGATAAAACTGGGTTAAATGCTAGCAAAATATTTATGTTTCCACTCCATCATATTCTCAGGCATTTTAGTAGTAAAAACAGAAGTTTTTATTAACAGATTAGAAATTTGTAATACCTCACCGTTCTTAAATATTATCTTAAAAACAGTGTTATGCCCCCACGGACATTTACTCCCGTGATTTGATAAGATATGTACAACTTCAACATCTTCCTTCAGATATTTTTTAGGTGATTCTTTTGGCCCAGAATAGAAGTCGTTTTGTCCTTTGGCTAGTTTTAAGTATAAGTTTTTACTGTGCTTGTAGTAATTATATAAAAGGTAAAGGTTAGGACCATTTATAAGGGCGAAAATACCACCCCCAATGGTGATCCCCAATAAATTTGTAAACACTTCCCAATCGGTAAATCCTAGGGTAAAAACCAGAAGAAAAAGAAAAGTGTGAAATAAAATTGGATACCAAATAAATGCTAAAATTCTATTCTTATTTACGGTATATTCAAAAGAATTAGTTACAAAATGCTTGTGAGGATCTTCGTAAAACGGTGCTCTCTGGTTACTAATAAACGGTTCAGCATTATTGTAAATAGCTTTAATAGCTGCATAGCAGTCGGTTAAGTCAGAAACAATATGAACTTGTAGCTTTTCGGTTTCATCAATAAAATATAAACAGTACGTTTTGTTATAATAAGGTCCGATTTTTAAGAACCTACCCGCCGGATGCTCTACGGTAATGGATGGCCCCGTAAGTTTTATACATTCCGGATGGCGATATTCCTGCCACGGAAAATGCGCTATCAGTTCGAGCGTTTCGCTTAGTGTCCGGCTACAAATATTTGTAAACTCGCCTGGTTCGTAGTTTTGATATTGAACTTTAGACACTAATTTGTTTTTGGCAGTTACTTCTAAGAATTCTGGTTGATGCATATAGGTTACCCAATTTAGTAATCCATGGTTTTATTTCGGTTTAGAAAAAGTATAAAATCCTACACCTCTTTCGGTTAAAGCCAGATGCCTAGATTTCGGACAGGTAAATGGCGCCCTATCACTTCCGCTTGTAAGTTAACTACAGCACAGGAAAAGCAACCTTATCAATTTATTTAAACCTGCTTTGCAAGGGGTTTGCGCAAGTCATTGGCTTTCGGCTTCCCGGTATGCCCTGCCAAACACCCGATCTATTTTCGTCCAGGTTATTTTCAAGGCTTATAACTAATAAGCCGGCATCTCATCGAAAAAAGAGATAAATACAAGTTTAAGCTGATGCAGAGCAAGGCCTACGTAGTATTACTGAGTTTTATTTATACCAGTTTCTGCGCAAGTATCCCCTCCCGGCAGATTGTAATTTTGACCCATCAGAAAATTAGAAAATTAAATAAACATAAAACATGGCCGGCTCTTTTATGCAGCGCCCCATTTACCGGCACCTGAAAAATTATCCTTCAATATTTACCTAAACCCTTAATACACCAAAAAACTATGAAAAATTTTCAACGCTTATTCTTATTATTTTTCTCCCTTACTTTTATTCTATCTGGCTGCGACCCCGATAAGGATAAAGACCAGCCCGTACCCCCAAGCTCCTTAACGGCCAACGCCGGGCCAGACCAAAACGTACAAACCGGACAAACCGTAACACTGGATGGCAATGGCTCTAAAGACAGCGAAAGCAAAACATTTACTTACGCCTGGGCCTTTTCCCGTAAACCCAACGGCAGCAATGCTACCTTAAATAATGCCGCCACCGCCACCCCTACCTTTGTACCGGATTTGCCCGGCAATTACGAACTGGAACTAACCATCGGCAACAGTACCGGTTCACATAAAGACAAAGTACTAATTAAGGCCACGGCTTCGGTTACCGCAATAATTTTGAACCATATAACCGTTAAAACAGTGCTCGAAGACCGGATAGCCGACCCAAACCTGCCCGATTACCTGGTAAATTCTTCTATCGGGGTAAAAGCTGAACTTACCCTGAAACCCGGGGTAACAATTGCCTTTGCCGAAGATGCCCAGTTTTTGGTGGATGAGGGTGGTACGATAATGGCCAAAGGCGAAGCGAATAAAAAAATCCGGTTTACGGGCAAACAAGACCAGAAAGGTTACTGGGCCGGTATTATTATTTACTCGAACAGCAGCGCCAACGAATTTAATTATACCGAAATATTTAATGCGGGCAGCACCGGCCTGATAGATGCTGTAAAAACCGCCATGGTGGTATCGGAAGATGCCCGCGTTACGATTAAAAACACCGAAATAGCCAAAAGCAACGGCTACGGCCTGTACCTGCGCGAAGGTTCTATCCTGTATGGCTTTGCGGCTAATAAATTCGATAACAATGCCGCCGCTCCTATTGTCTTAACCGCCGAAAATGTACCCAAACTGGATGCGGCTACCCTGTTTACCGCTAACCACGGCATTAAAGCCATCGAAGTAAAACGCTCTACTATTCAGGAAACCAGCGAAGTAGTATGGCAGGCTTTACAAAACGGATTTCCTTACCGGTTGGCCGGCTTTATCTCGGTAAATTCTGGCTGGAAGCTAAGCCCCGGCTTAAATATTGAAGTGGTGCAGAATAACAGCATCGACATAGGTGATGGCTATATTAACGCTGTTGGAACCGCCGATAAACAAATTACAATTACGGGGGTAGATCAAACCGCAGGTTCCTGGGATGGTATTATAATATACTCCAGAAACTCGATGAACAAAATGGAGTACGTAAATATTAAATATGCTGGCGGCGAACCTTTAACTTCCAATGTAAAATCAAGTATTGCGCTGTCCAGTGCTGCTGCTCTTCAGATTAAGAATTCAAATATTAGTTTCAGCGGCGGCTACGGCATTCACGTGTACGGCGACGAACCAACCCTTAACCCAGATGCGGCAACCACTAACCAGTTTACCTCTAATGCCTTAAACGCTATTTTCTATAACAGATAAGTATTTACAGAACTAAAGCTATTAAAAAGATAACCCTGTACTTTACTAGTACAGGGTTATCTTTTTATTT
>NZ_BJYS01000052.1 GCF_007991635.1 Adhaeribacter aerolatus | reverse complement strand
GTATTATATATTTCATGGTTATAAAATATTTAAAAGGTATGTTCCAAGCACGCTTATGCTTACTGAGATGCGTTAATATTAATGGTATTAATTATAAAGGTGAATAGCTTAAATAGCAGTTTAGTTAACTTTTAAAAGGAATTGAAAGGGTGTAAAATTCTAAGTAACCTTACCCCCTAATGGATATAAAAAGAAAGCTGCTTCAAAATAGTTGAAGCAGCTTTCTTTTAAGGCGTTATTTGCTTAGTTAAATTTTTGAGTAATATATTCAACTAGTTTTTCGTCGCCCATTTTAAGCGAAGTACTTTCGTTGGTTATCGTGTTTTTAAACTGGGCGGTTTGCGCCATAAAATGCATAAATTGTTCCTGCGAAATACCCGTACCGGTTACGTGTACTTCTTCGGCATTCTGCAGGTGCGTAGTTATTTCTTTAAAGAATTTTTGCTGCAACGATTGTTCGGCATTGTTGCCGGTATTTTCATTAGAATTGCTTCCCTGGCCATCATTCTTCGCCTCGGCCAGAATAACAAAGTCTCCGTTGTCAACCTGTTCTCTGCCTACTATAGTGGCATGGTTAGAATCTAGCCACACACCAAATTGCTTTTTGTTTTTTACTGACATTGAGATATTTATAAGTATATTACGCTTAACGTGCAACCCGCAGAAACAAACGGAAATGGTGGCCTTTATTTACTTATAATTACAGAGACCCTCTTTTTATAACTTTTAAAGTCTTTTAAGCTGGCCTCTTTGAGATTTATTTGGTACCTTAGAATTTGGATTTCCTCTTCAGTGAACATTTAGATAACCAAAGCAATCCTAAACAAACCTAATCTATGGTTTTTAAAACTACTTTTCGATTAAGTGAATTCAAGGCTTCATCAGAATTAACTTCGCCAAAGTACTGCAGCAGAATGCGCTCTTTTGCTATTCCCTGCCCTTGAAAAAAATCGGCAACTTTTTCTACCCTTTTCCGGCTTAATACAAAGTTGTCTTGCGGTTTGCCGGTCTGGTCGGCATAGCCGGTTAGCTGTAGTTTTTGTTCTGGATTGGCCTTTAGTTGCGCAGCAAGCGAAAGCAGCTCGTTGAAACTTTGGGACGGCACTTCATAGCTATTAATTTTAAAAAAGACATTTGTATCAAAACTACTTTTTACATTCGGTATAGCAGCTGGGGTTACAGATTTACTTGCCTCTAAGCGCCTTAATTCATTTTGGTAGAATGCCAGCCGTTGAAGGATACTATCGTTTAAAGTAGCTTGCTGTTGCCTATACCGGAGCGTTTTATCGTCTAAAGCATTAAAAACAGAATCTGATGGATTAATCTGTTTTACCAGCAGCGTGTCTTGTACAGATAAATTGTGTAAGGAATCACGGGTATACCCCAGTTGCTCGTTTTCTTTATCGGCTCTTTCCAGTTCTTTTCTATCCTTTTCAATCAGTTTAACTGTATGTTGACTGAAGCGGTCGTTCTCATAAACGTTTGAAGTTGGTTCCGATGTGCTATCAGCAATCGTTTTAGGCATCTCGGATATTCTTGATTGCTCCGTTAAGCGTATTGTTTCCCGCGTAGGTGAAGCAACCTGTGTTCTGCCTGGGTTGAACTCCGTTTCAGCTGTTTCCCGCGCTTTTGCTGTTTTTTGCCCGGTTGCTGTACGAAGGATATCCGGCCGTACCGGGTTCTGCTGGATTATCGTACGGCTTCCATTAGAAGTTGAAGTGGCGTCTGAGGATTGAATGGCAACTCTTCTGGAACGAAGTTCATCGGTGCTCTCCCCTTTATGCTGTTCCGCAACTACTAGCGACTTAGGTAGGATAATTAATTTCGGATTTACCAGGCTATCTACCGGAGAAACCACTGGTGTAAGCCGGGCAGAACTGGCTTGGTTCAGCGGGTCTTGGAAACTCGTGTAAAACCGGGATGCTTTAAAGGAAGATGGCTTAAATCCAAAACTATACGCGAGCGACAGACCCGTATGCAGAAAGCTATTATTGTATTTATTCTGTTCGCCTTCCGTTGCGTTTAAGTGCGACTTGGTGTTATAAACCGCTTCGGTTTGCAAGTCGAGTTGCCACCTTTCTGCTAACCGGAACTTTAGCCCCATGCCAAACGGTAGTACAGCTATATACTTCCGTTCGTCAGATGCCCCATTATCATTTATGGTTAAAGTACTTATGCCGTATCCACCAAAAAAGTACGGCGAAACAAAGGCCGAAGGTTTAAGCAGCCATCCGTTATCGGTGTAAAAATAAAGCCGCGCCGAAGTCATACGGGCCTCTGTTATAAAGGTACCGCCTTGCGGCCGCTGTCCTCTTATTTTACCGAAAGAACCACTTACAGCAAGGCCAAAGCTATTGCCTAAATTCCGGCTCATTTCGAGCTGGTACCATAAGCTGTTGTCTAATTTAAAATAATCGCTGGTACGCTTATCCGGGTTATAGTAATGAGCGGTACCGGTATAACCTTTTAGCTGCCAATTATACAGATTATGTTGCGCCATAGCACCTAAGCTGCTAAACCACAATAAAATTATGAATAAACATTTCATGATTACCGGTTTAAGTTCAGCCACAAGTTTAATTCCATGCTTAAACCTACAAAAGGTCTGATGTAAAGCTTATCCAGGTTTATATCCGGGTTAGTACTACTGGTTTGTTTGTCTTGCAGTACCGTAGCACCCGCATTGAGGCGGATAAAAGGCAAGGCCCGGTAGCCCAAGGCCAGAAAAAACGGGCGCTGCACCAAAGGTCCGGTGGCCACCCTACCAGTCCCAAACTTCATGTTTTGCATAAATACGCCTGTAGAAATACTGGTGCGGGCCCAGAAAGGAGAAGCAAATGGCGCTTTACCAAAGGGGATTGAAATACCGGCATAAGGAGCCGTATCGTAGGAGAAGTTATCAAAACTACCGGTGTAATAAACGCCTCCGTATCCTACGTTGATGGCCAAAGCGTTTTTAGTTTTTTCGGTAGCATAATCACTTACTTTTTTGCTGTCGGTTAGGGCGTATAGTTGCACCCCGGCAAACTGGGCTACCTCTTTGCTCACCATTATTTTAAGTGCTGCTATTTGCTCCTGCGCATAGCGTAACTGTACCGATTTGGTGTTCTCATCGTTTTTGGCAAAAATATTAAAGCGTGCTTTCCGCAGCTTTAGTTCTCCCAACTGTTCCAGCTTTTGGTACACTAAATCAGAAAATCCCGCAAACGAATAATTAATCCGGTTCCGGTAAAAAGAAAGACCTTGCTGCGCAATGGCGTTCAGGTCAGTTCGCATAGTTCTGGGATGTTGCATGTCGATGCTGGACCGCTCTACCCGGAAAGACTGGTCGAGATAGGCTCCCAATGCCGCATCCATCTGACTTAATAACTGTTGCTGCTGTTCGCCAGAAATTTTAGTATAATAATTCAGCACGAAGGTATATTCTCCGTTGCCACGTAAAGGCTGGTTTACCGGCAGCGTAAATGTATTTACCGGACTGGTATCGCGTCTCTCCCAGGTATTTTGGTAAAAGGGAGCTTTAGCCGTATTAGCAGAATGGTAAATTTTTAACTCCACAATATCAATATTGGCACCGGTTTCGCCGGATATAATAAATCTATTTTCGGCTGGTAACGGCTGGCCATCGTCGAAATAAGCGCGCTCATAATTAAATATGGCTGTTTTATACTGGGCCATAGTGGGCAGGCTTATGATAAGGAGAATAGTGAGTAAAATAGATGTGCTTTTCATAAGCTTTGGGTTTAAAAAATATTAAGTTTATTAGTAAGCGAAAAAAAACCTTGCTACCTCAACGGCAGCAAGGTTCAGCAATCAATCAGAAGCAAAGCCTATTTTTTCAATAAGCCCACGCCCTTAATTAAAGGGTTACCTTTGCCAGGAAAGGCAGGCAATTTTTCCAATCTTATTCTTCCTGGGCCAGTCTTTGCCCTTCCTTTATTCCTTTATCTGTGATGGTGTAGGTACTGGGGGTAATGCCATTCAGCATACATATGTGTCCACTTTCGAGTATCTCATCTAACAGCAATTGCAAATGATTTTCTTTCGGTTTAATACCAGGATTTACCATCTTTGCTAAATCTACAATAGTGAGCGTTTCGTGTTTAATGAGGGTATTCAAAATCATTGTTCGATTTAGGCTTGTCATGTTATTTAGATTAAACTATGAGGGGACGTTAAATGCCAAAGCCTAAATAAATCTGAAATACAGAATTTTTAGAATTTTCAGTTAGGTCGCCGGCTAAGCCACTGTTGCCTATTTTGCGGAGGCCATAATTGTAGCGGGCACCAACGGTTACATTTTGTACATCAAAGCCTACGCCGCCCATTACGCCGTAATCAAGTCGGTTAAAATCCTCTGTTTCCAGGTCCTTTATATCCCTGCCACTTAAGTCTGATTTTTCCAAATCTTTTACATTAGCTGATACCAGGTAAGCTAGGTAAGGGCCGGCGTGGACATTTAGCGGGCCAATATTAATGGCTAAGGCAACGGGCACTTGCACGTAGTTTAGGTTAAACCGCACCTCGCCGGGTTCAATTCCCAGAAAATTTTCTAGGTCGGAGCCACCGTAAGTTACTTTAGAACCAACATTGGTGTAGAGAACTTCCGGTTGAACAGATAGGAAGTCGGTTATAGGAATTTTACCAAATAGCCCAAAATGAAAGCCCAGCTTAATTTTTTCGTCTTTGGCGTTGGGCTGCTCTACATAAAGCTGCGAAAAGTTTAGCCCCGCTTTTACGCCAATTTTGGGCCCCGGATTATCGCTTTGGGCGTTTACCGGAATAGTGGTTAGAAGCAGGAGAATGGCCATGCCTAGTCCCGCTACTTTTTTGAGTGAATAAAACTTTATCATGATTTCTAAATTTAAAGGTGATTTGTTTAATTATATTTTAACGTGGGTCCATACTTAATGCAAAGTATTGGTAATAAATATTTTAATAAATTTTAAAATTTATGATTTAGAGAAATTTTAATATTTATTTAGAAAGGATAAATATTATTCATATAGGTGAAATATTATTAAGCCTATATAATTTCAGATAAAACAAATCGATCCTTTTGCCATACATCCAGGTTTTTAATGGTTTCATCTGCCATTTGCTGTAAGGCTTCACCTGTAAGAAAGGCTTGGTGCGGCGTAACCATTACATTGGCGTGCGTCATTAATTTTTGGAGTAATGAATCCTTAATTAGGTCTTGCTGGTGGTCTTCAAAAAACAAGCCTTTTTCATGCTCATAAACATCCATGCCCAAATAGCCAATTTTGCCTTGTTCTAAAGCTTCCAGGGCGTCAATTGTGTTTAGTAAACCACCTCGGGAGGTATTAATCAGCATTACCCCATTTTTCATTATAGCAATGGAGGCGGCGTTAATAATGTATTTGGTGGCCGGTGTTAATGGGAGATGTAGGGAAATAATATCGGACTGACGAAGCACTTCATTTAAGGAAAGAGACTCAATGGCAATTAAACCATCAGGCATGGCTATATCGTAACCAATTACCCGGCACCCAAAACCATTATAGATGGCGGCTATTGCCTGACCTATACGTCCTAAGCCAATTAATCCAACCGTTTTACCAAAAAAGTTAAAACCAATCAGTCCGTTTAATTTAAAATCAAATTGCTGCCCGTGCTCGTGGGCCGCTATAATATGGCGGTTCAGGGATAAGGCTAGCGCAACCGCATGTTCGGCAATGGCATGGGAAGAATAAACCGGTACATTAGCCAGGCTAATTCCTCTTTCGGCAGCGGCTTCTTTATCGAAGTGGTCGGTGCCGGCCGAACGGGTGGCAATGTATTTAATGCCCATATCGGCCAGCTTATTTACTACCGGCGCCGAAACATCATCGTTAGCAAATACAACTACTGCATTTTTTCCTTCCGCATAAGCAATGGTTTCTAAACTGAGGGGATTTGCGATAAGCGTTATCTCATGCTTCTTTCTGTTCGCCTTGGCAAGAAATTCTTTTTCAAAAGGTTTAATACTGTAGGCTACAACTTTCATGAGTAAGTGCATTTAGATAGGATACAAATTTAACCTAAAACCTACCCCTAACCTGTAACCCTAATCACGCAGAAAAGTAATGCTCATCACATTTTTATTTTTTCAAACTTCGAGTAAGGTTTGTCAAACTATAATTTAAATGGCGTAATAATTATTATGGTTTTAGTAGTCGAGGTTTAAAATAATTTTTACGCCGGCTTGTGCTGGTTTTAGAACATCCATGAAATTACCATTACTCCTCAAGCCTACTTGGTTATATTTTTTAATTTCTACTTTGGCTTTTTTGATATATGCTTTGGCTTGCTTTTTTGTCAGGAGCACGTACTCCGAAGTACTATTAATCTTTATAAGGTCTATTTCATTTAAAATGCTATTACATAAATTATCAATAGCACCAATATGCGCATCACTTTCATTCATTAGCGTATCTAATTCAAGGCTCAATGCCTTCAGATTCTCAAATGCCTTATTAGTTTTCATTAGAAATTATGGTTAATAAAAAATTCCATGGTTATTATGCTTAAGCTACCTTCCTTAATTTTGTGCTTTAAACCTTGGAACGATTGCGTAAAGCCGGCCCCAAATTTCACTTTTATACCATCAAAATCGATGATAGTATCTTTAGGCTCCTCAAATGCATTTATGCCTTTTAGGTCATAAGAACGCATATTATCAACCTTTTATGGGCTTGCACCTGTTCAGATTTCAAGCTCAAAACTATTAGGGCAAATGCTGGAAAGAATATTCGTAAAAATATTTTTCATCCTATTAGTTCTTAATAATTTTATTTCTTAGTTGTAAGCAGTTCAGTTTTTTTGAGTTTTAAGAGAATGTCAATAGTTACTTCGTTACCCGTTTTAAGAGCGCCCATCATATAGCTAGGTGCTTTCATTTTGAAATCGTTCATTTTAATAGATTTGGTGCCTTTGCAAGTAATGCTTTCATCCGAATTCTCTACATAACTCGTTTGAAGATTTACTTGGTTAGTAACTCCGGCAATGGTTAGGTTTCCGGTTGCATTAATTATTTTTTGCTGAGAAACAACAGAAGCATTTATTAATTTAAAAGAAATTTCAGGGTACTCTTTTGCTTTCAAAGCTTTATAGGTTCTGGTATCCATAAGTTTATCTTTGCTTTTAAGGTTGTTTACCGGCAGCACAAAATGAAGGGAATTAAGATTCTGCAATTGCCCGTTTTTCATTTTGAGATTCGCCTCGCAGGTTACGTTGCTGGCTTGCATATTCCAATCGTGCACGTTGGAAGTACCGGAAACTTTAATATTAGATCCGGTCATCATTTTGTAAGGTGTTTGACCTCTTACTGATAAAATGGTAATAGCCATTATACCAAATATGGCTAATAGAATAAACAAGGCTTTAAAAAAGTCATTTTTAAAGTCTGCATAGGTGATGGTAGTTCTCATTTCCTTCAGCTTAAAATTTTGGATTAATGATAGGTCAAAGGTAGGGTGAGTTCATTAGGTAGAGAATGATGTAGCCGCGGGGAAAAAGTGACTTTGGACACAAAGGGACGTTTGGGTTCCTGTTTTAACCGGCAGCCGTGAAATCTTAGGAGAAAAAGATAATCACTCCAATGAAACTCTTTGCAGATAAATCTGGATCCTATCTGTTTTTTAGGTATATTACAGATATATACCCATAAGCACGCTTAGCTAACCGGAGCGATTAGCGGTTTCTTAGCAGAAACTTTTTCCTGTAGTAGACCTATTCTATCATAGCCCATCTACATTCTAATTAAATCTGTAAATTTTCAAAAACAAGTTTTTCATGGTTTCTTCCTTTCTAAATGGATAGTTTAAAACTTTTACATGCTATTTTTAATACTGCCATCGACGGCATTATTACCATAGACTACCGGGGATTGATCGAAACCATGAATCCGGCGGCCCTGAAACTCTTTGGCTATGAAGAAGAAGAACTGAAAGGCAAGAAGATTTGTACCTTGATGCCGGAACCCGACCGAGGTGCGCATGACAGTTACCTGCACCGGCACCAAGATACCGGTGAAAATAGAATATTTGGAATTGGCCGCGAGGTTTTAGGCTTAAGAAAGAATGGTACTACTTTCCCTTTTCGATTGGCCGTAAGCGAAGTGTTATATGAAAACCGGGTAATATATACCGGATTTATTCATGACCTATCCAAAGAAAAAGCAGCAGAAGAAAAATTAAAGAAATATACCGAAGAACTGGAGGGAAAAATTAAAGACCGCACACAGAATTTAGAGCATTTAATCTCGGAATTGGAAAAAGCCAGAGATGAAGCTGCTCGCGCCATGGAACAACAACAGGAGTTAAACTTGCTTAAAACCCGGTTTGTTTCCATGGCCTCGCACGAATTCCGAACGCCGCTAAGCTCCATACAGCTTTCCGCTTTATTAATAGATAAATACCTGCAGAAAAAAGACCCTGAAAATATTCACAAACACACCGGTAAAATAAAAAATTCTGTTGCCCACCTAACCGGAATTCTGAATGATTTTTTATCGCTGGAAAAACTGGAAGCTGGAAAAACTCAAATGTTATTACAGCATTTTGATCTGGTAAAGTTTTCGGAGGATCTTATCGAAGAAATGCAATTGATTTCTAAAGAAAACCAAACTATTGTCTATCAGCACACCGGTTCTATCAGCCAGGTATACCTGGATCCAAACCTATTAAAAAATGCAGCTATTAACCTGGTATCCAACGCTATAAAGTACTCCGGCGAGAACACTTTTATCGAGTTTAATACCGAAGTTGACGACGGCGAAGTATGCATTACCGTAAAGGATAATGGTATCGGCATCCCGGCAGAAGACCAGAAAAACTTATTTGAGCCATTTTTCCGGGCCCATAATACGGGCAATATTCCGGGTACCGGCCTGGGATTAAATATTGTTAAACGTTACATAGAATTAATGGGGGGCAAAGTAGTTTGCCACAGTGCCCAACATCAAGGCACTTCCGTGTCTTTAATTTTTAAGAAGTTATGAGTTTAGCTAAAAAGACGGTTTTGCTCATAGAAGACAATCAGGATATCAGAGAAAGTACCTCCGAAATTCTGGCGATGGCCGACTTCACGGTATATACGGCAGAAAATGGTAAAAAAGGAGTTGAACTGGCGCAAGCCAACCCGCCCGATATTATTTTGTGTGATATTATGATGCCCGAAATGGATGGGTATAGCGTTTTGTATTTGCTCCGTAAAAACGAAAGTACCGTAGATATTCCTTTTATATTTTTAACCGCCAAATCCGAAAGGGCCGATATGCGCAAAGGCATGGAAATGGGAGCTGATGATTACCTCACCAAACCCTTTAATGATTTAGAATTGTTAAACGCCATTGAAACCCGCTTGCAAAAGCGTGGAAGGGCCATCCACAATGTCGGCAATGCAACATCTTTCGAGGGTTTACGCAATGAGGCTAAGTCGGCAAAACTATTAAACGAACTTTCGGGTAACAGCCGATTGCATCCTTACAAAAAGAAGCAGAATATTTACTTAGAAGGCGACCACGCCGTTACGGTTTATCTGGTAAAAAGTGGCCAGGTACGTACCTATATGACTTATCAGAATGGCCGGGAAATTATTTCGGGAATTTTTACCCCCGGCGATTTTTTAGGCTACGAATCGGTACTTTTAAATATGCCTTACGCTGAAAATGCGGAGGCGTTGGATGCCGCAGAACTTTATCTTATTCCCAAAAATGAGTTTAATGCGCTTTTGTTTAAAGATGCGGGAATTGCGAATAAATTTATTCAATTATTATCGGGCAATATTCAGGAGAAGCAGGAACAACTACTTAAATTAGCTTACAACTCGGTTCGTAAAAGAGTGGCCGATGCCTTAATTAACCTGGCAGAAAAATATCATGGTGCCACCACCGAAACTTGCGAAATAAAAGTTTCCCGGGAAGACCTGGCCTCGATGGTGGGTACCGCCAATGAAACAATTAGCCGCACACTCGCCGACTTCAAAAGCGAAAAATTGATTCAGAAAGAAGGCAGCACCATCAGAGTTTTATCGATGGAAAAACTCCGGAAAATAAAACAGTAATAAAGGAGTATAAAGCAGTTGCGTTTGATAAACTTGGAAGCCGGTTTTCTGATTTAGAAGCTAATATTGGAACAGGAAATTAGTGCCATTACGTATCCACTTTTCGAAGAAAGCATTATCATTAAATTCCCCGGAAAGCAGTTCGAAGCCCGCTTTGTTCTTATCGGGTCGGGAGCTCATAAAGCTTTTTAAGGATTTCTGGTTATTCTCAACCCAACCTTTTCCATCTTTCAAAGCTACACAGAGGTACTCATGCGTAGTGCTATCAACTAAATATTTTCTGTTCATCTGATTTGATATTAAGAAAAATTACATTTGAAATTTGCATTGGGTAAAGAACTCTCTCCTTGCACCGGAAAAAGTTAAAAAGTTTTACCGGCTTTACCCGAATATTTACAGGCTATGCCTTGGCAAGTTTTACGTTTATTGCGCTTAGTCCTTTTTTCCCTTCCAGTAAGTCAAAAGTCACTTCGTCATTATCTCTGATGCCATCTATTAAACCAGATACATGCACAAAGTAATCCTGGTCTGAATTGATATCTTTAATAAACCCAAACCCTTTCAAGTCATTAAAGAATTTTACCCTGCCGTTATTCATATTAGATTGTTTTATATACCTACTACATAGTTTGCGGTATATACGTTCCAAATAATTTACAATTAAAAATTAATATTTTTATACATGTAGTTTCCTATTGTAAAAGCATACAATCCTTATAAGAAGGCCGTCCTTACATGCAACCATTAGCTTTCTTTGCTTTTGGTAAATAAGCGGCTAAAATACTCTGACGGTGCTGGAAAGAGCAGCTTTCCTGAACACCTTTCACACCCAAACAGCCAATTAGGTTGTTTTATTTATCCATTACAGGTATTTATTAATACCCCATCAGGCAATTGCGTCTCATCTATAGCCCAGTTCCAAATTAATCTGTAAATAATAAAGCCCAACAAACTAAAATAGGGTTACCTTTAATAGAAGTAGCAGAAACAGGTACAGGAAATTAACACATGGTCTATTTAAACCATCTAATTAAGCCATAACCGTGGAATTGTCTATTATGCGGTTAAATTAAATGTTATGAGACTTTCCATTGAGAGAAAACCTGTAAAAGTGTATCCAGATATGAAACGGGTAATTGCCCGTTTCTTTTTTAATGGTGATGAACGAGCCCGTCAGGTTATAAGCCGGGTCATGCGCCTTGCCCCGGAAGAAGTATTCAGTATTATATCGCCCATTTTACAGGAATATTCTAAAAGACACCGGAACATTACCAAAGTATTAAACCGCCATTGTGATAAACTGCAGTTCTTATTTCCGGAATCAGGCTTTGACTTTGAAAATTTACAACTTTACCAGAAACTATTATTAGGTTCTTATTTCACGCATGAATATTCTATTGAATCGGCGGCCTTTTTTAATCCCTCTATTGTGGAAGACCCGGACCAGTCTGAATTAGAAGTAGGAGAGAAACGAATTATTATTAGTTTCCGGGCGGTTGGGGAAGGCCACATTTCCTCGATTGTTTTTCGCCGGGCCTTATTAGATAAAGATGCCAACCTGGTTGTGCTGCCAGTTGGTAATTACATCGACGAAGCAGAGATTGTGCGCAGTGCCGTTTATGACAAAAAAGTATTTTTCAAAAGCGCCTTTGCTACCCAAATTAATCCGCAAATATTAAAAAGTGTAGAAGGAGAACTGGGCGAGAATTTTGATTTTTCTGTACTACGGAAATTGGTGATGGATGCCCAGGAATTACAGCCGAATATTGCCTTAAAGCGGGAATACGAAAAAGTGCTCTGGTTAGCTGATGCCCATTACGATTTGGCTTTTTCTTTAGATACCGATATATCGGACAGAGTTTTATTTCCCATATCCGAATTTGAACGAAAAGGTATTGAAGATGCCCGTTTTGTACGTTTTACCGAAGAAGACGGTAAGCTCGCTTACTATGCGACCTATACGGCTTACGATGGTTCGGCTATTATGCCAAAGTTAATTAAAACCCGTGATTTTTATAATTTTAGGGTAATGCCCCTTTATGGTGCCGGGGCGCATAATAAAAATCTGGCATTATTCCCGCGCAAGATCAACGGCAAGTTTGCGATGATGGCCCGGATTGATGGCTGGAGCAATTATATTATGTTTTCGGATAACATTAATGTTTGGGAAAATCCGGTCCGGATACAAGAGCCTAAAACACCCTGGGAATTTACCCAAATTGGCAATTGTGGTTCACCCATTGAAACCGAGGACGGCTGGCTGGTGATTACCCACGGGGTAGGTCCTATGCGCCGGTATTGCCTGGGGGCAAGCCTGTTGCGCCTGGATGATCCCGCCGTAGAAATCGGACATTTAACCGAACCGCTGCTGATTCCGAATAAAGAAGAAAGAGAAGGTTATGTACCTAATGTGCTGTATTCCTGCGGCTCAATCATTCACAACGGCAAACTGGTAATTCCCTACGGTTTATCGGACTACAGTTCGTCTTTTGCGACCGTGGACGTTGCCGCTTTGCTGCAAAAACTCCTGGACAAATCATCAGCGGTTTAATATATGCCGGTAAACCGCTAAATAATCGCTCGTCATTTTTTCCTGCGAAAAATTTGCCAATGCCCATTCCCGGCAGGAGGCACGGTTTATCTGGTTGATTTGGTGGACGGCTTCCACGGCCTGGTTTACGTTGTCTACTAAAAAACCGGTCTGGTCAGGTTTAATTAGTTCCGGCATGGCGCCTTTGTTAAAAGCTATAACGGGCGTTCCGCACAGCATGGCTTCGGCCACACTCAATCCAAAAGGTTCGTTAAAATGGATGGGGTGCAACAAGGCCGCTGCGTTACCCAATAATTGATTTCGCTTTTCCGGACCGACCGAACCAATAAACTGAATATCGTCATTTAAATACGGTTTAACCTTTTCAGCAAAATACTCTTCCTCCTGAATAATACCCGCAATAATTAACTGTCTTTTGCTTTGGATGGCAATCTGAATAGCCTCCGAGGTGCCTTTATCCGGGTGGATGCGACCCATAAATAACAAATAATTTTCCGGTTGCTTGTTAAAAGTAAAATTCTGCACGCGCAACCCGTTGTACACCGTAGCTACATACGGCAGCTTTGGGCTGCGGTCGGCATTACTGATGGATACATAATGCGTGTGGCCGGCATACTTTTGATACACCGGTACAATCCTGGGCGAAGAAAATCCGTGGATAGTCGTCACCATAGGTACCGGAATTAATTTGGAATAAGTGAGCGGTAAGAAATCAAAATGATTATGAATGATATCAAACTGCCTGGCTTTTTCCATCAGGTTACTGATGTGCAGACACTCCACCACTTTAGCGTCCTGTTCTCCGTCTTCGGCATAGCCTTTTTGAACAACGGCGTCGAGTTTACCCCTGGTAATAGAATCAGCAGTAGCAAACAGCGTAACATCTATACCAGCAGTAACTAATCCTTCGGCTACATTAGAGGCTACTTGTTCCCAAGGGCCATAGTGCTGAGGGGGCGTTCGCCAGGCAATGGGAGCCAGTATTGCTACCCTCATAAGGCCGGTATTAATTCCTGCTGGGCCAGGTCATACTGGTATTCCAATTCCAGGGCTTTCAGCACTGTTAAATGGGAAATCAAATAAGCCAATGTACTCTCGGCTCCTTGGTTGCGGTTAATGGCCGTTTGCTGCAGGCCATCGCAGCACCCCTTGGTTTCCTGGTCGTATAGGGGCACCCGCAAAATATTTTCACCTAAAAACCATTGGTAGCTGATAAACATTTTCTGGATGAATTCCGGTTCGTGCGTGTTTTGATAAGCTTGCAGGTACATTAAAACCATGGCCATGGTTTCGATTGCCTGCTGATCAAACAAGGGCATTTCATCTCCCTGGCTAAACCAACCCTGGTTACCAACCGGACTAAGAAACCCATTTTTAAAGCTTAATTCATCCAGAAAAGTCAAAGATTCCTGGGCCACCCGCTTTACTTTTTCATCGCCGGTAATTTCGCAGGAGTGCAGCAGCGCCAAAGGTAAAATGGCATTATCGTACGTAAGCTTTTCTTCAAACCAATGCCAGGTATCTCCCCGCTGATGCTCATAGGCCCGCATTAAAGTCGCGGTTAAATTTATCAGTTCCCGCATGATGGCTTCGTCATCCGGATGGGTTTTTAAATAGTAAGCCACCCCAATAATGGTATTCCCGATCCCCCGTAAATGGTGCAGGTCCTGAAAGTGAACAACCGAGCGGGAAAATAACTCGCCGGCAAATTCCCGGTAAGAATTATTGGGCGCACAACTTATCAGATAGCCCAGGGCCCACACCGTCCGGCCAAAAGAATCTTCCGAACCAATTTCATCCAGGTACTGGCGGGTAAAACTGAGAAAATTCCGGAAATTGCCATCTTCCCGCTGCATGTAATGAATGTAGCTGAGGTAAATTGGCAATAAGGCAAGCGCTTCCTGACTTTTATTCTGCTGATAGGCCATGAGGGCCATAATCAAGGCCCGGGCATTATCGTCGAGGCAGTAGCCTTCCTTCAGATTGGGAATACCATATTTGGCGTGCTGTACAATACCTGTATCGTCGGTAAGCCGCCGGACGTGGGCTAAACTGAAAGTCGGAATTATTTCGGGGTCTACAATCAGGCGAAGTTGCGGCTCGGCGTGCTCCGGCAGGGAAAGCGCTTGTTCAATGGCCTGAATATACTCAGCGCCAATTTTTGGCCACCGCAATTGCAAGCCGTATTGGTAGGCATTATGTTGCAAGGCTTTTAATTCGACCGGATTTTCTAATAGCTCATTTACAATTTCGGCTAAAGCTTCTGAATCCTTAAACCCGAACAATCGTCCCCGGTTATCGGCCAATAATTCCAGGGCATGCCAGTAAGGAGTGGAGACCACCGCTGCGCCGGCGCCAATCGCGTAAGACAAGGTTCCACTGGTAATCTGGGCTTCGTTAAGGTAAGGCGTAATGTAAATGGCCGCAGCGGTCAGGTAATTAATTAGTTCTGCTTCTGAAACAAACTTATTGATAAATACCAAGTGCTTTTCAACTTTTAGTTTGATGGCCAATAATTTCAATTGCTCCCGGTACTCTTCTCCTGAACTTCGCAAAACGCCGGGGTGCGTATTACCCAACACCACATACGTAACCTCCGGGTGCTGAGCCACAATAGCCGGCAAAGCCCGGATTACGGTTTCCAGTCCCTTGTTCCGGCTTAGTAACCCGAAAGTAAAAAGCACCCGCCGGTTCCGGAAAGGTAAAAGGCTGTGTAACGGATTTTCGTGGGGAGCTTCCAGGTCCGGCGCTCCGTGTTCTACGAATTGTATTTTCTCCCGTGGTATGCCGTATATACTCGTCAGAAATTCAATTCCCCGCCGGCTCATTACCAATAATTTGGCCGACTGCTGGGCTATCTGCTGAATAATGATTTTCTGGGTATAAGAGGGTTCCTTTAAAATGGTGTGCAGTACGGTAATCAGTGGCTTTTCCAGGCGGTGCAGTAAAGGCAAAATATAAATACCGCTTTCCCCGCCAAAAATGCCAAATTCATGCTGGAGTAAACAAACGTCCGCATCGCTGGTGTTAATATAGTTGGCAGCTAAAATATAATCTTTCTGATGCTCCTGCCGGATTACAAACTTCACTTCTTCCGGGTAATCGTATTCAGCTATATTTTCGGAATCATTAATGGCCACGCCAAAACCACTGGTTTGCCAGGTTTGTCGCTGCAATTTCAGATTAGTTAATATGGCTTTTACTACATTATTATTGAAGGTGGCAATACCGCATTCGCGGGGTAGATAAGTGGAGATATATGCTATTTTCATTTTTCCAAGAGTTAAGTCACAGCCATTTAGTAAGGGGAGAGCAGGCTAGGAGAATAATTTCAGAAAAAAGAAATCGGCTGCTGATGACTAGGTATGAAGTTACCGCTAATATGTATAAATACCTAGTAATAAATCTATTAAATTCCGTATTAATCCGGAGACCTGGCAAAAAGCTACTTCTAATTTATATGTGAAAGGTTTTCCCTAAGTCTCTACCTCTCTTGTACCGGTAATGCATTAGCAGTAACACCAAAGAAACGGGTAGTACCGATAAACTTACGATTACACTCCACCAGAGTCGAAAAGGTTGGTTTAAATAAAACCTCCAGATGGCTTCAATACAAATGCAAAGCAGCGCTGCCCCCAAAAAGCTATATCCTATCAGGTTAACGCCTTTTTCCCTGGATGACCGAAATACTACAAGTAAGCCTATTAGAATAAGATTGGTGGCTAATAATAAAGGAATGGCTAAGGCCGGTGCCCAGTTTAACCCATTGGTTAATAAATCGAGCAGGAATAATGCGGCGGCGGCTACTAAAAAGCTTACTAATAGCTGAACAATTGTTTTTTGCGCCAGAAAAGCAAAAACCGATATATAAGCGAAGATAATCAGGCAAATGGCGATGGGATATTCGGCCCAGGTAATACTTTTGTTAATAATGAAGTTTATGGTGCTGGTGGCAATAATAGCACAAAACAATACAATAGAAACCACTTCCCAGGTAATTTTTTTCTGGGGTTGATTCATTTTTTTTCCACCATAGGGCAAAGATATAGTGCTTATTATTACTTCACCTTCCTGCTTCTCCAGACTGGATGACACCGGATTATTGCAAAGCGGACACACTAACATTTCCGCTTCCAGTTCTACCCCACAATGGTCACAATAGATTGGTGCTGGCATTTTAGTAATTTTCTATTTTTACCGGTATACCCTGGTGGGTTAAAAAGGAAAAGAAAAGTTGCTCCAACTCTTTGGTTTTAGTAATATTTCCGAAACTGAGCACCAGTTTGTTATCAAAACCTACCACGCCGCAGTTTACCTTTAATATTTTATTAGGAGGCGGGGGCACAAAAACAAACCGGTCAATAAGTTTATTCATTTCGGGGGTAAAATTTACTTTACCCAAATTGGTAATTACGCCGCTGTAACGGCTGGTACCAAGCGCAAACAATTTAGAAAGAACAATTGATTTGATAATAAGCGGAATACTTCTGAGAAAAGGATTTTTTTCGCCGGCCACATGACGTGAAATCATTTTATTAATCAGTTTTTTATCTGTTTCTAACTGCATCTGGTGGTACACCACTTTGGTAATTTCTTCAAAAGTGTAATAACCTAACCGTAAATCTATTTCGGGCATTACGTACAAGGTAAAGTTGCGCATTGTTTTGGTCGCATACATTTTGCGCAAATTAATAGGCACTTCTATTCTTATTATTTTGGGGCTCCGGAGCTTCGCCAAAGGAGATTGGTTGTTATATATTGTCTGCAAGCCAAACAGGTACACGGCAACCAGATATTCGGTTATACTCACCTGGTAGGCTTTAGCCTTTTCTGTTAATTCTTTTAACGGGATAATTGCAATCAAAACATTAAAACGCGGTTTTGGCCTTAAAGAAGTGTTTAAATGAAAGGCCTCCGGTGCTTTAATTAAGGGGGCGCTACTTTTTTGAAAGTACCGGTGAAAAGCATCTTCATACTCTTCCGGGTCCGCTGGCTCGCTGGGATGAACGTAAGCCAAACTATCGGTTAAAATTAGGCGACATTTTTCGAAATAGGTAAATAAAAGTGATTTTAAAAATTCGAAGGCCCCGGTGCCATCCGTTAAAATATGAGAAAACTCAACACTGATTCTGTTCTCTTTAACGAGTACCCGGTACATCAATTCTTTTTCGGTGAATGCCCGGCAAGGTATATCTTTATCTGCCTTAACCTGAATAGGCAAATTGTTGTACTCCAGGTAGTACCAGAAGAAACCAGCTTTGAGAGCTACTTTAAAATAGGGAAACCTGTTTTCTAGCGCCTTTATAGCTTCCAAAAGCGGTTTAGCTTTTACCTTTTCTACCAGCTCAACTGAAATTCTGAAAACAGAGGTTAGCTCGCGGTTTTTAACTGCCGGGTAAATCTTTGCCGCATTATCCAGGCGCAACCAAAAATCACCCGGCGGAGATTGCTGCTGAAAGGCGGTATGCGCTGCCTTTTTAAAAGAATAGCGGTTATACTCCATTTTTGTAAGCTCTATTTTAAGGTAAATAATTAGCCGGCGTAAATATCAACTGTTTATGTATTGGAAATGAAATAATTACCGTATACTTAAATCTACGGATTAAACCAGGGGTATAGGTTAATTTTAATAAATTAACCTCCTCTTAATTAAAATAATTTGGCCAGTCTCGAAAGTGAGTTATTTAATCTTTTCCTGAAACTGGTCAGGAAAAAGCGTTTTCTCCGGTTCCAATTAGCGACAAACAAGTTTAATTTTTTTGACTCTCCGGAACCACCTTTGAAAATCAGGCAGTCCTGTTTGGTTTATAAATACCAGGTAAATGGCAGAAATGTATTTAACCTTGGCCCCAAACACCAGTGCGCCGGAAAGCATATTTTGTATTTGCACGGCGGCGCTTACGTCCAGAATTTTAAAAAACCGCATTGGGATTTTTTAGCCTTACTCGTAAAAGAAATTAATTGTACTATTACGGCTCCCGACTATCCATTGGCGCCTGCTTTTACTTATGTAGAAACTTTTGCGATGGTGGAAGCCCTTTACCAGGAAATGATTTTAAAAGTAAACCCCGCCGATTTTATTCTGATGGGCGATTCGGCCGGGGGTGGTTTGGGATTAGCGTTGGCACAAAAAATGAAAGCAGACCAGGTAAACCAACCCAGTCAGATAATTTTACTTTCGCCCTGGCTGGACCTTACTTTATCGAATCCCGATATTGTAACCATTGATCCGAAAGACTCCTTTTTAGAAGTGGAAAGCCTCCAAACAGTGGGCAAAGTTTATGCCGGCGACACCAACCCGGATTGTTATTTACTTAGCCCGATAAACGGGCTATTAGAAGGTTTAGGCAAAATTTCTATTTTTATTGGTACAAAAGATATTTTGCTGGCCGATGCCAGAAAGTTTAAAACCTTAGCAGAATCTAAAGGAGTTTGTATTAATTATTACGAATATGCCGATATGGTACATGTGTGGATGCTTTTAAACTTTCCGGAGTCAAAAAAAGCGAAACAACAGATTATGGACCTGGTCAGACAATACTGAGTGGTAATAACTTTGCTTTTCTTTTTAAGTTAACACAGGTTAAATAATGGTTTAAACCATTAAATAAAAATTTCAGCTTCGCTCCATGGTGTCTGCAGCGTATGCTCCTTATAGGCTACTGATGTAAGTGATTGATATGGTAAAGGTTTAAAAAAGAGCTTCCGGAGGTGTATTATGGTTCATCAGGACTTGGGGACAATAAACTATTCCCGGTTTTTTGTTATTCTACTGTTTTTCTCCATCACCTGCTTTAATAGCAATATTTAAATAATAATTATTTACGCCGCTTTAGTTTCAGAAAACTGTAAGGGTATTTGTTTTTTTCGTCTGGTTCATGGTCCTCGCGCCAGACTTCCTGCCATTCCTGTTCGTTATAATCCGGGTAAAATACATCGCCGTCGAATGTAGCATGAATATGGGTCAGGTACATGGTATCGATCAGCGGAAAAGCTTCTTTTAATATTTCCGCCCCACCAATAATAAAGATATCTGGATGAATGGCCTGCGCTGTTTTAATGCCCTCGGTTAAAGAGTTAACCACCAGAGCGCCGGGTACCTGGTAATCTGGCTGGTGCGTAATAATAACGGAGGTACGCTGGGGCAAAGGCTTTCCAATGGATTCGTAGGTTTTCCGGCCCATCAAGATCGGGTGGTGCAGGGTAGTAGCTTTAAAAAACTTGAGGTCGGCGGGCAGGTGCCAGGGTAATTTATTGTCTTTCCCAATTACCCGGTTCTCCGACATGGCAAAAATGGATGCGATCATTTCGTATAGTTGTACCCTTTCGGATAATAAAAAGCGTTTCAAGGTAGGGAAAGATTTTGGAACGCAGGTCTTAGGTCTTTAAAAAATTAGCTATTTAACTACAACTGCTTTTTAGGTAGATGTAAGTTTTCGCTTACAAGCTTAGCCGAATGTGATAAACTGGCCTTTTGAATATCTCACTTAAAGGAACCATCCCCGAACCCCTCCTTGAAAACAAGGAGGAGCACTCGGCCAGTCAGACTGTAAATATATTCCAGTGGGTAAGCTGACTTTAAATTAATATTTATAATAATACTTACTGTTGCTGAAAAACAAATTACTGTTTACTGTTTAACCCGGTAGCCGCGGAGGAATTCGTTTACGTTCATGCGCTTTTTACCTTCCAGTTGCAGGTCGGTGAGGCTGAGGTTGCCCGCGGCAGTAGCTACGTGCAAGTAAGTTTTGCCGTCGGAGGTAAAGGTGCCGGGAGCGGCCGAAGTTTGGTTATCCGGGACTAACGCGGCTTTAAATACTTTTAATATTTTATCATCCAGCTTGGTCCAGGCAGTAGGGTACGGCGACAAGCCGCGGATAAAATTGCGCACTTGGGCAGCGGGTTGATGCCAGTTTATTTCGCAGGTTTCCTTAAATATTTTGGGCGCTTCTTTCAACTCGTGGCTCATGGGTTGGGGTTGTGGCGTTACATTGTCGGCTTCTATGGCGCGAACGGTTTTTAAGGCCAGCGCCGCGCCGGCATATTTCAGCTTTTCGTAAACCGTACCAAAATCATCGTCGTCGGTAATGGGTATACGGTCCTGCAAAATCATGTCGCCGGTGTCAATCTGGTGGCGCAGGAAAAAGGAAGTGACGCCGGTTTCGGTTTCACCGTTAATTAAAGCCCAGTTGATTGGAGCCGCACCCCGGTATTGCGGCAGCAGCGAACCATGAATATTAAAAGTGCCCAGCGCTGGCATGTCCCACACTACTTCGGGCAGCATCCGGAACGCCACAATAATTTGCAGGTTGGCCTCGTAGCTGCGCAACTCTTCCAGAAAACTTTCGGCTTTTAAATTAGTAGGCTGCAGCACCGGAATATTTTGGCTGACGGCGTACTCTTTCACCGGCGATTGCGCCAGCTTTAAACCACGACCGGCGGGTTTATCGGGAGCCGTAATAACTGCCACTACGTTGTACTTATTTTCTACTAAAGTCTGGAGGGTAGGCACCGCAAAATCCGGCGTCCCCATAAATATAATTCGTAAATCCTGCATAAAAGCTTATTCGAAGTCGGGGTAAAGTAAATATTGCTTGCGCATTTTTTTATAAGCGGTTAAAGCCGGTTCCCACGAAGCCCGTATTTCGGTTTCTGATTTACCCGCTTTTATCTGCTCTTGCAATTCGGTATTTCCGGCCAGCGTGTTAAAGAAATTATTAAAAAACTTATCCTGGTTGGTGGAGTTCTGGTAAAAATCCAGGAGGTAAGCCAAACTAAATTTCCCCTGTACATCTTTTTCGGTTAGTTTATAGCCGTAGCAAACCTGGTTCAGGTGCGGCGGGTTGGTAGCGCCCGGCACCGATTTGGGCGTAAAAGAATAAGCCTTCTTTTTGTAAAATGGACTACCCATTACCTGGAAAGGCGTGGCGGTGCCCCGGCCAACACTAACGTTGGTGCCTTCGAACAAACAAATAGAGGGGTAAACCTGGATGGCTAAATCGTTGGGCAAATTAGGCGAAGGCTTTACCGGTAAGGAATAGCGCGATTTATGGGTATAATTTTTTACCGGAATAACTTTTAAGTTGCAGGTACGCTGGCCGGCGAGCCACTTCTGGCCGTTTATCATACCCGCCAGTTCGCCCACCGTTAAGCCGTGCACAATCGGAATCGGGTGCATGCCCACAAAAGACTGGTGTTTTAAGTTCAGTACCGGGCCATCTACGTAATAACCGGTAGGGTTGGGCCGATCCAAAATCAGCACAGTCTTATTATTTTCGGCGGCGGCTTCCATTACGTAATGCATGGTACTAATGTAGGTGTAAAACCGCGCGCCCACATCCTGAATATCAAATAGCAGTACATCTACGTTCTGGAGTTGTTCGGCCGATGGCTTTTTGTTTTTGCCGTACAAAGAAAATATGGGCAGGCCGGTTTTGCTGTCGGTAGCATTACTAATGTGGGCGCCCGCATCGGCATCACCCCGGAAACCGTGCTCCGGCGCAAAAATCAAAGTAATATTTACCTTGGCTGCCACCAGCGAATCTACCAGGTGTTTGCTGCCGATCATGGAAGTTTGGTTTACCACCATAGCCACGCGCTTATTTTTTAAGAAAGGCAAGTACGTGCTTGTTTGATCGGCGCCGGTTTGAATTGCCGCTACTGGTAAAGTGGCAGTTGCCGGCGCCTTAGCCGGTGGCGGATTTACGGCGGCGGTTTCGGCGCGTTCTGCGGTAGGTTCCGAACATTGTGCCAGGCTAAACAGTATGGATAAAAGCAAAAGCAGGAGTGGCTGTATCATAAAGTAAAATTAGAAAATTTAAATCAGGCACCTATATTTGTTCTAAAGAAGCCCGCGTGAACATAGCAAGGTATATTTCGAGTAAGATAACAGATTCCGGTACGGAATCATTTACGGCGTCGGTTACAAAAATAGCAATTATTAGCATTGCTATCGGGTTGGCTATCATGATTGTTTCCTTCTCTATTCTGGAAGGTTTCCGAAATCAGATTCAAAGCAAAATATTTAGTTTTGCGGCCCATTTACAGGTAAGCAAGTACGATACCAATAATTCTTTTGAAGGCGATCCGGTGAGTACCCGGGCTATTGAGGAAGACTTGAAAGGGATTTCGGAAATCAAAACAAAGCAGCCTTACGCTTTTAAAACGGCTATTGCCAAAGGCTCCGACGAAGTACTGGGTATTATTATAAAAGGGGTAGATAAAGCCTACGACCTGGAACCCATGCGCGAGAACCTGGTAGCCGGCAAAACCATTACCTTTACCGATAGCGCCGCCTCCAACGACATTATGATTAGCCAGCAAATTGCAAATAAACTGCGCCTGAATATCGGCGACAAGGCTACTTTTTATTTTATTCAAAACCCGCCGCGGGCCCGCCGGTTTACCGTTACCGGTATTTATAAAACCGGTTTGGAAGAGTTTGACCAGGCTTACGTAATAGCCGATTTGCAGCACATCCGCGACCTGAACCGCTGGGACGACACGCTGGCCGGCGGCTACGAAATAGTGCTGAAAGATTTCAGCAAGATAGATACCGTAGCCAACGTTGTTTTCGATAAGATGGATTATGATCTGCAGCTCGAAAAAATAACCGACCAGTACGCCCAGTTGTTCGATTGGATGAAGCTGCTGAAGAAAAATGTTATCATTTTTCTGATCCTGATTGTTTTTGTGGCCACTTTTAATATGATATCCACCGTATTTATCATGATTCTGGAGCGGACTAACATGATTGGCTTACTTAAAGCCATAGGCGCCACCGATCCCCAAATCCGGGAAATATTCTTTTTTAAAGGATTGAGTTTGACGCTAAAAGGTTTATTCTGGGGCAATGTAATTGCCTTAACTTTCTGCTACCTGCAGGATCGCTTTAAAATTATTCCGCTCGACCCCGAAAATTATTACATGGATACCGTGCCGATTAACTGGGATTTTCCGGTAATATTATTGTTAAATGCCATTACGTTAATTCTTACCATGTTGTCCATTATTATTCCTACCCTTATGATTACCCGCATTAAACCGGTGGCAGCCATTAAATTTGATTAATTTCTAATTACTGTCCGGGGCAATATTTAGCCGGTAAGTCAGGCTGGCCTGCGGGTTATGTCCTAAGTGCTTTACTAGCCTTTTGGTTAACGAGCTTATCTATTTTACCGGATTTATTTGCATTTATCTGCCAGGGCGGCTTACCTTTCTGGTATGCATAAAATCTGGTTAATATTTCAGCGGGAATACCTGGTGCGGGTGCGCAAAAAAAGCTTTATTGTCATGACTTTACTGGCGCCCATTCTGCTGGCGGCCATTCTGGTAATTCCTATTTTTTTAACAACTGTTTCGGATAAAACCAACACCATTCAGGTGCTGGACGAAAGCGGACTATTCCGCGATAAATTCGAAAGCAACGAGAAGCGGGTTTACATTCCGGTACAGGGTAATTTAGAAACCCTGAAAACAGCTTTCCTAGAAAGTGACCATACCGCTTTGCTGTATATTCCCAAACTCGAACTCGATAACCCCACCGGTATTCGGCTTTACTCTAAAACCAATATTAGCCTCGATAATAAACTGGCCATCGAAAACAGCCTGCGCCAGGAGATTGAAACCCTGAAATACCAGCGGTCCGGCATTGAACAGGAAGTGCTGGATAAAATTAAAACCGACATCTCTATCAGCACTACTAATTTAAGTAAAGAAGGCGAAAAAGATAATAATGCTTTTGTTACCACCGGGGCCGGTTATGCCGCCGCTTTCCTGATTTACATGTTTATTTTTATTTACGGTGTGCAGATCATGCGGGGCGTAATCGAAGAAAAGACCAGTCGAATTGTAGAAGTAATTATTTCGTCGGTGAAGCCTTTTCAGTTAATGATGGGTAAAATATTAGGCATTGCGGCGGTGGGGCTCACGCAATTTCTGCTCTGGATAATCTTATCTACAGTGGTTACCTCGGCGGTTACCGCCAGTTTTAAAGATAAACTAACCGAAGCGCAAACCCAAACCGTAGCCGGTGCCGGCGTACAAAACCCAGCGGCGGTAAAAGCCAGCGGCGCTTCCGAAATATTAACCGCCCTCGATAACCTGAACTTGCCGATGATTTTGGGCTGTTTTGTGTTTTACTTTTTAGGTGGTTATTTGCTCTATGGAGCCCTATTTGGGGCAGTTGGCGCTGCGGTAGACAACGAAACCGATACCCAGCAGTTTATGCTCCCAATTACCATTCCGCTGATTATTACCTTTGTGGTAGCCCAAACCGTTATTATCCGGAACCCAGACGGGGCAGTAGCTTTCTGGATGTCGATCATTCCGTTTACCTCGCCCATTGCCATGATGCTGCGGATTCCGTTTGGTGTGCCCTTGCCCGAACTGCTGCTGTCGATGGGGCTTTTGGTACTCGGTTTTATTTTTACCACCTGGATAGCGGCGCGTATTTATCGGGTGGGTATATTAATGTATGGCAAAAAAGTTAACTACCGCGAGCTATCAAAATGGCTGTTTTATAAAGTTTAACTTCTGAAGCAGTTTAGAATTTAAACGAAAAGCAAGAATGGTCGCCATTGGTGGTGTTATCATTGCCAATTTTAAAGCTTTAGCCAGACTGCTTGCCGGTGAAAACACAACGCAAGGGCTACTGACCAGGCAATTAAATATTCGCTAAACAGCTGCTTCTGTTTATATGATTGAATGAAGGCACGGGGAATTGCTCTGTGCTTTTTCATGGCTGCAAAGAAGGTTAATCAATTTAAAAGATATCAGGACTTTCGCAAAATTATTGAAAGTCCCCCTTCGGAGGGGGCAAGGGAGAGGATTTACAATGTTAAAAAACCATTTTGTAAAAGTCCTATCTATAATAAAATCATGCAGATAATGACGTTAATAGTATAGTCATATTGCGCTTGTCGTAACAAATAAATCTACTTTTATATAACTTTATTAGTTCCTTCGGCAAGCCCAGGATGACCAATCGTGTACGGTTATGCGTAATAACCAAGTAATAATGGAATAACTGATATAAAATAAAAAAAGCCACTCTGGGAGTGGCTTTGATTTTTAAAATGCTTTGACTTAGCGTTAGAAATATTAAGCAGAAAAAGAGCTGCCGCAACCGCAGGTACTTTTGGCTTGCGGGTTGCTAAAGGTAAAACCACGGGCGTTCAGGCCATCCTGGAAATCTACTTCCATACCCATCACGTACATGCCGTGCTTTTTATCCATAATTACTTCTACTCCGCCAATAATAAAGGTTTCGTCGTTATCCTTCTTTTTATCGAAGCCCAACAGGTAGGACATACCCGAGCAGCCGCCACCTTGCACCCCAATCCGTAACCCATATTCAGCGGGTACGTTTTTATCTTTCATGATAATTTTAACTTCTTCGATAGCCCGGGGCGTTAAGCTAACTGGAGCAGTTTTATTTAAAGTTGCTGTTTCCATGGTTCTAGATTTAACTATGCAAAATTAACTAATATTTAACAATTTTGTTCAGTCAATTTACATATAGTAACAAAACAGGCGGTTACCCGAAATAATTCATTACTTAATTTCTCTATTTTTACGCATCTTACCGAATAACTAGATTTATGACGGAATATATTTTTGACCTGCTGAAAGTTATTTTACCCGCTGCCCTGGTTTTGTACGGCATGTATTCTTTGGTAAATAATTATTTAACGAAAGAATACCAGAAACGCATACTGGAACTACGGATGAAAAATTCGGAAGTGGTGCTGCCTATCCGGTTGCAGGCTTACGAAAGGGTTTGCTTATTGCTCGAACGTATTACGCCCAGCAATATTTTGGTGCGGGTGAGCAGTGCCGGCCAATCGGCCGCCGAATATCAGCGCGTGTTGCTGGCCGAAATCCGCGAAGAATTTAACCACAACGTTTCGCAGCAAATGTATATGAGCGACCAGGCCTGGCAAATGGTAAAACGGTCTAAAGAAGAAGTAGTAACGCTCATCAATCGGGTATATCATGAATTACCGGAAAATGCCAAAGGTACCGATTTAGCCAAACGCATTCTGGAAAATATTCTGGCTACCGAAAAAGAGCCTACCGGCTCCGCCATCAGTTTCCTGAAACAGGAAATTAACCAGGTTTTTTAATTTATAAAACATGTCTATAACCAAAGAAGAAGAATTAACCGGAATGATGCGGGTTAGCGAGGCGGTAGCCATTACGCTGAAAGAAATGCGAAACCACGCCCGGCCCGGTATGACCGCGAAAGAACTCGACGATTTCGGCGGCCAGATTCTTAATAATTTAGGCGCTAATTCGGCTCCCCGGCTTTCTTATAATTTCCCGGGCTGGACCTGCATCAGTATTAATCAGGAAGTAGCCCATGGCATTCCTTCCGCGCACAAAATATTACAGGAAGGCGACCTGATAAATGTTGATGTGTCGGCGGAACTGGATGGGTTCTGGTCGGATAATGGCGGGTCTTTTGTGCTGGGTAAGGATGTGCACCAGCATCAGCCTTTGGTTGAGGCTTCCAAAACTATACTGCAGAAAGCTATTCAGAATATTAAAGGTGGGGTGCGCGTAGCCGAGATTGGGAGGCTTATCGAAACAGAAGCCAAAAAAGCGGGTTATAAAGTTATTAAAAACTTAACCGGGCATGGCATCGGCCGGCGGCTGCACGAAGAACCCCATGAAATAGCCAACTACTACGACAAGTATAATGTAACCAGGTTCCGGAAAAATTCGGTGGTCGCCATCGAAACCTTTATCTCCACCGTTTCGACCAATGCCAATACCCAAAAAGACGGCTGGACCTTGGTGGGAAACAAAGGCGGGTACGTAGCCCAGCACGAACACACCATTGTGGTGACGGAGGATAAACCTATTATTTTAACCCTCATGAACGAAATCTGGAACTGAGCGGCCAATAAAGTGCCGGAGCGTTTTCAGAACCGATCAATAGAGTTCTTTTTACAATTGTAGCTCCACTGGTTAATAAGCTATCCTTTTGCCAATTAAGTCCGTTATTATTTTTAGAAAGGTAAAAGTTTTTAATTTTTACCGAAAGATGAAATAATCAAATTCCCTATGAAATCTATCCTAAATCCCCAAGAATTACTCCGTTTAAAAGATGCCACAAACCTAGTGCTTGTTGATGCGCGTACTGGTCCGGATGCCCGGGAAAAGTACGAAGCAGAGCATTTGGCGGGGGCGCTCTTTGTAGATTTGGAAGAAGAACTGGCTAATAAAAAACCGGATGCTGCCGAAGGGGGGCGCCACCCTTTACCCGATATAGAAAAGTTTGCACAAGTGCTGGGCCTATTAGGCATTACCCCCGAAAGCCATGTGGTGGTTTACGACGACAAGAACGGCGCCAATGCGGCAGCCCGCTTCTGGTGGATGCTAAGAGCCATTGGGCACGCGTCGGTGCAGGTACTGGATGGTGGTTATCAGGCTGCGTTGGAGGCTGGTTTTCCCAGCAGTGCTGGCTCGGAGAAAGTGGTAGCCGCTCCTTCGTATCCGCAAAAGGGCTGGCAACTGCAAACAGTAGCTATAGACGAAGTAGATAAAATCCGGGAGGATGCAAATTATCTGGTAATTGATGTACGGGAAGGATTTCGGTATCGGGGCGAAAGAGAACCAATTGATTTAATTGCCGGTCATATTCCGGGTGCCGTTAATATTCCGTTTGCCGGCAACTTAGATGCCAATGGCTTCTTTTTACCACCCGACAAATTAAAAGCAAAATATACCGCCGCTTTAGAAAACCATGAGCCCGGGAACGTGGTGGTGCATTGTGGTTCCGGGGTTACCGCCTGCCATACCTTGCTGGCCATGGATTACGCCGGCCTAAATATTCCGAAACTATATGTTGGTTCCTGGAGCGAATGGTCCCGCAACGATCGGCCAATGGCAACCCAGGAATAAATTGGTTACTTGGTAAAAGGCCATTTTACTACTTTAATTGCTGGTAACAAACCTTAACCCGAACAGGACGATGGTTTACAAACTTATACTTGGGTTACTCATCTTCCTGATTTCTAACTGGTCTACGACCAATGTTCTGGGGCAACGGTTGATGGAAAACCTTGGCCGGGGAGTGGTGGCCGTTCACCAGGGAGAAGGCAAAGTGTTTGTAAGCTGGCGGATGCTGGGTACCGACCCGGTTAATATTGCTTTTAACCTGTACCGGAAAACCGGTAGTAAAAAACCGGTTAAACTTAACCCGCAACCACTTACCCAAAGCACCAATTTCCAAGATTCCAAGGTCGATATCAGCCAGCCAAATGCCTATTATGTAAAACCCGTTTTAAACGGTAAAGAACAAGAGGTAAGCGCTGCCTTTACGTTACCGGCCCAAGCTCCGGTACAGCAATATTTAGCCATTCCGCTAAAAACGCCGCCCGGGTACACGCCCAACGATGCATCCATCGGCGACCTGGATGGCGACGGCGAATACGAAATAATATTACACCAGACCGGCCGCAGCCTCGATACGCCCGCCAATGGCTTTACCGATGAACCCATTTTTCAGGCTTATAAATTAAACGGCACGCTGCTCTGGGAAATCAATCTGGGTAAAAATATTCGGGAAGGTGCTCATTACACGCAGTTTATTGTGATTGATATGGACGGCGACGGTCACGCTGAATTCTCCTGCAAAACTGCGGATGGCACCAAAGACGGTAAAGGCAAAATTATTGGCGATGCCAACGCCGATTGGCGCGAACAGAACGGCAAAATATTAAAAGGACCCGAATATTTTACGGTTTTCAGCGGCCTGACCGGCGCAGCCTTGGCTACGGCCAATTATATTCCGGCGCGCGGTGATTTAGGTGGCTGGGGCGGCGTAGGCGGCAACGGCGGCAACGATAATACCGGCAACCGGGTCGATCGCTTTGTGGCTGGTGCGGCTTACCTTGATGGCAAATTACCCAGTGTGCTCATGTGCCGGGGCTATTACGGCCGTTCGGTAATTGCTGCCTGGGATTACCGCAACAAGCAATTAACCTCCCGCTGGATTTTCGATTCGCAGAACCGGGAGAATCCTTATTCCGGAATGGGCAACCACGGCTTAAGCATTGCCGATGTAGACCAAGACGGCAAGGACGAAATTATTTACGGTTCAATGGTAGTCGACGACAACGGCCACGGTTTATTTACGACTGGTTTGCGCCACGGCGATGCCCTGCACGTTACTGATTTAGACCCGAACCGGCCTGGTCTTGAAGTTTTTGGCATCCACGAAAATGAAACCAATACCTCCGGACCCGGCGCTGCGTTGTACGATGCCCGTACCGGTGAAATATTGTGGCGCGGCCACGAAGGCAAAGATGTGGGCCGGGGCGTAGCCGCCGATATTGACCCAAATAATCCGGGTGCCGAAATGTGGTTTTCCGGTTCCCAAGGTTTGCTCAACCTGAAAGGTGCCAAAATCGGCGGAAATCCCCCTTCAACTAACTTTGTGATTTGGTGGGACGGCGACCTGGCCCGCGAATTGCTGGATGGCAACCACATCGACAAATACCAGGCCGGACGTATGTTTACTGCCGAAGGCTGCACTTCTAACAACGGCTCTAAATCTACCCCAGCCTTAAGCGCCGATATTTTGGGTGATTGGCGGGAAGAAGTAATATTCCGGACCACCGATAACCAGGAATTGCGCATCTTTACCACCACTATTCCCACGGAGCACCGAATGCCAACTCTCATGCACGATCCGCAATACCGTATGGCAATCGCCTGGCAAAATGTAGCTTATAATCAACCGCCGCATCCTGGTTTCTATTTAGGCAATGGTACTAAAAATATTAAACGACCAGCCATCTCGGTTGCGCCTGGCCGGACAAAATAATATAAGTTATGTTAAGTAAGTGTATTTTTAAATTTTTGCTGCTTGGCATTTTAATATTTTGCGGGTGCCTCGCTAGTAAAACTCCAGTGGCCAAACCAGTCTTGTATATTATTGGCGATTCAACCGTCCGAAATACTAACGCGGGTTACGGCGGATGGGGGAGTTATATAGCCGAGCTTTTCGATACTACCCGGATTAACGTAAGTAACCAGGCCATGGCGGGCCGCAGCACCCGCACTTTTATAAAAGAAGGTCGTTGGGATAAAGTATTGTCGACGCTAAAAGCCGGCGATTTTGTGATGATGCAGTTTGGCCACAACGAAGGCAGTCCACCCGATACCACCAAAGCCGGTTACCGCGGCGTTTTGCGGGGCAGCGGTGATGAAACGAAAGAACTAACCTGGCCTAACGGTACAGAAGAAACGGTGCATACCTACGGCTGGTACCTGCGTAAATTTGTAAATGAAACCAAAGCCAAAGGCGCAACGCCCATTATCCTTTCTATGATTCCCCGCAACCAGTGGCAGGACGGTAAAGTATTGCGGGCCAGCGACACTTTCGGGAAGTGGGCTGCCGAAGTAGCCCAGGCCGAAGACGTGTATTTCATCGACCTAAACCGCATCACCGCCGATAAGTACGATAAAATGGGACCCGAAAAAGTTAAAGAATATTTCCCCGGCGACCACACCCACACGAACCCGGCGGGAGCCCTCGAAAATGCCGCCTCGGTGGTAACGGGTATAAAGCAACATAAAAAATTAGATTTAAATAAATACCTCATCCGGAAGCGGAAATATGAGAATTGATTTTTAAATATTGCTGACTCTTACTGGCTCTTGCTGGCGCGAGCGTCCCGCTCGTGTCTTCTTTCCCGGGTTCTAACCGATAAGCTGTTAGTTTTATAAATTTTTGACCTACAAGCAATTACTAATTATAAAAACAAATATTTCAACAAGCGGCCAGAGGCCGAATTAACCAGGCACAAGCAGAACGCTCGCGCCAGCAAAAGCAAAATATAACTAATTTTTAATCATCTATATTGCCCCTAAAAGGTACAAGCTGTTATGAAATCGAAAAATAGGGAAGCACATAATCTTAAAAGAGCAGCCCAGGTAAAATATTGGTTGGTTATGTTTTTTTCTTTGGCCGTAGCTGTTTACGCTTGTAAACAACCAAACCACGCCAGCCAAAAGCCAACTTTATTCCTTATCGGCGACTCCACGGTTAAAAATGGCAAGGGTAAAGGCGATGGTGGATTGTGGGGCTGGGGCAATTTTCTGCCGGCTTATTTTGACACTACTAAAATTTTGGTGCGGAATAATGCTTTGGGCGGTACCAGCAGCCGCACGTTCCGTACCATGGGTTTGTGGGACAAAGTGCTCGTAAATATTAAACCCGGTGATTTTGTGATGATACAATTCGGGCACAACGATAGTAGTCCGGTAAACGATACACTAAGGGCCCGCGGTACTATTAAAAGCAACGGAGATGAATCCGAAGAAATAGACAACCTGATTACCAAAAAACACGAAACGGTGCACTCTTACGGCTGGTACCTGCGGCAATATATTGCGGATGTTAAAGCCAAAGGCGCTACGGCCATTGTGTTATCCCCGGTACCCCGCAACACCTGGAAAGAGGGTAAAGCCAACCGCAATGGCCAGGACTACGGCAAATGGGCCGCCGAAGCCGCGAACCAAGGCGGTGCTTATTTCATCGATTTAAACAAAATAATTTCGGACCGGTATGAAGCTGAAGGCGAAGCAAAAGTAAAAGCTGAATATTTTAACACCACCGACCACACGCATACCATCGAAGCCGGTGCCCAGGTAAATGCCGCTTCGGTTATACAGGGGCTTAAAGAACAGAAAAATATACCTTTAAATAAATTCCTGAACTCAGATGCTCGCAAGAAAAAGGTTTTGCCTTAGCCCAAATTATAGCTTTAAATATACTGCAGAACCAAAGGCAAATATTTCACGCTGTAGAAAAAGTAGAATAAATATTTTTCAGATTTTTAGTTACCGGCTAATCTTCGGCTGAAGACCTATAACAAACACAAAGGGCAGCTAAGAAAGCTGCCCTTTGTGTTTGTGAAATTAAATAAACCTATAGTTTGAATTTACTTGCTTTAAAATCGCCTTTGTACGGGTTTTCGGTATCTTTCACATCCAAAGCCGTAAATATTTCATTTCGCAGATTTACGTTTACCTCGTACATTTTTGTATCGTACCTTCTGTTGCTACCTTTTATTCTTAAAAAAACTTCCGAATAGCCGCCCACATCTTTTTTATCGAAATTGGTTCTGCCTATCAGAATTTCGTTACTGCCTTTACAATTTTGCTGAATATCTTTTGATAGCTCCTCAAAATTTTCAAATATTTTTACTGACATTTTTCTGTTGTTTTAACAATTCCTATAAAGGTAGCACAATTAATTAAGCTTTCTTCAGAAAATAGTAACGCAGGCGCACATGTAGAAATAATATCTAAATTAACAGTAGCTATCGTAAACTTATTTGGTTTTGCTCCTGATAACTATTTTAATAACTCACCCAATTAAATTTACAGATTAACATTGGTACTGTCTTTAACGGTAACGATGAAATTATCTTCTGTTTTGATGGTTACAATTTTAAATTTAAAATCCTTGGCAAGCGCAAATTTGCCGGCAATTTTGGCTTCTATTTGAATATTTCGCAGGCTATAATTTTCTACCGAAGATTCTTTATACCGGCAGCTAATAACGCTTTACGGCCTTGTTTACCCGATTATTTGTTATAATGTTAACAAACATCCAGCCCTAAATTATCCTGGTTTATCCTGCGAAAAGTGTTTTCTTCCAAAACTAGATTTAGTTTTCGGAAAATTTAGTTTTCGGAAAACAAGACCGGCTTAAAATAAGAGAAAAGTATTTTGCTTAAATTCATTAAAGTTTACTGCAATTGAAACGAAAATAATTCTGAATAAGCGTAAATACATTTAGCAGAATATTTTCTATTGTCAGATAACAACAGTTTAAATCAATTACTGATAGTTTTAAGAAAAATTAAAATAAACGATTGAATTTATTCACAGGATAGAGCAGGACAGCCTACTATACCTCAGCACTTAATTTTACCTAATACTCTTACCCACATCAGGTTCTAACCATGAAAAATAAATTTATTTCTCTCCGGCAGATATTCCTTTTAAGCCTGGCAATTATTTGGGGTGTAGCTGGCGTACAGGCCCAACGCTTGCCTAGTAAGAAGCAGGTTTTAAATACTTTGCGGCTCACCAACGATTATTTCATGAAAACCTGGCCCGATCCGGGAAAGGAAATAACCACCAATAAAACCCGCCCGAGTAATCTCTGGACCCGCGCCGTTTATTACGAAGGTTTAATGGCCTTATATGGCGTAGATAAGCAGCAAAAATATATTGATTACGCCGTAGATTGGGGCCAGAAACATAATTGGGGGCTTCGCAATGGTCGCGATACCCGCGATGCCGACGACCAGTGTGCCGGCCAGACTTACATCGATTTGTACCTGCTAGACCCCAAGCCCGAACGCATCCGGGATATTAAATATTCGGTTGATGCTATGGTAAACAGCCCGAAGGTAGATGACTGGCACTGGATAGATGCTTTGCAAATGGCGATGCCGGTTTTTGCCCGTTTAGGTAATTTGTACAAAGACAATGCGTATTACGAAAAAATGTATGCGTTATATAACCATGCTAAAACGGTGCAGGGCGGCAATGGCTTATACAACCCTACCGACGATTTATGGTGGCGCGACAAGGATTTTGTGCCGCCTTACAAAGAGCCCAACGGCGAAGATTGTTATTGGTCGAGAGGGAATGGCTGGGTAGTGGCAGCCCTAGTGCGCGTGTTGGATATTATGCCCAAAGGCGCCCCGCATCGCGAGGAGTACCAGAAAACTTACCTGAAAATGATAAATGCTTTATTGCCTATCCAACGGCCCGATGGTTACTGGAATGTAAGTCTGCATGACCCCACGAATTTTGGTGGGAAAGAAATAACCGGTACTTCGTTATTTATATACGGTATGGCCTGGGGCGTAAATAATGGCCTGCTCGATGCCAAATATTACAAACCTATTATAGCTAAAGCCTGGAATGCTATGGCCAAAGAGGCGGTTCACCCCAATGGCTTTTTAGGTTATGTGCAGGGTACCGGCAAAGAACCCAAAGATGGGCAGCCGGTGACCTACAACAGCAAACCAGATTTTGAAGATTATGGCTTGGGTTGCTTTTTATTAGCCGGCACCGAAATTATGAAGATGAAGTAAATGGTAGGTTCCTGAAAATACTTAACAGGTTATAGGTTAAAGTTTTATTTAAAGGGATATTTTCTTTGTAGATCATCAGGTAAGCCTATTCCGACGAACCGATAATCACCGGTTTGAATTTTAGCAAATTCCACCTGTTGGGCGTGTGTATAGAGGGGATGAACCGCCTCTTCGGCACAACAAGCCGGACATAACATTTGCGTATTAAACCAGGAGGACCGTAGGGTAGGAGTTTCGTCCTGGCAACGATGGCAAACTGACATATAATAACCTTTATTCACCTCCGACATTGCCTTGTTATATTTAATAATGTCAATGTAAAATCCTAAAATGAAGATTTGATGAAAATAGGGGATAATAGAATTTACTGTCTTTCATTTTTAAGTATATCCCACTTAAAAACCAGAATTGAATTCTATAATCAAGTATAATTTAGATATCATTAACTTAAGAAGAAATGGTAAGCATCCTTAATGCCCATTACTACTTACCAAATCAAAATCTGGTTTGGCAAAGCGGAATTGCTGCGCCCAAAGCTTGTAGTAGTATTTACCGGTAAGCAGCAATTCTTCATGGGTGCCTGCTTCCACCAGTTTTCCTTCCTCCAGTACAATAATCTGGTCGGCCTGCATCACTGTACTCAGGCGATGGGCAATAAGAATAACGGTTTTCTGGGCTTTTCTTAATTGCTGAATAGATGACTGCACATATTGCTCCGAATGGGAATCCAGCGAGGAAGTTGCCTCATCTAAAATGAGTATTTCGGGTTCCTGGTAGAGGGCTCGGGCAATGGCTATCCGTTGTTTTTGACCGCCCGATAAGGTGGCTCCATTTTCCCCCAGATACGTGTTAAAACCATTTGGAAGCTTTTCTACAAAGGCAGCAATCCCCAAGGCTTCACAAATCCGCAAGACCTTTTCCATGTCCGGTTTAAAAACCCCCACCGCAATATTTTCGATAACATTGCCTGCAAACAAATCAATGTTCTGTGGTACTACACTTACCAGGGACCTTAAACTAGTCGTACTAATATGCTTGAGGTCGTAGTTGCCAATGGTGATATGCCCGCTAGTTAAAGGGTAGATGTTCTGCAGCAAGGCCATCAGCGTTGTTTTGCCGGAGCCACTTTCGCCCACTATTGCTGTAACCTTGCCTTGGGCAATAGTAAGGTTCAGGTTTTCAAATACGGTGGCCCTGGAACCATACCGGAATGCCACCTCCCGAAAATGGATATCCGCAATCATCTCCCGCTTTAAGTCAATCTTGTTCTCTATTTCTTCGCGCTCCAGGTCCATGATTTCGAACAACCGGTCAGCGGCAATTAAGGCATCCTGCAGGGTTTTATTCATGCCAATTAAACTGTTGACCGGACCGGTAAAATAGCCGATTAACGCGTAAAAGGAAAGCAATTCTCCTGCCGTAAGGGTATGATTCAGCACCGAGTAAGCGCCGGCCCACAGAATAAGAATGGTAAACAACCTGGTGATAAACTCCGCGCCAGTTCCTAAATAGACCGCATTTTGGGTAGCCTGAAAAATGGTTTTCAGCAGCTTGATAAAACTTGTTTCGGTTTTTAAATTGGCATAAGATTCGAGGCCAAACCTTTTAATAGTGGCCATGGTATTCAACGATTCTACCAGTTGGGTTTGCAACTCCGCAGAATCTTCCATCAGCTTTCGTTGTACTTTCTTGTTGAGCTTATTGGTAATAAAATAAATCAGCCCGTAGAAGGGAATAATAATCAGCATCATCAGGGCCAGTTTCCAGTAGTAAGTAAACATCAGCCCAAAGGAAAAGAGCACAATAAAAACATTGACAACTAAGTTTAGCGCGGCATCATTAATAAAAGTTCTGATTTTAACGGCATCATTTATCCGGGAGATAATCTCCCCGACCCGCATGCTGTCAAAGAAAGTTTGGGGCAGGGTCAGCAAATGCTTGTAATAGCCCAGAATTAACTGGGCATCCATTTGCTGGCCGGTTTTCAAGGCGAAAATACTTTTGATGGTGCCAATCAACAGTTGCAGCAACAGTAACAAAATCATGACTACACTCATTAAATTAAGCAAGTTTTTGTTGCCCCCTACTAGTACATAGTCAACTGTTTTTTGCACGTAGATAGAGGTGGAGAGACCCAGCACGGTATAAAGCACTGCTCCTACAAATGCTTGCAGCAACACGGCCTGATGGGGCTGGGCTAACTGCCAGAACCGGGTGAGAACCGAAGTTTTCTCATTGCCTGTCTTGAACTGGGTATCAGGCAATAGTAATATCAAAACCCCGGTCCATTGGTTTTTAAACGCTTCGTGGCTTAACCGGTGCATTATCCCATCCCCTGGGTCCATCACCAACACGTACTTTGCCTTTACCTGGTAGAGAACCATAAAATGGTGGAGTTCTTGTTTAACTACGACGTGGACAATGGCTGGAAGAGGAATTTTAAAGAGACTCTCCAAAGTACCCCTTACCCCTTTGGCTGTAAACCCTAACCGGGTGGCTGCTTCAATCATACCCAGCACATTGGTTCCCTTCGTATCGGTAGAGGCATACTGCCGGATACGGCTAAGGGGTAAGTGGTAATGATAATGGGCCGCCACCGAAGCCAGGCAAGCGGCGCCGCAGTCGGTGATATCGTGTTGTTTAACCTGGATATGCTTTTTCATGGCTAAAGGTTTTAAATAAGAAAGGTGTATTCTTGTAGGCAGGGCTAAAAAGAATGGCTGGCGAAGGAATTGATTGTTTAGCTATTCTGATAAAGAAATATTACTGTGTTGCCTGTAAAGGATTTAACCAGTCATCCGCTTTGTCGAAAAGCAGTTGCAAGAGACTCCGCTGGGTTAAGGAAAATCGGGCCTGTAGCGTCATGCCTTTTTTCAGGTTGCCCCGATAGCCATTGGGTAGCTGTAAGTAGGTGTCATCTAATTGGCAGGTGATTTTAAAAGCCGGCTGGTTATTCAATAGTACCACATCATGGGCCACGTCCGTTACCCGCCCCTTTAACAACCCCCATTCATTATAATTAAATGCATCTATTTGGAAAGTAGCTGGCATACCTAGTCGGATTTGACCAATCTCCTTGGGAGAGACATAGCACTCCGCAATTAATCCGGAATCTGGCGAAATTACCCCAACCATCTCGCCCCCCTGTAAGTAGCTGCCCGCGTACTTTCCCGTAAACTGTTGCAACGTGCCCGCGATTGGGGCGCGAATTGTATAAAATTCTTTCTGCTGCTGAAGTTCCTTTTCCTGGGCTTGGAGTTCGGTGAAGGAAAAGGTATGAGTGGTTAAATCAGCCTGCCACTGGCTAAGCTGTTGCTCCATGGCAGCCAGGTAAGCCGACCGGCTGCTGCGCAATTCAAATTGCTTATCATCGTATTCCTGCCTGGCTACTACTTTTTCCTGGAATAAAGTTTGCGTTAGGGTAAGTTCCTGCTGCTTCTTACGTAGCGTATTTTGATGTTGGGAAAGAACCTGGACAAACTGGGTATATTGCTGTTGGTAGAGTGGAGATTGTAACTTTCTGGCTCTTAATAAAGAAGTGGTATCGAGAGCCACCAGACGGGAAAGGTCTTTTAGGTGCTGTTTTTTTTGTACTTGCTGGGCTTGGTTTAGCCGAATTCTGGTATCTAACCCATCAGTTTGCAGCCGCAACATTACTTGCCCACGGCGCACGTATTGATTCTCTTTGACCAGCACGGCAGCAATAGTGCCGGCCACAAACGGTTTAAGTTCGCTTTTATCAGCTATAGGGCGAATAATACCGTTGGTACGTACGACCACATCCATAGAGATGAAAGGCAAACTGAGAAAGGCCAGGATTATTCCGCCCAGGATAGCAACATAGATAGCCTGACTACGCGTGGAAATAGTCCCTAAGTAGCTTTCGGCGCTGTACTCAATCACATCCGATGGATAAAGCTGATTTTGCATAACAAACAAGATATAATCAGTGGATCGATAAGATTAACCTAAATTATTTTTATCCTAATTTTAAGGTATTGAAAAGGACAGAAGACAAAAGCACCTAAGAAAATAGAACCTATAAATAGCCTACTTATATTCTTTAAGCAAGCTATTTATAAAGGCATCTTGTTAAATGCTCCTGTGGTTTGTGAGGCAGAAGTACACAATCAATTCAGCAATTATCGTATATGTAGTTAATATTTTATGTACTTCTGGTAATTAAAGAAAGACATGCCGAGTTTAAAAAACTGGACGTATAGGAGTAGGATAATCAAAAGGCGGGGTAGGGTTAAAGGGTGGATAAGGGTAGTGAGGTAGAAAAGGAAAAGGAAAAGGTTGGATGCAGCCACCTTCAGTTACTCCGCCTTGTACTTGTTGTAACTCAGCAGCATCTAATACTTCTAAGCCAAATTGTTCTAAATTTTTCATGTTTTTAATTTTTATTTTATATAAGGTTAGAATTAAAGAGAGAAGGCGGATAGATATCCACCTTCTCTCTGAATTTATTACTGTGGAATTGTAACTTTACAAGGACCTTGACACTCAACTACAATAGGTTTTTTGTCACCGCCTAATGCACCTTTTATAAAATCAATAGCTATATCTATCAAGCTACCACCTTGTACTTGTTGTAATTCAGCAGCATCTAATGCCACTAAGCCGAATTGTTCTAAATTTTTCATGTTTTTAATTTTTAAATTTTGATTTATTAATTCTACTTTAAAGCTTCTTTGGGGGAGAATCGAAGGAGTTAATTATCAATTTTGATTAAGTACTTTTTACCATTAAGGTTTAGCAGGTAAAGCGTAAATACTTAAAACATAATTAAGTAGGTTGCCCTTCTGAAAAGTGAAGCAATACCCATGTCTTTAGGTAGCTCGGTAGCATCTAATGCCATCAAAGCTTATTGTTCTTAATTTTACATTTTTTAAAGTTGTTTGAAAGGTGAGTTAAGTGCGCATCATATAAAATTATTTTATAAGTTAAGGAGGAAGGTATTATACTAGCGAGTAACTAGTGGCATAAGAGTAGTACTTCCTCCTTAGTTATCTGTGGGGTTTCCTTAACGCTTGGTAAATTATGGGCAAAGACAATCATCATACACTTATTTATTGCGTATTCTTTCAAAGGTCAACAGACTTTTAAATATTTTTTATGGTTAATTTAATTTAGGTAGTTTATGATTTTGATCAGAATTAATCTTTGTCTTGTCCTAAATATAGGTTGACAAAAAAGTTAACAGAAATGAAAGAAAAAGACGTAGAAGAGCGTATTGTTGCCAGGTATCTCACTAATGATATGAGCTATATAAAAGTGGCCGATGAAGGTGGCGTTGATTACCGAAGCCTGCATTGTTGGGTAAAAGATTAGCAAGGGCACGTGATAACCCAATTCAATTACAGAAGAGCCAGGTAGCTGCGGGAAATGTCGTTGTACCTATAGCGTTAGTAGTAGCTTTTTGCTTTATCCTTAAAATGGATATTTTACTTTACTTCTAATTGGTCCTAATTAAAGGAAGCTTACACTTGGTGTAAAGCCAGGAGTTTACCTTTTGTTGATCTAACCCAGCGGAACGGTATAATTTTAGTATTAAGGTTTTATTTAGCGGTTGAAGTAAAGAAGAGAGGTGCTTTATTTGAGATTCTAACCCAGGAATGATTTTATATTTGCCGCCGCGCCGAACTGCCGGGCATAATCTCCGTATGGTGATTCGGCGAATAAACCGACACAAATTAAAATATGATTGAAGCAGTTAAGTTTTGGAATGAACCAAATAATAAATCGCATTGGGCATTTGAAATTGATCCAGAATGGGAGATTTTCGGTAACATGGTAAGAATAGCGGCGGAAGCCGTAAAAGCCGAAAATCCGGGAATTTTAAGGGTGCTGGGTGGTATTTCGCCCATTGACCCGCATTTTATTAAAAAATTAGAAAAACACGGCGCGCTCGAAAACCTGGATGCTGTAGCTGTACACGGCTTTCCGCTCGACTGGAATCTCTGGCAAATACACGAATGGCCCGATAAAATAGCCGAAATTGAGGCAGTAACTAACTTGCCTGTTTGGGTAACCGAAGTGGGTATTTCGAGCTTTGGGGCAGAAGAAGTGCAGGAGTTTGGTTTGCGCCGAACTGCCGAATTGTTAATGGGCCGCGTGGACCGGGCGCATTGGTACAGCCTGTACGATTTGCCTCGCACCTGGGAAGCAACTACCCGCCACCGCGAAGCCGAAGGCTCTTCGTATTACCGCCACTTTCACATGGGATTGCTGCGCGAAGATGGCACACCTAAACTGGCACTAAAGCATTTTTCGGATTATACCCCCGAGTTTGGGATTTGCCAATGGTTCCATTTTGAAGATCACCGGTTGGATGCAGCCGTAGATTGGCTTCGAAAATTAGGCGTAAAACGCCTGCGTACTGGTTTAAGCTGGGCCGATTGGCTTCGGCCGGATGCCGATAAATGGTTTGACCATGTTATGAAAAAGTTGGAAGAATTTGATTTAACCGTAACGTTCTGCTTTACGCCCGAATCCAGAGGTATTCAGCCGCATCATACCTCGCCGCCCCAAAAAGTAGAAGAATTTGCCGATTTTTGCGTGACTATGATGCGCCGTTACGCTTAAAAATCATTCTATTTTTAATTCAGCCTAATAATTAATCGTAAAAATAATACCCAACTAAAACCCGAATGAGTCAGGATAAGCAGGAGGACACGTCAGATTATTGGATGCGTTGTATGCGGAGTGGTGCGTTTGAGGAAGCCTGGCATTTTAGCGATAAGGTGCTGCAATCTAGGGCCGGCCAGCCCTGCTGGCACTGGCCGCGGCATCTTCAATATATTTGGGACGGTAGTTCGTTCGAAGGCAAGCGGGTGCTGGTACGCTGTTATCATGGCCTGGGCGATACTATTCAGTTTATCCGGTACGCACCGTTGTTAAAAGCTATTGCTGCCAAAGTAATTGTATGGGCCCAGGCACCACTCATTCCAATTTTAGAAACCGCACAAGGCATTGACGAACTACTGCCGCTGCACGATGGCACTCCCGAAGTGGAGTATGACATAGATGTGGAAATAATGGAATTGCCCCATATTTTCCGAACTACTCTGAATACCATACCTTTGGATATCCCGTATTTGCAGGTGCCGCCACAACCACTCTCGTCAGAAAACGGGCATTTAGCCGTTGGACTGGTTTGGAAACCGGGTGATTGGAATGAGCAACGCGCTGTTCCTTTTCCACTGCTGGCGCCGCTCGCCAATGTTCCTGGCATTAAGCTTTATATTCTTCAGGCCAATGCCCAAGCGGCGGGGTGGCAGAACGGGTTTGGCATTAACCCCGGCGAGTTTAGTTTGTACGAGTTTGCCCGTGTGGTAAGCAGTTTAGATTTAATAATTTCCGTTGATTCCATGCCGGTTCATTTAGCCGGAGCGCTGGGGGTACCTGTTTGGACGTTGCTGCACGCCGAAGCCGATTGGCGCTGGATGGATAATCGGGAAGATAGTCCCTGGTATCCAACTATGCGGCTCTTCCGGCAGGAACGTGCGGGCGACTGGGAAAGCCTTATCCTGCGGGTAGCAGGCGAGCTGGAAGTCCTTGCCCAAAACAGCCTTCACTATTTGGTAAAATATTCCCCCGAATAGTACTTCTCGTTTAAAATTGTAGAACCAAAAAGGCAGGATTTGTCCCTGCCTTTTCCTATCCTTTTAATTGCGCAAAACGCTTTTTCATTTCGCTGAAATTGCCTTGGTGGTAAGCCAAACCGTGATACACTGCCGCTACCAGGCGGGCCCACAGAAAGTAAAGTTGTGGTTTTTGCAACCGGCGTGCGTACGAGAATACCCGGTGGCTGCCCGCCGAAATAAAGCTACGCACCCGGTAAATAATTTTACGTTGCCGGGTTAGTGTTTGCGAATCGGGGCTGACGCGTTTACGCGGCTGTACGCCCTGCCGCGACCAGGTAAGCCGGTAAGCCAAACCTTCGCGACGTTGCCGGAAGCCGGCCGCTTGCGTTTGTTCTACAAATTTATTGTCAACGGTATCTAATTGCAGGCGGCCGGCCTGAATAGCGGCGGCAACCAGTTGTTCTACTACCGGCGAGCGAACCACCACCACGTTGGTACCTTTACCATCCGAAGAATAAGGTTCAACCCAGGCATCGCCAAACGAAATATCAGCCGTTTCGGCCACCACATCGTCACAGAAATTGCAGGCCGAGTTCATGTAAAAGCCTGCGCCCCAATCGCCATCTTTCAAATGCCACCAATCGCGGTTAACCGTACTGCCATCGCGTAAAGTGAGCTGGGCATTATACCAGTTGGCCGGACGGTTGGGATCTTTATGGCGAAATTCAACCTGCTGAATTTCTTTTACCGGAATATTCATTTGCCAGGCAAAACTTTCGATAAAACGGGCGCTTTTCATGTGACCGCAAAAAAGCCCCAGCGTAAACGGAATGCGTTCCATAAAGAGTGGATCTTCGTTCCGGAGCAACTGCACGGCTTTAATAAAGCAAGGCACGCCGATAACAGCATAGCGGCCGGGCACTTCCCGGATGGTTTGCAATATTTGCGCTAATTCTATTGGGTAATAACGCGATTTGGCACCTTCCTGGATTTCGGCTTCGGTACGCGAAATGCGGTAGTGAAAGTACCGGCCTTCGGTTTGCGGATCTTTAGCCGCTACCACGTGGGCAACCCCATCGATTAAGCCTTGCCGCAGTAATTCATTAGCCACCCACGTAACCATGCCGCCCGAACTGCCCTGTAACCGAAATTCTTCTTCGGCTACGTAACCCACGTAAGCCGTTTGAAAGCGCCCAATGGCAGCATCCTGGTGTTTAGCCAGCGGGTAAAGATTGGTGGCTAAATAATCTTCGTTTTTGGCGGCCGGCGAAAAAGGACAGGTGCGGGTAAAGCTTTCGGATGGGCGCTGGTACCACGCCGAGGCGCCGGTAGGTTTTAATTCCCCGTAACCATCAAACTTCATTTGGGTACCGGGCAAATTAGCTTGCGCTACGCAGCTTCCGCACCCGATACACAAACCCGACGAAACAATATCTTTTGGGCTAAGTGGTTTTATCATGCGAATTGCGGTTGTTTAAGACCCAAAGCCCGATCGAGGTACGCACTGGAAGTTTGCCGCAGGCGCTCAATTTTCTGAGTTATTTCGGCATCAAAAGGTTCGTTTAACCGGGCACCATAAACTTCGGTTGGGGTGCCTTCCGGCAGCAAGTGTTTTTCGCCGCCAATTTTAGTCATTAAGCCTTGTAATTTATGCCGCCGGTAAGGTGTCGATTCGCAAACAAAGGGTTTAGCATTACGGAGGGCAAATACGCAACCGTGGAAGAAGTTGGTGGCCACCGCTTCAGAGCGAGCCATGAATTGCGCAAAATCGTGCGGATCGGCGGTAAGCCATTGCTCATCGGCCCAATCGTTCCGGTAGCCAATGCTAATCAGCGGAAGCTTGCGGGTACTGGCCCAGTTCCGGATTTCGCGGGCAAAAGACTCAGTGAAGTTGTGCCCGTAAACGGCCACGTATTGTTGCGGCAAATGGTCTAAACTTCTTTCGTTCGGTATTACCGGAAACTGCAGGCACGGATCCAACACCATTTCGGGCTGAAAACCAAGGGCATTTTTAATTATTAGCTGCGAGTTTTCATCTCTTACCGAAATCATGTCAAACTTCCGGAGTTTTTCGGCCCAGGCGGGTTCCATGCCCCAAGCGGCATCGTAATTGCCAAAACTAGCGGCGTAAGAAATCAGACGGTCGGTTTTCAGGCCATCGCCGTAAAACAACGAGCAACCCCCAAACCACGGATGCGATAAATTCCAAACTTCATCGCTGCCCACCACTACTAAATCGTATTCTGCCATGGCGGCCGGATTTTCTAAATCAAAGCGCCTGGATAAAGGCAGCGTGGGGAATATTTGGAAGAACTTAAGGATTTTTTCGCGGTAAAGCGGGTAATCTGATTTTGGAACGGACGTAGGCAAAACCGGTTGAAAGGCGCAAGTCCATTCGGTCTGGTTTACCCGCGGCGAATCATGGTCGAGGATTTCGGCGTGGTGTCCGCGGGCCTGCAGCCCTTCGGTTAAACAGCGGGCCTGCCAGTAACTACCATAATTTATACAACGGTGAAAAGTTAAGACACCTATTTTAAGAGGAATCTTTTTATGCGTATGATCCAATTTATTTCTGAATAAAGTTAGATATATTAAGTTTGGCCATTACCAGCTTTACAATTGGGTCGGAATATTTGTATATGCCTGGTTTTGCGCTTTGGTCCATTGCCAACGCAAGAAGTACCGGTTTGGTTTTAATTATAAATATTAAATTAACCGGGGTACAGTTAACCTTAAAACTAAATACCTGAAAACGCGGTACTTGCTTTTAAAGGTTAAAATATATAGGAGTTAAATATTTATTTTAAAAGAATAACTGGCAATTTGGAAGAGAAAATAAGTAAAAAGAGTAAACTAAGCCTACTAAATGACCAAGTTTCTTTTGATTCGGCATGCCACCACCGATTCGGTTGGCAAACGACTGAGTGGCCGCTTGTCCGGTGTTTCGTTGAATCCAGCAGGGCAGGAGCAGGCGCAAAAATTAGCGCAGCGCCTCACTGGTTCTGCTATAGCGGCTGTTTACAGCAGCCCCTTGGAGCGAGCCCTAGAAACCGCCGCCCCCATTGCCAAAATATTAAACCTCCGGCCTATAATTGATGAACATTTTCTGGAGATGAATTTTGGGGAGTGGACAGATGCGGCTTTTGAGAGTTTAGCCGATGAGCAGCAATTTAACCGCTTTAATTCTTTCCGCAGCGGCACGCGCATTCCGGGCGGCGAGTTAATGCTGGAAGCCCAAACCCGCATGGTTGCCGGTCTTTTGAAATTAACAAATCAGCACCCGAACGAAACGGTGGCGGTGGTGAGCCATTCAGATTTAATTAAGGCTGCCGTGGCCTACTTTGCCGGTATTCACCTCGATATGTTTCAACGGCTCGAAATAAGTCCGGCTTCGGTCAGTATTGTTCAGGTTTACGCCGAAACAGCCCAAATATTGCTGTTAAACCATACCGGCGAACTGAATATTTAGTTTGCCCCAGTGAAACAATTAATCTGGAATAACGGAATAGAAGTATGGTAAATCATAAGCCTTGGTTTAACTAAGATTTTATAAAACTTTTTCGATTAGATTCGGTTTAAGCGATTGCTGCAATTATTATTTGCAATAGGCATTGGCAATTTGCCAAACTACCAGATTTTAATAACATTCCTATTCGATATTTAAAATTATGTTTAATATCGGCTAATTAGTTAAATATCAAGTCAGAAGTAGAAAAATTAACTGATTTTAAACTCGTATGCTTGAAGTATTTTTAATGCAGCAAATAATAATATAATGCTTTAAGTTGTCCTGTTTTTCTTTATTAATAAATTAATGATGCAAAAGCAGGTTTAACAATGAATAATTTGGCTATTTTGGGAATATTTCAGCCAACGGATATATTTAGTTTTATTACTCAAAAACAAAACACATGCACAATACCATAGAAAAAGCAGAAGGAAAGCTTGGTATATTAACACCTGGTTTGGGTGCGGTTGCCACCACGCTAATTGCCGGGGTAGAAGCCGTAAAAAAGAACCTGGCGCAGCCCGTTGGCTCTTTAACCCAGATGGGCAATATTCGGTTAGGAAAGAGAACCGAAAACCGCAATCCTAAAATTAAAGACTTTGTACCCCTGGCCGACCTGAATGATATTGTTTTTGGTGGTTGGGATGTGTATAACGATAATGTGTTTGAAGCAGCCCTGAAAGCCAAGGTTATTGAGCCCATGATGCTGCACGCCGTAAAGTCCGAACTGGAAGCCATCAAGCCGATGAAAGCAGTTTTCGATCGGTCGTATGTGTCTAACCTGGATGGAGATCATATAAAGCAAGCCGCTACCAAAGCCGATTTGGCCCAGATGGTGATGGACGACATTGAGAATTTTAAAGAGGCCAACGATTGCTCCCGCATGGTATTGGTTTGGTGCGGATCAACTGAAATATACCTGGAGCCTTCGGCCGCGCATGAAACCATCGAAAGCTTCGAAGAAGGTTTACGTAATAATAATCCGGCTATTGCCCCTTCTATGATTTATGCTTACGCGGCCATTAAACTGGGCGTTCCGTTTATGAATGGTGCACCTAATTTAACCTGCGATATTCCGGCTTTAATTGAGTTGGCCAAGCAAACCAACACCCCCATTGGCGGTAAAGATTTTAAAACCGGGCAAACCCTCATGAAAACAATTTTGGCCCCTGGCCTACAGGCGCGGGCTTTGGGCGTAAAAGGCTGGTTTTCCTCTAATATTTTAGGTAACCGCGATGGTTATGTACTGGATCATCCGGATAATTTTAAAACGAAAGAAGTTTCTAAGTTAAGTGTGCTGGAAGATATTTTTCAGCCCGAAACAAACCCGGAATTATACGGCGATATTTACCATAAAGTAAGAATTAACTATTACCCACCGGCCGGCGACAATAAAGAAAGCTGGGACAATATTGATATTTTTGGTTGGATGGGTTACCAAATGCAAATAAAAGTAAACTTCCTGTGCCGCGATTCAATTCTGGCTGCCCCCCTCGTGCTGGACTTGGCTTTATTCAGCGACCTGGCAAAAAGAGCCGGTATGTCGGGCATTCAGGAGTGGTTATCTTTTTATTTTAAATCGCCGCAAACTGCTCCCGGTTTACACCCCGAGCACGATATTTTTAAGCAACTTATTAAACTGCAAAATACCTTGCGCCACTTAATGGGCGAAGACCTGATAACGCATTTGGGCTTAGAATATTACGAAGATCTAACGGAGGTATTGTAATCCGCTGAAGGTAATCTATTTTAAAGCTGAAGAAGTATTCAGACTATTTTAATGGTCTGAATCTTTTTCAGCTTTTGTTTAATGGCAGTTAAGCAACTGTAAGGTTTATTGTTTCAGAGACTTAGGACATTATAATCCACCCCT
>NZ_BJYS01000051.1 GCF_007991635.1 Adhaeribacter aerolatus | reverse complement strand
CTGCTACCTGACTCTGTTCCAGAATATCTGATACCATATCTTTTGAGTGTGTTATAAAATTTTTGAGTGTGTTATAAAATTATTATAAAGCAGATAAATGAAAAAAATAGCATTTAGTTTATTAGAAAGATAAATTATATTTAGCAGAAAAGTAAGAGGGCTATTTTATAAAGGATTACCTAAAAAGCAAACCAACAATATTAAGTAGTTCTAGAAAAAAGGCTACAAGCAAGCGGTGGGTATCAGAGTTAACCTTTTAATAGAAAATTCGATATTGCCGTATAGTTTTTTTAGGAACTGAAGTAATAGGACTTCTTTATATTTGTGATAATTAAAAGGGAAGAATAAATTAGCATTAGGGTAATGAATGAAATTAAGCCAAACAGAATAATTCTGATAGCTGATGATGATGCAGAAGATTGCATGTTAATAGAGGAGGCCGTAGAAGAAAACCAGATACAAAATTCTTTGTACTTTGTGCCAAACGGCGAGGAATTAATAGATTATCTGTACAACAAAGGAAAATTTTCGAATAAAGAAAAGTATCCGCTGCCTGGTTTGGTGCTCTTAGATTTAAATATGCCGAAGAAAGACGGGCGGGAAGTGTTAAAAGAGATGAAAGCTGATCCGGTTTTACGCTTAATTCCGGTAGTGGTACTAACTACTTCAAAGGCCGAAGAAGACATTCTGAAAACGCTTGATTTAGGCGCAAACGCATATATTGTAAAGCCAGTAACTTTTGCCTTGCTCGTAGAATTAACCAAAACCCTCCATAATTACTGGTTTGAGTTAGTACAATTGCCCGGTAATTAATTTTATTCTAAAGACCTTACCTGTTAGTATTACAAGTTTAAAGAAGTAGCGCGCTAGTTTTTCGATTCCTTCTTCTCGGATCAGGATTCACCAAGCCAGCTAATCGGCTTTGGTTTCCGGCGTTTCAATCCGAAAGGACCAATAGCATATTTTTCCAGATGGGCTAAGGCTTCTTCCACCGAATCAGTAAATAGTATTAAATCCAGGTCTTTTGGCTGAATGGTACGCGCTTTGAGCATGTGTATCAGGTGTTGCTGAAGGTTGGCATGGTAAACTGTATCTAAAACCACTACCGGGAACCTGGGCATTTTTTTAGTCTGGATAAGTGTAAGCGCTTCAAATAATTCATCGAGGGTGCCAAAACCACCCGGCATAACCACAAAACCATAAGAATACTTGGAGAGCAGTACTTTTCGCACAAAAAAGTACTTTATATTTATCCATCTGTCTAAATACGGGTTTGGATTTTGTTCATGCGGTAAGATAATATTGCAGCCTACCGACCGGCCGCCTGCTTCTTTGGCACCGCGGTTAGCGGCTTCCATAATGCCGGGACCTCCGCCCGTCATTACGGTAAAACCTAACCGGGCTAACCCGGCACCGGTGGCCCGCGCTTGAGCATAAGCCGAATGCTCTTCCGTAAAACGAGCCGAACCAAAAACGGTAATACAGGGTCCCACAAAGTGCAGCACTCTAAAGCCATGAAAAAAATCGAGTACTACACTGAATAAAAATTTAAGCTCATTTTCGCGTGCATGAGGCCCCTCCAGAAAATAGGTTTCTGCATTGGCCTGAGCATTAGCTTTCAGGCTGCTTTTAGGATCACTTTCAAGAGTAGGGGTTGCCATAAATATTATGATTAAAATAAAATCAGTTTAAACCGCTTTTGCCTGTTATTAGGTTAAGGTAATTAGGGGAAGCTAGCTTTATCAAACTTTTGTTTCGGTTGGTACTTTTACCTCCGGCCCAGGTAAACTGGTTTTTAGAGGGAAATTCTGGTTCAGGTTATCCAGTTTATAAATGTCTTTCCGGAACTGTAAATCTCCGGCAGCATCTACCCAACAGGTATAATAGCCTATCTTTACAGGTACCGGCTTAGGTAAGGGCATTATTTTATTTAATTCTTTTTCCTGCCTTATACTGGTAAGTTCAACCGGGTTCTGCCAATTAGTACTTAGTAAGTAAGTTGCCAGCGTGTGCGGGTGCTCAACCCGAATGCAACCGTGGCTATAGGTGCGCACCGGTTGCTCAAATAAGGCCTTAAAAGGAGTATCGTGTAAATAAATATTGTTCTCGTTCGGGAAAATAAATTTTAAATTGCCTAAAGCATTCCACGGCCCGGGTTCCTGCACAATCCGGATAGGTTCATTAATAGGATTAAACGTAAACCAATTAATGGCTTCGGCAGATGTTTTGATGCTCCGGGAGCCGTTTAACCGGTATAAGGTCATGTGGTTACGGGTGAGGTACGCCGGATCGGCTTTCAGAATAGGTATAATTTCGCGCAGAATAATACTTTGGGGAATATGCCACCCTGGATTAATAACCAGGTAGGTAATATTGCCAGCCATTATGGTGGTGCTAAACCCCTTCAGCGTTTGCCCAACAATTACCCTTGTTTGCCAAATCGTATGGTGGGCTTTGCCTATTAACTGCAAGGTATAATCCGGAATATTCACCAGCACGTGGGGCTGCACCATCAAGGCAGAGTCAGCCTGCCATCTTTTTATATTTAGCTGAATCTGTTGCACCCGTTGTGCCGGCGTAATGTTCAACGCTTCTATGGTTTGCTGGCCGGCAATGCCATCCGAGGCCAGATTGTGCCGACGCTGAAATTTTTTTACCGCCATGGTTAAGGCGGGATCAAAAAAGTTATTCGCTGAATTTACCTTTTTCTCTAAGTCACCCGTTAATAAAAGATTTTTGCGCAAATTCAGTATAAAATCCAACGTGTCGTTCGGCCGTAAACACAAATCTTTAGGAAAAGTAGCCCATTCATTTAGAAGAGCCAATTGCTGATACTGCAGCAGAGCTTTGGAAAGCTTTTGGGCCGGAGATGGGTTGCAGCTTGCGGATAATGGCCATAGCAGGCTAAATATCGAAAGAAACAAAAACTGATATCTTCTGAACAGTTGCATCATCTTAATCGCCGGACCCTTTTAGCTTAATTCATATATTCGTAATATTCCTGGTTCACCAGCAATCCGGTTTTTAAATTTATTTCCCAGGCTTTTGGTTAGAGTAGTGGTTATCGGAAAGGTATCCTAGACCGCGGGCTGACTAGCGAGCCTGGCTGATTTTGCCGGAGCAGATAATTTAAATGGCCGGGCCGGTAAAGCCAATAGTGGAATCTGGCTGGTATAAGCCAGTTGCCGACTGATGCTCCGGTGGAATAATTCCTCCAGAAAAGGTTTACCCGGGATGGATACCGCCAGAATATCGGCCTGACTTTGTGTTATGAATTGGTGAATGCCCTTAACCACATCGTCTGCCTCCACCTGGAAAATATTAAAAAACTGCTCTGGAAATTGAGTTTGAATTTCCTCTAAAATTTGGTTGTCGCAAACCAGATCGATTTGGTCATCGCTCTTAATATTTAAGATAGAGATAGCGGGAGAAAATGGTTGGGTAAACTGCAAAAGCTGTTGCAGAAAAATAGTTTCGTCTTTTTCAAAATTCGAGGCATAAGTAATATTTTTAATATTCTGGAACCGGGCATTTCCCGGAATAATGAGTACAGGAGAACCAGCTTCTTTCATAAAACCGGCAGAAGTAGTTCCCGAGAGTTTTTCTAAAAAACCATTCGCGCCCTTGGTTCCCATCACAACTAAATCAACTTTCTTTCGCTGGATTATCTTGTTTAGTTCTTCCGGTATAGCCCCCTGTACACACATCGTTTCCAGCTCAAAAAGAAAGCCGTAATCTAATCTTAACTGTTTTGATAATTTAAGGAGCTTATTCTGGTAAAAAAGTTCGAGGCGAATATCCGGCGGCAGGGAAATTACTCCTCCTTCGGAAGTGGCAGCTGTTTCGGGGCCTAACACATGCACTAACAATAGTTTGCCCTTTATTTGAGAAGTTAATGCTGCGGCGTATTTCGCTGCATTAGCTGAATTAGGAGAAAAATCGGTGGGAAGCAGGATCGTTTTCATAAAGGTATTAGGTTTAAAATTTATTCTTCCGGCAATAAATTCAACCTTCACTTACCAGTTATTACAATTTCTTGCCCTTTATCAAAGCTACGAATTACCCCTGCTCTGTTTTATGACTACCGTTAGAGTGTTATATGATATATATCAATTTGAATATTAAATTCCAAGGTTTGTGATAGTTTTGAATTAGTAAAATGGAGGTGTTTTGGGGTACCGGATATTGGTAATACTCTAGTTAACATGCATAAATGAAGCAGCCTTAATTATGGTAAGAAACACAGAAATCTATAAAGCCACATAGGCTAAAATATTTAGCTTTAAATACTTAATAGATGAAAAAACTACGGCAAAACAGAAGTTCTATTTCAAAGTAACTCCTAATGTAATGGAATTAGAAATTAAGCCATTGCTGCGGTTATAATGGCCGTACCGGATTTCTACCGTATTCAGCTTGTTTATACCCAGTATGCCCGAGGCGGAATTTAGCCGCAGGTTCAGTCCGGCCAAATGGCTGTTGAAGGCAGATAAGTCGTAATCGCTGGTATAAAACGCCTGCTGCATCCCATGTTGCTGGTACCCGGCAAAATAATCAGCCGCGGTTTGGGTATAAAACCGGTAAAAAGGACTCAGCGATAAAAATGGGGTTAATTTATAAGGAACTTCTAATTCAGCGGTATGCGCCGTAATGCCCCAATCATCGGTATAAAAGCGGTAAAACGACCGGAGAACCACCCGATCGGTAGCGAAATAGTTAAACCGTATACCCGCCGGAATTTTTAAACGTTGCGCGGGCAGATGCTCTACGTGCACCGACTTATCCTGGAAATATACCCGCTGGTAAGGCGTTGCCAATTGGCCCGATTGGAAAGCCAGGTCCAATAGCAAAGATAGCTGCATCCGTTTATTAATAACCTGCGTCAGCACAAAAGAAGCATTGTAGGAGTTGCGGGGTTTGGAGCCGGAAGCCTCCGGGTTAGGAATCAGGCCGGTACTGGTGGCCAAGGTGCGCAGTTCGATGGGGTAAATAATCTTCCAGGTGTCTAAATACGCGCCAAGGGTTAAACCAAATTCCCGATTATGATCCTTGGAAAACTGGCTAAAATTAAAACTGGCGCCTTTAGAGAAGTAATCGTACTCCCGCGACATGGATAAACTAGCTCCCAAGGTGTAGTGCTTTTCTGCATCCAGCCGGGTCCAGGTAACACCCGGGTAAAAACGGTTATCCGAAGCCGAGGCGGAAGAAATGGTATTGGGATCTATCCGGTCCGAGGAAGCCGAAGTGTAATGGTCGATGCCGGCCTCTAATCGCAGCGTATGTAAGCGGTTCCGGAGATCGGTTCGCGTAAGGGAAATATCAAAAACCGAAGAAATATCCGTTAGCTTTTCGGTACCGATACCACCCGTAACGGCTGAGTTGTCTCCATCCTGGTTGTAATAACTCGAAACAAAGTTTACTTCTTCTGCCTTCAATTTTCGGCTTTTAAAAGAATCAGAATCGGGTGGGGCCGTTTGGGAGAATGAGCTAAGGATGGAGAGAAAGAAAAGGGAGGCGCTCAGGCAGATTTTTTGCATGGTCTTCAGGCTTTAATTAATTGCAGCCGCAGCCACCGCCGGTCTTGCCGCCGTTAGCCCCCGAAGCGCCCTCGCGGTACAACAAATAGTTCATCTCGGTTTTCTCCACTTTACGGGCCGATAAACCCATCTCGGCATCGTTCAGATACATTTTGTTATACTCCTTCACCGACTGGCAGGAAAAGAGGCATCCGGCCACCAATGGTAGGAGCAATAGGAGCGGGCGTTTACTAAAAATCATGCGGTAAGTCTTATGTTGTCAGAATAAAATATACGGTCTTGGTCATCTACTAAAATACAGGCAATGTTTTTCATCTGGTTGATGAGCGCCAAGCCTACTTTAACCCCCATCACCATCACGGGCGTAGCCATGGCATCGGCCAGTTCGGCATTGGGGCAAAGGATGGTTACACTTTTGATACCGGTTACGGGTAAACCGGTTTTGGGATTAATGGTATGACTGTACCTTTTACCGTTAATTATTACAAATTTTTCGTAGTTGCCGGAGGTAGCTACGGCCATACCGGTAATGTTGAACTTAGAGAAAGGCTTTTGCGCCGCATCCGGGTCGGCGATGCCAATGGTCCAGGGCTGGCCATTGGGCTGGTTGCCCCAGGCTGTTAAATCACCGGCGGCGTTTACAATACCGCTTTTTATGCCCAATTGCTGCAAAACCAACTTAGCCCGTTCGGCAGCATAACCTTTACCAATACCGCCAAACCCAATACGCATGCCGGGGTATTTCAGCAAAACACTTTTTTCTTTCGGATTCAGCAACACGTTTTTGTAGTTCACCAGCCGCACCGAAGCTTGCGCTACTTCGGCCGATGGTAATCTTTTAAGGCTGGTATCAAAGTTCCAGAGGCTCTTGTCTACTCCCCCGTAGGTGATGTCGAAAGCTCCCTGGGTAAGCTCCGAAATTCGCCGCGAACGGGCAATCAGCTCATAAACTTCCGGCGAAGGCGTAAAAGGAGAGATGCCCGCTAAGGCATTTATTTTATTTGTCTCGCTGGTATCGGCAAAAGTGGTGAGTAATTTCTCTATCCGCTGGATTTCGGCTACGGCAGCGTCGAGGCTTACTTTTGCCTTTTCTTCGTCCTGAGCCAAAATAGTAAGTTCAAAACGGTTGCCCATCAGCTTCTGAACCCGGCGGTATAAGCCGGAGGTGGTCTGGTAAAGGGTTACCCCGGTTTTCACTTGCTGTTGGTTTGCAACAAAGAAATAAAATTCGAAGCGGTTTTAGCCGGAATTCCTTCCCACTTCATTATTACCTTCCCATCAGCGTCCAGGAGCAAGGTAAGCGGAAAAGCACCGGCTTTGTTGTATTCTTCGGCTAGTTTTTCGTTCAGGGCTTTTTGCTTCGGGTCTAACTGGTTTTTTTTCAGGCGCGGAAAATCAGCGTTCACCAACACCAGGTGCTGGTCGGCATAGGTCTGGAAGGCCTGGTTTTCAAAAATATCTTTCTCCAGTTTAATGCAAGGTCCACACCAATCCGAACCCGAAAAATTAAGTAGAATTAGTTTATGGTATTTTTTTGCTTCCACCTCTGCTTGCTGTAAATCAGTACGCCAACCAATTGGTACTCCCGAAAATAATAAGCTGATAAAAAGGATAACTAAGTGCATAATTAATATGATTTAATATTATAACGTTCAAGTATTTAAGGGAAGCTAAGTTTAAACTTAACTGCTGACAGTATAGCGTAATAACGTTCGCTTATATAATAGAAGTTTCATGTTTATGAACGCTTTAGCGAGATAGTTATTATTGATTTCTTTTTAATTGAATTTGCCTTCTGGTCAGGTTTGCCCAAGATATGATTTCTTCTTTTTGAACCCGGGTCAGAACTGCATCCCGATGAATGAGTGTATATGACGAAAGCGGCATACTATCCTCTTCCTGGGTTTCTATTACTTCTTCCAGTTTATGGTCTTGCTTCTTGAGAGGATAGGTTAAAAATTCATCAAAATTTAATTCCTCTTTTCCATCATTTACATGATCCGCCAAAAACCATGCGACAGGTTGTACTTCGGCGTACCAGGGATAACGGGTGTTATTGCTATGACAATCATAACAAGCTTTTTGGAAAGTCAATTCCACATTTTCCGGAATAACATACTGCTTTTTTAAAGCCAGGGACTGACCTTGAATAGATATATTTTTTTCCGGCCGGAAGAATTGAATAATTAAGAATACGATTGATAATCCAAGAATTGATTTCTTTAACATGAATGGTTTCGATTTAATAATTTTAACTTAAATTATTGATTAGTAGGTGTTATTGTAAAGCCTTTTTCACCCAGGTCATTTGCATATTTTTTGCAATTTTTTAAAATACTTGCAAGTGATTTATAAGTTACCTCCTTACAAACAATGAAGTAAATATCATCAGGATTACTAATTTTCATCCGGCCATCGTTACCCCAATAACCTTACCGATGATGTAGGTAATGGCTGCCGCCGCTAACCCAAAAAGTACCTGCCGGAGCCCTGAGAACCAGATGCTTTTGCCGGTAAATAAAGTTATTGCTGCACCAATAATAAAAAGCCCTACGGTACTGAATAGTACGCTCTGTAAAATGGCCGGCAAACCGGTGGTGTAGAAAAAAGGAATAACCGGAATAATGGCGCCTATGGCAAACAGCAGAAAAGAAGTGATGGCAGCTTCCCAGGCAGAGCCCTGCAAATCAGCAGCGTTGATGCCTAGTTCTTCTTTCACTAATATTTCGTGGGCGTGGCTGGTATCGGATATTGCTTCTTGGGCCATCCGGAAAGCCTGTTCTTCGGGTATGCCTTTGGCTATATAAATAAGGGCCAGTTCCTGCATTTCGCCGGCCGGATTACTTTCTATCTCCAGCATTTCCAACTCCATCTGCCGCTCATATAATACCTGAGAACTCTTTACCGAAATCCATTCTCCCAAAGCCATAGAAAGGGCACCCGCCAGTAAGCCGGCCATGCCGGCCAGCAGTACCCCGCTGCCGCCATCGGTGGCGCCGGCTACACCCATCACCAGGCTCATGTTAGATACCAGCCCATCGTTGGCCCCCAGCACGGCGGCCCGTAACGCATTGCCACCGATAGATTTATGTTTGCCTTCGATGCGGGCAATATTTTCGCCAGAAACTTTACTTTGGTTATTTAGCAGGGTCTGCAGAATTTTGACATGATTGGCTTCATCGCCCGAAATGGGTACCTGGTTTTTCTCTTTTTGTGCCAGTTGCGCAACCGTTATGCTCTTTTCTGTATCCATCAGCACCCCGATTACATACCCGTACCCGAACAGTCTGCCAATTTGGTTAAGGGACCGTGCCCGCCAGGAGGGAGGTGGCAAGGTAATGTGGATACCTTCCTGCTTTAATTTTTCCGCCATTTTTAAGGCATGCTCCTGTTCTATGCCGGATAGCGTTCGGAACAGGTTTGCAATGGAGGGCACTTCCTCTACTGCTGCCAGCCGCCCATACAGGTAAGCCGCGTCTACCTCGGTCTGTAGGCTATTCGTATATTTTTTATCTTCTTTGAATTGCATAATTATATTTTAACAGTACTGTAAAATAAGGTACTATAATTAAACCGGCAGAATTCGTACTGGTGTTAAGGTGCGGGCTTTTATTCTTCCTCGGCTTTATTTTTTAATTTCATCAGCAATGCATAAGCGCCGTTAACAACAAATGTCTGGTTTTCCGGGTGCGGCAGCCCCGGGCCCGGCTCCAAGGCAGTATAGCCGTGTTCGGAGTTGCCGGTCTGGGCTTCTACCATTTGGAATATGCCACTGTCTTTAGCGGCGAATAAATATTGCTTGCTGCCAAACCGTACAATGGCCGCTTCGGGTAAAGCATAAGCGTCATGGCTCTGCACTTCAATTTCGGCGTTCATAAACATGCCCGGCACCAGCCCGGGATCTGCTTTTTCCAAATGGCAATGTACTTCCACGGCCCGGTCGTCGGCAACAGATTTGCCTATGTAAACAATTTCAGCCGGATACTTTTTCTCGGGCTGGTTAGCCCGGTAAGCCAATACTTTTTGCCCTATCGCTAGTTTATCAAGGTCTTTCTCAAAAACGGTCAGCATCAGGTGCAGGTCGCGTGGGTCTACCAATTCAAATAGCACGTCGGTCGGCACCACGTATTTGCCCACATTCACGTTTACCTTCGTTACGTACCCGTCAATGGGAGAATAAATGCGCAGGGTACGCGAAAGGTTATTTAGGGTAAGCTGATTGGGGTTGCTGCCCACCAGCCGCAATCTCTCGGCCAGTGCCTTTAATTGTACCTGCTGACTTCTATATTCCGAGCGGGTTTGCTGGTATACTTTGTCGCTGGTGGCTTTGCTCTGGTTCAAATCGCGTTGGCGGCTATATTCCTCTTCGAGGTAGGCCAGGCGGGCTTTGGCAGTCAGGTAATCCTGTTGCAACTGAATATAGGCTTGGTCTTCCAGTTCTGCCAGTAGCTGTCCTTTTCGTAGGTGCATACCCGGCAGCAAAGTTGTTTTTTTCAGATATCCACCCAAGGGTACGCTCACCGATACCAGTCGCTGAGGCGGTGCTTCCATAATCCCGTTCACCTGCAGGGCAGCCCCTATGGTTTTGCGTTCGGGTTTTCCGGTTCTGATACCCGCATTTTTTAACTGAGCCGGCGTTAGTTGTACCAGATTATCGGGCTGGCTTTTTTTTGTGGTAGACTCGGTTGGTTGTTCGGCGCTGCATCCTACTCCCAGCAGGATAGCAGCCAGTAAAAATATATATAATAAATTTTTCATGATATTATCTGCTTCCGGTGAGGGTATTTAATTCCAGAATACTTTGGTTATAAGTTCTGACGGCGTCGAGATATTCCGTTTGGAGGGTAATGGCCTGGTTGGTGAGCAGCACCCACTCCAAATAATTTATTTCCCCACCCCTGAACTGCTGGTCGGCCGTTTTGATAATAATGGCGGCACTGGGTAAGGTCGTGGTTTCAAAATAGGTCAGGGTTTCCGATATCAGCCGGAATCTTTCCAATGCCTTTTGCAATTGGGTGCCCAGCGCCAGTTTGCCGGCTTGGTAGCTGTTGTGGGCAGCCTGTTCCTGAATTCGGGCAGCTTCCAGACGGGCCCGCTGCGCGCCAAAAAATAATGGCACCCCTATGCCCAGGTGCACCGAAGAAAAGCGATCGGCAGTGGTATAGCTTTTTTCTACCCCGGCCACATTCTGAAAGCCGCCAAAACTCTGGTTGGTGTAGCCCACCAGCAAATCTGGTAAGAACCGGGACTTTTCTACCTGGGTCCGGGCACGGCTGACTTGCTGCTGTTGCTGCAACAGTTGCAGGTAAGGATGAGCGGCCAGCGCGGAGGTATCGGGCAGGCTCTGTTTACTCATTTTAAGCGGATACGCTGCCGGAACATAAGCCGTATCGGTGTTGAGCAGTACCTGAAACTGCTGTTGCTGGGATACTATTTCCTGCTGTAATTGCTGCAGTTGCAGGCGTACCTGACCGCGTTGGGTCTGGGCAGTATTTTTTTCCAGGATATTGCTGGCCCCTTTGGCAAAGCGCAGTTCGGCGTTGCGCTGAAAATTAGCATAAAGGCTGTCGGTGCGCAGCAGTAGTTTCTTTTTCTCCCGGGTATACAGCATATCGTAAAATACCTGCGTCACCTGCTGTTGCAGATTAAAGGCAGTCAGTTCGGTTTGCCGCATTCCCTGCTGCCACTCGTGCTGGAGCAGTTGTTTCTGCTGGGTATAGAAGGTCGGGAATTTAAAATCCTGGGATATGCCAAAGCGGTTATCCCGGAAGGCACTGTTAATCTGACCGTATTCGCCCACTATATTGGTTTGGGGCAGGTCCCAGGCCGTTTTTTGCAGCTTCTGCTGTGCCGCCGCATGCAGCCGAGCGTTTTGTAAAGGCAGATTTTGCTCCAAGGCTTTGGCAATTGCTTTTTCCAGGGTAACAGGCTGCTGGGCTTGTGCCAGGTTAGGGAGCAGCAACAAAAAGCCAATCAGAACGGCCGGGGTAAGCACCGGTTCCTTTTTATCTATCCTGGTTTCGGTTTTTTTACCGAACAGAATATAAAGGGACGGCAGCACAAACAAAGTGAGCAGGGTAGCCACCAGCAAGCCGCCGATTACCACGGTGGCCAGCGGGCGTTGTACTTCGGCACCGGCCCCGGAGCTTAAAGCCATCGGCAGAAAACCCAGCGAAGCTACGCTGGCCGTCATCAGGATGGGGCGGAGGCGCACCCGGGTTCCTTCCAGCACAATTTCGGCCAGCGATAAATCTTCTGTTTCCTTTAGCCGGTTAAACTCGGCCACCATGACAATGCCATTGAGCACCGCTACCCCGAATAAAGCAATAAAACCAACGCCCGCCGAAATACTGAAGGGCATGCCCCGCAGCGCCAGGGCAAAAATACCGCCAATGGCCGATAGCGGTATGGCCGAATAAATTAACAGGCCGTAACGCACCGAATGGAAAGCAAAAAATAATAATAAGAAAATGAGCGCCAGGGAAATAGGGACGGCCACGGTTAATCGCTTTTTTGCAGCTTCCAGGTTTTCGAAGGCACCGCCGTAAACGATAAAATATCCCGGCGGTAATTTTAAATTCTGTTGTATTTTTTGCTGCAACTCATTTACAATACTCTGTACATCCCGGCCCCTTACGTTAAAACCAACCATAATCCGGCGTTTGGCGTCCTCGCGTTGGATTTGGTAGGGGCCTTCTTCCAGTTTAACATCAGCCAGCAAATAAAGCGGTACCTGCTGACCCGCCGGGGTAGGAATGAGCAGGTTCTGCACGTCGTTCAGGTTCTGCCGCAGTTCGCCTTGCAGGCGCACCACCAAATCAAACCGCCGCTCACCCTCAAACACCAGCCCGCTGCTTACGCCGGCAAAAGCGGCATTTACGGTGCGGTTAATTTCGGCAATATTGGAGCCGTATTGGGCAATGGCGGCGTGATTATAGCGGATAACAATCTGGGGCATGCCCGTAATGGTTTCCACATACAAATCCTGGGCGCCGGCAACGGTACCGGCTTCTTCGCCGACCCGCCGGGCATAATGCGCCAGCGTATCCAGGTTTTCGCCGAATATTTTGCATACCACATCCTGCCGCGCACCGGTCATCAGCTCATTAAAACGCATCTGTACCGGGTACTGGAAACCAGCAGTGATGCCCGGCACTTCCTCCAGAGCAGTACCCATTTTCTGGGCCAGTTCATTAAAAGTGGCGGCTGAGGTCCATTCGGTTTTATTTTTCAGGATTACCATCATGTCGCTGGCTTCCAGTGGCATGGGGTCGGTTGGTATTTCACCGGAGCCTATTTTTGTTACTACTTTTTCTACTTCGGGAAACCGCTCCAGCAGAATGGCGGAAGCCTTTTGCGTTGACTCGATAGTCGTATTCAGGTTGCTGCCGGTCAGCACCCGGGTATCAACCGCAAAATCGCCTTCTTCCAGAGCCGGAATAAATTCACCACCCAGCGATAACAGTACCATTAAAGCACCCGCGAACAGCAATACCGCCGAGGCTACTACGGTTTTGGGATATACAATAACGCGGCGCAGGTATTTCTGGTAAAAGTTCTCTAGCCGGGTCATCATCCGATCCGAAAAAGTTGGTTTGTGGCTGATTTTCTTGCTCAGAAACAAGGCGCTCATCATGGGCACGTAGGTAAGGGAAAGGATAGCAGCACCCAGTAAGGCAAAAGAAACCGTCTGGGCCATGGGTTTAAACATTTTGCCTTCAATTCCCTGTAAGGTCAGGATGGGGAGATACACAATCAAAATAATTACCTGGCCAAAAATGGCGCTGTTCATCATCCGGCTGGCCGATTGCTGCACCGTATCGTCCATTTTAACCTGCGAGAGCCGGGTAGTAGTGGCAAAACGCTTGTTATGCGCAAACGCGTGCAGCACCGATTCCACAATAATGACCGCCCCGTCCACAATCAACCCGAAATCCAGGGCGCCGAGGCTCATCAGGTTACCGCTGACGCCAAAGGTGTTCATCATGGTTACGGCAAAGAGCATGGAAAGCGGAATAACCGAAGCAACCAGCAACCCCGCCCGCAGGTTGCCCAGAAACAACACCAATACAAATACCACAATCAAAGCGCCTTCCAGCAGGTTTCGTTCTACGGTACTGATGGCATTATTTACCATTTTGGTCCGGTCCAGAAAGGGTTCAATGATTACCCCTTCGGGCAAAGCTTTTTGGATTTGCTCGATGCGGGCTTTAACTTCTTTTATTACCTGGTTGCTGTTGGCTCCTTTCAGCATCATCACCACGGCGCCGGCTACTTCTCCCTGGTCGTTGTAAGTCATGGCACCAAAGCGGGTGGCGTGGCCAAATTCCACTTCTGCTACATCGCGCAGGTAGAGCGGCGTATTATTGGCTGTTTTTTTCAGGGCGATGCCCCGGATATCTTCGAGGCTGCCCAGCAGGCCTTCGCTGCGGATAAATAATACGGTGGGGCCTTTATCAATGTAGGAACCGCCGGTATTCTGGTTATTATTTTCGAGTGCCGTGAATACATCCGCAATGGTTAAACCATATGATTTTAGCCGGGCAGGGTCAATGGCAACCTGGTACTGTTTCAGGAAACCACCAAAACTGCTTACATCGGCTACGCCCGGTACTCCCAGCAGTTGCCGCCGCACTATCCAATCCTGAATGGTACGCAACTCCATGGCATCGTATTTTTCTTCGTAGCCAGCCTTGGGTCGTACCATATATTGGTAAATCTCGCCCAGGCCGGTAGTTACGGGTCCCAGTTCGGGGGTGCCCACACCCGCCGGCATTTGGGATTGCACGGTCTGCAGGCGCTCGGCTACTTGTTGCCTAGCCCAGTACACGTCTATGCCATCATCAAAAACTATGGTTACCAGCGAGAGGCCAAAACGGGAGAAACTCCGGATTTCCTTGATGCCCGGAATATTGCTGTTGGCCTGCTCTACCGGGAAAGTAATGAGTCGTTCAATGTCGGGCGCACCCAGCGACGGGGCCACGGTAATAACCTGCACCTGGTTGTTCGTAATATCGGGCACCGCATCGATGGGCAATTTGGTTACATTATAGATCCCCAGAACCACCAGGCCTATCACGAACAGCCCGATAATAAGCTTATTCCGGATAGAAAAATGAATAATCTGGTTAAGCATGGCCATCTTTTTTTAAATGATAAACTGACTGCATTTGCAACTTACCAGGCATTATGATGCCCTTGCTGGTGGCGGGTAAATAATTGAAAAGCACAGATATTGGTGATTTGTTCATGGCTGATTTCTTTAAAAAGAATAAATAATTAATGCGGGCAGTTAAGTATTTCTTCTAAATACCTGCACACAACCTTAAATCCTGAGTAGGCCCCAGGAAAGAATAAGAAAGAATAATCAGCAGCTTTTAGGCGGTTGCCAGATTTGCGAAAGGAATTGTGATGGCCGGAAATTGTCATTCGGCACCTGGCCGTAATCCGGAATAAGGGCAGGATAATTAAAGTTTAAAATAGGAAAGAAAGCCGGCATAAAAAAACCGGCTGTAGTCGAAACTATAAAATCATTGCTTTTTAAAGGCAATTGCTGGTCGCGGGTATAATCAGCGTCTTTGGCATTGCCGTTCAGGTAATGCCGGGCCAGAAATTCAAAAAAATTAATTTCTTTATCCATTATTTGGTGCTCCCGGAAGTGCTCCACCAGTACCGGTGCCTGCTGCAACTGCCGGAAAGTAGTGCCAGTGCAGGTATATACCAGAAGGAGCAATATGGCAATTAAGGGTCTCACCAGAATTACGATTTTTAAAGCCGGAAAAGCTGTTCAGCCACCGCTATTTTAATTTAAGAAAATATTCAGACTTATAAAAATAATTTCTTAATGCTTTTACCAATTTTAGTATCTGCTCATTAATAACAAAAATTCTTGTTAGGCTTTTAAGGCCATTAAAGGAGCGTTTATTACAACTATCCGGCCGTTACTTAAGATAACCAGTAACATTGATAATCTCTGTGCCTGATAAGCATAAATCAAAAATACATAACAAGAATCTGAATTCTTATGATACTTATCAGCTAAGGAAATGATATGAATTAGGTTAAATTCAACTATGCAGGCAATATTTTGGGCCATAAAGCAGGCAGGTTAAACTTATAGTCAGCAGCATTACCTTATATTTCTTTTTTATTTTATCCGGACTTATCTTTTATAAATCAGGAAAGGCAGTGATGAATATCATTATTAATGTATTTAAAAGAAAATATATTTACCTATCTGAGATGAATATTCTAAGACATTAAACAGCCTATAACCGGTAAATATTAAGGATTGGTTGAATTAAAATTAATTTGGATAAAATCTTACTATTGCTTCCAGAGACAACTAAGCATCGGACTTATGAAAACAAAATCAGAAATTTTGCTCGCTCTTTGGCAGGAAGCCCGAACCCGTTTTAATAACCAATTGCTGGATATAACCCCGGCTGATTTGCGCAAAAAACTGCCGCCAGCGCCTAATAGTGCAGGTTTTCTGATTCGGCACATAGGCGATGTGGAATTGCTTTTTGCCAAAAATGTATTCGGGGCCGGTGATATCAAAATTTCCGCCAAAACGGTAATTGCGCAGCACGATACCGGCGAATGGGTAAACCTGCCAGAGTTAAAAGATTATGTTGCTTACTCGGCCGAATTGCTTCTAAAAATTCTGGAAAAACAAAGTGATGCTGATTGGGAAACCTTGATTACCACCAAAGAATTTGGCACCAAAACCAAAGCCGAAGCTTTGGGCCGGATAACTTCTCACACCGCGTATCATGCCGGGCAATTGGCTCTCATCCGAAAATACGGCACTGCAATTGATGACTATTAAAAAGATTAACCAATGAAAAGATTTATTATTTGGTAGCTAATCCTAACTCTGTCTGGGAGCTTGTTTCAAACCGAAATCCAGGCCCGGATTAGCTGTCCCAGGGCCAGTTTAGAAACATCAAAATAAGGTGGCCAGCAAAGATGCAGCCGGTGCGGATTACTGCTCTAAATTAAATCTGCTTCACAAAACAATAATAATTAACCGAACACGCGTTAAAATAATAACTGCTTGAAATATAAATTTTAACCTGCTGCCTTTGCCTTCAAACGCTACTTCATTTAAGGTTTATTAACCATGATAAAGTATATTTTCCTGGGCTTACTCTTGTACGCTCCTGGGTGCCTGGTGCCGTTAAAGGCTAATTCTTTAGCTACCGCTATCAATTATAATAACTTAACTGATACATTAAAACAAAACCCTGCCACCCCGGATAGCTTGCTGCCCCAAGCCACCATATTTCTGCGTCAGGAGCCTTTACCAATACCGCCGGAAATAAAAGCTGCCGGCTCGTTCAAGAAGAATTATCTGCAGCCGCTGGCGGCCCCCGCCTTATTGGTTGGGTATGGTTTTTTAAGCTTGGGCAATCCTGAATTTTTAGAAACTAACGAAGGCTTTCAGCGGGTAATAGCTGAGCAGTACACCGGTTTTCATTCCGGGTTGGATAACTATACCCGCTATGTACCACTGGGTGCAGTTTATGGCCTTAACCTGGCCGGCGTTAAAGGCCAGCATGATTTGGTAAACCTGAGTCTAATATTTGCTATTTCCAGTTTTTTGAACAATACCATTACCAAAAACCTGAAACGAATTAGTAGAGAGCGGCGGCCGGATTTTCCTAGTCTGGATGCTTTCCCATCGCAGCATACGAGCACTGCTTTTGCCAATGCCGAAATATTGCGCCAGGAATTTAAAAACCAAAGTGGGTGGTATGGAGTAGGCGGATATTCTTTTGCCGTTGCTACCGGGGCCCTCCGGATGCTGAATAACCGGCATTGGCTATCTGATGTTATGGCTGGGGCTGGCGTGGGTATTCTTTCGACGCGGCTGGCTTACGTTATTTACCCTTGGCTATGCGAAAACATTAGCCTGTCCCAATTCAAAAAAGAAAATATTCAGCTCACACCTATGTACCAGAATGGCAGTTATGGTTTAAGCTTGGGCCTAAAAGTAAAACAAAGTAAAGAAAAGGTGCATGGAAAAAACTATAAGGCTGGTTAATTTTTTTCAAGCCAAGTTTTCCGAATCAGTATAACGCGGCTTACCTTTCATGCCTCAACAATTGCTGCGAAGCAGGTAAATGTTTGTCCAGGCTGGTGTCGAAATATTCTAAATCGGCCGGTTGTACTTTATAACCAGAGGTATATTTAATTTTATTTTTCTTTTCCGGTGGCAATAAATCATTTACCATTAACTCTAGTATAAATTCCGGTTCTTTTCCTGTTAATTGTGTAAGTTCTTTTCTCAGGTTTTTGTTATGACCCGTTCCACACAAGGTAATAAAAGAATATTGAGGTAAGTGCTGCTTTGTCAGCCGGATAAAAGCCTTAAGAGGAGAGGCTATCCGGCCAGCCCAGATGGGGGCCAAAAAGATTAGCTGGCTGTATTGCGGCCAGGTTATAGCTGGTTCTAAAATTTTAGGAGTTCTTCTAAAAAGTACGTCCAGCAGAATGCTAAAGCCATTCCTGGATTTTTGTTCTGCTATTTCCTGCAGGTCGGTGCTTAATTTTTTCTGCAGGTGCTGCGCTAGTAACCGGTTATTGCCGGAAAAAGAATAATATACAATCAAGGTTTTCATGTTTGTGTAGTTTGATTTAGTACTTGATACCCAGCATAGGCTAGTAATACTAATTGCAAGCGAAATTCTCTTCTAAAAGCTTCAATTGCTTTATTATTCCTAAAAACTTTCCGAAATATTAGCTTAGTTATTTATTACTAAGTCTTTGTTCCGGAGATAAATGGTTCTTTACAGCTTTGCGGCCTGAAATAAAAAATTTATACCTTTCTTCCACCCGGGCAATGGTATTAATTTCGGTGTAAAGCCAGAAACTGGTTAGTAGCAATAAAGCAAATTTAATTAATTCGGTAAATGCATAAATAGCCGGCAAATAAGATAAAGGCGGATATTCCCATTCCAAAGAACTAAGAAGCAAAGGGGCCAGCCAGATTCCTTTTAGGAGCAGTAAAATCCCCAAGAAAAAGGTTGTTATCCAGATTTTTCGGGCTGGATTAAAAAACAAGAGAAATAATGCCAGTGTCCCTAACAAGAACAATTCAAAAGGTACAGAAAGGCCTATCAAATTACTAATAGTAGGGGAGTCGAAAAGGATTGGTATTTTGGGGAATATAAATCCTGCCACCAAGGCTGCCCAGCACCAAAGAATAGCAGCCACCATAAACCAAATAATTTTACGCATTTTCATGGTGATTTTAAATTTAAAAGGTTAAAATGAATTGTGTTTCTGCGGGAAGGGTAGAGGATAAACCTGGTTTCTTTGAGAGAGCATTTTTAACTAAAAGCAATTCTAATTATTTAAAAGAACCGCGGTTTTAGGGAGGTTTAGAAGGTCTTAATGGCACATTAGTACCGTTGAAGCCAGCGCTATATTAGTCCTAATGGTAGGTATCACTTTGGATTTAGAACATATGAACTTAAGGCTTTAACTAATAAAAGTTTCTGCCAATAATTTTTCTTCTTTCACATCTTCATTCAGGTCAAAAAAACTTAACGATAACAATATTTCCAGAACCTCCCCAGTTACCTGGTTTAGCAATTCTTGTTTTTGAAGGTTTTCGGACTCGTTCTTATTATTTGCCGGTGCAGCAACTGACAGACTATCCTTTTTTATTATAGTTGTTTTTGCTGTTCCTGGTTGAAGCGTAATTATTTTTTCCTGGTTTAAACCATATATCTCCAATAACTCATTAGCAATAATGTTATTTTCAGCAATAATTACATCTGATTTTTCCAGCCCATATTTATTAATTTGGTTTAACCAACCACCGTTTTTGTAGCTGGTTCGCATAGAGGTTAAGTCAGAAACCTGTACCACTAATTTTTTACCGGTCCGCAACTTAAGCTCCGTACCCGCCAGGAAAGTGGGTAAATCATGGGCATAAATTAAATCGAAGTTAATTTGATAAGCAAAACGGCTGGTATAGCGGGCATACTGAATAATCTGGGTTGGCAGGTTTAATTTATTAAACTGCTCCGGCAGGAATAAATTTGGTTTTTTGGCCTTATGGTGGCTGTAAGGACTGTTTGCCTGCATAAACGAACCAGTGGAAACAGCTTCTCCGGAAAATCTTGTCCTTTGTTGGGCTGTCTCCTGCCCGGAATAAACGGGGGTGCCATACAACGGAATTTTTGCCGGGGCATTATGCTGATTGGCAAATGGGAAAATTTCACTTTTGGGATTATTAACCGGTATAGCTTCCAGAGAAATATTATTTAAACCGATTATCTTTATATTTCTTTGCGTTAAAGATTTATCGGATTGAGGTAAAATTAAAGATACTTTTACCCATTTAGCCAATGCTTCTGCTGTATTTATGCTGGTTATGTTTGTACTTTCCTGATTTGAAAATGGCTTTTCCCAGCCTAAGATCATAATTTTCATTGTTGCCTCCTTTTTATTTTATAGATTATAAAATGCTGAATGCAATTTTTTAATATGTTTTGTGAGCAAAAACCGGTAATTAATTAGCCCGATTTATATACTTTATTTTTGTGGCTTCTTCTTTACGGGTGCTTTCGGATCCACCATTCCTTTTCTGGTGATATCGTAGATTGCCGTAAACCCTGTGGAGTCGTAGTTTTAAAATAATTGGCCCTGGTTAAACCATCTGGTTTAAAATTTGGCCTTAATTTTCCTGACAAACTTAAACATCCCTAAACTGGAATTAAATGAATAATATCAGCTATAAACCTGATTTACATCATGTTAAATTAAGTATTGTTGTTTTGTTAGTGGTTGGTTATTGATTTGGAGTATTGATTGGGTGGTTATTAGAGTCTAATTATCAAAAGCCATTCCATGACCTTGATTCATTCTGTAATAAATATTTAACCATTGGTGGAGGGCTGCTAAAGATCTAACCATCAAGTTTTTAGGAAAAAATCACTTAAAGCATAAAGCTGCCGCTAAAATATCGATACATTTTTAGCCATTAACTTCTGGAAGATATGCTTGATTTGATTACACCAAATCGCAATGTAGATGAATCTGCAAATAATTATTGCAAGTAATTAAAGGCTGATAAGAAAGGATGTTTGATGTTATTACTTAGAATTCCTGTTAAATTTAATTATATGATAATTAATAAACCCAAATGCATCCTTTAAGAGCATTAATAAAAAAGCCCTGACGTTTAGGTCAGGGCTAATAAAATTATTATTTTATTTTAATAAGCTGAAGGGTTATGGTTTATCGTTGAATTAACAATCGCTGGGAGTAGATACCCTGTTCGGTTTGAAGCTTAAGCAGGTAAACGCCTTTAGTAAATTCCCCTACATTCACTTTAACTTCTAAAGCTTTGTTGGCTGGTGTTTTTCCGCTGGCGAGCGTTTTTACTTTAGCCCCGTGGATGTCATACAGGTCCAAGGTGTATTTACCCGCAGTAGTCAGGCTAAAGTTTACGATTGCTTTTTCCGTAGCCGGGTTGGGGTAAACCGTTAAAGCAGCAGGAAGAGCGAGTATATCATTAGCACCATTGGGTTGTCGGGCCATCATTATCAGGCTGTGACCGACTTCTATTCGTATCGATGCGGTAGCCGTAGCACCGGTGGCATCGGTTACCAATACGGTATATAAACCAGGGGCAGCATAGTGTAAGTCTTCGGTGCGGGCACCCGTGTTCCACTGGTACGTATAAGGACCGGAGCCACCTATTACCGTCAGGTCTACGGCACCATCTTGCTTGCCGGCAGCGGAGACATTCTGGTGCGAGATAGCCAGCGACAAAGGCGTACCCGGCTCGGAGATAATTACAGTGGTACTGGCTTTCCGGCCAAAAGCATCGGTTACGACTACCATATAAGTACCAGCCGAAAGATTAGTTAGATCTTCGGTGGTAGTGCCGTTACTCCACCGGTAAGTTGCTGGTACTACGCCACCCACGACGGTTAAGTCAATCGCTCCATCATTATCACCTGGGGTAGAGACATTCTTATGAGTAGATAGAACCCGCAAAAAGTCGTTGTTCCGGCCTACGAAAATCTGGGTAATAGCCGTACAGCCGGTGGCATCCGTTACGGTAACTGAATACTGGCCAGGCGTGGCAATGGGTATATCCTGGCTACTTACTCCCGCATTCCATATATAGGTGTAAGGCGCCGTACCGCCGCTTACACTTAAATCTATCCTGCCCGCACCCGCCGAATAGCCCCACATGCCGTACCAGGGCTCGGCTTGGGTAACTTGGGTGGTTAAGGCTAAAGAACAGCTGGTTGGACCTAACTTGACCACCCAATAATCAAAGTAGCCCTTCGAATTCTCGCTCTTATTCCCACTCACATTTGAATTAGAATACCCACCCAATATATACCCGCCATCGGCTGTTTGTTGTAAAGAACGCAATGCCTCTCCTAAACTTCCGCCAATGGTCTTGTCCCATTCTCTACTGCCCGTAGCATTCAGCTTCACCACCCAGTAATCCGGACCACCTTTAGAGTTTTCAATTTTATCACGGCCAGCACTCGATTCAGAATTCCCTCCGAGTAAATAGCCGCCATCGGCTGTCTGCTGTAAAGCAGTTAAATCTTCATTCCAGTCACCCGATAGGGTCTTATCCCACTCTTTAGAACCGGCCGCATTCAGCTTCACGACCCAATAGTCATAACCTCTTTGACGTTCGCTCTTATCCCCACTGGCATCAGAAATGGAATTTCCGCCTAAAATGTAGCCGCCATCAGCTGTTTGCTGGAGAGTAGTTAATTCATCACCACCATGCCCGCCGATGGTTTTATCCCATTCTTTAGTACCTGTTGCATGGAGCTTCACTATCCAATAATCGCCTCTGCCTTTGGCATTCTCGCTCTTATCGCCACCGGCATCAGAATAAGAGGTTCCGCCCAGTATATAGCCTCCATCGGTGATTTGGTGTATGGTAGTCAACAAGTCATGATCAGTTCCACCAAAGGTTTTATCCCACTCTTTATTGCCAGTCGCATCTAGCTTGATGACCCGGTAATCAAGAGAACCTATAGCGTTTCCACCAGCATTAGAGAAAAATTCACCACCTAAAATAAATCCCCCATCGGGGGTTTGTTGTATGGCAATCAAATCATTCATGCTAAAACCATTAGTTGCTTCATCATTAATAGTTTTATCCCACTCTTTAGCGCCGGTCGCATTCACCTTCACCACCCAGAAATCGGTAAAACCATTATTGTTCTCACTTTTGTCGCCGCTAGCATTAGAATTAGAGAAGCCACCTAATATATAGCCCCCATCAGCTGTCAGCTGTAAAGCAGCTAAATGGTCATTCCCATTTCCTCCAATGGTATTATCCCATTCTTTCGTGCCCGAGGCATCTAGTTTTACCAGCCAATAGTCATGGTTAAAGGTTAAAAAAGATTGATTTGGATCAAAGATAAAACCACCTATTACATTCTCACTTTTATCCCCACTGGTACCCGAACTAGAGTAACCGCCTAGGATATAACCCCCATCAGGGGTAGGCAGGATGGCTGTCAAATAATCAAGATAATTTCCCCCGATGGTTTTATCCCATTCAATGACCGGTGATTCTTTTTCGCCGCTACCCTGATTTAAAAGGTTTAAGCGGATAACTTGAACGGGGACGGCACTGGGAACACCACTATCGTTCCCTAAATTACCAAAGTTATAACTACCCCAGGCATAGACAGAACCATCCGCTTTGAGGGCCAGGGAATGGTCTCTACCCCCAGCAATAGCCGTGATTCCGGTAAGGCCACTTACCCGAACTGGCTCCGTGCTGCCAAAAGGATAAGTATTATAAAATACACCATTTCCTAACTGGCCATATTGGCCACTGCCCCAGGCATATACTGTGCTATCGCTCTTAAGCGCTAAAGAATGAAAATAAGCGGCAGCGATAGCTGTAATCCCGGAGAGGCCGTCAACCTGTACGGGAACGCTACTAGAATAATTATTACCCCAGCCAAAAACAGTACCGTCGCCTTTCAGAGCCAAGGAGTAATTAGGCCCCGCAGCGATAGCGGTGACATTGTGAAGTGCAGTTACCTCTACTGGTACAGCACTACCATAAGGGGAATCAGTATAGAAATTACCGTCTCCCAGCTGTCCAGAGTACCCCCTTCCCCAGGCATAGACGGTACCATCCGATTTGAGGGCCAGGGAATGACTGTCTCCGCCAGCAATAGCGATAACCTCGGAAAGATTAACCACCTGCATCGGCGTAGAAATAGGAAATGGGTCTAAAGAGCCGTTTCCTAACTGACCATTGTTATTACTTCCCCAGGCATAGACGGTTCCATCCGATTTGAGGGCTAAAGAATGTCGCTCGCCTCCGGAAATACTAATAATTCCCGAAAGATTGTTCACCTGAACGGGTACATTGCTATCTCCAACTTGGTTGCTTCCCAAATTTCTGGAAAAATTACTTCCCCAGGCATATACCGTACCGTCCGTTGCCAGGGCTAAAGTATACCTTGCCTCACTTACAACCTGGATGATAGTTTTTCCGGCTAAAGCGCCAAAGTTAGAGATATCTATGGGTACGGTACTGGTCACATTGGTGCCATTTCCTAACTGCCCTGACCAGTTGAATCCCCAGGCATATAGTTTACCATATTTGGAAATTGCAAAAGAGTTAAATTCCCCACCGGCTAATTGGCCTTGCGCAAACACATTAGGTAAGGTGGAAAAATAAAAAATCAAGCACAATAAACCGCCAACAGAAAATGGTTTAATAACATGGTTTAAATACCCAAGCAATAAAAGTAAAATTTCTGCATTCATAATTGCTGTTTTGAAGGTTTAAATGATTCTGAAAGGAAGGGAAACCCTCTGCCTGAATTGGTAGAGTAAAGCAGTAAAAGGAAAATAGGCAGGCTTTAGCCCAAAGAAAAAGCCTGCCTATAACCTTTAGCGCTGGATCAGCAACCGCTGCGAAGAAACACCCTGGTCGGTTTGGAGCTTAAGCAGGTAAATGCCTTTAGCAAATTCCCCTACATTCACTTTAACTTCTAAAGCTTTGTTGGCCGGTGTTTTTCCGCTGGCGAGAGTTTTTACTTTAGCCCCGCGGATGTCATACAGGTCTAAGGTGTATTTCCCAGCTGTAGTCAGGCTAAAGTTTACGGTTGCTTTATCTGTAGCCGGGTTGGGGTAAACTGTTAAAGTAGCAGGAAGAGCGAGTAAATCCTCCCCAGCAGCAGGTTGGTGGGTCAGCAGGGTAGGGGTGCGGCCTACTTCCACCCGTACCGAAGACGTCGCGGTGGCACCCGTCGCATCTGTAACAATAACGCTGTATAAACCAGGGGCAGCATAGTGTAAATCTTCGGTGCGGGCACCCGTGTTCCACTGGTACGTATAAGGACCAGAGCCACCAATTACTGTCAGGTCTACGGCACCATCTTGCTTGCCGGCAGCGGAGACATTCTGGTGCGAGATAGCCAGCGACAAAGGCGTACCCGGCTCAGAAATGATTACCGTAGTGGTGGCTTTCCGGCCAAAAGCATCCGTAACTACTACCGTATAAGTACCGGCCGAAAGATTCGTTAAATCCTCAGAAAAATTCACCCAAGCCCCATTGCTCCACCGGTAAGTAGCCGGTACTACCCCACCAACTACGGTTAAATCAATAGAGCCATCGCTACGACCCGGAGCCGTAACATTTTGGTGAGAAGAAAGTACGCGCAGGAAATCATCTTTTTTACCGACAAAAACGTGCGTGGTAGCCCTGCAGCCGTTAGCATCGGTAACTGTAACCGAGTATTGGCCCGGCATGGCAACCGGTATATCCTGGCTGCTTACCCCTGCATTCCATTGATAAGTGTACGGAGCCGTACCCCCGGTTACCTTTAAATCAATGGAACCTGCCCCATGGCTATAGCCCCATAAGCCGTACCAAGGTTCGGCCTGGGTAATTTTGGTAGTTAAGCCTAAATCACAAATGACAGGGGATAGTATATCTCCAACCAACTTTACAATCCAGAAGTCGGTATACCCTTTAGAGTTTTGACTTTTATCTCCGCTGGCATCAGAACCGGATGACCCACCTAAAATATAGCCGCCATCGGTTGTTTGTAAAACAGATGTTAAACCATCGCTCTTATTTCCTCCAATGGTTCTGTCTCCTTCTTTGTTACCGTTCCTATCCAGCTTTATTATCCAATAATCATGACCACCTATATTAGGTTCTGTTTTATCCCCACTTCTACCTGAAATGCTATTTCCTCCTAAAATATAACCGCCATCAGTTGTCTGCCGAACAGAAGGTGCAGAATCATAACTATCTCCTCCCAAGGTTCTGTCCCATTCCTTATTACCTGTCGGATTCAACTTGACCACCCAGTAATCAAGGTCTCCTTTGCTATTTTCACTCCTATCGCCACCTGCGTCATAGTTAGAACTTCCCGCTAGAATATAGCCACCATCCGTGGTTTGTAGTAAAGACGATAGATAATCATCACCAATCCCCCCAATGGTTTTATCCCATAATTTATTTCCTGAGGCATCGAGCCTAACTACCCAATAATCCTGAAAACCTTTAGAGTTCTCGCTCTTGTCACCACTGGCACCAGAATTAGAGGTTCCTCCCAGGATATAGCCGCCGTCGTTGGTCTGGTGGATGGAACGAAAAAAATCATCCAAATCCCCTCCAATGGTCTTATCCCACTCTTTGTTGCCACTCGCATTCACCTTCACCACCCAGTAATCTGTTACCCCTTTACTGTTCTCGCTCTTATCGCCACCAGCATCAGAATTAGAGGACCCACCTAAGATATAGCCGCCATCAGTGGTTTGTTGTATGGAAAATAAATTATCTTCTTTACTTCCACCATAAGTTCTGTCCCACTCTTTACTTCCTGCTGCATTCAGTTTCACCACCCAATAATCTGTTATACCTCTATTATTTTCGCTTTTGTCCCCATCTGCATTAGAAGAGGAGGTGCCTCCTAAAATGTAGCCACCATCGGCGGTTTGCTGGATAGAATATAAAACATCCCCATAACTTCCCCCTATGGTTTTATCCCATTCTTTATTGCCAAATGCATTAACCTTAATAACCCAATAATCTTCGCTACCTTTATTATTCTCGCTTTTGTCTCCACTTATATTGGAGTCGGACCAACCACCCAAAATATAACCGCCATCGGTTGTTTGGTGTAGCGTATTCAATTGTTCATTAAAATCCCCACCTAAGGTTTTATCCCAATTAATAATGGATGGATTAGGTGGGAGTGGGGGCTGGTTTAGGTTTAAGCCTTTTACTTTTACCGGCTCATAACTATTATTAAAAGTACCATTTCCTAGCTGTCCAAAGAAACCACCGCCCCAGGCATAAATGCTGCCATCGGCTTTTAGGGCCAGGGCGTGTTCGGAACCGCCCGCAATAGCCGTTACGCCGGTAATACCCGTTACCTGCACTGGTACGGTTACATACCCGTCATATAAAACGCCTGTTCCTAACTGACCTTGGGCGCCGCCGCCCCAGGCGTAAACTGTACCATCGTTTTTTAAAGCCAGCGAAAAAATAGCACCGGTAGCAATTGCTTTAATATCGGCAAGGTTAGGAATTTTTACCGGTAGGGTGCTCCCAACAGAAGCGGGAGGCCCATAATAATCACCGCTTCCCCAGGCATACACGGTACCGTCTGTTTTTAATGCTACTGAATGCGTGGCACCTGCTGCTATGGCTACAATACCGGCAAGGTTGCGTACCTCTACCGGCCAAGGACTAGCGTTTTTAGTGCCATTACCTAATTGTCCAAAATTATTGTTTCCCCAGGCGTAAACTCTTCCGTTTGATTTAAGGGCCAGGGAATGGCCTGCACCACCAGCTATCGAGATAATCCCGGTAAGACCGTTTACCCGGGTTGGAAGTGAACTATAACCCTCACCCCAAGCATAGACGGTACCATCCGATTTTAAAGCTAGGGAAAACAACCTTCCTGCCACAATAGCCATAACACCGGAAAGATTAGGTACTTGTAAGGGAGAGGAAATGCCCGGTTCGTTATCTGAATATATTTCCCCATTTCCTAGCTGCCCCTGCCTCCCGTAACCCCAGGCATAAACTGTCCCGTCGGTAGCTAAGGCCAGGGAGTGTGCAAATCCATTGGCCACTTGCACTATCGTTTTGCCGGTTAAAGCGCCCTGATTTGAAATATCTACCGGAAGCGCGCTATGAATGATAGTACCATTCCCTAATTGCCCCGCCCAGTTGCCTCCCCAGGCGTATACTTTGCCATTCGCCGAAACCGCCAAGGAATGGAAGCTGTCTGAACCGCCGCCAACTCCTAAGGATTGGGCTATCAATGGTGAGATGGAAGTAAGGCTAATACATAAGTAAATTAGAGCCATTATTAAACGGTGGCATTTAAATACATAAAATATACCTTTTAGAAAAAGATTGACTTGGAGTAAAGTTTTAGGTTTCATGACTATTTTTTTGGCGTTTCAAATGATTCTGAAAAGAAGGTAAACCCTCTGCCGGATGGGGTAGAGTAAAGAAGCGGAAGGAAAAAAGACCGGCTTAGCTCAAAGAAACAAGCCGGCCCTTGCGCGTTTAGCGTCCTATTAGCAATCGCTGGGAAATAACTTCGTGGTCAGTTTGGAGTTTAAGCAGGTAAATGCCTTTGGCGTAATCTGCCACGTTTACTTCTAATATTACTGCTTTGTTGGCCTGGGCCTGTCCGGCCGCCAGCGTTTTCAATTTTGCACCCCGGATGTCGTAAATCTCCAAAGTGTACTGGGTAGCCGCCGCCAAACTAAAGTTTACGGTTGCTTTCTCAGAAGCCGGGTTGGGGTAAGCGGTTAAACCTACAGGTGGGGCGAGTATATCAGCAGCATTTGGTTGGCGGGCCATTATACCCGGGCTGCGGCCTACTCCTATCAGTACCATTGCCGCGGACATGATGCCATTGGCATCGGTTACCCTTACCTCGTGCCAACCCTCATCAACATTATGTAAGCCTTCCGTTACCGCCCCATTACTCCAGCGGTAGGTGAATGGCCGTACCCCGCCATATACGGAAATCGCCACCGAACCATCCTCTTTCCCGGCTGCCGATACATTCTGGGGCGTAAGCATGATGACCGGGCTGCGGCCTACTTCTACCTGTACACCGGTTGTGGCGGTGGCACCTTTAGCATCGGTTACCGTTACCTCATACCAACCCGGTTCCGCATAATGTAAATCCTCGGTGGTAGCTCCGGTATTCCAGCGGTAGGTATAAGGACCTACTCCGCCACTAACGGTTAAATCCAGTGCGCCATCCTTTTTCCCAGCCGCCGAAACATTCTGATGGTTAATATGCAAAAGGAGTGGATCATTAAGTTCTGAAACATACACAGAAGTAGCTGCTTGCTGGCCGAAAGCATCCCTAACGGTAACCCTGTAAACCCCAGGGTCCAGTCCGGTTAAATCTTCGGTCGTTTGCCCCCTTTCCCACGCATAGGTGTAAGGCGGAACGCCGCCCAGCACCGTCACGTCAATGGACCCATTGCTGCCACCCCACGAACCGCTACGAGTAACTTCTATGTGGGAGGAAAGCACGCGCAGGAAATCGTTCTTCATGCCAACATAAACCGTGGTGCTGGCCTGGCAGCCACTGCTGTGATCTGTTACTGTAACCGTGTAATATCCCGGAGAAACTAAGCCTAAATCCTGGGTAGTAGCGCCGTTATTCCATTGGTAGGTATAAGAGCCGTTGCCGCCGGTTACGGTTAAATCAATGGCGCCGGCCCCGTTAAAAGGTCCCCACATGCCGTACCAAGGCTCGGCCTGGGTAACCTTGGTAGATAAAGCTAAAGGACAAATGAGAATAGGAACTGGCCTTATTGCAGCAGCGCTGACGGTGGCGGTTAAATAATTAGAACAATTTTCTGAACTGCCGTATTCTACTACATAAAGATTGACCGGGTTATCGGCAGCCGAATTTTCCTCCTTATTTAAATCCTGCCACTGACCGGCCAGATTTATAGTTAAATAATCTTCCTCGCCGGCATTATTGGGTGCGCCGGGCGCCCAATTACTGTAGCTTAAGGGTGTGCCGGCCTCCGGGCCAGCCACCCAGCGCCAGGTTCCTTCTGCTGTTGCATCGCTCGCCCCTAGCCAGGCGCTAGACCCCAAAGAAGAATTTTCCAGTTTTTGGCGAATATATTCATTTTCTTCGGCAGAAGTAACAGTTGCCAGGTAGCCTTTTTGGCCATTATAAGAACGGGCTCCTACCTGCGCCATGGCATCCTGCCAGGAAAGCTGAGCATTTACCGGAATAACTTCATAGTAGTGCTCCTCGCCGTTAATGAGGAAGGGAGCCCCCAGGCGGGTTTCCGGTTCTTTTTTTAAGGTGTACGTAAAAGATACCGGTCCAATATAACCTGGAATAATAATGGATATATTGAAACTTTTAGTCTTCTCAGAATAACCAACTATCCCAATCCGATAGTCGCCGTAATACAGGAATCTACTGGGAAAGTCTGCCAGTTCTAGCTTTTCGGTATCGTTGGCCTGCAACTTAGCCAATGAAAAACTTAAACCTGTATTCCAATAAACTGGTCCTACAAAGTCGTCTTTCGCAATTTGGGTACAGAAGCTTTGGGCTATTGTTGCATTTGCGATTAAAACTAAAAATATTAATGAGAAACAGTACGGTATAGCAATCTTCATGATCTTAATTTTATGAGTGGTTAATAAAAAAATGGCATGTAAACGTGCATACAGGACTAAAACCCAGTAAACTTGTAGTTCTAATTAAAGCCAGTATGGTGGGGTAGTGGAGTGTTCAATTTCAATCAGATAAGTATTTGATTATATAATATAAAGAAAATATACGAATAATTTATTATAAAACCTTTCACCGAAAAGGATTAACTGTTAAATATTATAAAGGATAAATATTACTTTCTTAGGAGAGGTACCATTGGTTTTAGTATTTTAAATAGGTATTTAAGTTTATATTATTTACCTGTAATCATTTAGAGGCCAAGTCCTTTTAGTAAATCTCCCACCAGGTAAGCCAGGACAGCGGCGGCCCCTCCGAGTAAAAGTGTTTCCAGGCCCGAATTATACCAGGGCTTATTCACAAATTTGCTTTTAATGGCACCTATTGCCAAAAATGCTAAACCAGTACTGATGCTGCTCCAGAAGAAGGGATTATCTAATTTTTGTTGGGAAAGGAAATTCCATAAAAATGGAAATACCGGAATAAAACCAACTGCCAGAAAAGCAGTAAAGGTAGCCAGGGCTGCTTTCCAGGCAACGGTTTCTGTTGGGGTTAAACCAAATTCTTCCTGCAGCACGGTGTTGGTCCACTGGGTTTTATCTGCCGTAATTATTTCAACGGCCTGGTCCAGGTTGTCCCCGGAGAATCCTTTTTGTGCGTAAATTTGCCTGATCTCCGATTTTTCCACTTCCGGATTATGCTGGATTTGGTTTAATTCCTCATCGCGGGTCTTCTGGAGTAATTGGTTTTGAGTTTCAACGCCCAAATAATTACTCACCGCCATGCTAAACCCATCGGCCAGTAAATTGGCCATGCCTAGTATAATTACAATCCTGGGCGGCAAATCTGCTCCGGCTACTCCCGACACCACGGCAAAAGTTGTAACTGCTCCGTCAACGGCCCCATACACAAAATCTTTCAGGTAAATATTTTTATTCCGGTTACGCAGGGGCGTACTTACTTTATTCGGTTTCGCCTTAATATTCCGAATTGAATTTCCGGCAAAAGGAGAGGACGGTTTTGGGGTGTTTATCATAGGTGCACATTAGTAAGAACAAAATCAGTTTACCTTTAAAAAATATACTACCTGGCTCTTTGGTTGGGTTAGTTTTGGCAGGTAAATGCCCGTAATAAGACCCACGGAAAGACCAGCCAATATTCCGCCCAAAATGCCTGAAATAATGATTAACGGTAGCGAAGTGTTTTCGTCAGGCCACGAGGCGGCCAGGTAAATCCAGCCTAGTCCCAAACCCCAGCCCAAAGCATTAGCCAGAATCCATTTACCCGCCGCCGGTATATATTTTCTTAAGGAAAACCATTGAAACAACCCAAACAAAGCGCCCACCAGCAAGCCCATCCCCACCGCAATGGAAGATAAAACCAGAGGATTTTCCAGCGCCACAGCAGGTGACTGAGGAGAATTATCAGCAGTACCCTCCAGGAAGAAAAGGGAAGGTAACATGCCTAAAAACCAACCCAGTACCGCTACAGCCACTGTCCAGCCCATCCACTCCAGCGCAGGTAGCCGGGGAATTCGCTCTTGCAGAACCCGCCATTGCATATAACCCAATAAACTTCCTTCTACGGCTCCGGCAGCCAGCATGCAACCTAAAACAGTTAGCTTTTGCGGCAGCGTAACAGGTTCACCGAGTGTATGATTTACGGCGAAAGCAATAGCGCCGGCAGCACCAATGCCCAGCAACTCGCCCAAAGCACAGGCCAAAATCCATTTACGTGCGTATTTACCGGGCCATTTCATAGGGTTTAGTTTTGGCTATTAGGGGCTTTAGCGTTCCGGATTGATTAATCGCCCGGTTAAAAATTACATCCGTTACTTCCAGTTTAAACCAGGTAAAATCACCGGTTTTGAGTTTCCAGGTTACGTCTGACTTGGTGGGCACCCGAATGCCATTGAATTCCCGGTAGCTGTTCGGGTCAACGGTTACCAGCCAGTTCTCCAGGGTAGCGCCTTCTTTCCGGTCGTAATAACGTTTGGCTTCAAAACTGGTAACATCGCCGGTGGAGTTAAATCTGAAAATGCCTGCCGCTGTAACGCCACCATAGCTCATGGTAGCTCTGGTGGCGTTTTCGCTTAATTGTTCCCTGCGAATATAGTTACTGAGGGCTGCCGTTGGAAACCAGACCATCTCACCCAGGTACCGCAGCAGCGTGCCCTGGTCGGTTTCTTTTCCTTTGGCATCAGCTACCGGGTAAAGCGAAAGTAGTTTTATGAGCATATGTCCGCGGCCATTTTCGTATTTATCTCTTCCGGCCAGGTGCAGCAAGGGGGTGGCCTGTACATCGGCTACCCAAATAAAGCCCGGTGCCGCAACGGTAAAATATTCATCGGCTTGTACAGACATCCATTTACCTTCGGGTGTGGTCCGCATTTCACCGCGCTGTTGCAGGTGCACCGAATGAATATTTTCTTTACCAATAATTTGGCAGCGATTTAACCACTGCTGCACCACCGGGGGCAAGTCTAAAAGCATTTCCTGGGTAATTATTTCTCTCTTTGGACTAACCTGGTCACTAAACTTTTTAAGTTCCTGGGAAACGGTGGTGTTAAAGTTCCAGGAACCGTATGCCAGTATTATTCCCACGGCTATAATCAGATTGGCTATTGTCCCAAATTTTGCTTCGGGCCAGTACATAATAATTAAGGCTTGCGAAAGCACCAGCCCGCCCGCAGCAAACATCCACCACCAATCTTTTTTAAGCCAGAACAGGAGAGCGGATGCCAAAAACAAACCACCTGCTATCAGCCACAGTAAACCCAGAGGCCTAATGGCGTTAGTGGGCAGCAGAAATATAGTTTTGCCCGTAAGTTGCGGCAGAGAAGCCAACCGGAAGGCACTTATAAAACCCAGCGAGTGGATAAGGCCATGTAAAAACATTATTAGTAGAAAGGAAAATCTTAACATAATTTTAGGAAAGTTTAGATTTTGAAAGGGGGTATTGATTCCGGACAGGAATGCTGCTAAACGTAATATATGGGCAAAATTTTGAATTTATTGGGGAAACAGTGATATGTTATAAGCTGAAATACAAGGAGTTAAATTAAAAAGTATTTATGTTCATAACTACTTGCTTTTGGGTTCGACTTAAGTCTTTTGAAAGGCCGGGTTTTAAATTCTTAAGTAGTACCAGGCTCCCGACTAGGCCACCAACCATTACAAACACATAAAAAGGCATCAGCGGATCCCAGCCGGTACTCAGGCCAGAAAAGGCAATGAAGGTGGTGGTTACCGTTAACACCAATCCGTAAGTAAAGGCTTTAACCAGCATGATGGCACCCAGCACGTAGCCCCAGGGATGTTGTTTCCAAAGCAGTATAGCTGCTAACGCCGTATTCGGCACCACAATGGCTAAATCCAGGGCAAAAATTAAGCTGGGGGCCTGGGGTAAGTTTCCGGTAAAAACAAAGCCAAGGCATTGCGTTATCTCAAAAATACCCAAGGGCAGCGAGATAAAAAGTAAATACCCGCTGAGCCATTTACGGGGTGTTTCGGGCCGGAACTGCTTACCCAGGCCACGCACATCCAACGCCGAAAGTCCCAGTATTAAGGCATAGCCCGATAAAGAAAACAGGGCTACATAAAGCAGGAAGAAGGCATTAAAAGCGGCCCCGAACAAGTAAAAGGCATAGTTATAAAACATATAACCTAACAGCCCCATCCACAGCAGTTGCGCCCGCTGGGAACCCTGGCGGGCGAAGAATAGAGTCAATAGCAAAAGTGGAACAACTACCGCTAAGGTTACTATATCGTTGCCAAGCCAGGCCAATTTAAAAAGGGCTTTATCCTGGTACAAGTCGGGCCACCCCAGTCCGCCGGCCGCGGCCAAACCCGCCAGCCCCGTGCTGATATAGGTGAGTTGGCGGCTAATCTGGAGTGCGTGCATAATAAATTTAATGATTCAGTGAATAATACTTTTGCACCCGGGGCAGGAGCGTGCAGATGATAATCAGAAGTCCCATTACAATAAACACGGTTTGCAACCAGAAATATTGGATAAGTATTTCCTGCACCGTTATCCAGGTAATCAGGATAATACCGGTTAAGAGAGAGTAAGTCCAGGCCCAGTATTTATCCGTAAAAATATTAAATACATTAGCCCAGGGCCAAGTTGGCTTCAGCAGTAAACCGTTAAAGACAAACAGCAGCAAGCCCGGTATCAGGTAGCTTTTAAATGGAGTGTTTTGCAGCCAATCTGGCTTAAGCCCCATTAATGAGCCTTGGGGTTTCAGGATTAAGGCACCTCCGCCAACCAGGGCATTTAAACTCAGCACCAGGAGGAGAAAATAAAGCAAATAAAGTTCTGCTGGCCGACTCATTTTTTTGCTCATTCAAAGGGTTTATAAATATTGTTGTTAGGTGAAAGCTAGTATTTTCTATACCTGAATAAAATGATAATAATCAGTACTAAAAGTGATTAAAACCTATTAGCAGAACCAGGTATATACGCTATGCAGCAGGCTTCCCTGAAAATGCTATTGTTGAGGATGTCCAATATTTACCCGGAAACACTCGGGAACCATTTGTATTAAGCGCATCAGGAAAAGGTATGCCATTCTGGAAAGGCCTGTTGCCAATGTCTAAGTCAGAGTACCTAATCAATTTAATAATATCATAATCTGGCTATTAATATTTATATTCTATTATGCCATATTTTTGTTCCGGAACTGTAATTGAATAACGAAATAGCTAAACCTATTTAAAATCTGGTTATTAATTAAAAGGCTAATTTTCATCAACGCGAGATTTATTTTAAAAAGCAGGTACTATTAGGAGATATATTCTTGAAACTTTTAAATTTAAAATATTTTAAAAAAGTGATAATTGCTTTAGTATTAATGAAATAAATAAGTGCTTGCTTTAATAAATGTTTAATTTAATAATTTAAATAGGGCTAATAATTGTTTAATATTGAAAAAAAGCGCTATATTTTGATAAAAGTTAAAGAACCACTCAAACAAATATTCAGCCGAACGGCTTTATTTTATGGTGCTAAAGTCTAGTAATTCTTCAGATGATAATTATTCAACTCCTGATGATGTATCCCAAACGGAAGAGCAGTTGTGGAATGACTTTAGAAACGGGAACACTAGTTCTTATTCCCTCATTTATCAACGATATTTTTTTTCTTTGTTTACTTATGGATTAAAAATTTGCCCCGAACGGGAAATTGTGAAGGATTGTATTCAGGATTTGTTTGTACATATCTGGAAAAACCGTGATAATTTAGGTCCGACTAACTCCATTAAGTACTATTTGTTTAAATCACTAAAAAGGAAGCTAATTGACAATTTTTCTTACCAGTCTAAATTTTCACCTATCGGTGAATCGAAAGAAGACGTTTTTTTTGGTACTGTAATTTCGGAAGAACAAATCCTGATAAACGACCAATTAGTCGAGGAGCAAAAGGTACGCATTATTCAGGCTTTGGGAAAACTTACCAACCGCCAAAAAGAAGCAGTCATTCTTAAATTCTATGAAAATTTGCCCAATGAGGATATTGCTTCTAAAATGTCAATATCGGTAGAAGGTGTGTATAATTTAGTGTCTAAAGCGCTAAATAAGTTTCGGCAAAATTTATCTAAAGCTTATTTGTTATTGTTGCTCACTTTATACTTATGATACCCTAAATTGTCATTTTTAAGTAGAACCAGAATAGAATTTTTACTATGTCCAAAGTTTCTTAACCTTTTGCAAAACACCTAAAATTATCACTAAAATATAATATTGTTTTCCTGTTTTATCGGACTTTTGCCTTCTGGGTGCAATGTAGGGCTGGAATGTAATACAATAGTGCAATAATCTTGTTTGTTCAGTAATATATAAATGAGTTTTACAAATATTAATTTTCTGCATTAACTAAATTTAAGATTGTTGTAAACAGGCTTTCCTTGCCTTTATCAACTTTCAGGTTTTAGCCTATCAAATCCAATCTGTTTGAATTACTGAAAGGTAAAATAGTATCACCACAAATAACCTACTTATAATTGCTATCAGTGCGTTCTGCTAAAGGGCGCTTTCGCAAAAAAAACTCCTGTCTTAATATTTTCTTTTTGATCATTAGCAGACGCATCGTTCAGGTTTAATTAAACATTTCAGAGTTAATTTTAATGGGTATTTATTAAAGGTTTATTACTGTAACTGCCAGGTGAGCAGGGCAGAATAGGTGCAATAAGTCTAAAGAAAATATTTTAACAGCTCTTTGGGGTTTACGGCCTGAACTGGTAAAGGAAACTAAAATGAAAATTCATTAAAAAATATAGATGAGAAATAAGGCAGTTTGCTGTCTGGGTTTAAACAAATAAGCGAAGTTGGTTACCTCTATATAATGAAATATCAAAATTATACCGCAAAGCATTTTGTTACAGATGCTTTTTTTCAGAAGTGGGTAATAGCACCGGATGCAGAAACAAATGCTTTTTGGGAAGATTGGTTAGAGAAGTACCCGTTTAAAAAATCGGATGTAAACGAGGCCAGAGAAATAATACAGGTATTAGGTTTTACCACCGATTTTAAAACGAACAATGATTTTGTAGCTGTCTGGAATGAAATTCAGGCAAATATTAAGCAAGAAGAGCCTGCCTTAACTGGTTATGATATACCCGTTCATTCAAATAGTTGGGCCAAACAATATCAACGGATTGCCGCTGTTCTGATTGGCCTTATAATGATTAGTGTGGGAATATTTTACTTTAAACCACAAAAGAGTCATCATATCACCTATACTACCAACTTCGGCCAAATTAAAAACATTACCCTGCCCGATAGCTCCCAAGTTATTTTAAATGCCAATTCATCGCTGTTGTTTGCTTCTGATTGGGAAGATTCGGATGAGCCCCGGCAGGTTTGGCTGAAAGGAGAAGCTTTTTTTAGTGTCCTGAAAAAGAAGAAAGCTACCACTGACTATGCTAAGTTTAAAGTGTACACGAAAAACTTAACGGTTGAGGTATTAGGCACTAAGTTTAATGTAAATAACCGCCGAAATAATACCCAGGTAGTGTTGCAATCTGGTAGAGTAAAAGTTGATTTACCTGAACTTACTTCCCAACCGTCTGTTTTTATGAAACCCGGAGAGTTGGTGGGTTACAGTAGTACTACTAACCAGGTAATGAAAAAACCGGTGAATACCCAGCAGTATACATCCTGGCTTAAAAACGAATTAGCCTTTAATAAAAATACATTAAAGGAAATAGCCTTATTGCTGGAGGATAACTACGGCTACCAGATAACTTTTGCAGATAAAACGCTGGCAGAGCAACGCTTTACCGGTACTATTCCGGGCAATAATTTAAACCTCTTGTTTACGGCTTTATCTAAACTCTACGACCTGCAAATCACGCAAAGTCAGAACCACATCCTAATAGCTCCCCATAAAGACAAAAAGCTTTAAGCAGTTCTTTTGTAATCACTCAAAATAAATATTATGCTAAAATTTAACTCTAAAAAAAGCAGGCTTATGCTGCTGGTGCTTGGTTTGCAAGGTACTCCAGTTATGGGAGTTTATGCGCAACACCTGGCTTTCTCCAACGGGGCAGCAACGGCTACCAGGCAAGAAAAAACAATTGCTCCGGCCAATTCTAAATCGATTATCAAAGTTTTAGGCGAATTAGAAGCTATTTACAAAGTAAGTTTTAACTATAACAGCGACCAACTCGAAGGTAAATTTATAAAAAACGACTTGCTCCCTAATAAAACCAGTCTGGAGCAAACCCTTAAGTTGGTGTTACGGCCATTTGGATTAAAATACGAGAAACTACAAAATAATTTTTACCTGATTTATGCGGAAAAACCGACCAGCCAAAACCTGCCCATTGAAAGAACCGGCTTAAAAAGGGCACAAGTCGCGGCGATTGATATCAGCGGTAAAGTGGTGGATGAAGCCGGCGCCCCTTTGCCCGGGGTGAGTATTCTGGTTAAAGGTACCAGCTCCGGTACTGCCACCGACGCGACCGGTAACTTCACTTTGAGTGTGCCTTCCGATGATGCCGTGCTCATATTTTCTTTTATTGGATTTATGTCGAAAGAAATAGCCGTAAATAAGCAAACGGTTATTAACGTTACCCTGGTACCCGATGCCAAGGCTTTGGAAGAAGTAGTGGTGGTGGGCTATGGCGTTCAGAAAAAGAGCGTAGTTACCGGTGCCATTTCCAGTGTGAAAGCCACCGAACTCGAAAATCAACAGATTGGGAGAGTAGAGCAAGCCCTGCAAGGCCGGACTTCCGGCTTAACCATTGCTTCCAGTTCGGGTGCGCCCGGAGCAGCGTCCTCGGTAAGGGTGAGGGGGGCAACTTCTTTGAATGATGCCAATGACCCGCTCTATGTAGTAGACGGTGTGGTGGTAGGTGATGGCGGCATTAATTATTTGAATCCTAACGATATTGAATCGATAGAGGTGCTAAAGGATGCGGCTTCAGCGGCTATTTACGGCGCCCGTTCATCGGCTGGGGTAATTCTGGTTACAACTAAAAGAGGAAAAACCGGCACCATTAACGTTAACTATAATGCCTATTACGGTACCCAGGCGCCGGCCAGAAAGCTGGATTTATTAGATGCTACCCAATATGCCACTTTAATTAACGAACAATCGGTTAATGGCGGTGGTAAACCAGTTTACACAAACCCCGAATCTTTAGGAAAAGGAACCGACTGGCAAAGCCTGATTTTTAATAATAATGCCCGAATTCAGGATCATCAGGTAAATATTAGCGGCGGCAGTGAAAAATCTACTTTTTATACTTCTTTCGGCTATTTTGGCCAGGAAGGTATTGTAGCCACCGATATTTCAAAGTTTAACCGGTACAGCATCCGCTTAAATTCAAACCATAAACTGGCAAAATGGCTGTCGTTTGGCCAATCGCTGGGCTATTCGCGGGTTAAAAGTAATGGGGGTGTGGGCGGTAATACCGATTTTGGCGGGCCGTTGAGCGGCGCCATTATGCTGGACCCGCTTACGCCCGTTATTGTTACGGATCCGACAGAATTAAAGGCGGTTCCTTATGCTACCCAAGCCGTGGTCAGAGATGCCCAAGGCAATCCTTACGGCATTTCCAAAGTGGTGCAACAGCAGGTTACCAACCCGCTGGCTTATATCCAGACTCAGAAAGGCAACTACGACTGGGCCGATAATATAGTGGGCAATGCGTATGTAGAAGCCGAACCACTGGCAGGTTTAAAAATCAGGTCTACTTTAGGCGCCCGGCTTAATTACTGGGGAAGCGAAAATTTTACCCCGCTTTATTACCTCAACGCCAACCAGTTTAGTATTCAAACTTCTTTTGCCCGGAACCGCCGCCAGCTTTTTAACTGGAACCTGGAAAATACGGCCTCTTACAGCCGGTCGATAGGGAATCATAATTTTACTATTTTATTAGGCCAGGGCGCTTACCTCGATAACAACAGCAGCGGCCTTACGGTTACCTATTTTAATTTACCGGTAGATAATTTTGATGATGCCTCTATGAATTACAGTACCGCGGCCGATAATATTAATGCTACCGGCTCTGAGGGCATTCATCATACGGTCAGTTCATTGTTTAGCCGCTTAACCTATAATTTGAAAGAGAAATATTTGTTTACGGGTATTATTCGCAGGGATGGTTCTTCGCGGTTTGGCGCAAATAATAAATACGGCTATTTTCCTTCTGCTTCTTTGGGCTGGGTACTAAGCCAGGAAGATTTCCTGGCGGGTAATAACCAGGTGAACTTTTTAAAATTACGCGGCTCCTACGGCATTACCGGTAACGACGTATTGGGTGATTTCAGATATATATCTACCGTAGGAGGGGGCCGTAACTACACCTTTGGCAATGATAATTACCTGATAGGTTACAGCCCCGATGCGCCGGCTAATCCGAATCTGCGTTGGGAAGAAACCAGCCAGCTAAACTTTGGCGTTGATGCCGTGCTTTTACAAGATTGGACCTTAACCCTCGACTGGTATAAAAAGAAAACTACCGGCATTTTACAAACTGTGGTGCTGCCGGCTTATGTCGGCGCAACCGGCTATCCGTACGGCAACGTGGCCGATATGGAAAACCGGGGCGTAGAGTTAGAACTGGGGTATCGCAAACAAGTGGGCGCTCTTAAACTGGATGTTAGGGGAAATGTTTCTTACCTGGAAAACGAAGTAACTTACCTGGGAGAAGACAAAACTTTTTTGGAAGATGGCGCTAAATTACAGAACAGCAGTTACCTGCTTACCCGTACGGCTTTGGGCCACGCCATCGGTTCTTTTTATGGCTTCCAGACCCAAGGCATCTTCCAGAACCAAGGCGAAATAGATGCCTATATCGCCGAAAATGGAAATAAAATTCAACCCAAAGCAAAACCGGGCGATTTCCGTTGGGCCGATTTGAACCAGGACGGCCAGATTACGGCCGATGATCGCACTTTTATTGGCGACCCGACGCCTAATTGGTCGTACGGCTTTACGTTTAATACTACCTACAAAAATTTCGATTTGCTGGCATTTGGGCAGGGAGTAGGCGGTAACCAAATTTTCCAGGGATTGCGGCGTTTGGATATACCCACCGCTAATTGGCAAACCAATGCTTTAAATCGCTGGAACGGCGAGGGAACGTCTGATACTTACCCCCGGCTTACAACCAAAGATGACAACAAGAATTTTGCTAATCCTTCTGCTTTTTACTTACAAAGCGGAAATTATTTACGGATTAAAACCCTGCAGCTGGGCTATTCTTTAACAAAAGAAACCATTGGTAAAGTAGGGTTACAACGGCTGCGGGTATATGTAAGCAGCAACAACCTGCTCACATTCACCAAATATACCGGCTTCGATCCTGAAATAGGCGGCAATAATATGAACAACTACAGCATCGATCGGGGTATTTATCCGCAATCCCGCTCATTCTTACTAGGATTAAACGTGGGTTTCTAAAATCAACAGCAAATTAAAATGAAAAAGATACAGATAAGCTATATAGCAGCGCTGATATTGGGCATGGGAGCTCTTAGTTCGTGCCAGGAAGATTTTTTAGAAGTGGATCCACGCGCCACCCAAATAGAATCTAACTATTTTAAAAATGCGGCTGAAGTCTTTAACGGCCTGGTGGCCGCCTATGACCCTTTGGGATGGGAAGGCGATGTCGCATCGGGCTACGCTAACTTTGCCTGCCTGGTAGCCGCCTCCGATGAAGCTTACGGTGGCGGGGGGAGTTCTTCGGATGTGTGGTATTTACAAACCATGAATAATTTTAACTTACTCGACCCGGCCAACGGGCCGCAGTTGGGCTTCTGGCAAAGGAATTTTACCGGCGTGTCGCGGGTCAATACCATCATTTCGAAGTTGGAAGGCAATATTTCCGGATTAGATGAAGGGACCAAAAAGCGGTATATCGCCGAAGCAAAGGCTTTACGGGCTTACTATTATTTCGATTTAGTACGGTTATTCCGGAACGTACCTTTAATTATCACGCCCCTATCAACCGATGAAATATACCAGGTAGAACAGGCCGCCCCGGAAGCGGTTTACACCCAGATAGAAAAAGATTTACAGGAGGCTATTGCCGAAGTTAACCTGCCTAATACGGTTCCGGCGGCCACCGAAGGTGGCCGCATTACCAAAGGAGCGGCGCAAGCTTTACTGGGTAAAGTGTATATTTATGAAAAGAAATGGAAAGAAGCCGTCCAGCAATTAGCTGAAGTAAACGGGACCCCGGGCGGAACGAGTAAATACGGGTATCGTTTACTGCCAAATTTTGCCGACATCTTCCGGCCTGATAACCAATTTCACAGCGAGTCTATCCTGGAAATCGGGCATACCGCCATTGCTGCTTCTAACTGGGGCAATACTTCTAAAGTAGAAGGTTTAATTGCCAGTACCATGTTTGGCCCCAGAAGTTATAATGGCCCTTTGTATTATTCGACCTGGGGCGGGTGCCCGATAACGCCCGAATTATACAATGCCCTGTACCACGATCCGCGGTTTAAAGCTACTATTGCCGATGTGGATAGCCTGGTGAGAATTGGCAAAGCAACGTATGTGCCCGGTTACATGAACACCGGCCATTTTGTACAGAAATATGCCCCGTTGCAAAGCTTTAAGAGTACCGGTGCCGGTGCGGCTACGTTAAATTACCCGCAAAACTATATAGAGATGCGGTTAGCCGATACGTACTTAATGGAAGCAGAAGCGCTGGTAGAAGGCGGGGGCGATATGGCCAGGGCCGCCGCCTTGTTAAATGCCGTGCGGGCACGCGTCGGGTTGAAGCCGGTAGCAGCCACCCTGGATAATATTCATCAGGAGCGCCGTTTAGAATTAGCAACTGAAGGCCACCGCTGGTATGACCTGGTACGTACGGGAAAAGCAGCTACGGTTCTGGCACCAATGGGATTTGAAGCCGGTAAAAACGAAATATTACCCATTCCTTTGCCCGAGTTAAACAACACCAAACTCGTGCAGAACCCTAAATATTAATCAGAATCATACAACATCAATCCGGTAGCAGCATTCAGTAAAGCTGCTACCGGGCTGGTGCATTTTAGAAATAAAGTCTATACCCAAAGTTAAGTGTGCCCGCCCAAGTAAATAATCATGTAATTAGGCAGCTTACATCTAATCGAAAACCGAAATCGCCTTTGAAATAATATGTTTTTATATAAACCAGGTATGAAAAATATAGTTTTGCTTTGGGTATTCTGGGTTTGCTGTTGGTTGCCTGTTGTGGAAGTAACCGGGCAGTCTCGTCCTGCACCTGCAACTCGTCCGAATATATTATGGATTGTGGCCAACGATATTAGTCCGGACTTAGGTTGCTACGGTAATAAATTGGTATATACCCCTAATCTGGACCGGCTGGCTAAAGCAGGAGTTATGTACCGGAATTTTATTACGGTGGGGGCCGTGTGTTCGCCCAGCCGGTCGGCTTTGATTACGGGCATGTATTCTGTAAGCATTAATTCCCATAATCAGTTTCCCAAAAATAAAACTACTTTACCCGCTCCGGTAGTACCGGTAACTGAATATTTCCGTCATGCAGGCTACTTCGTGGCCAATACCGGGGGCGTGCAGATGTCGGGGCCGCATTATACTGGTTATAATTTTGAACATGAACCCAAGAAGCTGTATGCGGGTTTCGATTGGCGGCAACGAGGTAAGGATCAACCTTTCTTTGCCCAGGTTCATCTGACTTACGCCCACCGGCCTTTTAAACGCGATCCGGCGCATCCCATAGATGCAAATAAAGTAGTGTTGCCACCTTATTATCCGAACCATCCGGTAGCCCGGCAGGATTGGGCATTGTACCTGGAAACGGTTCAATTGTTAGATCAGCAGGTGGGCACTATTCTGGAAAGACTTCGGCAGGATGGACTAGCGGACAATACAGTCGTTTTCTTTTTCGGCGACCATGGCCGGCCTCACGTGCGGGGAAAGCAATTTCTCTATGAAGGCGGCATTAATACACCTCTTATTGTCCGCTGGCCTGGGCATCTGTCAGCCGGCACTACCAGCGATCGGCTGATTAGTAATATTGATTTAGCGGCAACCGCTTTGCAACTAGCAGATATTAAAACTCCTGCTTATATGCAGGGACAAGACTTTCTAGGCAAAACAGCGCCGGCCCGGCAGTATGCCTTTGCCGCCCGCGACCGTTGTGACGAGACCTTGGACCGAATCAGGGCTGTAAGAACCAAAGACTTTAAGTACATCCGCAATTTTTACCCGGAGCGGCCCTACACCCAGTTTAATGCCTATAAAAAGTGGGAATACCCGGTACTTACCCTGCTGCAAGTCCTGCAGCGGCAAGGAAAGCTTACACCCGATCAAGCTAGGTTTATGGCGCCCAATCGTCCGGCCGAAGAACTCTATGATCTCAAAAAAGACCCCTATGAGCTGCATAACCTGGCCGATCAGGCTGCTTACCAGTCGAAATTAAAAGAGCTACGGGGGCAGTTGGATAAGTGGATAGCTACGGCCGACAAAGGTCCTTACCCGGAATACCCCACGGAGGTTAGCTATGCCATAGATTTAATGAAAGACAAGTTTAAAACCGAAATGGAGAAAAAAGGACTCAGTCCAACCATCTCCGACGAAGAATTTCTGCACTACTGGGAAAAACAACTTGTGCCTACCAAGCCGGAGCAAGCCAAAAATTAAGGCTTTAGCTAATAAAGTTTGCTTAAGACCAGCTAGGTTACACTCAAAAAAAACTGGTACTGCTGTCGTATATTTTGGCCAGTGGTTTAATTGAAGTGCGCAAAAGCCCAACTTATAGGAAACTGGCATCCAGGAGCTACTGGTGCCACGTTCCTATGAGCTGCTAAACTATATCTAAACAGTTACTTTTATACTTTTTTTCGGTGTTTTGGCCGAAGCTTTTATTCCTTTAAATTCTTTTATTGCGGTTCCTTCTCCTACTACTATCGTGTACACCCCGGGCTCGAAGACCGCTGGTTGGTATTGGATTTCTTTAACGCGCAGCACATTCACCAGTTCTTTACTCTGGTCTTTATAAATCTTAATCACCTGGTTGGGTTTGTTTAACTCCAGGCGAGGCAGAAAGGCTTTTGCCTGGCGGCCATCATTGTCGGTTTGATTGATGGTTAAAGGCCAGCCTGGGAATGTATCATTAGCGGTAGGTTTATCTTTATCAGCCAGGAAACGGAAAGCCTCCATTTTTATGGTCCTGGCACTGGTGTCGAAAGTTATCAGGCCAAAACCCGAAGCTTTGTTCTGCGCCCGGATATACCGGTTTTTATTCGCGAAATTATCTACTGGATTGCCTACCGCATAAATATAATTTAGGTTGCCAAAGCCATCCGGGTACAGCCCGGTGTTAGGGAGTCCGTGCGCGGGCCGTTGGGTAAAAGGAACCTTCACAGTGTCGGGTTCGCCCCAGCGAATATAGCCCGTTGAAATGGCCGGGGTACAAAAAGTCCAACCGGCATCGCGCGGTTGGTCCAAGCTGTATTGCACCATAAAGGGCAGGTGTTGGTCGCCGTTAATATGAAATGCATAGCTTTTGCGAACTAAACGGAGTACTTCATCGCGCTTTTGCTTGGGCCAGCCCCCGGAATCCATATCGCCGTAGAGAAACATTTTGTCCGGACCATGATGGGTGCCAACATTACAGAAAAGGGTTTGGGAAAGTAATACTTTCATGTCGGCGCCCTGCCAGTCCTCCACCCAATTCGTCAGAAAATGCATCTGGCGGTCGCCGAGCATTTGCAAGTGCGGCGCTTCCAACTGATCTTTGTTGGTTAAAGGCTCTTTTAAATGATCCAATCGACCAGTTCCTTTCCGAACTTGGTCCGGTCCGGATTTAAACATGCGGTCGCTGATTACAGCAAAGCTGACCTTGCCGTAAACCAAGTCGGTGTACCAGGGGGTAATACCTGAAGGCAATGGTTCGGGATGATAAGGAGCAGGCAAATGCCCGCATTGGGTTCTGGCCACCACATTTACCATATTGGGCGTTTGTACATAACCACCATAAGCATCCTTTACATTTTCCCACCGCTCAAAAGGAATAGATTTTCCGCCCTCTCCCCACAAATTACCATGGAATACATCATGGTCATCGGGGGTGCAGATGGTAGGCCGGTCACGCATAGCCTCTCGGAAGGCCCAACCAAACATATACCATTTTCCTAAATAGCTTAAAATAGCCATCGTTTCGGGTTTTCTTTTAATTGGGTAACCGCCATTTCCTTCATACAACTGGTCGCCGGAGAAGTAAAGAATATCAGGATTATGTTTCTCCAGGTTTTTAGCCACCGGGCTGTAGGGAAAGCCCGACCATTCCTGACAAGTTAAGCCGCCAAATTTTAGAGGTCGGTTCTGCGGTTCCGGCCGGATAATACCGGCATAAGTATAGTCGGTGCCTTTATTTTTGTAAACCAACCGGTAGGGAACTTCCCGGGCGGCATCCCAGCCGGTAACTTGAAACTGGGCTACGCAAGCCATATCGTCTATGGGTTGGGTCTGTACTTTTTCCCACTGGCTGTTTTTTTGTAAATGCAGTTCCACCTCCCGGCTGTCCTGCTTGCCCAGGGGCGGCATTTGGGCTGTGAGTTGCAGGGTGCCTTTAGACAGCGTGTGCATGGCCCACAAAATGGGACCAAAGCTATTTTCCGGTTTAGAACCTATTTTGGAGCCATTTAACGCTAAGTTCCGGAACCAGAAGCCGGCGCCGCCACCCGATTCAAAATTATTAACCAGGGCTACCAAGCCCGGAATATCCGCCTGTTCCGTAGCCGTGAGTTGCGCAGACTTGCCGCTTTTATCCCGGCAGAATAAGATTAATTTAGTTGTATTACCGGAGCGGTTGCCTTTTAAGTTTAACGTAAAGGCCGCGTAATCGAAATTTTTAGGTAGGATCGTAGTTTGTTCGCCTATAAACAGGTTGCCTTGGGTGGATACGCCGGCATTGATGCCTTTACCATAATAGCAGGCGGCTTTAACATCCGGATCCAGTTCGTCGGTAATGCCCACCGAGAAGCCGGCCGTACCGGGTTTAGCCGAATTGGTCTTTTCTGCCAGCAAGCCGGCCTCTACCGTTAAGGTAAATTCGCCGGTGCCACTCTGAATAACCGAAGTAAGCAGGTTTACCCGCGCCATTTTTTGCTGACCGGTAAATTCCAGACGGCCGCCTTTTATCTGCCAGTCTTCCATTGGAATAGCCCAATATTTCTCGCCAATCCAAACCCGGTCGTTGGTGCCGGCAAAATCATCCCGGAAATCGCTCTGGTTATATTTGCCAAGCGACCCTCTAAATAGGCTATCCGAAATACCTTTTGAAAATCCCGGACCAGGAAAAACGAAAGTAGCCAGGCCCAATCCTAATTTTTTAAAAAAGCTGCGTCTTTGTCGTTGCGTCATAGAAATATATATTGGATTTTTGGGTAGAGCATGCTCCTGCAAGCCGCTAACCGGACAAGTTCTTGACCGGATTTGGTTGGCTATATTACACAAACAAAGCACTAATAAAAACCTAATCAGTCGGGTTATAAAATCTGGCTAAAAAAATCTGGTAAACGCCGGCAGACCTTAAGTTATAGCACGATTTTAAAAGGCTACAGCCAGCTTTAGGTAAAGAGATTTTTTAGCACACCTGACTTTAGCCACTGCCCAGTTAAAGTAGGATATTATTTTTAGCTTCATGATGAGAATCAGACGTTGCGCCTGTTTATGAAAGAAAGACACCCATAATGGCTTTAAGGGGAGATAAAAGAATTAATAATCAACATTATATGCGGTACAAATATTTTTATAAGCGATTATTCTGGCTGGTTTTACTTATTCCGGTTTTAGCCGCCTGGCAGTTAAAAAATAAGCAGCAAACAACGCCTGCCAAACAGGTTGCTAAACGACCTAATATTTTATTCTGTATTGCCGATGATGCTTCGCTGCAGCACATGAGTGCTTACGGCATGACCAATTATGTAAAAACCCCGAATTTCGACCGCATTGCCCGGGAGGGTTTGTTGTTCGCCAACGCCTATACGCCTAACCCCAAATGCGCGCCGTCAAGGGCCATGATCCTGACCGGGCGTAATTTGTGGCAGTTGGAAGAAGCCGGCAACCATTCGCCCTTCTGGCCAGCCAAATTTACCTCCTTTGTTGAAGCCTTGGGTAAAAATGGTTACCAGGTGGGATTTACCGGTAAGGGCTGGTCGCCCGGCGATCCCGGCCAGGTGAACGGCAAACCCCGGCAACTCACCGGTCCGGCTTACAACGAAATAAAAATAGCAGCCCCCACCAAAGCCATTTCGCCGGTGAATTATACGGCTAACCTTGCCGCCTTTCTGGATAAAAAGCCCAAAGACCAACCTTTTTGCTTCTGGTACGGCGGGCACGAACCGCACCGGGCGTATGCCTACGGAACCGGCATAACGCTGGGCAAAAAGAAATTATCCGATGTAAATAACCTGCCGGCCTTCTGGCCTGATAATGAAACCGTTAGAAACGACGTGCTGGACTATGCTTACGAGGTTGAATATTACGACCAGCATATCGGCCAGATGCTGGAATTATTGGAAAAGCGCGGTGAACTGGAAAATACCATTGTGGTGGTTACTTCGGATAACGGCATGCCATTTCCGCGGGTAAAAGGGCATATTTATGAATTTGCCAACCACTTGCCCTTGGCCATTATGTGGAAGAACGGCATTAAAAACCCCGGCCGGAAAATTCAGGATTATGTGAGTTTTGTTGATTTTGCCCCTACTTTTTTAGAACTAGCCGGCCTGAAAACCAATGCCGCTAATATGCAGCCCATGCAGGGAAAATCGTTGCAGCCCATCTTTGCTTCTAATAAAGCCGGTCAGGTAGATACCAGTCGGGATCATGTGCTGCTGGGCCGGGAACGGAATGACGTGGGCCGTCCCCACGACGAAGGCTACCCGGTAAGAGGAATAGTGAAAGGCGATTATTATTACGTTCGTAACTACGAGCCGGAGCGCTGGCCCACCGGTAACCCCGAAACTGGTTACCTCGATACCGACGGCGGGCCTACCAAAACCGAAATTCTGAAAGCCAAAAGAAATGGTGGTGACACCCGGACCTGGGATTTAGCTTTTGGCAAAAGGCCGGCCGAGGAACTTTACAGAATAACCAAAGACCCGTACTGCCTGACCAATTTAGCAGCCGATAAAAATTATAGCCAGATAAAGGAAAGCCTACATACTCAAATGGAGCAGGAACTGAAAAGTCAACAGGACCCCAGGATGGCCGGCAAAGGTTCTGTGTTTGATAAATATTTGTATTCAGAACCCAAAGTGCGTAATTTCTACGAACGTTATACCAAAGGGGAGGCGGTAAAAGCCGGATGGGTACAGGAATCTGATTTTGAGAAGAAGCCTAATTAAACACAGCGGGTGAAGCGTTACCGATACGGAATTTTTAATTTCTGCACCACTTTACCACTGCCAAAACTTATCCAGAATTTTACAATTTTATTCCAAAACTAATGCCCCAGCCTCTTCCTACTTTAAAGGTTTTATCTTTATTTCTGTTTTTGTTAATCGGCGGTAGCAGGCAGGGTTGGTCGCAGGCAAAAAATATTTATCAGCAAAAGCCAAATATAATCTGGATCTTATCCGAAGATATTTCCACCGATTTGGCCTGTTACGGTACCCCGGTCATTAAAACGCCCAACCTCGATAAAATGGCCAAAGACGGTATACGGTACACGAATGCCTTTACCACAGCGCCGGTTTGTTCTCCCAGCCGCTCGGCTCTGATTACCGGCATGTACCAAACTACTATTGGCGCACACAACCACCGGAGCCACCGCAAAGATGGTTATAGACTGCCCGAACCGGTAAAGCCCATTACTGAATATTTGCGGCAGGCCGGTTATTATACCGTACTGGCCAAAAATCCGGCGCCGGGCGTACAGAGCCCCTTAAAAACCGATTTTAATTTCAATCCGGTAAATCCGGTTTTTGATGGCAACGATTGGAAAGAGCGCCAGCCGGGTCAGCCCTTTTATGCCCAGATGAACATGGACGAATCGCACCGCGGCAAAGCCTGGGCTACCACCGTACAACAGCACCCACCCCAGATTGATCCGGCAAAAGTAGTTTTGCCCCCTTTTTATCCGAACCACCCGGTAGCCCGCGAAGATTGGGCTACGTACCTGGAATCTATTCAGCTAGTAGATTCTTTTGTAGGCAAGGTGTTGCAGCGCCTGCAAGACGAAGGCATTGCAGAGAATACGCTGGTGATATTTTCCGGCGATAACGGCCGCTGCCACATCCGCGACAAGCAATTTTTATACGATGGCGGCCTGCATATACCGCTTATTATGAAATGGCCCGGCCAGTTAAAACCTGGACAAACCAATACCGATTTAATTAGTGCCATTGATGTTTCGGCTACTATTTTGCGGGTGGCCGGCATAACGCCACCTAAATATTTGGAAGGCCAGGTAATGCTGGGTCCGGAAGCTAAAAAACGTGCTTTTGTAATTGGCGCCCGCGACCGCATGGACGAAACCGTGGATAAAATGCGGGCAGTGCGCGATAAGCAATTTAAGTACATTAAAAATTATTATCCCGAGCGGCCGTACATGCAACCCAATAAATACAAAGAAACCCAGTACCCCATGTGGAATTTGCTGAAAGAATTGCACGCGCAGGGTAAACTTACCCCGGCTCAGGCGTTGTTTGCAGCGCCCACCAAGCCCGCCGAAGAGCTTTACGACATTGTAAACGACCCTTACGAACTAAATAATCTGGCGGCATCAGCCAAACATCAGGCAACCTTGAAGAAAATGCGGGGCATTCTGGAAAATTGGATAAAGCAAACCAACGATCAGGGCCAATATCCCGAAAAACCCGAAGCAGCTAAACTTTAAACATGCCCATAAATTCATTTCTGCTGTTTTCAGCCTAATGAAATTTAAAATGATATAATGCTTTCAATAAATGAGAATTAATTCAGATTAGGATAAGCCTAAATAAAAAGATATAATTATTCAGTTAAGAACTTATAAAAAGCTAGAAACATAATATTTCCTAATCAGGA
>NZ_BJYS01000050.1 GCF_007991635.1 Adhaeribacter aerolatus | reverse complement strand
TTACATAGCTGGTAAAAGGAGAATGGAGAACAATAATTAAAGTTGATTTACCACCTGCCAGCCTAAACCTACCTTAGATCGAAAGCTTAAGAGATATATTTATAGCCCGACCTTCTACCGGCATGTAAAGCGGCTTAAAGATAGGGTTGGTAACGGTGCCTTCTACCAAGGGTTCAAATTTAGATTGGCGCACATCAAAGATATTTTCGCAGTTTAAAACCAGGCTATTCCGGCCAAAGTTCTTCTGGATTACGGCTGCCGTAAAAAGGTAATTTTTTACTTTCTGGTTATTAAATAAATATTGGTTGGCGCTGTAACTGGCTTCTACCCCTAAGCGCCAGCTTTCTTCTACCTCGTAAGCCAACGTAGTCGAGAACTTGTCGCGGGGATTAAAAGGCATGTTTACGCGTTGCCGGGTATATTGCTGGTAGGCAGCGGTATGGTTGTAGCCCAGGTAAAGCTCAACCTCATCGTATTGCAGGCGTACGTAGGTATCGGTACCCACGCTGTTAACTTTATAATCGCCGTTTATCAGGGTTTGCAGGCCGGCACTGTTGGTCGTTAAAATATTAACCTGGTTAATATACGTGTAATAAAAAGCCTGATTAATATTAACGTTAATGGTATTAAACAGCAAGAGTTTGTAATTAATATCAGCATTTATGCCTTTAGATTTCTCAGGTTTAATATTCCGGGAAAAATCAATCAGGTAAAGAGAAGGATCGGTAAAGTCGAAGAGCGAAGGAGCCTTGTAACCGGTGCCAAAAGCCAGTCGCGCCGCCAGGGTATTCACGGGCTTGTAAAAAAACGAGATGCGCGGCAATACAAAATTACCAAACCGGTTGTGGTGGTCGTACCGCAAGCCGGTTTCTAAAGAGAAAGTAGGCGTTAGCTGCCAATCGTGCTGCACAAATACGCCCGGTATCAGGTTTTGGTAATCGGTAAAGGCAACCGCTGGGCCGGTATTTTTCCGGAAGGTTTCGGTAGTTAAATTAAGCCCGGTAATTAAGCTTTGCTTTTTGGTTTGCCAGAGGTTATTTATTTCGGTGTAAGAATTATACTGGGTGCCTTCAAAATCAAAACCCGGTAATTTTAAATGCCGGTTAAAAATATTACCCGCCGATTTTACCGTAAGGCTGTTCTGTTCGTTTAGCTGATGACGAAATTGCAACTCCGCCATATTCCGGAAAACCTTCTCGGTTTGAAGATAGGGATGGTCGGAGGTAGCCCGCTTTTGAATAGCCTGAATATCGCCGCCCTGGCGGTAGTTATAGGTGCCGGTGTAGCCAATATTTAAATCGGTGCCCGGTTTAAGGTAAAAGAATAAACGAGGGTGGATAGTCATGTTGTCATCGTAGGGCACTTCGGCAAAGCCATCGCGGTTAACATCGTTGGCTTGTTTGTGATTGGCGCCGGCAAATAAGGTAAAACCCACTTTGTTCCATTTGCGCGAGGCATACGCATTGAGGTTATACTCCCGCAGGGTGGTAGCATTTAATAACACCAAAGTTTGGGCCGAATCGGCGGGCGTTTTAGAGATAAAATTAATCAAGCCTCCAATAGCGCCGCCCCCGTAAAGCGTAGAGGCCGATCCTTTGATAATTTCGACCTGTTTTAAATCTAAAGGCGGAATAGAGAGCACACCTAAACTCCCCGAAAAGCCGCCGTATAAGGGTAAACCATCGCGTAATATTTGGGTATAGCGCGCGTCTAAACCCTGCATCCGGATTACATCGTTGCCATTAACCGGATTGGCCCGCTGCACGGTAATAATGGCCAAGTCGCCGAGTAAACTCGTGATATTGCCCGGTACAATTAAACTCTCTTCGTTCATCTCCTCCTGGCCCAGCACCTCTACCCGAATAGGTAAGTCTTCGATGCGGGCATTGGTACGGGTAGAACTAATCAGCACCTCGTCCAGGGCAGCGTGGGTGGGGACCAGTAAAATGGTAATGGGCTTGGCCGGATTTGCCAGCGGAAAGTTGTAAGTAGCCTGTTTTTTACCGTAGCTCAGGAAACTGAAAATAATGGTTTGTTCTCCCGCCGGAATATTCTGGAGAGTGGCCCGGCCCCGCGCATCGGTGGTTGTACCATTGGTGGTATTTTCGAGTAAAACCGTAACGCCCGGTAATGGTTCGTTGTTGCTGCTATCGCGTACTATCCAGGTAAGGGAATTTTGCCCGTTAGCCGCCAGGCAAACCAGCCAGAGCAGCAAGCTTAAGTATAATTTCCGCATAAGTAATTTTACGGATAAATAGAAAACTGGATAGAAATCTAAATTCCCGCAGGTTGTTTATGATGGCATTTTTATAATGGACTCAATAATATTGATTGACTTTATAAGGAATTCTAAAATTAAAATAATCAGAACTTATGCCTTTCCTTAAAATCTGGATTCATTTGGTGTGGTCTACTAATACCAAATAGTAAATATACTGTTCCATAACAGCATAACAACCTGCTTTTCTTACTTGTCATTCTGTTAAGAATCTTCTGCATAAATTGGGTAAACAGGTAATAAACCAAGTCTGGTATTTGCCTGTTATGCTTTCTATGCAGAAGATTCCTCCGGAATGACGGGTGTGGAGGAAATGATTTATACTTTCAGCTATAGAAGGTCATTCATACTAACTGGTATAAAAACCGGGAGCCTTTCTTAACCAGAGAAATCCGGCAAAAAGTGTTCCGGCAAATTCAGGAGAACGCCAAAGAAAAGGGTATCTATATTGATTTTATTAATGGCCATATTGACCACGTACATTGCCTAATTTCTTTAGGGATAAGTCAGAACATAGCTACAATAATGCAGCAAATAAAAGGAGAATCTTCGTTCTGGATAAACAAAAATAACTTATGTGCGGGTAAATTTGAATAGCAGGAAGAATATTTTGCGGTATCGGTGAGTGAGTCTATGGTGGATAAGGTGCTACATTAAAAATCAAGAGAGGCATCATCAGTTTAAAACCTATGCAGAGGAGCAGGAAGACTTTAGGCGGATCTATGGTTTTGAAAAGTTGGGCTAAAGCCTTTTAAAATAATCTGGTTCCTCCATCTAAAGATGGAGGCAATTCAGGGACGAGTAGATAAACAGTATTTTCTGGACAAATGAATGGCCACTAGCTTTAGCTAGTGAAAACAAAAAAGCCAGCTCAAACGAACTGGCTTTTCTATTTATAAAAATTCTTAAAACTTAAGCTTCTACTTCCTGGTCTTGACTTACTAAATTCAGGTATTTACTTGTTTTTTCGTAAGCTTCAATTTTCTCCCGCAGGTTCAGCAAATAATCAATATCATCGTAGCCGTTGATTAAGCAGGTTTTCTTGTATTGGTTAATATCAAACTTTTCCGAAATACCGGTACCCGCAATGGTTACGGTTTGGGCTTCTAAATCTACTTCTAATTGCGTGTTTTTATCAGCAAATATATGCTCGAACACGGTGGCTAAGAATGATTCCGTTACTTGTACCGGCAGCAAGCCGTTGTTCAGGGCGTTGCCTTTAAAAATATCGGCGAAGAAGCTGGAAATAACAACTTTAAAACCGTAATCCGCAATGGCCCAGGCGGCGTGCTCGCGGCTAGAACCGCAACCAAAATTTTTGCCGGCTACTAATACTTGCCCGCTAAAATTAGGGTTGTTCAGAATGAAATCTGATTTCGGATTATTTTGGTTATCGTAACGCCAGTCGCGGAACAGGTTATCGCCGAAGCCATCGCGGGTGGTAGCTTTCAGGAAACGCGCCGGAATAATCTGGTCGGTATCAATATCTTCTATGGGTAACGGAACAGCCGTTGAGGTTATCTTTACAAATTTTTCCATGGCGTACTAAGCGTTTAACAATTCACGAACATCGGTTATTTTACCCGTAATAGCAGTAGCGGCGGCCGTAAGCGGACTTACCAGCATGGTGCGAGCACCAGGGCCCTGACGGCCTTCAAAATTCCGGTTGGAGGTAGAAACGCAATATTCGCCTTTGGGTACTTTGTCTTCGTTCATGCCCAAGCAAGCCGAGCAACCTGGTTCGCGCAGTTCAAAGCCGGCTTCTTTTAATATTACATCTAAGCCTTCGGCTTTGGCCTGGTTTTCTACCTGCTTCGAGCCCGGTACAATCATGGCGTTTACGTTAGGGGCTTTGTGTTTGCCTTTTACAAAATCAGCTACCAGGCGTAAATCTTCGATGCGGGAGTTGGTGCAGGAACCAATAAACACGTAATTAACCGGTTTGTCTATTAAAGTGTCGCCGGCGTTAAAGCCCATATACGCCAATGATTTTTCGAAAGAAGCTTTGCCGCTTTCTTCTTTTAAATCTGCAACCGTAGGAATATGTTCGGTTATTTTAATGCCCATGCCGGGGTTGGTGCCGTAAGTAATCATCGGCGTAATATCGGCGGCATCGTAGGTATATTCTACATCAAAAGTAGCGCCTTCGTCGGTGAAGAGCGTACGCCAGTAAGCCACGGCTTCTTCAAATTTCTCGCCTTTAGGCGCAAACTCGCGGCCTTTAATATAGTCGAAAGTAATATCGTCGGGGGCAATTAAACCACCACGGGCTCCCATCTCAATGCTCATGTTACAGATGGTCATACGGGCTTCCATGCTCAGGCTGCGGATAGCCGAACCGGCATATTCCACAAAATAACCGGTAGCACCGCCCATCGATATTTTAGAAATGATGTACAGGATGATATCTTTTGAAAGCACGCCGTTAGCCAGCTCTCCTTCAATATTAATGCGCATGGTTTTAGGCTTGCTTTGCATGAGGCATTGCGTAGCCATAACCTGCTCAACTTCGGAGGTGCCAATACCAAAAGCAATGGTACCAAAAGCGCCGTGCGTAGAGGTGTGGCTGTCGCCGCACACGATGGTCATGCCGGGCAAGGTTACGCCTAGTTCCGGCCCGATTACGTGGACAATACCCTGGAACGGATGGCCCAAACCATAGAGTTCAATACCGAATTTTTTACAGTTTTCGGTTAATTTATCTACCTGAAAGCGCGATAGCGGCTCGGCAATGGGTAAATGCTGATCTTTGGTGGGTACGTTGTGGTCGGCGGTGGCCAAAACGTTTTGCGGCCGGAATACCCCAATACCTCTTTTTTCCAGTCCGGCAAAAGCCTGCGGACTGGTAACTTCGTGAATTAAATGCTTATCGATGTACAATACATCGGGTCCTTCTTCGATGCTGGTTACGACGTGCGCATCCCAGATTTTCTGAAATAATGTTTTCTTATCCGATGTCATTACTAAATATTAGCTTTAATACCTGCCTTCTCTTTCTTCGTCTCAATTTTTTGGTAAAGTACGCCCAGGTGGTCGTCATTTACAACTTTTACCTCATCTGCTAACACTAAGTAATCTTTATAAATTTCATCGAGCTCTTCTTTTGAGATAAAGTAGCCCAGGTTTTCCATCCGGTGCTTTAAAGCGGCGCGGCCGCTGCGGGCGGTTAATACAATTTTAGAGTTATCTACGCCCACATCGTGCGGATCGATTACCTCGTACGTTTCGCGGTGTTTCAGGAAGCCGTCTTGGTGAATACCAGAAGAGTGCGCAAAGGCATTGTCGCCTACTATGGCTTTATTTGGCTGCACACGCATCCTCATCAACCTTGAAACTAAGCGGCTGACGGGGTAAATGCGTTTGGAGTTGATACCGGTATTTAAATCCAGCTCTTTGTGACTCTTCATAATCATCACCACTTCTTCCAAAGAGGTATTACCAGCCCGTTCGCCAATACCGTTAATGGTACACTCAATCTGGCGGGCACCGTTCATAACGCCTGCAATAGAGTTAGCGGTAGCCAAACCTAAATCGTTGTGGCAATGCACCGAGATGATGGCTTTATCTATATTTTTTACGTTTTCGCGGAGGTATTTTATTTTCTGGCCATAGTCCCAGGGCAAAGTATAGCCGGTGGTATCCGGAATATTTACCACGGTAGCGCCAGCGGCAATAACCGCTTCCACCATCTGGGCCAAGAAAGGCAAATCGGCCCGACCAGCATCTTCGGCGTAAAATTCTATGTCTTCTACAAATTGCTTGGCGTATTGCACGGCCCAAACACCGCGTTCGAGTACATCTTCGCGGGTAGAATTAAATTTATGCTTAATATGCATATCAGAAGCACCAATGCCGGTATGAATACGCTTGCGCTTGGCAAATTTCAACGACTCTACGGCCACATCTATATCTTCTTTCTTAGCGCGGGTTAAGGCACAAATAACCGGTTCTGAAACCGCTTTCGAAATTTCAACGATTGAAGCAAAGTCGCCGGGGCTGGAAATAGGGAAGCCAGCCTCAATTATATCAACGCCTAGTTCTTCCAGGGCCAGAGCCACCTCAATTTTTTCGCGGGTGTTAAGCTGACAACCGGGAACCTGTTCGCCGTCGCGCAGCGTGGTGTCGAAGATATAGACCTTGTCGTTCATGAGAATTGATCTTTATAATTAAAAAATAATGGTTATTGGTAATATATTTTTACAAGTTACTAAGTTCAGCAGAAATTCTGAACAGAAATTTAGGTTTTTTGCTAAAACTGCGGCTTAGGCCTGCGAAATCAGGAAATCTTTTAATGCTTCGTAATCCGTTGTCATCCGGATAGATTCTTTCTTTTTCTCCAGGTAGCCCTGTAAATTAAAGGGTATTTCTATTTTTTGATTAATGGTATCTTCTACCACATCAATAAATTTAGCGGGGTGCGCCGTTTCCAGAAAAATACCAATCTGTTTCGTTGTTCGTTGTTCGTTGTCCGTTGTTCGATTTTGTTCTTCGAAATATTTCTTCAAGGCGCCGTAGCCAATAGCACCGTGCGGGTCCAGTACGTAATCGTATTGCTGATGGACTTCCTGCATCAGTTGGCGGGTTTCCTCGTCGGTAAAGCTGTAACCAATTATTTCTTCCCGAATTTTCTCCAGTGAGTTATCGTACATATCCATCAGGCGGGCAAAGTTGCTGGGGTTGCCCACATCCATGGCGTTGGAAATGGTATGCTCCGATGGCCGCGGGATAAAGAAACCGGTGTGCAAATATTCCGGCACAATATCGTTGGCGTTAGTGGCGGCAATAAATTTATGCACCTGCAAGCCCATGCGTTTAGCCAGTAAACCACCCGTAATGTTGCCGTAGTTGCCACTCGGGGTAGCAAACACCACTTCTTTTCCTTTGTCTTTTACCTGCGCATAAGCATAATGATAGTAAAACGATTGCGGAATAAGCCGGGCAATATTAATGGAGTTAGCCGAAGTTAACTGCATTTTCTGGTTCAGGTCTTTGTCGAGGAAGGCCTTTTTTACCAAATATTGGCAATCGTCAAACGTGCCATCTATTTCTAAGGCGGTAATATTCTGGCCCAGGGTGGTAAGCTGTTTTTCCTGAATATTGCTCACCTTGCCGCTTGGGTAAAGAATAACCACGTTAATGCCGGGTACGCCTAAAAAGCCATTGGCTACGGCGCTACCGGTATCGCCGGAGGTAGCTACCAAAACGGTAATTTGCTTCTGGCTATCCTGGGTAAAGTGCGCCAGCAAACGCGCCATAAACCGGGCTCCTACATCTTTAAAAGCCGAAGTAGGGCCGTGGAATAATTCCAAGGAGTAAATATTATCGTGTACCGGTACCACCGGAATATCAAAATTCAGGCTGTCTTCTACAATCGTGTGCAAATCTTCCCGGCTAATTTCATCCTTCAGCAAAGCTGTAGATACTTCCAGCGCAATTTCAGGCAAGGTCAGCTTCTGAATATTTTCGAAAAAAGAGGCTGGTAATTGCGGAATATGCGTCGGCATGAACAAACCGTTATCATCGGCCAGGCCTTTTACCACGGCTTCTTTTAAGGTAACTACCGGGGTTTGTTTATTGGTGCTATAGAAAGACATAATTTGGTTGTTAGTTGTTGGTCAGAACTGTGATAGTCTGAACTATGATTTAAATGATTAACCAGACTGACTTTGATTTATTGTTAATTCATCTATTTAGGCGAATGACCTGTGTTGTTAAAGCTTAAGCTATAAATCATTGAAGAATAATCAAACGGATGTATTGTTACTTTTTATTTTCTTTCTTATTTCTATTTCAAAATAAATCACAGTCAATCTGATTAATCATCTAAATCATAGTTCAGACTATCACAGTTCTGACTACAATATTTTCGGACCTTGCTTGTTAATTTTACTTACGTAGCTGTGGTTCTCAATTTCAAACTGGCTGAAAGTTTTGGTCATGGCCTGGGCTACTTGCTGCGCCGTTTCCAGGGAACTACTCAATGCAAACATTGACGGACCAGAACCCGAAATACTGGCACCCAAGGCTCCGTTGGCCAAAGCAGCTTCCTTTACTTCATCGAAACCCGGTATTAACATGGAGCGGATGGGCTCAATAATTACATCTTTCAACGAACGGCCAATCAGCGGGTAATCGCCTTTCATGAGGCCGGCAATTAAGCCGGCAATATTGCCCCACTGGGTTACCGCATCTTTCAGGGTTATGCCTTTCCTTAATATTTTGCGGGCATCTTCGGTTTTTACTTCTATCTGCGGATGAATAATGGTGCAATACAATTCTTCCGGGTAAGGAATCTGAATTAAATCGAGCGGGTCGTAGCTGCGCACCAGCACAAAACCGCCCAGAAGTGCCGGCGCTACGTTGTCGGCGTGGGCTACACCAGCGGCGGCTTTTTCGCCCTGCATGGCAAACTGCACCAAATCGGTTTGAGCCAGCGGCCGGCCTAATAATTCGTTCACGGCAAACACACTGGCTGCCGCACTCGCCGAACTAGAGCCAATACCGCTACCGGGTTTAATTTTGGAATGAAACGTAATCTCAAAACCATCTTCCGAACCCAAATGCTCTAAATAAGCTTTCAGGGAAACTACAGCTGTATTTTTATTTACATCGCCCGGGAAAACGGTATCTGCGGTTTTATTAATCACGGTAAACCCTGGCTCGTCCCGGCGGCGCACTTCAATCTCGTCACCCGGACTTTCCAGAGCAAAACCCAATACATCAAAACCACAAGCCACATTGGCCACCGTTGCCGGCGAAAATACTCTGATACTCTCTTTCATTCATGTAAGCCAAAGGCTCCTGGCCCTGGTTATAAATTATTACTCGGGGCGAAAATAATCACCCTTTTATCCCTCCTAAACTTAGATGGGGAACATTACTCTTTTCGGCTGTGGCACTTTCCAGCCTAAACTTTTAATAACCCTTGCTAACGCAAGGGTCCCGCTTGCGTCTATTTTCTTCTGCCCTCCGGATAATAGTATTTAAGTATTACTATAGGCCAGCGGCCTTATAAATAGTAGACACGAGGCATAGCCTCGCGCCAGCAAATTTGAAAATCGCAATATCCAATTCTTTTACAACCACGACTTGTAGCTTACTACCCGTTAGCCCGGCTCCCCGCCTTAGCTAAGGCGGGGAAGGGGGTGGTTGGATAATTAACTGGCAATCCGGATAATATCGGCAAATACCCCAGCAGCCGTTACTTCAGCCCCAGCGCCGGAGCCTTTCACAATTAGCGGCTGCACTTTATAACGCTCGGTCGTAAACAGAATAATATTGTCGGAGCCCGATACCGAATAAAACGGATGACCTTTTTCTATTTCCCTTAACTCTACGCGGGCTTTGCCTTCTTCCCAGGCTGCAATCAAGCGATAGCCTTTGCCTTGGTTTTCTAGTTCGGCGCGTTGGGTTTCAAAGGTATTTTCGTAATCCCGCAGATTTTGCCAGAATTCATCCATTGGTCCGTCTTGTAAGCAGTTAGCCGGTAAAAATGGCTTAATAGCTACATCTTCCAGTTCCAGGTTTTCGCCGGTTTCGCGGGCCAAGATTAATATTTTGCGGGCCACGTCCTTGCCACTTAAATCGATGCGCGGATCTGGTTCGGCGTAACCCAGATCCATGGCTTCCTGTACCACAGTGCTTAATTTCTTATCGGCACTAACGGTATTAAACAGGTAGTTCATGGTGCCCGAAAAAATACCTTCAATCTTCAGCACGGTATCGCCGCTGCGGATTAAATCGTTAAGCGTGCTGATAATGGGCAAGCCGGCGCCTACGTTGGTTTCGAACAAAAATTTAACGCCCCGTTTGGCAGCTAGCGTTTTTAATTCTTTATAAGTATGGTAATTACCCGAGGCGGCTATTTTGTTCGGTGTTACTACCGAAATGCTTTTGTCGAGCAAGGTATTATAAACCGAGGCTACTTCGGCGCTGGCCGTGCAATCCACAAAAATGGCGTTCGGCAGGTTTAACTCCAGAATTTTGTCAACAAAGGTCTCAATGTTAGAAGGCTGCGTTGAATTTTGCAATGCTTCTTTGCAGGAGTCCAGCGGAATACCGGCTTCGTTGAAAATAGCAGTTTTAGAATTAGATAACCCAATTAATTTCAGAGCAATATTGTGCCCTTTGTATAAGTTAGCCGCCTGACCACTAATTTGATCCATTAAAGTTGCGCCTACAGTTCCGGTGCCCACCACAAACAAATGCAGGGTTTTAGTTTCCGACAAGAAGAACGACTCGTGTAGGGTATTAAGTGCTTTTTCTTCGTCTTTTTTCTGGATAACGCACGAGATATTCAGCTCCGAGGTGCCCTGTGCAATGGCACTAATATTAATGCCGTTGCGGCCTAAAGCACTGAAAAGTTTACCCGCTATACCCGGCGTATTTCTCATGTTGGAGCCCACCAGTGCTACAATCGCCAGGTTGTTTTCTATCTGCACCTTATCTACAATACCGGCTTGCATTTCCAATCGGAATTCTTCTTCCACGGTTTGTTGCGCCCGGGTAGCATCTTTCTGGTTAATACCTATACTAATAGAGTGCTCCGAAGAAGCTTGAGTAATTAAAATAACGTTAACGCCTTTACGGCCCAGCGCCCCAAAGAAACGCATGGCCACGCCCGAAGCACCCACCATGCCGCTACCCGAAATGGTAAGCAACGAAATTTGCTCGATAGAAGAAATACCTTTTACCGGCGCTTCGCTTGGCCGCGGACTATGGGTAATAAGCGTACCAAAGGCCTCCGGCGCAAACGTGTTTTTCAGCCTAATCGGAATATGGCGGCTCAGAGCTGGTTGAATCGTGGGTGGATAAATAATTTTAGCCCCGAAATACGAAAGCTCCAGCGCCTCTTCATAAGACATTTCCTCAATGGGAATCGCATTTTTAACCCGGCGCGGGTCAGCGGTCATCATGCCACTTACATCAGTCCAGATTTCCAGGCCTGAAGCCTCAATAGCCGCAGCAATAATGGCGGCGGTATAATCGGAGCCGCCGCGACCCAATGTGGTAGTAGTGCCGTGTTCGGTGGTACCCACGAAGCCCGGTATTACCAGCAGGTTTTCGTTGCCGGCAAAATATTTTTGAATATTCTGGTTCGTTAATTCAAAGTTTACGCGGGCGTTGCCAAAATTACTATCGGTAATAATAAAGTTGCGATAATCTACGGCCGCCGCGGGTAAGCCATTTTCTTTGAAAGCCTCGGCTATAATATACGACGACAAGCGCTCGCCAAAACTCAAAATAAAGTCTAAAGTTTTGGGGCTGAGCTCTTTTACCAGGAAAACACCTTGCATAATGTCTTCCAGTTCGTTCAGAATAAACTTAACGTTGGCTACAATAGAGCTTTGGCGTTTGGCATGAATCAGATCTTTAATAGCGGCCAGGTGCCGGTCTTCAATTTTAACTAACTCCTGTTTAAAGCTATCGTCGCCGCGCTCAGCCAGCCGGCTCGTGTGCAGTAAATGGTCGGTAAGGCCGCCAAATGCCGAAACAACCACTGCCAGTTGTTTAATAGAAGCATGCGATCGGACAATGTCCAGCACTTTTAAAATATTTTCAGGAGTACTGACCGAAGAACCGCCAAACTTAAGAACTACCATGCGTTGTATTAATTTGTACGTTACAAAATTGGGTAATCGAAATTAACTTTCTAAATATTAGTTTAATAAGTATAAAATTTTCTGCTGCTGGCCAGGCTCAAAAAAAGGTGGCAAAAGCCCGATTGGAAAATTTTAAATATTGCCTCAGAAAGGTTAACTTGTATTAAATATTTTGAAATTATTTAATCTAATTGCCTTCTGATTAGGTTTTGTGGGTGCCAATATGAAAAAATAGTACGGAAATTAAAATTTATATTTTGTTTTGTTCTGAATTATTAATTACTTAGCGGCCCAAAATAAACATTTACCGAACAGAGAAAATAATGAACTTTCGTCACGTCATCCTAAGCCAGATTATTTTTAGCGTCATTATCGACGCTAAGCGGTTAATGGTGTGATTTTGTTTTTAAATAGAAGATAAGCGCCATTCCCGAAAGAGTGGCGCTTTTTTTTAACTGTGCCGGTACCGAAATAGCATTAGTGTTAAATAAATTTTTAATACCCTAATTAAAACCATGAGTACAAAACTAAACCGATACAGCTACCTGGTTACCCAGGAAGAAACCAATCCGGCCGCTCAGGCCATGCTGCACGCCATTGGCTTAAACGATGCCGATTTGCAAAAAGCCCAGGTGGGTATTGTAAGTACCGGTTTCGACGGTAACCCTTGTAACATGCACCTGAACGACTTAGCCAAACTGGTTAAAAAGGGCGTTAACAGTACCGACGATGTATTGGGTTTAATATTTCATACGATTGGGGTAAGCGATGGCATTTCGATGGGAACGCCGGGTATGCGTTATTCTTTGCCTTCGCGGGATATTATTGCGGATTCTATTGAAACCGTGGTAAATGCCCAGAGCTACGATGGCGTAATTGCCGTAGTAGGCTGCGATAAAAATATGCCGGGTGCGCTTATTAGTTTTGCCCGTTTAAACCGCCCGGCCATCATGGTTTATGGTGGTACCATTGCTTCGGGTAATTACTGCGATGCCGCCGGTAAATTCACTGATAAAAGATTAGATATTGTTTCGGCGTTTGAAGCGCTCGGCGAAAAATATGCCGGTACTATTTCGCCGGAAGATTTCAAAGGCGTAATTGAACATGCGTGTCCGGGTGCCGGCGCGTGCGGTGGTATGTACACCGCCAACACCATGGCTTCCGCCGCCGAAGCATTAGGCATTGCTTTGCCTTATACTTCTTCTAACCCGGCAATCAGCACCGAAAAAAGCGAAGAATGCGTGCAGGCAGGTATTGCTATTCGGCAGTTGCTGGAGAAAGACATTAAACCGCTGGATATTTTAACCAAAAAGGCTTTCGAAAACGCCATGGTAGTGGTTACGGTTTTAGGTGGTTCTACCAATGCCGTACTGCACCTGCTGGCTATTGCCCGAACCGCTGGCGTAGATATTACCATCGATGATTTCCAGCGCATCAGCGATAAAACGCCTTTGCTGGCCGATATGAAGCCGAGTGGTAAATACCACATGGAGCAGGTACACAAAATTGGCGGTATTCCGGCCGTGATGAAAATGTTATGGAAAGCTGGTTTACTGCACGGCGATTGCTTAACCGTTACCGGTAAAACCATAGCCGAGAACCTGGAAAACGTGCCGGATATGGCCGAAGGGCAAGATGTAATTATGCCTTTAGATAAACCAATAAAAGAAACCGGACATATTCGCATTCTCTACGGCAACTTAGCGGAGCAAGGCGGCGTGGCTAAAATCACGGGTAAAGAAGGCGAAATATTTACCGGTACGGCTGTGGTGTTTGACGGGGAGTTTGAAGCCAACGACGGTATTCTAGCTGGTAAAGTAAAAGAAGGCGATGTTTTGGTAATCCGGTACGAAGGCCCGAAAGGCGGACCCGGTATGCCCGAAATGCTGAAACCTACTTCTTTAATTATGGGTGCTGGGTTAGGTAAATCAGTAGCTTTAATTACCGATGGCCGGTTCTCGGGTGGTACGCACGGCTTTGTGGTGGGTCATATTACGCCGGAAGCGCACGTGGGCGGCATGATTGGTTTGCTGCAGGATGGCGATAAAATTACCATTGATGCAGTTAATAACCGGTTAGAAGTAGAACTGAGTGAGGAGGAAATCGTTCGCCGCCGGGCTGCCTGGCAGGAGCGGCCTTTGCGCAAAACTTCCGGTATATTATATAAATATGCCAAAACGGTGTCATCGGCATCGGAAGGTTGTGTTACCGATAGATAATTTACTTCGCTGATAATCAGAAATAAGTAAAAAAATAATTCTTCGGGATGGAATAATTATCTTTGTAAGATGGTTGATTAAATAAACTTAAGGTTAAAAGTCATGAGTGTAGCAGTAGAAATTAAGGAAAAGGAACCGAAAACCGAGCCCAAAAAGATGCTCGTTACCGGCGCGCAAGGTGTGTTACTGTCGTTGCTGGAAGAAGGGGTCGATACTATTTTTGGATACCCGGGTGGCGCTATCATGCCCATCTACGATGCACTCTATGATTTCTCCGAACAACTAAAGCATTATCTGGTCCGGCACGAGCAGGGTGGGGCGCACGCGGCGCAGGGTTATGCCCGCATTACCGGCAAACCCGGTGTTTGTTTTGCCACTTCGGGCCCGGGTGCTACTAATTTAATTACCGGTATTGCCGATGCCCAGATAGATTCTACCCCGATGGTTTGTATTACCGGGCAGGTATTTTCGCACTTGTTGGGTACCGATGCTTTCCAGGAAACCGATGTACTAGGGGTAACCATGCCGGTTACCAAATGGAGTTATCAGGTTACCCGCGCCGAAGAAATTCCGGAAGCGATTGCCAAAGCATTTTACATTGCCACTTCCGGCCGGCCTGGTCCGGTACTGATAGATATTACCAAGGATGCGCAGAATGCCACTTTTGAGTTTAACTATAAAAAGTGGAAAAAAATTACCAGCTACATTCCGGTACCTAAGTTAAAGTTAGCCGAAGTAGAAGCGGCCGCCGAATTGATTAACCAGGCCAAAAAGCCATTTGTTATCTGGGGACAAGGCGTTCTGTTAAGCCATGCCGAAGAAGACTTTAAAGCTTTTATCGAGAAAGCGGGCTTACCGGCTGCCTGGACCATATTGGGGTTATCAGGACTGGAGACCGAACATCCTTTGAACGTGGGCATGTTGGGTATGCACGGCAATTACGGCCCTAACCTGAAAACAAACGAGTGCGATGTGCTGATTGCCATTGGTATGCGTTTCGACGACCGCGTAACCGGCGATCTAAAACGTTATGCCAAGCAGGCCAAAATTATTCATATTGAAATTGATCCGGCCGAAATAAACAAAAACGTACGGGTTGATGTAGCGGTAAACGCCGATGCCAAAGAAGCGTTGCAAGCCTTGTTGCCGCTGGTAGAACAGCGGGAGCATAAAGAATGGGTACAAAGCTTTTTCGATGCTTATAAAATAGAGTTCGATAAAGTCATTCGGGAACAACTGTACCCGAGCACACCCGGCTTGCAGATGGGTGAAGCCGTGCGGATAATTTCGGAGTTAACCGAAGGGAAAGCCGTTTTGGTAACCGACGTAGGGCAGCACCAGATGGTGGGGATGCGTTACTATAACTTTAAAGAAACCCGCAGCAATATTACCTCGGGTGGCTTGGGTACGATGGGCTTTTGTTTACCGGCTGCCATGGGGGCCAAAGTTGGTGCTCCCGACCGTCAGGTAATTGCGGTTATCGGCGACGGCGGGTTCCAGATGACGATCCAGGAATTGGGTTGTATTTTCCAGTACCAGATTGGGGTTAAGATTGTAATTCTGAACAACAACTTCTTAGGAATGGTACGCCAATGGCAGCAGCTTTTCCACCAGAAACGCTACTCGTTTACCGAAATGGTTAACCCTGATTTTGTGGGAATTGCCAAAGCTTACGGCATTGCCGGCAGCAAAGTAACCGAACGCGAATATTTGCAAGGACAAATTAAAGAAATGTTAGAGCACGATGGTCCTTACTTACTGGAAGTAGTAGTGGAGAAAGAAGAGAACGTGTTCCCGATGGTACCGGCCGGCGATTCAGTAGCTAATATCCGGTTAGATTAATAAGTACCTTTAATATTATAAATAATAAATAAGCACAAACAGCCGGTTTGTTAGAAGCTAAAAGTTAAGGGTTACAGGTAGCTAAAACTTGTAACCTTTAATACTAAACCTTTAACCCAACCCCGGCAACAGCCAGAAATATAACAGCAATGGATACAGCGCCCAATTATTCCGATTCAGAAGAAAGAAATTATACCATATTTGCCTTTACGGAAAACAAAGTAGGTCTGCTGAACCGGATAGTCATTATTTTTACCCGGCGACATATAAATATCGAAAGCTTAACGGCCTCTGAATCGGAGGTGCCGGGTGTTTACCGTTATACCATTATAATCCGGGCGCGTTACGAGCAGGTTGAAAAGCTGGTGAAGCAGATCTCCAAACAGGTAGATGTCCTGCGCGCTTCTTTTTACCCCGAAGACGAAACCGTATTTCAGGAAATGGCCCTGTATAAAATACCGATGACTTCGCTGATCAGTGGCCACGAGGTAGAAAAAATAGTGCGCGATAGCTACGCTCGTATTTTAACGGTAGACCCGCAATATATTATTATTGAGAAAACGGGCCACCTGGAAGAAACAAAAGCTTTATTTGAGCAGCTAAAGCCCTTTGGTATTCTGCAGTTCTCGCGTTCCGGCCGGGTAGCTATTACCAAGCACATGAAAGATCTCAGCACCTATTTAAGAGAACAAGCAGAAGCACACTTGTAGTAAACAGATTACTGCAATGCTGTTACCGTTACAATATTAAGCAAGGTTAGATCTGAATATTACTGGAAAGTAAACGGTAGCCGGGAAAACAAAAACTAAGGAAAAATCACTAATAAATAAAAAGTAAAACAATGGCAAAAATTAACTTCGGCGGAACAGAAGAAAACGTAGTAACCCGTGAAGAATTCCCACTTGACAAAGCCCGGGAAGTACTGAAAAACGAAACAATCGCAGTATTAGGTTACGGCGTGCAAGGTCCTGGCCAGGCATTAAACCTACGCGACAACGGTTTTAACGTAATTGTTGGCCAGCGTAAAGATTCTAAAACCTGGGAAAAAGCCCTGAAGGATGGCTGGGTAGAAGGTGAAACTTTGTTCGAGCTGGAAGAAGCTTGCGAACGCGGTACTATTCTGCAGTTCTTACTTTCTGATGCCGGACAAATTGCAGCTTGGCCAATGGTACAGAAAGCCCTGAAACCAGGTAAAACCCTTTACTTTTCACATGGTTTCGGTGTTACTTTCAGCGACCGTACCGGTATTGTGCCGTCTAAAGATGTAGATGTTATTTTAGTAGCGCCTAAAGGTTCTGGTACCAGCTTACGCCGCATGTTCCTGGAAGGAAAAGGTCTGAACTCCAGCTTTGCCATTTATCAGGATGCTTCTGGTAATGCTCGTGAAAAAGCGGTTGCCTTAGGTATTGGTGTTGGTTCTGGTTATTTATTCGAAACTGATTTCAAAAAAGAAGTTTATTCTGACTTAACCGGTGAGCGTGGTACTTTAATGGGTGCTTTAGCGGGTATCCTGGAAGCGCAATACAACCTGCTGCGCAAAAAAGGTCACTCGCCATCTGAGTCTTTCAATGAAACCGTAGAAGAATTAACCGAGAGCTTAATTCTATTAGTTGCCGAAAACGGTATGGACTGGATGTACGCCAACTGCTCTACCACTGCGCAGCGCGGTGCCTTAGACTGGAAAAACAAATTCCGCGATGCGGTAGCGCCTGTGTTCGAAGAACTGTACGAAAGCGTAGCTACCGGCGAAGAAGCTCAGCGCTCTATCGATACTAATAGCCAGCCAGATTACCGCGAGAAACTGGATGCGGAGTTAAAAGAATTGCGCGACTCAGAAATGTGGCAGGCAGGTGCGCAAGTGCGTAAACTGCGTCCGCAGAATAACTAATAATATAAAGTTTAAAGCTATGAGGCCACAGTAACAGAAGAATGAAACCCTATTCTGTTGCGGTGGTCTTTTAGTTTATTTAAAAAGATAATCAAATGTCAGAAGTAGTGCAGGCAGCTGTAAAAGATAAAGTAAGTGTAGCGGGCATACAAGCTGCCGAAGAAAGATTAAAGGAAGTAGTGGTGCGTACGCCACTTATCCGGAGTATGAATTTATCGGAGCGGTACGAAGCAAATATTTACCTGAAGCGGGAAGATTTACAGGTAGTACGTTCTTATAAATTACGCGGTGCCTATAATATAATGAAAAGCCTGACTGCGGACCAGTTACAAAATGGTGTAGTCTGTGCCAGTGCCGGTAATCATGCCCAGGGCGTAGCTTATTCGTGCCACTATATGGGTATTAAGGGGCATATTTTTATGCCAATCACCACACCCAACCAAAAAATTAAACAAGTACAATTATTTGGCCGCGAACACGCTGAGGTAGTACTGGTGGGCGATACTTTTGATGATTGTTATTACGAAGCGCTTAAGTTCTCAGAGCAGCATCAAATGGCGTTCATTCATCCTTTCGATAACCCCAAAGGAATTGAAGGGCAAGGCACTGTGGGCGTAGAGATTCTGGAAGACATGAAAGGGCCGGTAGATTTACTAATTGTACCAGTTGGCGGTGGCGGTCTGGCTGCCGGCGTTTCTACTTATTTTAAAGCGATGAGCCCTGAAACCAAAGTTGTGGGGGTGGAGCCGGCTGGTGCGCCTTCCATGAAAAAATCGCTGGAAGCCGGCCAGAAAGTAACCCTCGACCAGATCGATAAGTTTGTAGATGGAGCGGCGGTAAAATCGGTAGGGGATTTAACCTTCCAAATTTGCCGCGAAAACCTGGACGATATGCTAACCATACCCGAAGGTAAAATCTGTACCACCATTTTGCAGCTTTACAACGAAGAAGCCATTGTGGCCGAACCGGCTGGTGCTTTATCTATTGCGGCTTTAGACTTCTTTAAAGACGAAATAAAAGGCAAAAACGTGGTGTGCGTGGTAAGCGGCGGCAACAACGATATTACGCGTACCGAAGAAATTAAAGAGCGCTCGTTGCTGTACGAAGGCCTGAAGCATTATTTTATCGTAAACTTCCCGCAACGCGCCGGTGCCTTAAAGGAGTTCGTAAACGATATTTTGGGACCTACCGACGATATAACCCATTTTGAGTACACCAAGAAAAACAGCCGCGAAAAAGGCCCGGCCTTGGTAGGCATAGAACTAAAAAACCGCGACGATTTCCAAGCATTGGTAAAGCGAATGGCCGATCGTAACTTTAATTGCGAATACATTAACGACCGCCCAGAGTTTTATCACTTTATTATTTAAGTACCGAATCTAAAATTTTAGATTTGGCTAGCTGGCTAGCGCTTTTTAACTGCCAGCTTTGGTCTCCATAAAAGATTAGAATAATTAATAATATTCTATTAGCCCAGCGTTAATTTTAAACGTTGGGCTTTTTTGTTATTTTAAATTAATAGAGACAATATTCTTTATGGCTATAGAAGTGTCCACCCGAAAAGTTTAAGGATTATGCTGTCTGCATTATTGATGTACTAAAACTAGTAGGTTCTGGTATAGCCGCTAATTGCTTTACACGGTATTAGTTTAACCCGCCATTTTCAGTTAGTTGTTATTCAACTACACCCTCTGGAATTATTTAGTAAGTCTTAGTATAATGTAAATATGTTAATGTGTGTAAATTTCAAAAACTAGAATTAATGTCTATAAAATGGAAAATGTTATATTGGTAAATAATTGTGTTATGATTTAAAATATCAATAAGTATATATAGCTTCTACAATAAAATAATAAAATATGCTTGATTAAAGCTGTATAAGCGTATAATGATAACTATGTTAGATTTATTATTTGTACAAATTGTATAAGCTGTTATTAAATGTAATGATTCGGTATTGAAAAAGTAAAAAATGTATTTATAATCCTTAACAAAGTAGTTATTGTAATTTTTTAATAAAATTGCATATAGTTAAAATTTAATATTTACCTTTAAACCAGTTAAAACAACTAATAACGATTAAAGGAATATGTTTAAAATTCTGTTGGCAGAGGACGATAAATTTAACCAGAGTTTGGTAGCAAAAGTTACAACTGATTTTGGGTTTGACTTAGATATTGCCGAAGATGGACAAGCAGCAATAAATAAATTAATTCAGAACGAATATGATTTGGTACTAATGGATATAGAAATGCCAATAATGAATGGGTATGAAACCACTACCTATATTCGTTCTAAAATGGGTGCCAAAAGCAATATTCCTATTATAGTTGTTTCCTGTAAATCCGATTTAAGCGAAGCTGCAAAATGTATGTTGCTGGGGGCAAACTCATACATGTCTAAGCCATTCAATTCTAATGAACTTTTATCCGAAATAAACACCTTGTTTTTATAATAAGCTAAGCTGCAATCCTAAATTAATTGGTAATATTAAACAGGCACAAGCTAATATGCCTGCCAGTTAATTTGGGTTATGGTTTGCAAATTGGAGCTAGATAAAAGCTTCAAATTTTTTAGCAGTTTTAGTTTATACTTCGGTGCGCAGAATTTCCAGCGGCGATTTAATTAATACGCTGCGGCTGTTTAACAAGCCAATGGCTACTGTAAGTAAAGAAACAATGGCAAATACAGCCAGTGGTGGTCCTAAAGACGGGTTAAAAGGCGCTTCAAAGCTGAACCTGGCTAAGGCCCAACTAGCAGCCACCGATAATAAAATGCCGGTAGCAGCAGCTAAGGCACCCAAGAAGAAATATTCCAGCGCGGTTATGGTCAGGATTTGCCGCCGGTTGGCGCCTAAGGTACGCAGGAGTACGCTTTCCTGAATACGCTGGTACTTGCTGATGAGCACCGAAGCAATAAGTACGACCAAACCCGTGCTGATGCAGAAAGCGGCCATAAACTTAATAACAAAGGCGATTTTACCTAATATTTCATCGAGCGTAGCTAAAATAAGTGCCAGGTCAATTACCGAAACATTGGGAAAGGTGCGTACCAACGCCTGCTGAAAACGGGCTGAGACCTGGTTGGATGGTACGCGGGTTACCAGCACGTGAAATTGTGGTGCTTCTTCCAAAACACCTTTCGGGAAAACCACCAGGAAATTGGTTTGCACCCGGTTCCAATCTACTTTCCGGAAACTGCCTATAACTGTGGGTATTAAGGCTCCCTGCACATTAAACAGTAGTCTGTCACCAATTTTAGCATTCAAATTATCAGCGTAATTTTCGGCTACCGAAATATAGATGGTGTCGTTGGGTGAGTTAACCGTGCCACGCCATTTACCTTCGATAATTTTTTCTGAATCTACTAGTGTATCACGGTAAGTAACCCGGTATTCCCGATTGAAAACCCAAGGCCTTATTTCAGCGGTGCTGTCTGCTTTTATTTCTACGCCGGTGCGGCCATTTATTTCTTCCAGGCGCATGGTTACAATGGGCACCTGCTGTAGCAAAGGTAAGTTGTTTTGTTGGGCCATTTTGGCTACCTGATCGCGTTGGTTCGTCTGAATATCAAACAAAACCATGTTAGGCTGGTTGCCGCTCGCCGATAAACTAACCCTATCTATCAAGATGCCCTGCACAAAATAAAGCGTAGAAATAAAAGCGGTGCCTAAGCCGATAGAGACCAATAAAATTAAAGTTTGATTATTGGGCCGGTATAAATTAGCAAAACCCTGCCGCCACAGATAGCCCCAGGAATTGGGAATAGACCGGCGCATCAGCCACATTAAACCGTAGGCTACGGCGGTAAGTACCGCAAAACCCAATAATACGCCACCGGTAAAATATACCGCCTGGCGCCAGTTTTCCATTTGCAGCAAGCTAAAGCTTAAGACAAACAAAATAATGAGGCCGTACACCAGCCATTGCAGCGGATCGCGGCGAAAATTTACTTCTTCTAAAGAAAGCCGCAGCGTGTTCAGCGGTGAAATATTCCGGACCGAAACCAAAGGCAACAAGGCAAAAAGCAAAGAAATAATTACCCCTAAAGCAACGCCTTGTCCAATGGCGGCCCACGAAGTAGCCATGGTAATTTCAATGGGTAGAAAATCGCCGAGTACGGCGGGTAGAGCCCTTTGCACCAGGGTGCCCAAAGCCGCCCCAATGAGCGAACCTAATAAGCCGATGCCCACAATCTGGATTAAATAAATCAGGAAAGCTTGTTTGGCCTTAATGCCCAGGCAGCGTAAAACGGCTATGCTGGCTACTTTTTCGCGCATGTAAATATGAATGGCACTGGCCACACCAATACAGCCCAACAGCAAAGCAATAAAAGCTACTAAAGTTAAAAAGCGGGTTAAATCAGCGAAGGAACGGCCGGTATTTTCTTTAGTAGAGGCAATGGTATCTTGGTTAAGGCCTTCTTTATCCAGGCGAGGTTCTATGGCTTTGGATAGTTTTTCAGCATCAACGCCTTCGTCAAACTTATAATAATACCGGTAGTTAACGCGGCTGCCTTTTTGCACCAAGCCGGTTTGCTCTAAATATTGCAGCGGAATATAAACAGCCGGCGCCACGGTACTCGTAAGGCCAGTTTGGCCCGGCGCTTTGTTTAATATGCCGGCAATGGCAAAAGATAAATTTCCTATTCTGATAGAATCGCCCACGTGGGCATTAAACTGCAACATCAAGGTTTTATCTACCAGGGCTTTCCGGCTGTTCCGGAAATTCTGGTTAGCACTGGTGGGGGTGGTTTCGAGAGCCCCGTAATACGGATAAGCGCCCGCTAACGCTTTAACCTGTACCAAACGGGTACCCTGATTTTTAATGAAATAAATCATCGAAGCAAAACTCCGTTCCTGCGAGCGAGTAGTGCCTAACGAATCAATCATTTTTTGCAAAGCCGGGGCTGGAACCTGGTTGCTCGAAATAACCAAATCGGCTCCAAGTAAAGTTTTAGCCTGATTATCTATATCGTCGCGCAGGTTGTAGCCAAACGAATAAATGGCCACCAAGGCCGCAATACCCAGAATAATAGACGACACAAATAAAAACAAGCGCGAACGGTTTCGCCGGCTATCGCGCCAAGCCATTTTTAGCAGCCAGGGCAAGTTTAAAGGTGTCTTAAAAATAGTCCGGTCAATGTCCATGGTTTCGTTATTCGTTCCTCGTAGTTCGTTATTCGAGAATCTCTGGTGGTTAATTTCTAATTGATAGATGTTCCTGGAGCTAACTAACTCTTTCCTGTTTACTGTTAACTGATTACTGTTTCCTGATCACTGATAACTGTTCCCTGCCAACTGATCACTGTTAACCAATTCGTCGGAAGCAATGTGGCCGCCTTTAATCCGGATAATGCGTTGGGTCTTGGCTGCTAAATCAAGGTTGTGGGTTACCAATACCAAGGTAGTGCCGGCATCCTGGTTCAGATCAAATAATAATTTCTCTACTTTGTCGCTGGTTTCGGCATCCAGGTTACCGGTAGGTTCATCGGCAAATAATATTTTGGGTCGGTTAGAGAAAGCCCGTGCCAGCGATACCCGTTGCTGCTCGCCGCCCGAAAGTTGGGCCGGGTAATGGTGGTGCCGGTGCGCCAAGCCAACTTTATCGAGTAAGTCCAAGGCCTGGTTTTTAATATTTTTCTCGCCGCGTAGTTCTAACGGTACCATTACATTTTCGAGGGCCGTAAGCGTAGGTAATAGCTGAAAATTCTGGAAAATAAAACCCACGTACCGGTTGCGCACCTGAGCCCGCTGGTCTTCGCTGAGGTCATCGAGCCGGATGTTATTTAGTTCTACCGAACCGGAAGACGCCCGATCCAAGCCGGCACAAAGGCCTAATAAAGTAGTTTTGCCGCTGCCCGATGGCCCTACAATAGAAACGGCCGCGCCTTCTTCAATCGAAAAATTTATATCGGTTAATACGGCCAGTTCTTTGCCGCCGCTCCGGTAGGTTTTGCCCAGGTTCCGGATATCTAATATTGTCGCCACTTTGCTTTTGGGTTATGAAGGCGCTTTTGAATATATTGCCTCCCGGATGTTGTTTTATTACTATAATAAACTCTTAAGTACGAAAATTATTTTAATATCTAAACCCTTAACCCCGCTACCTTGTTTAAATAAACGCTGGTTTTATAATAATCAGGTAAAATAAATTTTATGCTTAAAAATATTATATACGCGTGGCTGTTTTCCGTACTGGTGCTGGCTGGCTGTAATTCCGATAGTAAAAATCAAGCGCAGGAAACTACAACAGCTGCAGAAAAAATAGTGGAAGAAAATAAAATAGCAGAAATGAAGACCATTTTGTTCTTCGGCAACAGCCTGACCGCCGGTTATGGCTTAGATCCGTCCGAAGCCTTTCCGGCATTAATTCAGCAGAAAATAGATTCGTTAAATTTGCTCTATAAAGTTATAAATGCGGGACTGAGCGGCGAAACTACCGCTGGCGGCAAAAACCGGATAGATTGGCTGTTGCGCCAAAAAATAGATGTATTTGTGCTGGAACTGGGGGCGAACGACGGTTTGCGCGGCATACCGGTTACCGAAACAGCCCGTAATTTGCAGATTATCGTGGATAAAGTAAAAGCCAAATATCCGGATGTAAAACTGGTGCTGGCCGGTATGGAAATTCCGCCCAATATGGGAGGCAAGTACGCGGCGGAGTTTAGGTTAATATTCCGGCAGATAGCAGAAAAAAATAATATGGCTTTTGTGCCTTTCCTGCTCGAAGGGGTAGGCGGGATGCGTGAGCTAAACCAGGGCGACGGCATTCATCCGACCGAAAAGGGCCACCGCATACTGGCCAAAAACGTTTGGGAAGTGCTTGAAGAAGTATTATAGAAGTTGATCTCCATAGAAATTTATATGAACTGACCAGCAGATTAAGCCAAGCTATTGCTCCAGTATTTTTTCAGAAAACATATCCATCAGATAAAATATTGTAATTCGGATTGATGATGATTTTAATTCCTGATTCGGCGAAGCATTATTCTATTTAGAGCTTGTTTAAATTTTGTTTTTGAGAGCGAAAAGGATAGGAATTACGTTCTGGCGAGACTCATTTTGAGGGGCATAGCAGCGCTACGTCCCGAAAAATAGGCGAAGTCAGGTTCCAATAGCAAGCCTTTGCAGCCCAAAGAACAAATTTTAAACATGCTCTTAAATATATTTAATTAGCCAAATTAAATCCGGACTAAAACAAAGGAAATAATGGTTTGTTAGCTTGTATACTATTAATGTAAAGCAGATTATTTAATTTTGATAAAATAAGCGAATAGTACATGGCTGATGCAATAATTCCGTTGAATGGGTACGAGGTAAAATATATTTCTGATGATGCTGCTTTCCAAGAGGCCATAGTGAAATTAGAAAAAGCCCCGACTCTGGCTTTTGATTTGGAATTTGACGATAACCGCTACACCTACGGCCTGACGCTTTGCCTGATTCAGGTAGCCGATTTAGATACCTGCTTTTTAATTGATCCTTTTGGTATAACCAGTTTAAAACCGCTCTGGAGAATTATCCAAGATCCGGCGGTGTTAAAAATATTCCATAGCGCCAGCAATGATATTTTGCTGCTAAAAAAATTGGGTTGCCAGCCTCGCAATATTTTGGATACCGAAATTGCTTCTAAAGTTCTGAATTACGGGCGCACTTCTTTTGCCAACATGATGGCCGCATTGTTTAATATTGAGATAGATAAATCGTACCAGGTAAGCAACTGGAATATTAGGCCGCTTTTTGAAGAGCAATTAAATTATGCCGCTGCCGATGTGGTGTATTTACACGCCCTGAAAGACCGTTTGCTCTCGCAGGTGGAGTTACTGAACCGCCTGGACTGGGTATGGGAAGAATGCCGTTTGCTGGAAGGAATAGAACAGAAAGGTCAAACCGACCGCTATCTGAAATTGCGCGGCGCCGATCGCCTGACTTATTTTGAATTATATATTCTAAAACACCTTTATGATTTCCGTGAGAGCCTGGCCATAAAATTAAACAAACCGTCCGGCTCGGTTATTCCGAACGAAGTACTGGTGAACCTGGTGCTAGAGCCGCTCACCGATTACCGAGATTGGCAAAACACCAAAGGCCTGATGGGGCGCATTAAAGACCATGCCCATTACAAACTATTTCAGAAAGCTTTCCAGGAGGCCCAGGAAGAAGCCCGCGATTTAAATATACCAATGGAAAGGCCGCCGCGTCCCCGTCGTCCGGATTACCTCGTTACCCGCGAAGAAGCCGAGCGCCGTAAAAGCCGCCTGCAGCCAATTCGGCTTAAAGTTATTGAAGAATATGGCGAATTTGCCGCCAGTCTTGTTTTTCCGCAGGGTTTGGTTAATGATTACGCCGAAGGTAAGCCCCTGGAAATCAAGAAAAAATATGCCCTACAGTTATTAACTCCGCTTATTCAGCCGTTTTTAGGCGAAGAAGTTTTATCTGGTAATTCTGCCAATCTCTCCGGTTCTCAACCAGAATAATTTATAGCTCTTTTTCAAATATAGTTTAAGCAATTTTTGGCATCAAGGGTGGTGTTATCATCGCCAATCTCAATGCTTCAGCTATGCCACTTGCTGGTGAAAACACGCCGCAAGGGCAGCGGTACCAGCTAATTTATAATTCCTAAACACCTTTCTCTTTACAAAATATAATATAAGTAACTTTTAACCGGGTTTGATTTGGCCTTTCTTGTTCGGCTTATAAGTTATTTTTATTGAACTTTACCTGGTTATAGTTATTGAATTATTTTGTGTACTGTACCGATATTTTATTTTATAAATTAAATTATTCCTAAATACATAGTTTAATTTATATATAAATAATCGCGGGTTATTGCAAAATAGTTAGATTAAATATACCCCTTTATGTGTGCCAGAATGCTTTATGGGGTATATATTAGATTTAAATGTAAAAAAATATACCCTTACGTTGAAGTTGTATATTTTGTTGTGCAGGCCTTGGTAAATATAATTTTTATTTCGGATATTTGGCTTCGATGAGAATTGTACTTAATTAAAGTAGCTCTAGGCGTGAAAGTTTTTGGTATAAATTTACTTTAAATTGTATTGGATGAAAAAAATTATACTCTGTCTGATACTTTCTTCTTTTATAGCAATGGCCGGAATGGCGCAGGTGCGGCCTGCGCTCGGGTCGGCTGCCCGTTTTACGGTGCTGGCCGGAACCGGGGTAACCAACGCCGGTAATACAGAGGTAGATGGTAACCTAGGCGTGGCACCGGCTAACAGCTTAACCGGTTTCCCGCCGGGCACCATTCGCGGGGGTACCCATCTGGGCAACAGTACCGCCATTACAGCCCAAACCGATTTGACCATTGCTTACAATACGGCAGCTACCCAAGCCGCTACCCAAAACCTGACTGGACAAAACCTGGGCGGAAAAACTTTGAAGCCGGGCGTTTATAAATTTAATGGTAATGCCGCTTTAACCGGTACCCTGAGCCTGGACAACGACGGCAACCCCGATGCGATATTTATTTTTCAGGTGGATGGCAATCTGCTGGCTTCGAACAGTGCTACCATCGACCTACTGGAATTGGCTAAGCCACGGATTGGCAATATTTTCTGGCAGGTAAATGGCAGTGTTACCATTGGCGCCGGTAGTTTCTTCCGGGGTACCATTATGGCCAATCAAACCATTAACATGGAAACCGGTGCTACCATTCAGGGCCGTTTACTGTCCCGGTCCGGCAATGTAAACCTGGTTAATAATATTATTACCATTCCTACAGATTTGGCCGTTACCAAGAGCAAGAGTCCGGGTGTTAAGTTTCCCGAGTTATACTCGGTTGGCGAAAATATTACCTTTACTATTACGGCCCGTAACCTGGGGCCGCTGGACCGAACCAATGTGCGGGTGAATGATGTTTTACCGGCCGGTTTAACTTATATTAGTTCCAGTACCACCAGCGGCACCGCTTACGATCCGGCAACCTCACTTTGGGTTATTAATAATTTACCCGTTGGAGTTACCGAAACACTCACCATTGTTACCCGCATTAATACCAGCCCTTCAGATTTTATCGTGAACAGCGCTACTATTGCCGGCGATGGGTTTGACGAAATAATTGAAAATAACAGTGCTACTATTAAAGTTTGCGTGGCGCCTTCCGATCCCGGCAATATTGCCGGACCGGTTTCGGTTTGCGTTAATAGTACCGGCAATACTTACAGCATTACCCCTATAGCTGGGGCCCGTTCTTATAACTGGACGGTACCAACCGGCTGGACGATTACCAGCGGGCAAAATACGGCATCTATTACCGTTACCGCTGGCAGCAGTGGCGGTCAAATTTCGGTTACCGCCGAAAATGTTTGTGCGGTAAGTACCGCTAGCCGGAAAGATATACAAGCTTCTAAATTATTGCCTCCTATGCCAGGCCCCATAACGGCCAACCCGGCTACGGCTAATGTTTGTGCCAATCAGTCAGGCTTTACGTATTCAATTGCGCCCGTTGCAGATGCTGCCTCCTATACCTGGACCGTACCGGCTGGTTGGACCATTACCGCCGGCCAGGGAACCACCACGATTACCGCTACAGCGGGCACTACTTCCGGTAATATTTCGGTAGCCGCCGTAAATGGTTGTGGCAGTAGCCAGCCCCGTACGTATGCCGTTTCTGTTTCTACTACACCACCGGCGCAACCCGCTGCGATTACCGGTAATTCCGGACCTTGTATTGGGGTAAGTACTACTTATTCGGTTACGGCCGTGAGCGGTGTAAACTCTTATAGTTGGACCGTACCCACCGGCTGGACCATTACCGGTGGACAAGGCACCAACACCATTACGGTAATAGCCGGCAATAACCCGGGAAATGTGGCTGTTACAGCGGCTAACGGTTGCGGCATTAGTACAGCGGCAAATCTGGCAGTTAGATCCATCACGAACACGGCGCCGGGTGATATTACCGGCATAACAGCACCGTGCGTTTCCAGCACCGGTAATAGTTACAGTGTGGAAGCCATACCGGGTGCCACCAGCTATACTTGGACGGTGCCCAATGGCTGGACCATTACGGAAGGACAGGGAACTACCAGAATTAAAGTTACCGCGGGAAGTAATGCTGGTAATGTTACAGTAACCGCTTTCAATGATTGCGGGCCTAGTGCCACCAAAAATTTTGCGGTAAGCCCCACCAACAAACCCGAAATACCCGGCGAAATAACCGGAACAACCAAACAACCTTGCGCTAGCCAGAGCAGCTTAACTTATTCTATTGCAGCCGTAGCGGGTGCTACCAGTTACGCCTGGACCGTACCGGCTGGCTGGACCATTACCGCCGGGCAGGGAACCACTACGATTACTGTTACGGCGGGTGTTACTTCCGGCAATATTGCGGTAGCCGCTGTAAATGGCTGTGGCAGCACGCAGCCCCGCACGTATGCCGTAATTGCTTCAACCGCACCGCCGGCACAACCCGCCGCCATTACTGGTAATTCCGGACCTTGTATTGGGGTAAGTGCAACTTATTCGGTTACGGCCATTAGTGGTGTAAATGCTTATAACTGGACGGTACCTACCGGCTGGACGATTACCAACGGACAAGGTACCAACACCATTACGGTAACTACTGGTAGTAATGCCGGTACTATTGCCGTTACAGCCGCTAATGGTTGCGGCATTAGTACGGCAACTAATCTGCCGGTAAACCCTATTACGAATACAATGCCAGGCAATATTACAGGTGCAACAGCACCTTGTGCAGCCAGCACCGGTAATAGTTACAGTGTGGAAGCCGTGCCGGGTGCCACCAGTTATACCTGGACGGTACCCGCCGGCTGGACAATTAACAGTGGCCAGGGTACTACTAATATTACGGTTACTGCTGGCAATAACCCTGGCAATGTTACGGTAACTGTGTTCAGCGATTGCGGCCCCAGTACCACCAAAAGTTTAGCGGTAAGCCCCACCAACAAACCCGAAATACCCGGCGAAATAACCGGAACAACCAAACAGCCTTGCGCCAGCCAGAGCAGCTTAACTTATTCCATTGCAGCCGTAGCGGGTGCTACCAGTTACGCCTGGACCGTACCGGCCGGCTGGTCGATTACGGCCGGGCAGGGAACCATTACGATTACTGTTACCGCGGGTGCTACTTCCGGCAATATTGCAGTAGCTGCCATAAATGGCTGTGGGGCGGGTATTGCTGCTACTTTAGCCGTTACGCCTAGTACTACCGTGCCTGCTGAGCCGCTTAGCATTATTGGTAAAGAAAATCCTTGCGTAAGCGAAACCAATGTAACCTACTCGGTAAATCCGGTAGCGGGTGCTACTGGTTATGCCTGGACCGTCCCGACCGGCTGGTCAATTATTGGTGGCCAGGGTACTGCCAGTATTACCGTAACTACCGGCAGCATTCCCGGTGAAATTACTGTAGCCGCAACAAATAATTGCGGACCTGGTTCTGCCAAAGCATTGCCGGTGGTTGCCTCCACGGCTCCCTCACCGGCTCCCGGGGCTATTACCGCCAGTCAGTTACAGCCTTGCTCCGGCGAAACCAATATTACCTACTCGGTTGCCGCGGTAAACCGGGCCACCAGTTATGCCTGGACGGTACCCGCCGGCTGGATTATTAACAGTGGTCAGGGCACAACGGCCATATCAGTAACAGCCGGTGAAACGTCCGGCAAAGTTACGGTAGCCGCCGTAAACGGCTGCGGTACCAGCGCAGCCAGCGAACTAAACGTAACGCCGGTATTAAGTGTGCCCATAGCGCCTATTGCTATAACAGGTACTTTTATTCCTTGTGCCGGACAAAATAACCTAACTTATTCCATTGCCGCCGTGGCCAATGCTAATGCTTATGTCTGGACGGTGCCGGTCGGCTGGAATATTGTATCCGGTCAGGGAACAACCAGTATAACGGTAATGGCCGGTACCCAGCCAGGTGATATTTCAGTAACAGCAAAAAACAATTGCGGCAGCAGTTCTGCTAAAATACAGGCAGTAAGTGTAAGTGCCATAGCGCCAGTTACACCTGGTGCCATAACGGGTAATACTAATTTATGTGCCGGCCAAACTGGTATTACCTATTCGGTGCTGCCGGTGGCCGGAGCTACCAGCTATAACTGGACGGTGCCAACGGGCTGGAATATTACCGCGGGCCAAGGTACGAATGCCATTGTAGTAAGCGCCGGTAATACGGCTGGGATTATTTCGGTAAGTACCACTAACAGTTGTGGCACCAGTACTCCGCGCGAAATTAATGTAGCGCCTACCAGCAATGCCCCGGCCAACCCAGGTGTTATTTCTAGCAGCAGCCTCGCGATTTGTGCGGGTCAAACCAATGTTACTTACTCAGTATTGCCGGTAGCCGGTGCTACTACTTACAACTGGTCGGTGCCGAGCGGCTGGAATATTACCGCCGGCCAGGGAACCAACAGCATTACCGTTACGGCAGGCAGCACTGCCGGTACCGTTTCGCTGATTGCTTTTAATAATTGCGGGGCTAGTCCGGCAGCAGCTTTAGCGGTAACCCCCGGCTCGTTGCCAACCGTACCCGTGGCTATTCTGGGTAGTATTGCCCCTTGCGCCACCAGTACCGGTAATACTTTCCGGATTGCTCCGGTACCAGGCGCTACTTCTTATATCTGGACGGTGCCAGCCGACTGGACGATTACGGCCGGTGCAGGAACAACAGCTATTACGGTTACCGCCGGTGCCGGTAAAGGCGCCATCACGGTGGCTGCCGTTAATGATTGCGGTACCAGCGTAGCGGCCAGTATTAATGTTGGGTCGGCTACTGGGGTACCGGGGTTACCAGGCATTATCTCGGGCAGCGGCAGCGTGTGCGCGGGTGTAGCTGACCTGACGTATGCGATTCAATCCGTTGAAAATGCTTCAAATTATATATGGTCGGTACCAGCGGGTTGGGCAATTACCGGCGGGCAAGGTACTTCTGCCATTACCGTAACAGCCAGCAGCAGCCCCGGCACCATCTCGGTTATTGCCGAAAACGGTTGTGGTTTCAGTACAGCTAGTATTTTACCAGTAGCGGTTACCGGCTCGGCGCCACCCATACCCTTGGCTATAAAAGGAACCACGCAAGTTTGTGCAAATCAGCATGAGGTAGAATATTCGATAGGTGCTGTAAACGGAGCTACTACTTATACCTGGACCGTACCAACCGGCTGGACGATTATTTCGGGTCAGGGAACTACGGCGGTTAAAGTAAAAACCGGTACAGTTTCCGGTAGCGTAAAGGTAGCGGCCGGTAATGGTTGCGGTGCCAGCACGGCGCAGGCTCTGGCAGTAGCTATTACCAATGCACCCGACCAGCCTTTAGCCATTTCGGGTATTCTGAACCAATGTGCGGGTACTACCGGCAGCCAGTATAAAATTGCTGCTGTGCCGGGTGCTACTGCTTACACCTGGACGGTTCCGGCCGACTGGCAAATAACGGCCGGACAAGGCACTACTACCATTACCGTAACCGCTGGTAAAGTATCCGGCGATATTTCGGTATCGGCAACCAACGATTGCGGTAACAGTAAGGCCAGTACCGTAGCGGTTACCTCGGCTACTACACCCTCACCGGCCCCCGGTCGCATCCGGACCAGCCAGGTATTGGCTTGCATTGGCCAGGAGAATATTACTTATACCATTGAGGCAATAGAAACTGCTACTGCTTACAACTGGGTTGTGCCTGCTGACTGGATTATTACGGCCGGACAGGGAACCACCAGTATTACGGTTGTTGCCGGGTCAAAAGCCGGCAGTGTTTCGGTAAAAGCGGTAAACGGTTGCGGCGAAAGCCAGGCCAGCAGTATTAGTGTAAATCCGAGCCAAACCCCGGCGGTAGAAGTAGGGGTGGTAACCGGCGAACCGGTGGTTTGTGACGGCACCAAAAATTTAATTTATGCCATCGAACCAGTGCCCGGCGCCCTTAATTACGCCTGGGAGGTACCAGCGGGTTGGGTAATAGTCAGTGGCCAGAACACCAATACCATTACGGTTACGGCCGGCAGCACCACCGGCAATATTTCAGTTACGGCGAGCAGTTCCTGCGCCACCAGTTTCCCGAGTACCCTCGCCGTAAAGGTAAATCCGGCACCGCAGGCCCTTGGCGAAATAAAAGAGGAAAGCAGTTCTTGTACCGGCTTATCTTACTCTGTGGCAGCCGTAAGCGGTGCTACCGGTTATACCTGGGAAGTGCCCACCGGCTGGACGGTTACCAGCGGCCAGGGAACAAACAATATTACCGTTACGGCCCCGGAAAACAGCGGCAAAGGCATTATTAAAGTTTCTTCTGTAACGGCCAGTTGCACCAGCGAACCGGTAACGTTAGAAGCCGACCCGAGCCGGGCCAAATCGAACCTGACCATCGCCAATGTGTTTTCGCCGAACGGCGATGGCACCAACGACAAGTGGGAGATACCGAATATCCTGAATTTCCCGGATAATGACCTGGTTATTATTAACCGCTGGGGTAACGAGGTGTATCGGGGCAAAAGCTACCAGAACAATTGGGACGGCGGTGGCCTGAGTGCCGGCACTTACTTTTATGTGTTAAACGTGAAGGAATGCGACGGCAACTACAAAACTTACAAAGGCTATGTAATGATTATGCGCTAAGATGTTTGGTATTAAGAAAGATAAAAAGCAGCAGGATATGAAAAAACTTTTACTCTTCTGGTTATTACTCTTGGGCTACGGGGCCTCGGCCCAGCAAAACCCGCAGTACAGCCAGTATATTTTTAATGGCCTGGTTATCAACCCGGCTTATGCCGGCAGCAAAGGCATTTTAAATATTAACGGCATTTACCGTACGCAATGGGTAGGTCTGGAAGGAGCACCCACCACGCAAACCCTGAGTTTAGATGCCGCCGTGGCCAAAGAAAAAATAGGCCTGGGTTTACACGTCATGAACGACCAGATTGGGGCGCAGGGGCAGAAAAGCTTTTACCTCAGCACGGCGTTCCGAGTACGACTCGGCGAAAGCGCGCGTCTGGCATTAGGCCTGGCGGGTGGCGCTTCGGAATATTACATCGATGGTACCCAACTACACCCCACCGAGCCGGGATATGATAGTGCGATCCCGACCAGTTATGAGAGATCGATGCTGCCCGACGCAAAAGCCGGGATATTTTTTAACACCGAACGCTTTTATCTGGGCTTATCAGCCTCCAACCTGGTTGGGTTTAAAAACGATTTTGTAGCCACGCCCACGCGGCATTACTTTATTACCACCGGCTATGTTTTCGACTTAAGCGATATGATTAAGTTTAAGCCCAGTGTTTTGCTGAAAGATGATTTAAAAAGTACGGCTAACCTGGATCTGAACAGCTTTTTCCTAATCGGGGACCGGATTTGGCTGGGCGGCGGTTACCGCATGGGGGTTAAATATTTAAGCAAGCCCAACCCCGAAAACCAGGATTTGAGTATGCGCAACGCCTGGATGGGCATGACCGAAATTTATTTCACACCCAAAATAAAAATTGGGTACTCGCACGATATTACCCTTACCAGCCTGAGAAGCTACGCCACGCACGAAGTATCTATTGGCTTTTACTTTTTCAAAAAAGAAGAAGCCCGCACCCTGACCGTCCGGTATTTCTAAGATCAATATTTTATTAGTATTCAGTTTTTTATGATACGTCGATATACTTTTGCTGTAATCTTATGTTCGTTGCTGATAGGGGTGTTTACGCCCGTTTCGGCGCAGAAAAAAGAGTTAAAAGCAGCCAACGCCCTGTACCAGCAATTCCATTATGCCAAAGCGGTAGATGCCTACAAAAAAGTATTGGAAAAAGGCCAGCCTACGTTAGAAGTAAGCCAGAAAATTGCCGACTGCTACCGGCTCATGAATAACCCCAAAGAAACGGAGTTCTGGTACGCGCAGGTAATAGGTTTTACCGGCCATACGGCGAAGGATATCTGGAATTATGCCGAAGCAGCCCGCAAAAACGGCAATTATGCCAAAGCCCAGCAATCGTATAGTGCCTACGCGCAGGCCGTGCCGGCCGAAGCCGCTGTTGCCGAAAACCTGGCCGCTGCTTGTACCCGGGCCCAGGATTGGCTGGCCAAGCCGCTGGCCTACGAGTTAAAAAAAGTAACTGCTCTTAATTCCGATAATGCCGATTTTAGCCCCACGTATTACCAGGAAGGCTTGGTGTTTACCTCTAACCGGCCGGGCACCGAAAAAAAAGCTGAAGTTTCGGGCTGGACTGGTAAACCCGATTTTAAACTCTTTTACGCCAAAGGCAACGACAGCACCTGGCAGGCGCCCGAGCTGTTGCCCGAGCCCATCAATAATAAATTTCAGAATGGTTCAGCCGCTTTCTCGCCCGATCAGGGAGCCATATATTTTACCCGCATCAACAAAGTAAAAAAGAAAACCAAAAAAGCCAATACCGATCCGTTCAGCTGGGTAAAATTCCAGGGCGGCAACGAATATATTAATCGTTTAGAAATATTTATTTCGGAGAAAAAAGAAGAAAAATGGACTGAACCCAAAGCTTTTCCTTATAACAAAGTAGCCGAATATTCTGTAGGGCACCCGGCTCTGTCGCCGGACGGCAATTATTTATATTTTGCTTCGGATATGCCCGGCGGGCAAGGCGAAACCGATATTTACGTTTCTCAGAAACAAGCCGATGGTACCTGGGGCAAACCCGAAAACTTAGGGCAGAATATTAATACGCCTGGTAAAGAAATGTTCCCCACTTTTGGCCCCGACAGCACTTTTTATTTTTCGTCGGAAGGGCACAACGGCATGGGCGGGTTGGATATTTACGCCGCTGAAGGCTCGGGCAGCACCTGGAGTAAACTCCGGAACTTAAGAGCACCCCTTAATTCGCCGCAAGACGATTTTGGCATTTTGTTCGATAAAACCAACGAAGCCGGTTACTTGAGTTCTAACCGTGAAACCGCCGATGGCTCCGATGATTTATATACTTTTAAACTGGTGCGGGTGCCTTGTAACCTGGCGGGTAAAGCCATCGAAAAAATTCAGGTAAAGCCGGGCGTATTCCGCGAAGCGCCGGTAGAAAACGTATTGCTGCAATTATTTAAAGAAGGGGATACCACTGCCGTCAAAGCTTTTTCGGATGCCAACGGTGTTTTTTCTTTCCCAATTCTCGATGGGGTGCAGTACGTAGTAAAAGGCAGCAAACCCGGTTATTTAACCCGTTCGGTTACGGTAGCGCCTAATTGCGAGTCTACGCTGGATATGATTAAAATGGGCATGGTTTTAAACCGCAACACCCTGAACAAACCCATTATTATCGAAAATATTTATTATGATTTAGATAAATACGACATCCGGCCCGACGCGGCCGTAGAGTTAGATAAACTGGTGCGCACCCTGAAAGATAACCCGACCATTAAAATTGAGTTAAGTTCGCACACCGATAGCCGCCACAGCCACTCGTATAACAATTTGCTTTCGCAGATGCGGGCCGAAGCCGCCGTAAAATATATTATTTCGAAAGGGATTGCCGCTGACCGGATTACCGCCAAAGGCTACGGTGAAACCCGTTTGCTGAACAAATGCGCCGATAACGTAAACTGCTCCGAAGCCGACCACCAGTTAAACCGTCGGACTGAGTTTAAAATATTAAAGGTTAACTAAAGCCTATTTTATTATTCAACCCTAAACAGCTTTTACCTATAAATTACTTTAATATTTCTTAATACCGCCGCATTGTAATTCTGGCTCCTGTATCTTACTTTTCGACCAGATTAAAAAAATAGCTTTCCCGGTTGCTTTTTACCGGGAAAGCTATTTTTTTAATCTGGCAAAACAAGAACCTTAACCACCTACCAGCTAACCGAATGCTAACGTTAACCAGAACAGATGCTACTAATCCGGAATTTATACAACTCGTTCGTTTGCTCGATGAAGATCTCCGTATCCGGGACGGCGAAGACCATTCGTTTTTTGCCCAATTTAACAAAATAGATGCTATCCGGCATGTAGTGGTAGCCCAATTAAACGGGATGCCGGTAGGTTGTGGCGCTGTAAAGGCTTACACCAACCAGGTAGGAGAAATTAAAAGAATGTACATGCGGCCCGAATTCCGGCAACAAGGTATTGCCAGTTTTATTTTAAAGGAATTGGAAAAATGGGCTTTGGAGTTAAACTTTAAAGAGGTAATATTAGAAACCGGTAAAGCCCAGCCCGAAGCCATAAACCTTTATACCAAAAGCGGCTACCAGGTAATGCCCAATTATGGGCAGTACGAGCACGTTGAAAGTAGTGTGTGTATGAAGAAACCGACTTCACTGGCTTAGAAGCGGTTAGTTTGTTGGGCTTGCCTCCGGCTACACAGGTTTATCTTTTAGGGGGCTTGCTTCGTACGTAGCTAAGAATTAGGACCAAAGCTTACGGCATGGCGATATTTCAAAAGCTATTTTAAAAGCTGGTTATATAAAATTTGGAGAAACCGGTTTCAGAAGACCTGCACGAAAAAATAAGGCTGAATTCCTTCGGGGAAAAAAGCCATTCGCTGCTATTAAATAATAGCCAGTTTATTTTAGGTAATACCAGCATAAAGCTGGCCGAAATAAGTCATTTCAGATTCGGAACTAAATTATTGCAGTTTGGCATGTTTCCGGTGGGGAGGAGTTACCAAATAAGCCTGAAAACGGCCACTCAGGAGTTTAACCTGGTTTTAAGAAGTTTTTTTGGCATCCGGGATAATTACCTGGCTGGTTTGTACGAGAATTTAGCCGATAATTTATGGCTCCGGATAGGAGAGCGACTTTTAAAAGATGCTGTAGCGGCGCTTAAAACAAATAATTCGTTTAGGGTTGGAACTTGCCAAATAATCAAAACAGGAATACTCCTCCGTAAATCCCCATCCAGTAAGGTTATACTGATTCTATGGCGCGATTTAAGTTATGTAAAAAAATATAACCGTTTGGAAATAAACAGTAAAAACGATACCCGCATTTGGTTTAACCTCTATTTTTTAGAACAATGGAATGTAGAAGTGTTAATGGATTTACTGGATTGGATTTTTGAAGAAGGTGGCTTGGCCGAACTGGAAAATTATACCGATTCTCAGGAATAATTTTATTCTTTTCTGCTAAAACAAAAGAAAAATCAGGTTACGTGCTACATGGTATTAATCTTAGAAAAATAAATATTAAGAAACGCTTTAAAACTTATATATAATATATTAATTTTACAATATAGTAATGCGGGTGTAGTTAAAAGCACTTCTGCATTATCAACTTAAAAGAATAAATGTATATATTGGTTGCCTTGTATTTTTTGAAAGCCAATTGCTTTTGCTTATGAAAAAAATTACTACCCCACTTAAGCCTTATCTTGTTTCTTTATCGCTGCTCACGGCTTTCGTTGTGTCTTCTGGCTTCGCCGATCGGTATTTCGAGATTGCCCGGCACCTCGACACTTTTGCTTCGCTTTACCGCCAACTGAACAATCATTATGTAGACCAGGTAAATCCCGGCGCATTAATGCAGGAAGGCATTGGCGCCATGCTGAGCTCGTTAGATCCCTACACCGAATATATACCAGAGTCGGAACTGGAAGATTTTAAGATGAACTATGTGAGCAAGCAATATGCCGGTATAGGTGCTTCGGTTTTTAATAACAAGGCTGGTAAAGTAATTATATCGGAGCCTTACGAAGGATTTTCGGCACAAAAAGCCGACATCCGGGCCGGAGATGAAATTTTATTTATCAACGGGGTTTCTGTTGCCGGTAAAAATAGCACCGGCACTACCGATTTGCTTAAAGGTCAGAAAGGGACCAGCCTCTCGATTGTGATTAAAAGAGACGGCGAAAGTAAACCCATTGAGAAAACCTTAACCCGGGAAGTAATTACGTTTAAAAACGTGCCTTATTATGGCCTCATAAACGACAGCACCGGCTATATAAAGCTGGATAAATTTTTAGAAAATGCGGCCCAGGAGGTGCGGGATGCATTTATAACGCTGAAAGCAAAACACCGCATTAAAGGATTGGTATTAGATTTACGCGGCAACGGCGGTGGCATTGTGCAGGAGTCGGTAAATATTGTAAACCTGTTTGTTGAAAAAGGACAGCCCATTGTTACCCAGAAAGGCCGGGTATCCGACCGGGATGTAACGTATAAAGCCGTTTTTACACCCGTAGATGCTAAAATCCCGCTGGTAGTACTGGTAGATAAAGGTTCGGCTTCGGCATCTGAAATTGTATCGGGAGCTATTCAGGATTTGGACCGGGGTACTATTATTGGGCAGCGCACCTTTGGCAAAGGGTTGGTACAGCAAACCATTAGCTTGCCGTATAATTCTTTGTTAAAAGTTACAGTGGCCAAATATTATACGCCCAGCGGGCGCTGCATTCAGGCCATGGATTATTCGCACCGCAACTCCGATGGCAGCGTTATCCAGATTTCCGACTCGCTGATGCACGAATTCAGAACCCGGCATGGCCGTCTGGTTTATGATGGCAGCGGTATTTATCCGGATGTAACCACCCCCGAAATTAGCTACAGCAATATTACCAATAGTTTAATCAATAAGATGCTGCACTTCGATTTTGCTACCTATTACCGCAACACACACCCGGTTTTGCCGGCTCCCCGCCAGTACAAAATGACCGACGCCGATTACGACCAATTTCTTAAATTTATAGCTAACCGGGATTACAGCTATACCACCAGAAGCGAAAAGCATTTGCAGGACCTTAAAAAACAGGCGCAGAAAGAAAAAAACTTTGAGCACATAAAAAAAGAATTTGAAGCCCTGGAAAGCCGTCTGCAGGAAAACAAAAAAGATGATTTGATTGCGTATAAAGAAGAAATAAAAGAAGTACTGGAGGCCGAAATTGTTGCCCGTTATTACTTTCAGAGCGGCAAGGTGGAAGCTTCTTTCAAAGATGATGCAGAAATTAAAGAAGCCTTAAAAGTACTGAATAATAAAAAGCTTTATGCCGATATTTTAAAAGGAGACGGATCTTACAAAATTATTGGTAAGCCTAAATCGCTGGCTTATGTTAAGTCAAACAATTCTTCCGGTAGCGAGAACTAAGGGGCTCCGGATAAATACAAAAGCACCCCAGGTTATTTAATATTTAAATTAGCCGGGGTGCTTTTGTACATAAAGATTAAAGGTGGTTTATTGCTCTAGTTCCTGCAATATATTCAGCAGTATGGCCCATAATTGCTCGTAAGGAATTATTTCAATTTCGGCAAAGGCATCACCGGGTTCCGGGGTATCCTGCAGCCGGTCGTAAAAGGTTTTACCTTTCTTCAGGGCTTCCTGGTAATCTAAGTTGGCATTTACTACTACTACCAGCAGTTTAAAGAAATATAGGCTTCTCTTGCTAAAGTTATCGCGTAAATGGCGGCCGGCATATTTCTTTAAGCTTTCGATGAGGTAACCCAAAACATCGGTGTCTTTGGCCCGCACGTGGTAAAGAAACTGCAACACCATAATAGCTACGTTAAACCCTTGTTTGTCTTTGCTGTATTCCGGAATAGAAGAAATAAGCTGTTTGTAAGACGATTGCCGCAGCAAGTTTTTGGTTGGGTTTACAAAATACAGGTAACTGCTGTAGAGCGTCCAGCGCTCCTTCGCATTCTCCCTGATTTTTTTGAAAAAGGAATTACCCGATACGTCTTCAAATATTTTAACGGCCAGGTCGTACTTGCCGGCGTGCATGGCCAGCAACATATAGTTTTCCATAAAGGCAAACCAGTTGTTCGTAGACCGGTTAAAAGCATTTAAATTAGCTTCGGCAAAGGCTAAGCCGCTCTGGTAATCTTTTACCCGTAAATAAGCGTAAACCGTTATAAAGATATTATACCGCACATCGAACCGTTTCTTGTTTATTTTGCCTTCCTGCAAAAGTTTTTCGGAGGTGGTGGTAATCTTTAATATTTCGGTAAAATTGCCATAAAGCTCTTGCTTGGTAATGTCCAAAATATAAAAATATTCAAAAATATTCGCCGATTGTGTGGCTTCCCAAAGTTCTTTTAAACGGGCTAAGGATTTTTGTAACTTAGGCAAGAACTCGCGTTTAGCTAAAATAGATTTGTTTTGTTCTAATTTTGCTGTATAGTACAAATCTTCGGCTTCGTGTTCAAATGCCGCTAACTTTCGGTAATGTTCGAGCGTTTTCTTGGTTTTGTAATACAGGTTAGATTTAACCGTAAGCGAGTAGTTAATCAGCAGAAGTTCCAGGCAGGAAATGATGATAGCGGTAAACTCCGCTTCGATGGCCAGCTTTAAGGCATTCTGCAGCAGCTTAGCCGAAATCCGGTGCTCACCCTCATTCATGAGGGTACGACCCTGGTGCAAAAGGGTAAGGCATTCCTGCTCGTACCGCACCGATACTTTCAGGCGGCTATCCGAAAAATCGAGGAAAAACAAGTGATTAAGCAGTTTTTTGCGCAGCCGCGACTTGAGCATCTTGAGCCGGGGATCGTCGGGCTTACATTTATATAAAGCCGCCGCCGCATCTTCATCGGTTTGTAACTGGCCTCTCTTTATTCTTAAAAATAAATCGGTTTCTTTGGCCGCATTTTTATTTTTTGTTTCGATTAAAGGATGAGCCTTCTGACCTCTGTTAGTTACAATTTGCACGAGCTTCCGCAAGTCTTCCATCTTAAAAAAGGTTAAATTATATTCTTTTAAAATTTAAATTGCAAGGTAGTAAAAATTAATTTATCAGAATTGGATAATACCTATAAGTGTGTATAGGTGGATATATTTCCTAAAAATAGAATATTTTAATAAATTAATTTTTAATAAATTTGTTACAAATAAAGGATGTTTACGTCAAAATTAAAAATAATTTATGGCGAAATATAATATTTAGACCCTTTTTTGTTTTTGCTGGTGGGTTTTTATGGTTAAAAACCCTTGTTACTTTTTGTGGCACATTGTCCTTTTTTTCGCATAAAGAAATACTGATATTTGTTACATCAAATCAGAAACCAAACACTTAAAAAAATACAGCCATGTTAGAATTACTTTTTTCCCTTTTATTGCAATTAGCTACCTTACAAAACGGTGGCCTGACACCAGTAGGCGATGATAAAGCCGCCACTAGCAAAACTACTACTACCGTAAAAGCAGCCAAAACCACTACTACTACTCCACTGGAGCCAGGTATCGGCAGCGGTGGCTGGGATGATAAAAACTAGTTATCTAAAATTAAAAAATATAAATAAAGTAAAGATTAACCGTAAGTTAATTTCTCTCGTGCTATCTTAGGGTGTTTAAAAAACACAAGAACTAAGCTTTAGATGAGAAGAGCGACGCTTACTGTTTTAATCTTTACTTTATTTGTTTATTTATTTTTTTACGCTTGCCAGAAACCATCGTCCGGGCAGGATAATACCGTAAGAATCAGAGCCTCGCAGGACCCGGAAAATCTGAATCCGGTAAATTACAATAATGCGGCAGCGCTCGAAATTATTAACCTGGTATACCAAAGCTTGTTAGCGCCGGACCCAGAGACAAAAGAAATATATCCGGTTTTAGCCGCCGCGCTACCGGTTGTTCAGAAAACGGACAGTACGGCAGTTTTTAATTTTAAGCTCCGGGAACAAGCTAAGTGGTCGAATAATCAGCCTGTTACGGCGGCCGATGTTATTTTTTCTTTAAAGTTGCTCCGGGCTCCCCGCCTGGAAAACGGCCGTTTAGCCGATCGGTACGATTTCATTAAAGAGGTAGTAGCCGATAAAGCCAATCCGCTGGCCTTTCAGTTAATTTGTGAAAAATATACACCCGACATGAATTTAATGACGGGGGATTTTGCCATTCTGCCGGAGTACCTCATCGATCCCAAGGGGTTATTAAGAGCCTTTTCTTTCGCGCAGCTAACCCGGCAAGCAGATTCTCTAAGCAATCACCCCAGCATACAAGAATTTGCCGATTGGTTTAACTCCGACCGTTTTAGCCGTAACAAAGCATTTGTGCAGGGGAGTGGCGGCTACTTGCTCGATGATTGGAAAACCGGACAATTTGTAAGGTTAATTAAAAAGCAAAACTGGTGGGGCAGTGGTTTAAGCGATACCACCCGCCTGACAGCCAATCCAGATAAAATAATTTACCGCATTATACCCGATAACACCGCCGCCGTGCAGGCACTCCAAAAACAGGAAATAGATGTGTATGCCGGCATACCGGTTTATACCTATCAGCAGTTAAGCGCCGACAAAGATTTTAAACAGAAGTATAATTTGTTCTCGCCGGAGTCGTATGACTTTACCTACCTGGGTATAAATGGCCGGCTGGCAAAATTTGCCGATGCCCGTACCCGGCAGGCCCTGGCGCATTTGTTAAACGTAGACCAAATTATAAACGGGGCGCTGGCGGGGTTTGCCACCCGTACGGTAGGACCGGTTGCCCCTACCGATAAACGATTTTATAATACTGCTATTACCCCGTATGCCCATGATCCGGATAAAGCAACCGGGCTCTTACAGCAGGCCGGTTGGGTAAAAAAAGATAATCGTTGGCAGAAAATAATAGGCGGGCGCTGGGAACCGTTAACCGTTACTTTAAACTATAAAGCCGGCAATACCGAATTTGAAAGAATCGCCCTTTATTTTCAGGAGGCCGCTGCCAAGATAAATATTCCGGTTTCTATTCAGCCGATAGAAGGTTTATTGCTGACTGATAATCTTAAAAATCACCGGTTTGAAGTTTTTTTACGTTACCTGACCGGTAACCCATTTGTAAATAATTTTAAAGAAATTCTGCACACCGAAAATGCAGTTGGTGGGGGCGCTAACTTTACAAACTTTGGCAATCCCGCCAGCGACCAACTGATTGAACAGATAAACAGTACTTCTGATATACCAGAAAAAGCCCGGATGCTGAAAAAGTTACAGGAGGTGCTGCACGAGCAAAGCAACTATATTTTCTTGTACGTAACCAATGAGCGCATTGCGGTAAGTAAGCGTTTTAGTAACCTTAAAATTTCGGGGCAGAAACCCGGGTACGATGTTAGTGCTTTTACCCTGAAATCCCAGTAGCGTTATGTTGGGGTACTTCCTGAAAAGGCTGTTGCTCATTCTGCCTACGGTTTGGCTGATTGGGTCGCTGGTTTTTTTATTAAGCCGGATTATTCCGGGACGATACAGCGATATTAAGACGGAAGCAGAAATGTCGGCGGTGGGTGGCGGAAGTTTTAAGAATAACCGTAAGATTTATTTGAGACAGTTGCAGGAAAGCGGTGAAGATAAACCTTTGTTTTATTTTTCGGTCCGTAACCGGGCGCAACCCGACACCTTGAAAAAAGTTTTCCCGGAACAGGACCAAACCTTACTCCAGAATTTACTGAACCGGCATGGTAACTGGCCGTTGGTAGCGGCCTATTACCAAAGTTTAACGCATCTGAATGCAGCAACTGAAATGTCAGCCGGCAGCACACCTGCGAATTGGCAGGAAAATGTTCAGACATTGTTTCAAACCGCCGATCCGGCTGTTATAAGCCATGTGTTAGGGGAGTTGATGGTGCAGACTACTACTTATAAGCCAAAAGTAGCAGCCCTACAGGAGCGGTTTACCCAGATGCAGCAACATCCTAAACCCATATATTTATTAACACCGCGCATTCGGTGGCATGGATCGCAAAACCAATATCATCTGTGGCTGCAGGGTTTACTGGCAGGTGACTTGGGAAAGTCTATTCGTTTTAAAGAGCCGGTTACGAGAGTTATCGCAGAGGCAATTGGTAATACCATGCTGCTGCTCGCCGGCAGTGTAGCTTTAACCTTTGCCGTAAGTATAAAATTAGCGCTTGCTTTATGCCGTTGGCGTAATGGACGGTCAGCGGTGCTGAATATTTTGTACGCGCTGGATAGTACCCCTTTATTTATATTAGCACAATTGCTATTTACTTACCTGGCGGGGCCCGGCTATTTAGGCTGGTTTCCGGTATTTGGCCTGGGCGAAGAGGAGCCGGCCAGTAATTGGCTGGAATGGATTTTGAACCGGTTGTGGCACCTTTTGCTTCCGGCCTTGTGCCTGCTTTTAACCAGCTTGCCTTATATTACTACCCAATTATACCAGAACCTGCAACAGGTATTAAATCAGCAGTTTGTAATAACGGCCCGCGCCAAAGGTTTGTCCGAAGAAAGTGTACTGCAGCAGCACGCTTTCCGGAATTCGTTGTTGCCGTTAATAACATTATTTACCGGTAGTCTGCCCGGTATTATTGCGGGCGCATTGGTAATAGAATATATCTTTGGTATACCGGGTACCGGCCTGCTGCTGGTCGATTCGGTGACAGGGCGGGATTATCCGGTTATTATCGGCTTGGTTTTATTAATTGCCACGATTCAGGCTTTTGCCCATTTGCTGGCCGATTATCTTTATTTCCTGGCCGACCCCCGGACCCGTTTACAACCAGCATAATATGCGTAAATTATTCAGAAGCCTGACCAACGCAACTCACAGCAAATGGATAACGATACCGGCTATCGCCTACCTGCTGCTGTTGCTGGTGCTGGCCTTATTTGCCGACTGGCTGCCGCTGGCTTTCTCGCCGGGAGAGGCAATGGCGCATACACCGCTTCTGGAACCCTTTAACTGGGAGATGTACGAAGTTGGTAAACCGTTTCACTGGTTGGGTACCGATTACATGGGGCGCGATTTATTGGCTATTCTGGTGTATGGCGCCCGCACCGCCCTCCGGATAAGTGTGCCAACCATGGCGCTGGCTACCCTGGTAGGGGTGGGGTTGGGTATAGTAGCAGGTTATTACGGGGATACGGGTATAAAATGGTCGCTGGGTAAAGGGCTGGCGTTACTGATAGCTTCCTTCTTTTTCGTTTTTTTTGCTTTCGTGGCCAGATTCAGTTTCCTGCCGGGCAACAATCCGGATGGTAACTCGGTTTTAAAAATAATATTGGTGGCCGTAACAAGTTATCTGCTAAATAAAGCACTGTGGTTTCTTTTCTTAAAGCTGCCTTTTTTTGGCCGGAGAATTCCGCTGCCCGTAGACTTCTTTCTTTTAAAAATAATAGAGATTTTTGGCGCAGTACCGCGGCTGCTACTGGTTTTGTGTTTGGCGGCCTTTTTCCCACCATCTGTTCAAAATATAATTTGGTTAGGCATGTTTACCTTCTGGCCCGGTATTGCCCGATTAGCACGAGCCGAAACCCTAAAGCAAAAAGGCCTGCCTTATATGGAAGCCGCGGTTTCGCTGGGTTTTTCGCCGGTCCGTATTTTAACCCGGCATGCTTTGCCCAATATGCTGGTGCCAATAATGGTGGCGGTTACGTTTGGTATTTGCAACCTCATTGCGCTGGAATCAACCCTTACCTTTTTAGGTTATGGCCTGCCTCCCGAAACGCCCAGTTGGGGACAGGCAATCCGGGGTTTCCGGGCTTATACAGATGCCTGGTGGTTATTACTGTTTCCCGGTTTATGCATCATTCTGTTGGTGCTCGCCCTGCAAAATGTAAATAATTATCTCATCCAGCGGTTGCAGCCAAATAAAGCCCGGTAAATATTAATCAATAATACATACGCAGCCTGGGTCCAACGCTGGTTGCTATTGTGGCGTGTTTTCACCAGCTTCTAACCGGCTCCTGATAAAGGAGCCGGTTAGAAGCTGGTTTTTAAATTAGGGATACAAAGTACTGAATTAATTGCCAGGTGCCGTAAACAATCAGCCCCAGTATTAACAACAGCGCTATTACAATAACAATTAATAAGCCAGTGCCGTGTCCCTGGTACTTACCTTCCTGGTAGTGCTTGCGCAGCAGCGATACGTTTCTTTGGTTAGCTTTGAAAGCAAAATCGAACAAAGTGCCAATAACCGGAATACTGCCAATAATCGCATCCAATACCAGGTTACCCAGCATCATAATTAAAACTTTGCGGCTTACCCCGTATTTAAACATGGTAACCAATAAACCCGCCGAAACGGCAAAGCTGGCTGCACTGCCGCCAAAAGGTATAAAGCTCAGAATTGGATCAAGGCCAAACCGGAAGTTGGTGCCGGGTAACCGGAATTGGCTATCCATAAACCGCGAAACCATTTCAATCCAGCGCAGTCTTTCGTCCTGAACCGCCTGATGGCCCGGATGTATATAATGTTGATTATTTTGAAACATAATAGCGCATACGTTATTCGTTTTAATACGATTATTATTGTGGAATTGCCGTATAAATGGCTTCGATTAAAATATTTTCCAACTGTTTTGTCTCTACGTTTAAAAGCTTCTTTTTTTCTCGCGTTTATCTTGGTGGCTGGGCCGGTAAAGGCCGCTTTAATTAACCCACCCGACAGCACCCGCAGCAACGACAGGATTGTAGCCGGTACTTTTGCCAACGATGCCACTTTCCGGACCGATTATTATTATACGCAGGGATTGGGCATTAATCTAGTACACCCGGGGCTGGCGGCATCACCAGTAAATAATATACTGTTACACCCGGCCGGTGGAAACCGCTACCATGGGCTTCAGATTCAGTTCGATACGTTTACCCCTCTAAAAATATTGGACCCCAATATTCGCTACGGCGACCGGCCCTATGCCGGTTATATCTATGCTACCCAATATTTAATCGCGAACAATGCTGCCAGAAAGCAACGACTTACCTCTGGATTAGCACTTGGGTTTTTAGGACCAGGAGCCGGCGCCAAACAATTGCAAATAAAGGCCCATGAATTGTTAGATTCGCCGCGGCCCTTGGGTTGGGATAACCAACTCCGAACCGATTTAATTTTGGGTTATCAGGCGGCCCTGGATCAGCAATTGTTAGCGGCGGGTAAGGTGCTGGAATTAATTGGCCAGGCCGATGCTTCGGTAGGAACCTTGTACACCGGAGCGGCGGGTGGTTTGTTTTTGCGGGCCGGTAAAATGAATTCATATTTTCAGAATTTAGGCATAACAACCCGTGAGAACCGGCGAGGTACTCAGAAGTTCCAGTTTTATGCGCAGGGCAGATTAACCGGTAAACTGGTGGGCTACAACGCAACGCTGCAAGGCGGCCTGTTAAACAAAAGCAACCCTTATACCTTGCCGGGCGAGTTGGTTAAGCGTACGGTTTTACAGAAAACAGCCGGCTTGGTGGGGGCTTACGGCGGCGTTAGTTTCGAGAGTTCGGTCGTTTGGATTACACCGGAATTTAAAGGTGCCCGTTCTCACCAGTGGATGTATTTTGAACTGCGTTTTGTTTTGTAGCAGCTTTGTAAGTTTTATGCAGCAATAGCCAGTGGTAAGATTCAAACTTCAATTTCTCAGAAAAAGTGAGCCGGTGAAGCTGGATCTGATTTTAGATACCAACAGTATTATACAAAATTAATATTTCTCGTAAAAGCAGGCAGAAACTATTTAACTCACGTCAATTTATTATCAATGGGCCTGCAAGAATATAACCAAAAGCGTGATTTTAGCCAGACCAAGGAGCCAGCCGACTCTGCTGATTCCAATAAAGGTGCTTTAAAATTTGTAGTGCAGCGGCACGAAGCCTCTAAGCTGCATTACGATTTTAGGTTGGAGATGGAAGGCGTACTAAAGAGCTGGGCCGTACCCAAAGGCCCGTCGCTGAATCCTAACGATAAACGGCTGGCCATGATGGTGGAAGACCATCCGTTTAGTTACCGCACTTTTGAAGGCGACATTCCAGCTGGTAATTACGGGGCAGGCCACGTTGCCATCTGGGACGAAGGGGATTACCAGGTTGTGGATATGAACGACCGGAAAAAAGGCGAACAAGAATTATTAGCCGGTTTGCAGAACGGCAGTATTCGGTTTGTACTACACGGTAAAAAGCTACGGGGCGAGTTTGCTTTAATCCGGATGAAAGGCCGGCAGGAAAATGCCTGGTTGCTCGTGAAAAAACCGGACGACTGGGCAGTGCCGGAAGCTTACGATGCCGAAGATTTTGTAGAAGGCAGCAAGCGCACAAAAACCAAGACCAGCGCCAAAGAACAAAATAAACCGAAAGTAGCCGCGAAGAAATCAGATATGCCCGAAGCGTCAGAAAAGAAATTAATTAAACCCAAAGGCACCGGACGTATAAAAGAAAAGGCAGTGGCTACAAAAGAGAAAAAAGCGGGTAAAGATAAATCCAATAAAGAGGAGGACCGGGAAATAGAAGGGCAGGTGGTACATTTAACCAGCCTCGATAAACTTTACTGGTCCGACGAACATATTACCAAAGGCGACCTGATAAATTATTACCAGAACATTGCCGATATTTTGCTGCCGTATTTAATAGATCGGCCCGAATCGTTGCTGCGGCATCCGAACGGAGCCGGGGCACCCGGCTTTTTTCAGAAAGATGTGGGCGATAACGTGCCGGAGTGGATTGAGACAACAGATATTCATTCGGAATCTACGAACCAGGAGGTCAATTATATTGTGTGTCAGCACAAAGCCACCTTGGCTTATATGAATAACCTGGGCTGCATTCAGCTAAACCCCTGGAACTCCCGCATTCAAGCCCTGGAAAAACCAGATTGGGCCGTAATAGATTTGGACCCGGGCGAAAATACTTACGATGAGGTGATTGAAGTGGCGTTGTTGGTAAAAGAAATTGCTGATGCCATTGGGGCCGATTGTTACGCCAAGACTTCGGGCGCGACCGGTATGCACCTTTATTTCCCGCTCCAGGCCAAATATCCTTTTGCCGAAGTAAAGGAATTTGCCCATCTACTCGCAAAAAAAGTACACGCGCAATTACCCCAGCTCACCAGCCTCGAACGCCAGCCCAAAGAACGTCGCTACCAGATATACCTCGATTTTTTACAGAATGCCATAGGCCAGACCATTGCAGCGCCTTATTGTGTCCGTCCTAAGCCCGGCGCCACCGTATCGGCCCCGCTGGCGTGGACCGAAGTGAAAAAGGGTTTGCACCCGGCGCAGTTTACAATTAAAAATATGCCGGAGCGGCTGAAGCAAAAAGGAGATTTGTTTAAAGGTGTGCTGGGCCAAGGCATTGGTTTACCCAAGTGCCTCCAGGCTTTAAAGAAGTCAAAATAAATAATTTTATGCGGGGAAAAGAAGTAAGCCCAAATATCAGTCAGGAAAAACTACTCCATTATTGGTTAAGTAGATTTTCCCGCCTGATTCTAAAATATAAATAATTATGCTTTGTCGCCGTTTGGTTGATGGGTGGCTACAATCTCCTGTAAAAAGCGGAAAAAAGGATTAGCAAATTCTTCCCGGTGCAGCGCAAATTCTACGGTAGTTTTCAGGAAGTCTAATTTATTGCCAATGTCGTAGCGCTTGCCTTCTATGGTATGCGAATAAATTTGCTCCCGCTTTAACAAATTCAGGAGAGCATCGGTTAGCTGCAATTCGTTGTTTTTGCCTTTAGGGGTACTTTCAATGGCTTTAAAAATACCCGGCGTTAAAATATAGCGTCCGGCAATAGCCAGGTTAGAAGGAGCCGTTTCAATGGCCGGTTTTTCTATTAGCTGATTTAATTGTAGCATCGAGTCGCTGATTTTCTGGCCGCCCACAATACCGTAGCGGTTTACCTTATCGGCCGGTACTGTTTCTACCGCAATAATCGTAGACTGATATTGGTTGTATAAATCGGCGAGTTGCTGGGTTACCGGAATAACCGAAGTCATAACCGTGTCGCCGAGCAGGACGGCAAAAGGCTCGTTGCCGGTGTGCTGGCGGGCGTAATAAATGGCATCGCCTAAGCCTACAATTTCTTTCTGCCGGATAAAATATATATTGGCCATATCCGACAGCCGGCGCATTTCCTGGTACAACGCTTCTTCTTTCTGCTGCAGGCGTTCTTCCAGTTCAAAATTGCGGTCAAAATGGTCTTCGATGGCCCGCTTGCCCTTTCCCGAAATAATCAGAATATCTTCAATGCCCGAATCAACGGCCTCCTGCACCACATACTGGATAGTAGGGGTATCAATAATCGGCAGCATTTCTTTAGGCTGGGCTTTGGTGGCCGGTAAAAAACGGGTGCCCAATCCGGCGGCCGGTATTACGGCTTTTTTTATCATATATTTTAGTTATGTTAATTTTATAGTTGTCAGCTGATAACGCTTAATTTTAAGTTAATAATTTTAACCAGGTAAAAGCCAAATATTAAAACTAATTGCTAACAGCTAATTACTAAAGACTAAACAACCGTTGGTTTAATTACCCGGGCGTTTAGCTTTTTAAGTTCTACTATTAAATTGTTCAGCATTTTATCACCGTAATATTGCCCGATAATAGAGCCGCCGGACCCGGTAAAGGTAGCCGAAGCGCCGCAGGCCCGGGCCGTGTTAATGAGCTCCATGTTGCTGTCGCTGATGTTCATGATTTTGCAGCGTAAATCAAAATTTTCGTTCATGAGGGCGTGCAGCGTTTTGTAATCTTTTTGCTGCAGGGCTTCTTTGCCTAAGTCGGCTAAGTTGGCAATATTGGCCAGGGTATCTATTACAAATTTATCGCCCTGGTCGTAGCGTGTCCGCACATCGTTTAGCACTTTACCCGATACCTTGCTTAATTCGGTTTTATAGGCAATAAACAAATTCGGCAGGAAAGCCGGGTCTAAGGGTTCGTAGTGGCCGTGGCCCTGCTGCTGAATTAATTCTTTGTTAAAATCCATGTAAACCAGGCCTTCGTACACCTGAATGACCCGGTCCTGCAAACCGGCATTAATGCCCAGCTCGTCTACCTCAGCCGACATGGCCAGGCTGGGAAAATAGACCTGCGGAATCTGCACCTCATAAAACTCGGAAAGCGCCCGTAGGGTAGAGATAATAATGGCGCTGGAGCCGGCCAGGCCCACCTGCCGGGGGATTGAGGAGCTATACCGAACCGTAAAGTTTTTATTGGGCAGGGTAATGCCTTGCTGCTGGCAAAATTCGCAGAACTTTTTAATAGCAGCTTTTACCAGCGGAATGCCTCCATGGTAACCCGTCAGGCTTATTTGTTCGCAGAGGTCATGAATATTTTTGTATTGGTGACAATCTTGCTGCTGCGGCGCAATTTCCAGTTCGGGAGTTTGGTAAAGCTGAATCTGCGCCCCAAAATTTTTAACTATCAGCGAAATAGTTTTGCCAAAGTAGCCATCGGACGGATTGCCCAAAATAGCCGCTCTGGCATAAGCCCGGGTTTGAATAATCATACAGGTTGTAATCGGTTAAAGCGCACTAATGTAGTACGCGCGATTTAAATATTAAAATTTTTTAATAAATAAAAGCAAGGCGGTTTTTTTTATTACGGCGCAACGGAAGTTTTTATTAACATTCATTTTATGCTTATAAGGTCGTTAAACTGGCAGGTAATAAATTATTAGCTTGCAAATTTTTATAACTTACGAGAGGTTTGTACTGTATGAATTATATAGAAAATAATGTTGCCAGTTGTTGTTTAAATTAAATGGATAATTGAAAATATTATATTGTCAGCCTATAATTTTTAAGATATTTATAAAAAAATATAAGATACTCATTTTTAGGTATTGTGTTTAAATATGCTTTCTATTATATTGCACTTGTTCTTTATTTAGGAATGCAATTTTTAAATATTCAGGGCTAATAAAGTTAAGGACAAATGGAAGTGATTTGTTTCATTACCATGTTATTTGATAGGCTACCTCTTAGAAATAGGATTAGAGAAGGAAATAAGCTGGAAGCACCGCCTGTTAAAAAAGAGTTCAAACCAATACACGTGCAGGCTAAAATAGCTGCACCCCAATTAATTTACAACGCATTAACAAGAATCCCGGCAAGGCCTAAACTAATTAAGTATTTATTGTTCAGCGAATTGCCGGTAGTCCGTTTTTTTTAGCTCCACCCCAACCTAGGTTCAGTGGGGAAATTCTGCCGTTTCTTTACTTTTTAATAAGACAAAGTATTTTTTCTATTTAGCATCTGGGTTTGTCTAAACTCAAATTACCTGATTAAACAAAATTTAATACCCTTTACTAGTTATAATACATATTAACCGGCCGCTAATTGGCTGAAGCATGACCAGCGTTTTTGTGTTGGGTGCCACAATATAAACTATTTGGGAAGCAGGGATAGCGTTTCAGGATTTAATGCCTGGTTATAAGAATAATCGTGTACAGACTATATGCTAACATTGTAATTTTTACGGGGAGGCATAAGGTATTTTTCTTTTTGCTTAATAAAGCCGGACTTAATAGTTATAGCTTTTCAATTATCATTTTTAATAAGCGCTGCGGGTATCTTTTTGGGCTAAATGGGTAAGCGCAAGGTTTACACGTAGGTTTCGAATTGGGTAAATATTTTAAATTATTAAAGTTCTGTACCCGGTGTTTCTTATGGAAAATTACAACAGGGTTCCGTTGCTAACCAGCAGGTAAACCCTGCCTGATTTTTTATTTTCATTTCTCCTTTACTCTAATTTTTTCAACTTAAATTTTTAAAACTATGCATGAAAAATTACTTCATTTTGAACAGCCGGGAATAAATTCCTGTGCAAAGCCGGAAAACAATAGCCCAGGACTATTCAGGCTCAAAGCGCTTTATTCCTTGGCTTTGGTACTTTCCTTTATTTTATGCGTTGGCGTTACTACTTCCAATGCTTCTCACTTCCGGTACGGAAACATTAGTTGGCGGGTAGTTGGTCCCCGAACAGTAGAATTTAAAGTATCTCAGGCATTTCGGAGAAGTTACTTTTTCCCAAATCCCAATGTAGGCATGACCATGAATCCGGATGTTGAATTTGATTTTGGAGATGGTACTGAATTCGATTACTCTTTGTCGGTTACATCCGTTAACTTAACCCAGGACTGGTTTTACGGTGAAGCCACTTTTACCCATACGTATGCTACTAACGGCACTTATACAGCCTTTTTCCAGAGCTGCTGCCGGATAAGCACCTTGCGCAATAACGCCGATGATACTTATCGGGTGGAAACTACTGTACAGGTAGGAACCGGTAATAATTCGCCGGTTGTAACCCTGCCTCCTATCAGAACTTTATCTAATAGTCTAACCAATGCCACCTTCCCAATTCCGGCCACCGATTTTGAAGGAGATGCGCTTACCTACCGGCTGGCTACATCTGCCGAAATGGGTGGTGGCACCAACCCGGCCGGTTTAACCATTAACGCCACTACCGGTGTTATAACCTGGACAACATTAGGCAGACCTAATGGCTTATACAATGCAGCAATTGCCATTACGGATGCCCGTGGGGCCAAAGTAGTGGCTGACTTCTTGATTTCGGTACAAGTAGTGCCACCGCCGCCGCCGGTTTTTGATTTTACAGTTACACCTAATCCAACGCCGGCTATTGAGGCAACCGTTGGTGTTCCGGTTAATTTTAATGTCAGAGCTACTGATATGCCTTCCGGCAGTACGGTAACTTTATTTGCCTTGGGTATGCCTCCGGGAGCTACTTTAACCCCCGCGCTAGTTGGCAATCCGGTTCAATCCGGCTTTTCCTGGACCCCAACCACTACCGGATCGTATGTAATTACATTTGTAGCAGAAGACAACGAAGGTAACCAAACCACAACTTCTGTAACCATAAATGTTTCTGGGGTGGCCTGTAACCTGGTATTATCGGCAGCTACAACAAACGAAACAACCCCACCCGGTAACAATGGTGCCATCGACCTGACCGTAACCAATGGTGTTGCCCCTATTACCTATAACTGGACGATGGGTGGTACCACAGTTGGTACTACACAAGACCTTACCGGGTTAATGGCCGGTACTTATACAGTTACCGTAGTGGATGCTAGCGGCTGCCGGCAAGTTGCTACTTATACAGTAGGTAGCGGTACTGCTTGCAATATAACCCTGTCGGCATTAACAACCAATGTTACTACGGTTGGCGGCAGCAATGGCGCCATAGACTTGACGGTAACCGGCGGTACCCCGCCTTTATCTTACCTTTGGACGATGGGTGGCACTACCGTTGGTACTACACAAGACCTTACCGGATTAATGGTTGGAACTTACATGGTAATGGTAACTGATGCAACCGGTACCTGCCAAAGAATGGCTTCTTATACCATTACCGGACCAACAACTCCGCCGCCACCGCCAGGCTGCCACTTAGCGTTAACCACACGGGTAGTACAAGCCGAACCGTGGTACGGCATGTGGGGCGCACTCAACGGGGCGGGTGCCATTGACTTGAGTGTGCAAGGCGGCACGGCTCCTTACACTTACCGTTGGAACGCTGGTCCGGCTACCCAGGACATCTCGGCCGCTTCGCCGGGCTTCTACTCGGTTACTGTAACCGATGCCACCGGCTGCTCGGGCATGACCACCGTGTACGTGGGCCGCAAAAACGATTTCCTGCGCGTGCTCTCTTCCCACCAGGATGCTTCCGT
>NZ_BJYS01000049.1 GCF_007991635.1 Adhaeribacter aerolatus | reverse complement strand
AGTTTTAGCATTAATAATTCTGCCAATCAGCCAGTAATAACAAAACAGCTGATCCGGTATCTTCTAATATTTACCACCCCGATAGTTGCCTAAAACTAAAAGTTTAATTTTAAATATTCAAGCATTTAGCAAAATAGTGTGTTCGAGCACATTATTTTATACTACTGGTTTTTATGCAGGCTGCCACTTAAAATATAAGTGCCTACCTTACCGCACTAAGAGGATATTGGCCCTGGCTTTAGCAGTTTATCGTATAGTTATACTCCTTCCCAAGTGTAGAAATACTATTCGCTTACTTGTTTAGTATCCACCTAAAATAATGATTTAGGTAGGTTGTGAGGTGGCAGCATTTCCGGATACGTTTCAGCCAGAAGGCGTACTCGCTGATAGGGGCTTGACACTGTTATGCGTAAAATTAGTGCAGCGCGCTACGCATTATATGGAAAGCCAATCTCCCGGTTGGTCTAATCCATAAAGCACCTAAATTTTCAGATATAGTAAAAATTTTTCATGCCATAATTTAAATAATAGAAAAAACCGTTTAGCAATAGCTATAACTGGTTTAAAGTCCACTTTCTTTTGCCACTTTAACTGCGACTTACCTGGTCTGTACCTAATTCTTATATTTGCTAGCTACGCCAATCAGAGATTGGCTATCCGAGAATTGCGCAGAGCGCTCCGCTAACTCTCCGCACAACAGGGAGTGGCACAACGAAACTAACGCGTTACGCTAAAGCTCCGCACAACTGGTCAACTGGGTTTAATGCTGCGCTGGTTCCTAACCGAAAGAAGGGAATTAACTTCTGAACAGGCGACTGTCGAAAGGAAAAGGCGTTGGCTCCCCGACCAGGGTTATCTTAGCCCAATTGGGATGTTGCGGATTGAGCAAATAATTAAAATCGCCGGGTACTACCGCGGAGGGTACTTTCAAAGCCAGAAACTGGCCGGCTTTTACAAAATTATCACCAATTTGTTGTGTAGCGGTTAAATGCGGGAAAGTATGCCAGTCGGGCGCCAGGCTGCTGAGTTCTACGGTTTCGGTATCTTCGTCCGGAATTTCGAGGGTTACTAAAAAGTAATCTTTGGGCACAATCCCAATGGGCAGGTGTACCGCTACTTCGGCCATACAAAGCGCCCGCGATTCGGCGGTGTAAAGCAAGGCTGTTCCTTTGCTGTTCCAGCGCCCGCCGGCTAAATACGCGCCGGTGCCGGAGAGGGCGGTACAATATTGTTTTTTACTCAGCCGGAAAACAATCATGCCAGCACGCCGTGTTCAATCCGGATTAATTCATCCCGCAGTAAATTTATTCCGAAACTGCTATCGAGCAAATCTTTGGGTTTAACGTGGCCCAAAGCTACATTAGTAGCTTCCAGCCAGGCAGCAAAATTTTCTTTATCTTCAAAAACTTCCGTTCCCTTTTTAAACACAAGCAAAATCTCTAGTATTTTCTCCGATTGAAGCGCATCAAAAGTGGCTGCCTCTTTCTTATATCGCTGCAGGGTACGGTCGGACAAATGGAGGTAAGCCGCCCAATCGGCCGGGGTAAAAGGCATAGCTTTCACTAATTCCTGATACAAATCAAAAGGCAATCCGGCCCGAACCGTTTGAATGAGGGTATATACATCTTGGTCGGCGATTTCTGCCAGGTTAGTCCTAGTAAGTTTTTTAGCCGGCGCGCCCTGCATAGATTTACTAACTTGACCAGGAGCATGAAGCTCGTTAACTTTATTATATTTATTATCGGCTTTCCCTTTCCTGGTTTTAAAGGTAGTTGCTGTTGTGGAGAGGTCCTGCACTTTATCTATTTTTTGCCCGGAACTATGTTTTGTTTTGCTATCCATTTAACTGCCTTTATCCAAATATACAACCTTTGTCGTTATATTAACGACATTTGTCGTAAATTAGTTTGTAAGTTTAGATTCGTAGCTATGCGGAGAGTTAGCGCTTTGCTCTACGCATTTTCCGGAAAGCCAATCGCTGATTGGTGTAATAAGAAATATATCAACTATTCTGTTCTATTCTTTTAGCATCTGGCGTACCAAACGCTTTGGTAGGAATTCTCAAGGCTTGGCTGTTTAAATTCCAGTTTATTGTTTGCTGCTTCGGTTAACTTTAGTTGGTTATACGAGCAGGAAAAAATTATTATATTCAGCCCAAATTATCTTAATCAGTTGTTCATGAAGAAATGTGCCTGCTTGCTATTATTTGTTTTTTGCTTTCTTACCGCCACAAGTCAGGTACTTACCGATTCAGTTTTAATTGAAAACCACTATCGCACGTTTCACTTCCAAAAGCCGAACCATACTACTCAGAATTTTAATCTGATATTTGTCCTGCACGGGTCCGGTGGAAATGGGCAAGGCATGATGAAACCCGCCGAGAATTTGGAAAAGGAAGCCGGCAAAGAACCATTTCTATTGGTTTATCCGGATGGTTACAAGCGCTACTGGAATGAGTGCCGTAAATCGGCTACCAGTGTTGCTAACCAGGAAAATATTAACGAGCAGGCCTTTTTCGAAGCCATGCTGCACTACTTTAATAAAAATTACGGGGTAAACGGTAAGCATTTTTATGCCATTGGTTTGTCGGGTGGGGGCCACATGGCTTATAAGTTGGCCTTAACCATGCCCGATAAATGCAAAGGGATAAGCGCCATTGTGGCCAATTTGCCGGACCAGACCAATTTAGATTGTGAAGAAGCAAAAAAGCCGGTACCCGTTATGATTATTAACGGTACCAATGATGCTGTTAACCCTTATACCGGCGGCGAAATGAAGGTAAATGGCAGTTCGTTTGGCCGCGTGCTTTCCACGGAAAATACCTTTACCTATTGGGCTTCTTTAGCAGGATATAAGGGTAAGCCCAAAGTAGAAACTTTGCCGGATTCGAATTCGGGCAATAAACAAACGATTACCAAATATACTTTCAAAAAAGGTAGAAAGCCCGAAGTCGTACTGCTTAAAGTTATCGGCGGGGAGCATGCTTTTCCCGAAGATGTGAATGGTTTTACCGAATCGTGGCAATTTTTTAAAAGACAAAAATAATGTAAAATATATCAGGGCATGTTTAACCCCTGATATACCTGTTATGCGTAGAATTAGCGCAGCGCGCTACGCATTTTTAGAAAAGCGAATTTCTGATTGGCGTAAGAAAAAATATACAAACTATTCTGCTAGATTAACTTCTAGCGTACCAAACGCTTTGGCAGGAAAACGCAAAATCAATCTGTTAGAATTGGAGCAAGTAATATTTTGCTACGTTTACTGCGGCTGCTATGAGCTTGCCTAAATATTCCTGTTTGTTAGTAGCGCCAATCGTAAAATAGTGAAAAGTGCGTAGGCTACTGTGCTAACGCTGCGCACAACAGGGGACAATTATACCTAATTATACCTATGGCAAAATGCCCGGCCCGTTTAGTAACTTTGAAAATAACGAATGGGTAAACGAAGTATCTGCATATAACAAAATAAAACCAGGAAATGGCAACCAGAACCAGATCGGAAAATCAACAGAAGAAGCAGCGTCAGAAGGAATTCAAAGAAAAAAAAGAACACCAGGAGCGCCTTCTAGCTGCCAAAAAAGCTAACCGCGAAACACCTAAAAGTGGCGATGCGCCGAACGAGATAGACAAAACCAAGGCTTAGTTAGGGCTTGTATTTTGATAATTTGTCCGTAGGTAAAGTCCCGTGATGCGCAGCGCTCTCCGCATTTTCAGAAAGCCAATCTCTGATTGGCGTAATGCGTACCACAAACAGACCATTTGCCTACCTCTTTCAAGCAACTGACGCCAAGGCCTTACCGCTTAAACAATCCCGCAGGCAGTTATTTTGTAAGGCTGTTAGATACGTTTTGGTTTGCGGCAAGTAAAAATAGCCGCAATACCCAGTACCAGTTCTGGCAGCAAAATAACCACGCCGAGGAATTACTAACGAATCATTTCACTGATCAAAAGCTGGAATATATTCACCAGAGTTCGGTGCAGGAAGGTTGGGTAGAGGAAGCTAACTGCTACCTGTACAGCAGTGCCCGCGCTTACAGCGGCTTGCCGGGGTTGGTACCGATTACTTTTATTGACTGAATCTTTTATTACGCCAATCAGAGATTGGCTTTCCAAAAGTGCGGAGAGCGCTGCGCTAACTCTCCGCACAACTGACAACTGAGGCGGGATTGCGGGGTTTGACTTGTACGTTAGTGCGGGTTGAGGAAACCAAATATAACCTGGTGGCCACTATCTTAAACCAGTACCCATTTTACGAATAACTCCACGGGATAGTCCTTTTCTCGGCACTGCTTTGCCGGGCTAATTCTAAAATCCGGATGGTGTTGCGGGCCTGCTCCGGGGTAACGGCCAACGGTCCCTGCCCGGTCACGGCGGCATAAACATTGGCATAAAATTCCCGGTAGTCGCCGGGTTCGCTTTGGATAGTACCCACCAGGTGCTGCCCCTGGTACTCGGTGTTTATTTTACCCCAGCGCGATTCCGGTTCAATGCCCCAGTCTGGCGTATTTACTGGCGTTAAACCGGCCTTGAGGGCTTCTTCCTGCACATCGGTGCCGTATTTTACATAACTACCCTGCTCGCCCAGCAATTGGTAAGTAGGCCCGGGTTCCCGTACCAGCATGCCGCCTTTTAAAGTTACTTTCAGCGCGTCGTAATCCAGCATCACCGTAAAATTATCGATGGTTTTACCATCGGTGCGCTGTATCCGTTCGTCGGCGGTTATGGCGAGGGGCAAGCCAAATAAAACCTGGGCTTCGTCTATCAGGTGGGGCCCTAAATCGTAGAAGATGCCGGACCCCGGAATATTTTCTTCGCGCCAGGCTCCCGGCCTAAAGAAATTCCGGAAACGGTCGAAGTGGATTTCCAGCTCTGCCAGGCGGCCCAGCAATTGACTGGCTATAACCCGGCGGAGGGTTTTGGCATTACTGTCCCAGCGGCGGTTGTGGTGTACCGTTAGCAAGAGATTCTGGCGGGTAGCCAAGGCAATCAACGCATCCGCTTCGGCAGAAGTAACCGTAAAAGGCTTATCCACTACTACGTGTTTTCCGGCCAGCAACGCCGCTTCGGCCAGCGTATAATGGGTGTGGTTGGGGGTGGCAATGACCACCAGATTAATGGTCTCGTCGTTCAGTATCGCTTTGGTTTCGGCTACTACCTCGGCGAAGGGGTAACGCTGATTGGCCAGGTGGATATTGGCGGGTTTGGTTTCCCGGATTTTAACCAGGTGCAGCCCCGGCACACTGCTAATAATGGGAGCATGAAAAACCTGACCGGCCATGCCATAGCCAATCAATCCGACGCGTACTGTCTCAGGCATACAAATGTTTATTATTAATAGCGGCGTAAGTTATCTGTCCCGGACAAAAGCGCCAAATTTAAGACAGCTAATATTCTCTGGTTATTTAGTCTTTAGCGCATATTTAAATATTGAAATTCTTAGTTATTTAGTTATGCTTAGCTTTGCGTAGAGTTAGCGTTTCAGAAAGCCAATCTCTGATTGGCGTAATGCGTACCACAAACAGACCATTTGCCTACCTCTTCCATGCAGCTGACTCATTTTAACAATGGTTAAATAGTAGGCGTATATTCATTTATTCCAATCCATAATATTTAAATTAGGCTCCTTGTCGCTTACAACTGTTTTTAACTTACTAAGTAAAAATAGCCATGCTTACGCTACAGAATTTTGAAACCCAAATAGACGCAGCTATTTTGCAGCGGGGAAAACAATATTATAGTAATAAAGCAATAACCTGGCTCGAAGAAACCGCACCGAACACCTGGGAGGCCGAAGTGGAGGGCACCGACACCTACCAGGTTACTGTAACACTCGCCAGCCAAGACGAAATAACTGAAATTTCCTGCAGTTGCCCGTACGATGGCCGCATCTGCAAACATGCAGTGGCCGTATTTTTGGCCTTGCAGAAAGAAGTTAAAAAAGCAAAAAGCCAGAAAGCCAAAACAAGCGCCTCGAAAAATGTTTTCGAGAAGTTGCTGCAAAATATCAGCCAGTCCGAATACCAGGAGTTTATTCGTCGGTATGCGGCCAAAGACAAAAACTTTAAAACTGAATTTGAGCTTTATTTTGCCGAAAAAGACGACCGCATAGATGTAGGCCGGAAGTACGAAGATTTAATGAAGAAACTCATCCGGAAATACACCGACCGGGGCTTTATTCATTACCGGGCCACCTATGGTTTAGCTAAAGAGGCAGATAAAATACTGGCTGGCGGCGAAGAATTTATCCGGAAAAATAACTTTCGCGATGCATTTGCTTTAGCCCGTGTGGTTTTAAAAGCCCTGATGGAAGCCTCCACCAATAGCGATGATTCGAATGGCAATATCGGCAGCACCATTTACCAGGCCGTACAACTTATTCAAAACATTGCCGGTGCCGGCCAAGCCGCTCCGGAACTAAAAGAAAGCATATTTATTTTCTTAAAAACGGAACTCGATAATCCGGTTTATTTTAATTACGGCGACTACGGTTACGATTTATTCGACCTCTTCCAGATGCTGGCCCTACAGCTTAACCACCCCGCCGAATTTTTAACTTTTATAGATACACAGCTTCGTCGCCTCACCGGGGAATATGAGAGTTACCAGAAAGAATATTTTCTAAAACGAAAAATAGATTTTTTAGAAGCCACCGGCAAAACAAAAGAGGCAGCCGACCTGGTGCAGCAAAACTTAGATATTGTGAGTGTGCGGCAGGGCGAAGTAAACAAAGCCATTGCGGAACAAAAATATATTGCGGCTAAAAACTTGATTAATGGCGGTATTCAGGTGGCCGAAAGAAAAGATCATCCGGGCACGGTAGCCGCCTGGCAAAAAGAATTGTTACGGATAGCCGTTTTAGAAAAAGACACCGAAACCCTCCGGCGCTTAGCCCGCCACTTTGCTTTCGACCGGGGATTTACGCTGGAGTATTATAAATTGTGGAAAGAAACTTTTACCTCGGCGGAATGGCCAAACGAAATTGAAAAATACATCCGGGAAATCGAAGCGAAGATAAACCACGAATGGAAAATAAATAAAGGGAAATACTGGCAGCCCGCCCATCCGCCTTTGCTGTACCAGCTTGGTCCAGTGTTTATTCAGGAGGGGTATTGGGATAGGCTTTTAGCACTGGTTCAGCAGGAAAACAATTTAGAAACTACCTTCTCATACCACAATTATTTAGCGCCACGTTACCCTGCCGAATTACTGGAAATATATCTGCCCGCGCTGGAACAGTACGGAAATAAAGCCAGCGACCGGAGAGACTATGCCGATTTGGCTGCAAGAATGAAGCAAGTAATGAAGGATATTCCGGCCGGGAAAGAAAAAATAATAAAGCTGACGCAGTACCTGAAAGAGAAGTATCCGCGCCGCCCGGCCATGCAGGAAGAATTAAATAAGATTCTAAAATAAGGGCCATGCTTTCGGAAGAAGAAATAGAACAAAAGATATACGACGAAATTATAGTTGACTGCTACGACGAATTAGAGGCGAGCGCAGGTTGGTACAATTATTTGGAAGAAAACCTCCTTTTCCCGTTTAAAGCTACTGCCCAGCTTAAAAAACGCGCTGGCAGCACAGAATTACAGGAAGTGGAGATACTGGGGCTTGCTAGTCGGCCAGAAGATTTTACAGGCAAAGATTTTAACCTTCAGATGCAAAGCGGCGATTACATCTTCCCTGTTGCTTACTCCCAATTGAGTAATTTAAGAGCCTCCCCGGAAACTTTGGAAGCGTTTACGGTCTGGGATTATTGGGTAAGAAAGTAATGGCAAATTATAATCATAAAGGGCCTTTGCAATCCTGAATATGTCAATCGGAGACTGGCTTTCGTTGTGCGTGGCGTTAACGAAGCGCTCTACGCACAACGAAAACAAGCGACAACTTCCTGGTTTTAGAGTGTGGCAGGTGAATTTACTGGAGTTTTTAGGTAAGGCCGAACATTTATACCCATTTGGGCCATCCCGGCAATCCAGGTTTCTTCATCCATGCCCGCCGAAGCAATCCAATCTTCATCTGATAGGGATGCCCGGAAACTTAAAAATAGCTCGGCGTCGGGCGATGCCACGTGCCGGAAACCAGTACGCTCGCCAGCTATAACTTCGTAAATAGTATTACTAATTAACGAAACAGGTATATTATTTTCCTTTGATGAAAGTAAAAGCGCCCTCATCCGTGCCATGTTGGGGTAGTTGGTATCAGGCGCTACTTGGTCTAATTTATTCATTAACGGTGTGTAAATAATTCCAGGCACAACCACTGCCACCCGAATGCCCAAGGGTTCTACTTCACCCGCCAATGATTCGCTTAATGCTTCTACAGCGGCTTTGGTTGCAGAATAAGCGCCGAAATAGGGAGCGTAAACTTTTCCGGATATGGAGGAAATGTTAACAATCATTCCGCTCCGGCGTTCGCGCATAGCAGGTAAAACCGCCTGTATACAACGCAGGGTGCCAAAATAATTTGTTTGCATAACCTGTTGGTACACGTCTATCGGTGTTTCTTCAACTACACTCAAAGGCGCAATACCAGCATTATTGATTAATACATCTATATGACCTGCTTGTGCCAACACTTGCTCTATTGCTGTTTTTACCGATTCATCAGAATCTACGTCCAAAGGCGCGATAGTAATAGGCAGATTATCTCGTTCGGCTAGTTGAGCCAATTCGGGAGAGCCTTGTGGATTGCGCATGGTAGCATATACATGATAGCCTTTCCGGGCCAGGAGCTCGGCTGTAACAAAACCAATCCCGGTACTGCAACCAGTAATAAGTACATTAGTCATACACTTTAAATTTTAAAGGTTTATAAAGGAATTAGGGCTAAAAAATTTTGGATATTTTAAAGCGGAAATGTTATTTGAATGCTGTAAGCTTCGAATGAATAATTTAAATTAATTACTTTAAATTGAAAAAGCAACAAATATTATTAAAAAAATTAAATTTAATGTATTAGAACTTAGATTAAGGAAGCTTTACTCGCCTTATAATAAAATTAGGTTCTAAAATGGTTAATGGACTTGAGCGCTATACATAAAAAGTGCAATCAGAAAAGCCCGGTAGTAAGCGGCACGGAACTACCCATATTTTCCTGTACCTTTACCCGGTATAAACCCTATAAAAGATGCTGGAACAGGCGCTGGAAAAACTGAATATTACGGAATTGAACCCCATGCAGGAAGCGGTCATGACTGCCGCGGCACAGCAGGATCTGGTCTTGCTGGCACCTACCGGCTCGGGCAAAACGTTGGGCTTTCTATTGCCTTTATTGTCGCGGTTGCAGCCTGATGTGCCCGGTATTCAGGCGCTGGTGCTGGTGCCGGCCCGGGAACTAGCCTTGCAGATTGAGCAGGTATTCCGGCAAATGAGTACCGGCTTTGGGGTGAAATGCTTTTATGGCGGCCATGCCACCCGCTCCGAACGCAGCAGTTTAACCACACCGCCAGCGGTATTGGTAGGTACGCCCGGCCGTATAGCGTTTCATTTACGCGAAGGGAATATTGATGGCAACACTGTTCATACCCTGGTGCTCGATGAGTTTGATAAATCGCTGGAGTTTGGGTTTGAGGCCGATATGGAATATATCATCCGGCAGTTGCCCCAGGTGCAGCGGCGCCTCTTAACTTCGGCTACAGCCATGACTAAGATACCGGCATTTACCAGGTTGCAAAATCAGGCTACGGTTAACTTCTTGCAGGATGTACCCAGTACCCCTGATTTAGAAGTAAGAGCAGTGCCCGTAAGCGATGGTGACAAAGCTACGGCCTTGTTCCGGCTGTTGTGTAAACTGGGCAATACGCCCACGCTGGTATTCTGTAACCAACGCGATGCCGTAGAAGAACTTAGCCAGTATCTGACCCAAAAGCGGCTGGCGCACGGCATTTTCCACGGTGGATTGGAGCAGCCCGACCGGGAGCGGGCTTTACTTAAATTTCGGAACGGTACTTACCATTTGCTTCTGAGCACCGATTTAGCAGCCCGTGGCCTGGATATTCCCGAAATAGAAAACGTCATTCATTACGAGTTGGCTACTGCCGAAATTTATCTGCACCGCAATGGCCGCACTGCCCGCATGCAAGCCAAAGGCACCGCTTACGTATTATTGCCACCCGGCGATAAACCAGATTATTTGCCTACCTCGCTGCCCACCGAAACCTTGCCGGTGCGCCCGGCTTTACCGCCGCCCAGCTCTTGGGAAACCCTGTACCTGAGTGCCGGCAAAAAAGATAAAATCAGCAAGGGCGATGTGGCGGGCTTCCTGTTGCAGAAAGGCCATTTGCAAAAAGACGAACTGGGTTTAATTTATTTGCAGGACTATGTCACTTTCGCGGCCGTCAGCCGTGCCAAAGCCGATGCCCTGGTGCAGCAATTAAGCAACGAAAAGCTTAAAAATAAAAAAGTAAAGATCGGCCGCGCCAAGTAACCAATATACCCTCGTACAAAAAAGGCGCTGTTCGGTTTGGTAAATTTCCAAACCGAACAGCGCCTTTTTTGCAGGGGAATATTATTTAACTAATTGCCTGCACCCCGGCCTCCGCTACCGCATGATCATCTTCAACGGTACTGCCCGAAACGCCGATAGCGCCAATTATCTGGCCAGAATTATCCCTGATAGGAATACCGCCCGGAAAAGTAATCAGGCCGTTGTTGGAATGCTCAATGTTGTATAAAGAACCGCCCGGTTGCGAAAGTTTACCAATCTCGCCGGTGTTCATATCGAAGAAGCGGGCCGTTCTGGCCTTTTTTATAGAAATATCAACCGAACCCAGCCAGGCACCATCCATACGGGCAAAGGCAGTCAGGTTAGCGCCCGAATCTACTACGGCAATATTCATTTTAACGCCCAGTTCGCCGGCTTTTGCTAAAGCGGCTTTAATAGCGTTTTTGGCTTGGTCTAAGGTTATGTTCATCGTTTTAAATTTTAAATATTAACTTAATTGAAAGTAGAAAATTACCTATTTTCTGGTTAGAAGCAAGTTATAGGTCTCTGCAATTCGAAAATCCATGGCAGTACTATCCAAAATATTACCGCATAACAAATTATACAAACCTCTCCAAAGTACCCTTTTTCTGGTACTATAGTATCCTGAATAAACCTTTTGTGCTTTAACCCAGGACTTCTTCCATGCTATTCAAAAGGCTTAGGCGGTTTAGGAAAGGATTTAAAGATTAAAAAGACAACTTTGCGAAAGTCCTGTTACTTGTAGTTCTAATCTTTCGTAAGCATAAAACTTTAAGAATAATGCTTACATGCGCGTACTTCTGAATTATCTGAAACCCCACCGGGGTTTAATTTTTTTATCGTTGCTGCTGGCCGGTATTAGCCAGGTGCTGGCCCTGTACGATCCGGTTATCTTCGGAAAAATTATTGATAATTATGCCACGCCGCCTTTTACGCTAAAGCCGGATGAGCGGGTAAAAGGAGCCCTGGGGCTAATGTTGCTGGCGGTAATTATTGCTTTGCTCTCGCGGCTGGCCAAAGCTTTTCAGGAGTATCTTACGAATTTAATTGTACAAAAATTTGGGGTGCAAATATTTAACGATGGCCTGAAACAAACGCTGCGGCTGTCGTACCAGGAATACGCCGACCAGAACAGCGGCGAGACCTTATCTATTCTGCAGCGCGTACGCCGCGATACCGAGCGGTTTATCACTGCTTTTATCAATATTTTGTTTTCTTCTGTGGTAGGCGTGGGCTTTCTGGTGTGGTATGCCATAACCAAACACTGGGACCTGGTGCCGGTTTTCTTGGTGGGTATGGTAGTGCTAGGCGGACTTACAAGTTTGCTGAGCGCCAAAATTAAAACCATGCAACGTTCTATCAACCGGGCCACGAATAAAATGTCCGGGGTTATTACCGAATCGCTGCGCAACATTGAGTTGGTGAAAAGTTTAGGCCTTACTTTTCAGGAAATCCGGCGGCTGCGCCAGCATACCGAGCAAATATTTCAACTGGAAATGGTGAAGGTAAAACGGGTGCGCACCTTGTCTTTTTTGCAAGGCACGGCCCTGAACCTACTGAAACAATCTATCCTGTTTACCTTGCTTTGGCTTATTTTTCGGGATGTGCTTACCACCGGTGAATTGATTTCGATGCAGTTTATTTCGGTTAGTATTTTCGGACCACTGCAAGATTTGGGCACCATTATTCTGGCTTATCGCGAAGCCGAAGCGGCGCTGCTGAATTTCGATGAATTAATGCAAAAACCCATTGAGAAGCGCCCCGAGTCGGCAATTGATATTGGCCCGCTGCAGCAATTGCGGTTTGAAGAAGTGATATTCCGGCACAAAGATGCTGCTCAAAATGCGCTGGATGGTATTTCATTCGAGGCTAATACCGGCGACACATTGGCCTTTGTGGGGCCATCGGGTTCGGGAAAATCTACGCTGGTAAAATTATTGGTGGGCTTATACGTGCCGGTGCAAGGCGAGGTGTACTACAACAACGTTTCGGCGAAAGCCATCTGGCTGAACGAGGCTAGGCGGCAACTGGGCTTTGTAACGCAGGAAACAAACTTGTTTTCGGGTACTATAAAAGAAAACCTGCTGTATGTTAAACCCGATGCGACCGACGAAGAAATTGTAGCGGCCATGCAGAAAGCTTCGTGTACCAACTTGTTGGCTCGTTCTGAAAACGGCATTAACACCCAGATAGGGGAGGGCGGCCTTAAAATGTCGGGCGGCGAAAAGCAACGGCTTTCCATTGCCCGCGCCCTCATCCGCAACCCGCGTCTGCTTATATTCGACGAAGCCACCTCGGCTCTGGATTCTTTAACCGAAGAAGAAATAACCGCTACCGTCCGGGAAATATCTGCCTTCCGCGAGCAAATTACCATCCTGATTGCTCACCGCTTATCTACCATTATGCACGCAGACACCATTTACGTACTGGAGAAAGGAAAAATTGTGGAACAGGGCAGCCATGAATATCTGCTTACCCAAAAAGGTTTGTATTACGCCATGTGGCGCCAGCAGATTGGTGAACGAAAGCCGGAGTTGATAAAATAATGCGAGGACCTCACCCTAAATCCCTCTCCTTAAAAAGGAGAGGTACTTTGATTAGTCTTTCAGTCATTACAATTATGGTGTTTAAGGCCTTCTTTTGAAATTTTAATAAGAGAATTGAATAGATATTTCTGGTATTTAGATAGCATCACTAAAGGACAAAGTAGTTTTAAAGGAATTTACTGCATCCACTAATTGATACTTTTTTACAGAACAATATTTATACCCCTGTTAAAAGCGTTTCCCTTGATAAATGCTTTACCGGAACTCCTCTTCTCCCAGGGAGAAGGGGTTGGGGGATGAGGTCCTTCCTTATGCCGCCTTTACAATCTGCGTAAATCTAGTAAAGTAATATTTTTCAAGTTTTTAGGTAATAAATTTCGGCCGTGTTACAATATTTAGCACTACCAAATTTACCTTACCTAAAGCACAGCCTGAAGGGGCCTAATACACTAGCCCAGGGTGCAGCTCTGGGAATAAATATACTACAAAGCCCTAAAGGCGAAATAATTCTTAATATTTATTTCTATTCTCTAGTAGCTGGGTGTTTTGCGCTTTCAGCGCTTGTAAAATATCGATTATTCTTCCGATGGGCTTCACCCATCGCTGATATATGGCGCCCCTTCGGGGCTTTTTCTTAGGTTACCAGCTGTTCAATTTCCAGGTAAGCTGTTACGCCGGAAACTGGAATATCGAAAAATTTAAATAAAAAATTTCCTGATGGATTTACGTAATTTCGGCGCTGGTAAAAAATGATTGCCACGTTGACACTGCCTTATGAGTTTACTACAAGTATCCCAAATCAGCATCCGCGAAGAAAGAAGTTTTGCCTTAAAAAATATTAGCTTCAGCCAGGAACCCTTGCAGAAAATTGCCATTGCCGGCGAAACTGGCTCGGGTAAAAGTACTTTGCTGCAAATAATTGCGGGTTTGGTGCAGCCCGATACCGGCGAAGTGCGCTTCCAGGGTAAAAAAGTAATTGGGCCGGCCGATACGCTGGTGCCGGGCCATGCGGGTATTGCTTATTTATCGCAGCAGTTTGAATTACCGCCTTTTTTGCGCGTAGAGCAGGTGCTGAGCTATGCCAATACGCTATCGGGTGCCGAAGCCGGCGCCCTCTACGAACTATGCCACATCGATTATTTATTAGACCGGAAAACAAACCAGTTATCGGGCGGCGAGCGGCAGCGGATTGCTCTGGCCAAATTATTGTTGGGCGCACCCAAATTCTTATTACTCGATGAGCCTTTCTCTAATTTAGATATGGGCCATAAAAACTTGCTGAAAAAAGTTATCCGGAATATTGGCGAAAAGCTAGGAATTACGCTGATCTTAATTTCGCACGACCCACTGGATACTTTATCGTGGGCCGACGAAATATTGGTGCTGAAAGAAGGAGCTTTGGTGCAAAAAGGTACGCCGCCGGAAATTTACGGCCAACCAATAAATCAGTACGTAGCGGCCTTATTCGGGGAGTGCAACCTGGTGCCGACCCTGCAAGCGCATCTATTTGCCGGTTTACACAACTTAAAGCCAAACGGAAAAGACCTGCTCATCCGTCCCGAAAATATTAAAATAGCTTCTGTCAACAACGGCAATCCTATTGGGCAGGTAACCCGCGTAACTTATTTTGGCGCCTATTACGAAATAGCCGTGCAGCTCTCCGGCAACCAGCTAAAGGTAAAAACTAATCAGGCCGAGGTTACGCCCGGTGACTTGGTTTCTATAGCGGTTACACCGGCGGACCTGTGGTATATTTAAATAAATGCCGTCGATATAAATATACAGTCTAAAACCTCCTTCAGCAGCATAAAAATTATTTTTAAACTTTTTTGTTTAATTATATGTATATACATTAAATGTTTATACATTTGTTTAAATTAAAGAAAACGAAAATTTAAAAGTTTAAAACCATGGCTAATATAAAATGGGTAGCAGACCCAATGCACAGCGAAATTCAGTTTAAAGTAAAACACCTGATGATAACCACCGTTACCGGTTATTTCCAGAAATTTAATGTTGAAGCCCTAACGGCCAATGATCAGTTTACCAGCGCCGATAGCGTAATATTTACCGCCGACGTAAACAGCATTAGTACCAACAACGAGCAACGCGATACGCACTTAAAATCGGCGGATTTTTTTGATGCGGAGAACCACAGTGAGATTCATTTTGTGGGAACCAAGTACGAGAAAGTAAGCGGCGACGATTATGCCCTTCACGGCGATTTAACCATAAGAGGAACAACCAAACCGGTAGCGGTAAAGGTGGAATTTGGCGGGATTGTAGTAGACCCTTACGGCCAGACGAAAGCGGGTTTTACGGTGAGCGGAAAAATCAGCCGCAAAGAGTTTGGCTTAACCTGGAACGCCGTTACCGAAGCCGGCAGCGTAGTCGTAAGCGACGAGATTAAGTTACAGGCCGAAATTCAGCTCGTAAAACAAGGTTGATTGCTTAATGGATTAAAAAATAAAATCATGGAAAATAAAATATTAGGCCTGCATCATATTACGGCGATTGCCGATCAGGCCAAACGAAACCTCGATTTTTATACCAAAGTACTGGGGCTGCGGCTGCTCAAAAAAACCGTTAACTTCGACGACCCCGGCACTTACCATTTATATTACGGCGACGAAAAGGGCAGTGCCGGCACTGTTTTAACGTTTTTTCCGTACGAAGGCGCCCGCCGGGGCAGCGCTGGTACCGGTATGGCTACGAATATTGCCTACTCCGTACCCGCCGGCAGCTTCGATTTCTGGATCGATCGTTTTGAAAAGCACAATGTTATCTATAACAAGCCTTCCGAGAAATTTGGGGAGCCTTATTTAACTTTCCTGGACCCGGACGGCTTAAAGCTAGAATTAGTAGTTTCGAAAAACCCGGATAACCGGCAGCCCTGGGTAACCGACGCAATTAAGGCCAGTTTGGCTACGCGGGGCTTTCACGGGGTTACCTTAACCCTGAAAGATATCCAGGCTACGGCCGCCATCCTGACCGATATTTTTGGCTATAAACTGCTGGAGCAAAGCGGCAATCGTTACCGCTATATTACCGATGCTGTTGAGGCGGCATCTATAATTGATTTGGTGCAGTTGCCCAACGAAGCGCGGGGTATTGGCGGTGCGGGTACCAACCACCATATTGCTTTCCGGGTAAAAGACGAAGAAACGCTGATGCAGTTTCAGCGGAAAGTAAGTGCGGCGGGCCACAGCATCACGAACAAAATCGACCGCAATTATTTTTATTCGTTGTATTTCCGGGAGCCGGGCGGCGTTTTGTTTGAAATTGCTACCGATAATCCGGGCTTTGGCATTGATGAACCCTGGGATAAATTAGGCTCAGGATTATTATTACCGCCGCAATACGAGCCGCGCCGTGCCCAGATAGAATCGGTATTGCCGAACCTGGATTAATATTTAAGAGTTGCGGCCAGGAATTTTTAAACCTGTTTAAGCATGGGCCTGCCAGTAATCGCGCCGGCAAGCTGCTTAGGCACTTTCCTAGCAGAAGCTTTCGAATGGGCGGTGATAATACCAGTAACGCCGATCAACGCTGCATGTAGCTTAAAGACTAAACAGCATATTATTACTTACAACTTAAAACTTCTCATTTACCTGGCATGGAGGAATTTAACATAACCCGCATATTCGCCGACCAGCATGGTGAAAGCCATTTTGAAGAAATAGCCAAACCTTTGCAGGCAGCCGGCGAGATTGGTTTTTTGTCGGAGCCCGAAGCGGTAGCGCAAATTATTTTCCGTAAGGTGCTGCCTGCTTACGATTATGACTTTCACTGCGCGCCCGCCCGGCAATTTATAATCTTACTCGATGGCGAAATAGAAATCCAGACTTCGCTGGGGGAGAAACGCAGCTTTAAAGCGGGCGATATTTTACTCGTAGAAGATACCACCGGTAAAGGACACCGCACCCGCAATTTATTACCCGCGGTCCGTAATTCTATTTTCGTTACGTTACCGGAAAACCCTTAAATCTGCTTAGTTAATTACAACTACCGGAAAAGGAACAAGCTGTTTAACTTCTGCTGCGAGGATAAATGTTAAAATCTAATTACTGATTACTAAATTTCTCATTTATGTATACCCACCAAAAAAAAGTAATAACGCAGGGCGCACCTTTAGCCGAAACCCAGAAAGCCTTAATTCTGGTGCATGGCCGGGGTGCTACCGCCGAAAGTATTTTGAGTTTAGCCAGTCCCTTGGGGGCTAACGATTTTACGCTTTTTGCCCCGCAAGCCACCAATCATAGCTGGTACCCCTATAGTTTCATGGCTCCGGCTACGCAAAACCAACCTGCCCTGGACTCGGCCCTGGAAACCATTGATGCGATTGTGAAATCTATTCTGGAACAGGGCCTCAGCAGCCAGCAAATTTACCTGGCTGGTTTTTCGCAGGGCGCTTGCCTCACGTCGGAGTATGCCACCCGCCATGCACAACCTTACGGCGGGCTCTTTATTTTCACCGGGGGTTTAATTGGTCAGCAACTCGATACCAGTAACTACCAGGGCAATTTTGCCGGTACGCCCGTTTTAATTACCACCGGCGACCCGGATCCGCACGTACCGGTGAGCCGGGTAAACGAAACTGTTAAAATTATGGAAGAGCACGGCGCCATGGTATCGAAGCACATTTACCCAGGCCGGCCCCACACTATTTTGCAGGAAGAAATTAACCTGGCCAAGCAAATATTAAGCAAAGCCTCTGTAAATAAATAACCCTCTTAAATTTTACCGGAGTACAGATGGAACTAGAAATAAAAAACAACCTGGTCGCGCATCGGTTCGAAACCACTGTTGATGGCAACACCGCCTTTGTAGATTACAAATTGCGTCCGGGCATTATGACGGTGCTGCATACCGAAGTACCCAAAGAGCTGGAGGGCCGCGGTATAGCCGGAGCCTTATCTAAGTTTGCGTTGGAATATATCTCTTCTGAAAAACTGAAACTGGTTCCGTTGTGCCCGTTCATGCAAAGCTACCTGCAGAAGCATCTGGAGTATGATTATTTAATAAAAAAGTAGATCGGGTTAATGTCGTTACCGACCTTGCAGTTGGCTGAACCGGTAATTCAAGGATAATTGAAATTGCCGGGTAACGGAGTAGGATGTTCGTTGTTGATAAAAGGTGGCACTATTGACTTCGCTAACAGCACGGCGGTATTTCCGGTCTGGGCTTCTTACGGCAAGGGCAATACTGGCTTTTTTACTTTTCAGGAACTCCTTATTTACCGAAAGGCTGCTTAAAGTATAGCCACCGGTTCTTCCTTGTAACAATACATTAGGTGAATTATAACCCAGCGTACCGCTGACCCGCCAGTTTTTACCAAAGCGGTAACTGGCAGAGCCTTGTAAATTGTAAGTAAAACCCTCATTACGCTGAGGTTTGCCTTCAATAAGGCTGGTAAAGGTTACGTATTGGGTTCTGCTGTTCAGGTTTAGGCTTAGCTTCCGGAATAAGGTAGTGTTGGTGCTGAGGGAGAAGCCGTAATGCTGGTCTTGGCCCAGGTTGCTGTAGGTAGTTTGGGCTACCGAATCTGCTCCCAGAATTGTAAATTCCTGGATAGAATTGTTGGTGAAGTTGTGAAAAATACTGGCATTGGCCGATATGTCCTTTACAAATAGGTTATAATCGAGCTGAAAAATATGACTGGTAGCGGGATTCAGATCCGGATTGCCGAAGCTGATATTCAAGGGGTCGGTCTGATCTACGTAGGGGTTCAGGTAGTATAACCCGGGGCGCTGTATGCGTTGACTGTACGATAACTTTAAGGTGCTGCTGCCTTTCAGCAGGCGAGATAAGGAAATAGTAGGAAACAGGTTGTGGTATTGCGGGGTGGCCCGGGTACCGGATGAAGTGAAATCAGCATACAGTCTTGCTGCTTCTAACCGGGCGCCGGTTCTCAGTCCCCAGGCACCTTTCCGCAGGTTAAGGGAAACATAAGCCGCATGTATAGCCTGGTGATAACCAAAATTATTACTCTGGCTGGAGTCAAGCAGAAATATACCTGTTTCGGGTTGGCGGTTTTTGTAGAAGTAGTCGCTGCTGTTTTGTTCCAGGCTCGATTTTATACCTAATTCCAGCGCTTGTTTTCCGATGGGCTGAACATAATCTGCCTGGGCGGTAAATTCCCGGGTTTCATCCATACTTTGGGTGGTGCTTACCCGCCCTGAATAGTTTAGCACCGGTTGCAGCGTAAAGTCAGAGGTACTTTTATTGGGGCTATTAATAAGGTTAAAAGAGAGGGCGAGCAATTGCTGACCAGTCTTCCTGGAACTATGCTGGTAATTCAGGCTAAAATCGCTGCCTCTTGCAATGTTCTTGCCTGTATTCAGATTTTGGTAGGCTTCAGTTAACTCGGCAACGGCATTCCGCTGGTTTACTTCCTGAACATTGCTATTTCTACCATTACTTATGTTATGGCTAAAGCTGGCTGAAATAAGGTCCTGCGGAGTCAGGTCATAACTCAACTCGCTGCCCATGTTCCAGGATTGGCTGTTGCTGTTGCTTTTTCCGGTCTGTTCGAGTCTAATCTGCCGGATTCTGTCTTCTCTGAAAAAATTACTGCTGTTTACCGGACTATTATTAGCGTTGTGGTTGAACCGGTTAGAAAGCCCGAACTTTCCCGTTTTAGCAGTTAAATAGCCGCCTAATGTAAGGCCCCTCGGGTTTTTTACGCTTAGGTTACCAGAACCACTATAACCACCAATACTACTTTTTTGCGTAATAATATTAATGATACCACCCACGCCAGTCGCTTCATAGGCAGCAGAAGGGTTGGTAATTATTTCTACTTTTTTAATGGCGCTGGCGGGTAAACCCGAAAGTACCTCGCTCGGTTTACCCGAAAATAAGGATGACCTCTTGCCGTTAACCAGGATTAAGTAATTATTATTGCCATTCAGTTGCAGGTTATCGTCTGCATCAAAAGTAAGTAAAGGTACTTTTCGCAGCATATCCAGGGTATTCAGAAAATTACTTTCCGGATCGAATGCTACGTTATAGGTTATTTTATCAATATCCTGCTCCACCAAAAGCTTTTCAGTGACTATCTCCGCTTCTTTTAACTGTTTTACGGTGGCGCCTAGCATTACTTTACCCATGTTTATTGAAGGTGAAGTGGAAGCAGGAAGAGGAATTGTTTTGGCTTTATAGCCTATATAAGTCAGGACCAGCTGGTACTGATTTTTGGGCAGCTCCCTAAATTCAAACAAGCCGTTTTCATTAGTCAGGGTTGTTTTAAAAGCCTGATTGTTCCCGACCTCCTGTATTACTACTGTAACATAACTTAGTGTAGCTTGGGTGGCAGAGTCCCGTACTTCTCCTTTTATAGTTATGGTGCTGATAAAGGTGTTAACTGTAGCAGCAGCTTTTGCATATAAAACGGAATATTGAAAATAGCAAAGCAGGGCAAGTAATAATATTTGCTTCCATCTCTTTGGTATTTTTGGTGAAACCAGCATGTAGTAATGAAGTATCGAAAGAATATTATTACCTACTTAATATTTACCTTTAAAACAGGAGAACTTGGTTACCAGAGAAATTAAATGAAGGAGGTCAAAGTACCGGCTTTCTGAGCTTCGGTACTTTGACCTGTTACTTCATTTAATAGGGTTTATTTTATTAAATCACTACTCAAATGTAACGCTACTGTTAACGAAAGTCACTCCGGTTACCCTTCCAGTCCACTGTCCATTAGGGCACGGACCTGGTGCCGGAGCATTTGTAGTCAAAGTATAATTAACCCTACCGTTCTTGTCAGATGTAAAATCACCCGAAACAGTTATAGCCCCTGTCTTTGTCTGACCCGGAGCTACGTTACCTCCTGGGTTAGTACATTCTGTGGTGGCTGTACCCGTTGTAGTTAGTATAACGGTAATCGTTATGTTCGCTCCCAGACCAACAATAGAACCAGTAGCAGTTAGTGTAGTTCCATTATCGGTGAATACAGGTGGTTTAAGAAAGTGAGGATTTTGTGAAAAGGCGCTATTAACACTAAATAGCGCTACAAGTGTTAGGGCGAGAAAAATCATTTTTGTTTTCATAATAATTAATTTTTAAAGGTTAAAATGGATAAGGATTAAAGTGAAAATTGAGGTAGAAGAAAATATTATATTTATCAATGCATAAAATAAATCAGGGAGGGAGAGTTAAGTATTCCTTGAATGCGTATCCAGTGCTTCAGGATGCAAGCAGGATATTAATGCCCGCAGCCTGATTAATCTTTTTTATCTTCCCAAATATTTAATTATGGACAAGTCATAGAAACCGGACTTGATAAATTTGTGGTGGCTACTTTTGCTACAAAGCTTCGGAACACAACCTCCCAATTTGAGTTAGGACAAGGTCTTTGCAGACTTCCTAAAGTAGCTGAAAATGTATACTGCCCGGATTTACCAGAATTAGCTAGGGGAATATTATTTATGGTGAAATTTTGCCAGGCAGGTGGTTTATTGCCCGCCGGGTTATCACAGCCATATTGTCCGGTTATGGTTATGGTAAGGCCGCTGGCATTATTTCCTAAGCCTGCTACTTTACCGGAAACAGTATTGGTTGCAGCATCATAGCATGGTGTGCCAACAAAGTGTATATTTTGCGCAGAGACATTTACAACACTTAAGAGGGTGATGAGGAGGGTGGCGAGAGAAAGAATTTTAGTTTTCATGATAATAAATAAAAAAGGTTTGAAAAAAGATTTAAATTTTTGAGATAAGTTGAAGTACTAATTGAGAATAGGTGTGATTTGTATTTTATAAAATTTCCTATAAATTATATGATAATACTAATTAAAACGAAGTTTTGATCTTAAAATAGCTTTGAAGTTGAAGCAATATCCAACCTAATACCTTAAAAAAGGCGTGCTTTACTCCAGAAAATTCCTGTATAGAAAATTAACCTTAAGAATTTGTTAGGATCTTTTTTTTGTAGAATAAAAAAAATGCAATATGGGCAATGGTAATATCACGTAATCGTACTTGGGCTTAGAAGCACTAAGCCACATGGTATATACAGAAAATAATTAAAAAAGTAGTTAAATTTTAGTCATAGGCTACTAAATTAAATTTGCTAAAAAAACATAAGCCATTTTTTATTTGTATAAATATTTTAGGTAAGAGGTTGTGTTTATGCAGAATAATACTACTTTCCCGCAGTGTCGATCTGCCCTTTCTGAAAAAAATATCCGAAATATCAGGGGTTTTTATTTGCTATAAATATAAAATACTTTAATTCAGAAAGCAAATTTAAATTTAAATAAATTTATATTTTATTTAAATATACTCATATTGATTAATCTAATTAATATATTATTTAAATATATATTATAATTAAATTTATAAATACTAGAGATTATTAATATTTAACGAGAGCCTCTATCTTATAGGTTAAAGTGTGTCTGCAAAATGGGCTCAAATACCCGTAGGTTGTGCGACCACGACAGATGACCGCTTTCCGGAATATAAAGAACAGCAGCCGAGGGGTGCCGCTGGATAATATATTTATTACTCTCCCCAAATATGTCACTGTTGCCGTACACTATGGTTATCCTGAATCCTGGGTCGGTTAAAACCGGGAGTACCGGGGCAGTAAGTATATTTTTGGTGGTTTGGTTAATGACTTTGGCCTTGATGCAGTGGAAACGGAAATGTTCCGGCTGATCTTCGCGGAAGCCACGGTTAAAATTGGTGAGGACCAAGCAGTAAAATTTTTGATAAGCGCGGTCGCTGCCCAGTAGACCTAGCGCAGAATAAATATTCAGGTTAAGCCACTCTACTAAGCTGCTTCGGTTTTTGGTATAACGGGCAACTTCCAGCATGGCATCTTTCCATTGCCGGCCGGTACCAGAACCAGGACTGCACAAAAACAAACTCAACAACCGGTCGGGATGGTGCTGGACGTAAATTTGCGCATACAATCCGCCCCAGGAGTGCCCAAATAAATGGAATTTTGGTACTCCCAGATAATCGGCTATGCAGTTAATATCCGAGATATAGCTATCCAGCGAATAATTATTACTCCGGCAAGGCGATTTTAAAGTGCCGCGCTGGTGAAAATGAATAACCTGAAAGTCCCGGCTTAAATACTTTGTTATAAAAGTTAAGCCATCGGGAACACCCGGGCCGCCGTGCAGTAAAATAATAGTTTCTTTGCCGCTGTTTTCAACAATGGTGGTATAAAAGTCGGCATCCGAATTTAAATATCCGTCGTTTTCTCCTTGTAGTTACTGGGCGGTTTACGTTTCTGCTTGATGTTCAGCTATTAAGTTCGCATACGCGTCCTTCGGAATATGGTAGGCCTCTAAGGCCGGAATATAATTGTTTTTTAGCTAAGGTTGGACGCACAAATACTTAAATTAAAGATATTTATACTTAATTTATTAGGTATATAGAATCAGAAATATAACACGTTTTGTATCTTGGTAAAAGAATAGGATTGCAGGTATTCTAGTAATATAATAAGTTCTTACTGGCTAATAAACCTGTATTATAATATAAGTTAAAATATTAAGCAGGAATAATTATATTTATTGTTGCAGATTATTCATGACTTGTCTGTTAAATAACTTTAACTTTTAATTATAATGAAGGAGGGACAGGATTTATTTTCAGCATTAGATTTTACCAGGTTTTTTCCGGTGCAGCACAAAACCACCGAAATGTATTACGCCATAGAGGTAGACCGGAATCCGGATTTTGATAAAGCTACCCAAGACGATATATTCCTTTGCTACCTCTTGTCAGAGGCGAAAGAACCTCAATTTCAGACCTGGGTTATTTTGCCACGGGAGGTCCTACAGCTCATTCCGCTGATGCTGTAAAATATAGTTTAAACACAGAAAATATTAGCGTATCAAGCCAGGTGCTGCGTGCGCTTCCTGCTTAGCGTACTTGTTACGGCGCTTATCAGGCTTTGGGCAGTGTTTCAATTGTTCTTTTAATGGCGCTGGTTATGTCGGTTGCCAGCGTATGCCAAACTTCGGGCTCACCGTTCAGGAAAAATTTCTGGTTTACTTCCAGTTCAAAGCCGACGTAATGATGCGGGGAAAATTGCTTGCGCAGGTAAGTGGGCAGCCCATCGGCAATGCCGGGGTAGGGTGAGTTGTACAGCACTTTCCGGTTAGGGTTTTGGGCGAGCAGTTCTTTTTGAAGTAGGTTGGCAAAATGTACTTCCAATAGTCGCGCCGGGTCGAATAATATGCCGATTTCTGCTTCGCGTACTTCTTTGTCTTTTACAGGCGTAAAGGTATGCACTGCCAAATGATACACCTGGTTGCCGGCTTTAACTACTTCGGTAATTTTTTGGGTAACCTGCTCCCGATGCGGAAAATAATAGTTGTTCAGCACCTGTTGTTTTTCTTTTTCGGGCAGGTCTTTCGTGAACGCTGAGAAGAGTTCTTCGTTATCTAGAGAACGGTTGGCTTCTACTAACAAGCGGGAAATAGTGGTGTAATACAAAGGAAGGTTGGTAGCGGCCGCAAGGTGTTTAGCCAGCCGCAAGGCACCAAAATCGATAGCCTGGTGCGAATAAAGTAGTTCTTCTTGCGCTTTAAAAAGATGGGCATAGGCTGGCGGTATGATGTTGCCAGCATGTTCGCAGGTAAGTATAAAGGTAGCCGCCATTTATTGTTCTTTGCTATTTTCTCAATTTATTTCTTAGAGGTCTAGCCGGCCTTTGCCTAATTTTTAAGGAGTAGACCGTTGTTTAGTGTTTAAACGTAACGGTAGTACCTTTTGGTGAAACAACCATTTGCACGGGTGCTCCAAATATTAAAGCCTGGTTAACTTTGCCGTGACCAGCCGGGAAACCAAAACAAACCGGAAAGTCATAATCCTGCACTGCATCCAGAATAATTTCTTCGGGTGTCTTCCCGAAAGGCGGATCGTCTTCTTGCATGTCTTCCAGTTCGCCAATTAATAATCCCCGTACGTAGTCAAATTTTCCGGCATGCTTCAGCGAGGTAAGATAGCTATCCAGGCGGAAATGTTTTTCGCCTATTTCTTCCAGAAACAAGATTTTGCCATTGGTGTTTACCTCCGACATGGTGCCTTTAGCATTGCACAAAACACTAATGGTGCCGCCTACCAGCATGGCTTCGGCTTGGCCTGGCCGGTTTAAGGGGTGTGCTTTTATTTTATAGTTCAGCTTCTCGCCGAACAAAGCTTTGCGCAAACTTTCCCAGGATTCGGGCTGGTATCCATCTTCCAGATCGGCGGCCATAGTGCCATGGATGGAGGCCGTACTGAGCATGCCCTGCACATGGCTGTGTAGAAAGGTGGTATCGGAGTAGCCTACCAGCCACTTGGGTTTGTATTTGAATTTGTTAAAGTTTACCTGATCTATTACCCGGATAATGCCGTAACCTCCCATGGTTTCCAGCACAGCTTTTATTTCGTCGTTGTCCAGCATTTCCTGTAAATCAGTTTTCCGGAGCTTATCGGAGCCGGCAAAACTGCCTTTCCGGGGCCCAATGGTTTTACCCAGTACCGGCTCCAGGTGCCATGCTTGCAAAATCTTTACCAATTCATCAATGTACTTTTGTTCGGTAAAGTTGCTGGTGCTCACTACACCTACTTTATCGCCGGCCTGCAGAAAAGGAGGAAGTATCATGTTACAGCTTTTAATCACCGCAACGAAAGTTTTTTTACGGGGTTTAAGCTGTTTTAAAAATCAGGTACTTTACGGGTTGCCGGCTACGTATTAATACTGAATATATTAATAGCTGTTATTTCCAGTGAGGAGCGGCTGGAAGAGGCGGTATATTTAATAAGTGGATGTTAGGCGAGGACCTCACCTTAAATCCCTCTCCTGAAAAAGGAGAGGGACTTTGATTAGTATTGCAACAAGTGCAATAATGCTGTTTGGTTTCTTAACGAAGTTAATAAAGAGAATGAATAACTAATTCTTGTGAAATATTACAATACTAAATTTCACCAGTTGTTAAAAGCGTTTTCCTTAAAAGAAGCATTACCGGAACTCCCCTTCGCCCAGAGGAGAAGGGGTTGGGGGATGAGGTCCCTTCTCCGCCTAACTTCGGCATATAACCTATCAGCTCGCTTTTTAGAAGCGTTTACTTTAATTTTTTACAGTTGCTTTATACAGAAAATCCAGCGCGGCCCGATCCGGGATTTCCTGGGTAACCGGCTTTTGGTCCAGGATCATAATCTTTTTGCTCGGGAGGGTATAGACGGGCCATTCGGGTAAACCCGGGCCGTTGGGATTGCCTTTAGTGGCAAAGTTTACCCAATAACCTGACATCAGCTTGGCTAAGTAGTGGTCGGCAGGTTCCCAGGGGCGGTCTACAAATTTCAGGTTATCGTAGGCGTAGGGCACTTCGCCGGTATGAAAAGCGCCGTACTTTTTATATTCGCCGGTGGCTGGTACCAGGCGCGTAAACCGATACACAAAAACCGGCTGTTTTCCTTGTTGTGCCTGCACATTGGCCCAGGTATAGTTTTGTAAACCAAAAATTAAATCCCGCGATAAGTTCTGTTGGGCAATTTCTGCTTCCTGATCGTTGGCTGCCGGGTAATATTGCAGGAAAGTTTTGGCATTAGTACTATATTCCGTTTCTAGCTGTTTCCGGAAATCAGCGGCATTTCTGATTGGTCCCGATAAGCCTTCGTTTTCGTTCCAGCCCGTTAGTAAGGCAACCGCATTGGCTTTACCGGCGGCAAAAATATCGGCAATATCGGCGGGTAGAAAGTAACCATCTACAATAGGGCGGGAGCCTTGGCCTTTTTGTTGCAGTTCGGCAGCCGGAAGGTTGCGTAATTGAACCAGGGTAGGAGCGTTCAACTTCCCGGCCATTTCTACGCCTTCCTGTTCGGCTTGCGCCAGTGAAAGGCTTTTCCGGATAAAGCTGGCGCCGCTCTGGGCAATGGCTTTCTTAAATAAATTTTTAGCTAGCGGTGAAGCCACCAAACAGTTAACACTCATCGAACCCGCCGATTGGCCGGCAATGGTTACATTCTGGGGATCGCCGCCAAAAGCGCTAATATTTTGCTGTACCCACCGCAAACCTGCTACCTGATCGAGTAAACCATAGTTACCCGAGGCATTCCGGCCCGATTCGCGGGTAAGCGCCGGATGTGCAAAAAAGCCAAAAATGCCAACGCGGTAATTCAGGCTTACGAACACCACGCCTTTCTGCGCCATGGCTTCGCCGTCGTAAATAGGTACGTTGGTGCCGCCGCTGTTAAAACCGCCACCGTAAATCCAAACGATAACCGGCCGTTTTTCCCGCGCCGATTTAGCACCCGTCCAAACGTTTAGGTACAAACAATCTTCGCTGATAGGTTCTTTTTGGATTAGAAATTCTGCACTCCACATACTAAAAGGGGCTGGTTCTCTTTGCATCGGACTAGGGCCGAATGTGGTACACGGACGCACACCCGACCAGGGCTTTACCGGTTGCGGCTCTTTCCACCGCAATTCGCCAACCGGCGCCGCCGCAAACGGAATGCCTTTATAAACCCGGATGCCGTTGGCCACCTGGCTTCCCGAGATAGTGCCGCCCGTTACTTTTACATTATTGGCTAAGGCCGCACCAGCATTTTGAGCATGAACCTGGCTAAAAGCCGGATAGCACAGCGCAGCGATTAATATCAGCAGGAATAAACAAGTATACAATTTCAGCGGGCGATGCATTGGTGATGGCTTTTAAGTTCAGGAGTATTCGGCAGTTTGGTAAAATAATGCTCCTAATAAAGCATTAATTTCCAAATTAGCAGCCAGTATTCCGTTCTAATTATCGGCATTTAGATAAGCAGGAATAACAGACTCATTCCTGTGCGTCTACCCACCGCATTTCAAATAGTTTTAACTAAAATTTTTTTTCAAAAAATTGGAATATTTAATCTATTAATACTATCTTGGTATATCTATAATATTTATATAAAAAATCAAATTTAATCCCTTGCGCTTAGCTTATGAGGCTTTGCTGCAAGTAATTAAGGATAATTTCTTCGCGTTACCTCCCGGTATATTGGTTTAAACAATATCATTTCCTGTTGCTGCTGTCCTGCTTATTCTTTACTACCTCTTAGCTGTTTACATGCCTGTTTTTACAAACTTTACCCTGCATTTACTCGGATTTTGTTTCTTGTTTGGTTTACAGGTATCCGGACAATCCTTGGTTAATGGCAATATTCTGGACGATACGGGTAAGCCATTTCCTTTTGCAAATGTACTGTTATTGAATGCCCCGGATTCGGCTTTGGTAAAAGGTATGTTGTCCGGTGAAAACGGCTCGTTCCGCTTCGAGAATGTTAAACCCGGAGCTTACCGGGTCTCTATTTCGGCAGTGGGACATAAACAAATATTCAGTAAAAATTTTTCTGTTGAGGCCGGGAAACCCACCGTACAGCTAAATACTTTGGTATTAACGGGGAGCAACAAAGAATTACAGGAAGTATCGGTAGTAGGCGCCAAACCCTTATTTGAACAACACCTGGACCGATTGGTAGTAAATGTGCAAAATAGTATTACGGCGGCTGGTTCCACCGCGCTGGATGTGCTGGAGCGATCGCCGGGAATAAGTGTAAACCGCCAGAATAATTCCTTGGCTATGAGTGGCAAAGAAGGCGTAGTAGTCATGATAAATGGTAAATTAACCCGTTTGCCCACCGAGGCGGTTATGCAAATGCTGAGTAGCATGGATGCCGGAAATATTCAGAAAATAGAATTAATCACGAATCCTTCGGCCCGCTACGATGCCGAAGGCAACGGCGGTATCATAAATATTATTTTAATAAAGAATACCGATATGGGTACCAATGGCTCCTATTCGGGTAATATTGGCTATGGTCAGTACGAAAAAGCCGGTGCTGCGGCCAACCTGAACCACCGTACGGCTAAGCTTAACTTGTTTACCGATGGCTCCTTTTCTTATGATAAATTTATGTTTCAGGTAGAAAGCAACCGGAAAATACTTAACCAAGGCCGGTTAATAGAGAGCAGTACGATATCTAAACGCTACACCGACCGGAATATATTAAATGCCAGAATAGGATTTGATTATTTACTGAGTGCCAGAACAACGCTGGGTGGTCAGGTAAGTGGGTTTAACAATTTTTGGGAGCAATATTGTAAGAACAATGCCGGTATACAGTATAATAAAGAAATTGTTACCCAAATATTTACCCAGGACCACGAAATAAACCACTGGCGTAATATCATGGGCAACCTTAACCTGCGGCATGCCTTCCGGAATAATCAGGAAATAAACCTGGATCTGGATTATTTATATTATCATCATAACAACCCGCATTGGTATGTAAATGATTATGAATATGTGCAAGACAATGCCCAGGAGCAGGAAATATTAAATAACACCAAGTTAACGCCTATTACCATGGGCGTAGGCAAAGCCGATTACACCAAACAAATTAGTAAGAATACTAAACTGGAAACAGGCGTAAAAGGCACCTTATCTTTGTTAAAGAATGATGTGGTGCTGTATCGTTACGAAAACAACTTGCCCCAACCGGACCCAAAATATAGCCAGAATGTAAAGCTACAGGAAGATATTGGGGCTGCCTATATAAACTTTCAGCACCAGCTAAGTACCGGTACCAAACTGCAAACCGGTTTGCGCTGGGAATCTACTTATACCAACTTAACCAATATTATCAACGGGGAAAACCTGATTAAACGCCAGTACAATAATCTTTTTCCGAGTGCATTTGTTTCGCAGGAATTAAGTAAAAACCACGACCTGCAATTATCTTACAGCCGCCGCATTACCCGCCCCACCTTTAATGATTTAGCGCCTATATTTAATTTCTGGGACCCCTACACTTTTATATTTGGTAATCCGGCCCTGAAACCAACTTTTACCAATGCCTGGGGCACCACTTATCAGTTACAGAAAAAATATTTGCTCGCCTTTCAATACAGCCGCGATTATAACGCCATAGCCAATGTAATAAAGGTTGATCCGGAGAAGAATGAACAAGTAACCACGAAAGAAAATATACGCAGCAGCGATACTTACTCCATTAATTTAACTATTCCGGTTACGGTTACTGCGTGGTGGCAAATGCAAAATAACCTGATGGCTAACTGGCAGCAAAATAAAACCGAATACCAAGGCGAGGCAATCAATCTTAGCGGTCGGTATGGCCGGTTAAATGCAACCAATAATTTTACCTTGCCCAACGATTATTCGGTTGAATTGGCTTATTTATACCAAACCCGTTCTTTATACGGCATTGGATACAGCAAACCGTATGGTTTTTTAAATTTTGGCATACAAAAGAAACTCAAGAACGATAACGGTACGCTACGGCTAACGGGCACCGATTTATTGTGGACAATGCGGTTCTCTGTCGTAAATAAAAACCCGGCTTTAAACCAGGATGTATCAGTAGTTTTGCGGCGCGAGCCCCGGGTTTTCCGGCTTACGTATACCCGCAACTTTGGCAACAAAAGCCTGAAAGTAATAAAAAGAAGGAGCACCGGTTCGGAAGAAGAGCGGCAAAGGGTTACAAATTAGATGTGCGGGTAGTTAAAAAGACTTGTTATATAACGGGAATGAATTCCGGGCTAAACCGTAAACCAAAATAGGTAAGCCAAAGTAAATAGTGCAATTATTACGGAATTTTGAGCTTTTGCCGGATATAAATACTTACGGTAAACATCTTAAATGCCCAGCCTGCGTACTACTTGATTTTACTATAAAATAATCATGGAATCAACCGAATCAACAAATCAAACTATTGACCAGGCTACTAAAACCTTAAAAGGTTTATTTACCAATCCTTCCGAACTAACGGATATTGTTTCGGATCCGGGCAAGAACGGTCTGGCCTACCTAAAGGCCTTATCTAATAAAGATAAACAGAACCTGGCTTTTGCTGCTGGTATCGGCCTGATTATATATGGCATTGTGCTGAACCGGAAAAACAGGTAATACACCAACAAGTGCGGTAAAATAATAACCCAAAACCAGCGCAAAAACAGCAAATAGCGTTTAACCTTTATTAACCAGCCGGTTTAATTGCCGGCTGTTTATTTTAGCTTTCCGGCGGAATATTAATTTTAGTTTGCGGATTTAAGCGGCTCTTTAACCTGGACATCCCGCACCTTGGCCGCTTTTCTTTCTTCGTTCTCCCGGATTCTTGCGGTAACTATTTTTTGTATCAGACTGTCGGGGAGCGGCTGTTCCGGGGTAAAATGAATAGCCGTGCCGGATATTTTGTAGGGACGCAGCTCCGTTTTAAATAATTCCAGCATATTTTTGGTAGCCCCGTACAAGGCCAAATGGTTTTTTAAGGCGGCAAAATATACCAGTGGCCCCAGGTATTTATAACCGGGCATCATATAACTGATAGATTCTTCGGCCTGGGGTGCGGCTGCCTTAATAGTCGCTCGTAAGTTGGCCAAGGCCAGGCGTACATTTTCTGGAACGGCCTGCAGATAGCTGTCTACATCAGTGACCTGGTAATTTTTCATGAGTGCTTTCAGTTAATAAAGGTGGGTAAAAGTTTGCGATTAAATATTTAGACATAGATTTTATAACGATTAGGGAGGTGCCGGGTGTTCCGCTGCTGCCGCCGGTTGCAGTTGATTCATGTCTATATTGTCTATTTGCATCAGGGTGGTTATAAAGCGTTGGGCGAGGCCGGCATCAGTTGGTTGCAACAAATGGCTTAAATTAGCTGGAACTATTCGCCCCTGCAAACCGAATTTACCTTTTAGCCAGCCGCACCGTACCGGTTGATTTTTTTCAGGAATTTTTAAATACGGATAAGTATAACCCCATTGCTTCTTCAGCATGGTTATCGAACCACAGGAAGGCGGTAATTTAAAGGCGGCTGGGCTGAACCTTTTTCATTTCGGTTACATTTATTTTTTTACAAGTATACAGGAATAATCCAAAAAAAGACGGTATAAAAACGACAATAACCGGGTACTTTGCGACAAATATTAGCGGCGGGAAAAGTCTGTACGAAAACCAGGAACTTTACGCCCACGTTTTGCCCTAATAAAACAGACCAGAATAAGCCAGATAATTACCTTATGATCCAACGCCAGGTTTACCGCATGCCCCAGGCCGGCTCGATTAAAAACTTAAAGCTGCAAACCGAAGACCTGGCCCCGCCCTTGGCCGGAGAAGTAGGCGTGCAGGTAAATGCCATCGGGCTTAATTTTGCCGATATTTTTGCCATGCAGGGCTTATACAGTGCCACGCCGAAAGGTTCTTTTATTCCGGGCCTGGAATTCTCCGGAGAAATTATATCTGTGGGAACGGGAGTAACCGAGTGGAAAGTGGGGGATAAGGTAATGGGTGCCACCAAGTTTGGTGGCTATGTTTCGCACCTGAATATTCACCATCGCTACGTTATTCCGCTGCCCGCCGGTTGGACCTTTGAAGAAGGAGCCGGATTTCTGGTGCAGGGGCTCACCGCTTACTATGCCCTAACCGAACTGGGCAATTTGCAGCCCGGCATGACGGTGCTCATTCACAGTGCCGCCGGCGGGGTGGGTATTCTGGCCAACCGCATCTGTAAAAAAATAGGCGCTTATACCATTGGCACAGTGGGGCAGGCAAATAAAATAAATTTTCTGCAAGAGCAGGAAGCTTACGATGCCCTGATTTTGCGCGATAATAATTTTTGCCAGAATCTGCTAAATGCCTTGGGCGACCGGCCCTTGCGCTTAATTATGGAATGTATTGGGGGTGAAATTCTGATGCAAGGCTGGAAAGCAATGGCGCCAATGGGGCGGATGGTGGTATACGGCAACGCCAGTTTCTCCAGCCACAATGCAAAACCCAATTATCCCCGGCTTATCTGGAAGTTTCTGCGGCGCCCCAAAATAGATCCGTTGCGACTACCTACCCAGAATAAATCGCTGATGGGGTTTAACCTGATTTACTTGTACGAGCAAACCGATTTAATGCACCAAATGCTGAACGGGCTTCAGGCGCTGGAACTAAAGCCGCAGCATATTGGTCACGTTTATCATTTCAACCAAATGCAGGAGGCAATTCACCTGTTTCAGCGCGGCAAAACCATCGGCAAAGTGGTAGTAAAACCAGCTGAATAAACGGTGCGGGCACGGCTGCACTTTAAACCGAAACTTTCTTATGGCTTTACTACCGGCATTACCTAAAATATTCAGTTCTGCTCTTTAGCCAATCTTTTTAATTTACGTAGGCTTGTTTACCTACCTAGTGTTAAATATTGCATGATAGATAAATCATCTGCTAATCCGGGGACCAACACCCCCGAAGCGGCGTTTTTATTTTATAAAATTTTTGAGAAGCAGGCTAACCCGGCTATCGTGCTTTCGCCGGACCTGGTTATACAGGCGGCTACAAATTCTTACCTGCGCGAAACCTTAACCGTAAGAGCAGAAATTATCGGCAAAAAGGTATTCGAGGTTTTTCCGGATAATCCGGCCACGACCGGCACTTCTCCTACCGCCAACCTGGAAGCCTCTTTGCGGCAGGTGCTAACTTCTGGTGAAACCCACCACATGCCGGTTTACCGGTACGATATTCCGGACCCGAAAAATCCGGGAGAATTCATAGAGCGTTACTGGCGCACCATTAATACGCCGGTGCAGAATGACCAGGGCGAAACCATTTGTATGGTGCACGAAACCGCTAATGTAACCGAGAGCGAAAAGGCGCGGCGGCAGCTTAAAGAAAGTCAGGCCCGGGAACAGCTAGCCAGGGCTCAGGCTGAGCAGCAAAGAATCAGGTTGGAGCGCCTTTTTGAACAAGCCCCCGCGGCATTAGCCATTCTGGAAGGCCCCGATCTGGTATACAAAGTTATAAATGAGGCCTATCAGCAATTATTTCCGGGGCGCGACCTGCTGGAGTTACCCTTGTTTGGGGCGCTGCCCGAGTTAAGAGATTCACTGGTTTACGAAATTATTTATAAGGTTTATAACACCGGCGAAACGTTTGAAGGCAAAGAGATATTAATTCCGGTAGCCCGTTTTAAAGATCAGGCCCCGGAAGATATTTACTGGAATTTTATTTACCAGGCCCTTTACGACAAAGAAGGAAAAATTAACGGCATCCTGATTTTTGCCCTGGATGTAACCGGTTTTGTATTAACCCGCCGGCAGGCGGAGCAAAATGCCGAAGCCCTGCGGCAACTGAACCAGGAACTGGAAAAACGGGTAGAAAAAAGAACTACTGCCCTGCGGCAGGCCCAGGCTGAAACTAAACAACAATGGCAGCAGCTCGAGGATTTATTTATGCGGGCACCGGCGGCCATTGTAATTCTGGAAGGCCCCCATTTAACCTTTGGCTTAATTAACCCGGTTTACCAGCAAATTTTTCCGGGCCGGGTTTTAAAGGGTAAACCCTTGTTAGAAGCCTTACCCGAACTGGCCGATACGCCCCTACCGGATATGTTGCAGCAGGTTTACCGTACCGGCGAGCCGTACGTAGCGCAAGAAATGCCCCTTATGCTGGCCCGGCACGAAGGGAAGCCCCTGGAAGAAATATACTGGACCTTTACCACCCTGCCCCGCCGCAACAGCGAAGGTACCATCGATGGCGTTATGGCTTTTGCCTACGAAGTTACCGACCAGGTAACCGCCCGCAAAGCCATCGAAGCGCACGCCCGGGAACTACGGCTGATTACCGATTCGCTGCCGGTACTCATTGGGTACATCGACAAAGAAGAGCGCTACCAGTTTGCCAACCGGGCCTACGAAAGCTGGTTCCCGATGAAAGCGCAGGATTTGCTGGGGAAAAAATTACAGGACGTAGTTGGCGAAAAAGCTTACCGGAATGTGAAAGGTTATATAAACCGGGCCTTAGCCGGGGAAGCTTTTGATTTTGAAGCGACTATGCCTTACCGCGAAGGATTTACCAAACATATCCGCACCAGCTATGTGCCCAATATTCACGACGGTCAGGTAGTAGGTTTTTATACCCTGGTAACGGATGTAACCGAACCGGTAGAGGCACGCCGGCGGGTAGAGCTAAGTGCCCTCGAAAACCAGAACATGGCCAAAGAACTGGCCCAGGTTAACGAAGATTTACGCATTGCCAACCTGGAGTTAAGCCGCGCCAACGAGCAGCTCACGCATACCAACGTCGACCTGGATAATTTTATTTATGCCGCTTCCCACGATTTAAAAGCGCCTATCTCCAACATCGAAATGCTGCTGGAAGAATTACGACTGGAACTGCCCGCCGAAGCCCTGAACACCGGCGATGCAGCCCAGATAATCCGGTTTATAAAAGATGCCATCTACCGGTTTAAGAAAACAATATTCGACCTGACCGAAATATCGAAATTGCCCAAAGGTGATGATACCGAGCTCAGCCTAGTTAACGTAGCCGCCGTGGTAAAGGAAGTGCAGCTAGACCTGGAGGGGCTTATCTTGGCGGCCGGCGCCCAAATAATAACCAGCATCGGCCTGGAAGAACGGATATCTTTCTCCCCGAAAAATTTACGCAGCATCGTGTATAACCTGCTTTCCAACGCAATTAAATACCGCCACCCGGAGCGGGTGCCCGAAGTACAAATCAGCTTTTTTGCCGAAGACAAATACCGGGTACTTGCCGTGCAGGACAATGGCCTGGGATTAAGCCCGGCCAACCAAACCAAATTGTTTTCTATGTTCCGGCGCTTCCACGACCACGTAGAAGGTTCGGGCGTAGGCTTGTATATGGTAAAACGGATAGTGGACAATGCCGGGGGCAAGATAACCGTAGAAAGCAGCCTGAATGAAGGTTCTACCTTTAAAATATATTTCCGGAATAATTAATGCGGTAGCAAATGGCGTTGGTGCAAACGCATTCACGCCAGCTGGCTTATCCGGCAAATGTTACAAGCTGGCCAGTAGAGAAAAGCGCAGCAAATACCCGTATAAGAAAAGAAAGGCGCTCATGCGGCGCCTTTCCTCTTGCCCAAACCCGGACTGAAATAACAAACTTGCCGCCAAGGCTGCTTATACTTCCTGCGGTTGCTTCTTAAACACCTTGCGCACCAGCACCACTATCTTTTCAATAATAAAGCCCAGCATTAAGCCGCCTACCAAACAAATCAGGACCACGGCTAACCAGGCCAGAATAGGCGCACCGGCCAGGGCGTGTTCAATATTTTCGAGCAAGTGGTGCAAAAACGGCACGCCGTGGGTAATAATCTCAAAACCCACCCACAACATGGCGGCCGTGCCCACATAACCCAGTATTTTTAAAAATTTAGGCATAAACCTTACAATACCGCGCCCAATATTCTGCACAGTTGCATTATTATTTCCTTTGGCCAGGTGTACCCCAAAATCATCGGCTTTTACAATTAAGCCCACAAACCCGTAAACGGCCGCTGTAATAAATACCGCCACCGCCAGCATCACAATAATCTGGTTTACCAACGGACTGGTGGCTACCTGGCTGTAAGCAATTGCCATTATTTCCGCCGACAGAATAATATCGGTACGGACGGCGCTGGTAACCCGCTCTTTTTCCAGTTCCTCCGGCGTAATTACTTTCATTTCCTCGTTTTCCTGGTGCTCCTCGCTGTGGTGGCTAAACATAGAATGTACCTTTTCGTAGCCTTCGAAACACAAGTAGGCCCCACCCAGCATTAAAATTGGCTGGATGGCCCAGGGCGCAAAGAACCCGAGCAAGAGCGCTGCCGGGCTTAAAATTAACAGTTTGTTGATGAGCGATTTTTTCGCAATCTGCCAGATAATCGACAGTTCGCGCGAAGGATCCAGGCCCACCACGTACTTAGGCGTAACGGCAGTATCGTCGATTACAATACCCGATACCTTGCCCGTGGTTTTGGCCACCTGCGTGGGCACATCGTCGAGGCTGGCCGCGCTTACTTTCACAAGGGCCGATATATCATCTAATAAAGCAAGGAGTCCGGAAGCCATTAGTTAGTTTTTGTTTTAAGCAGATACTTAATTTCTGGGATTAAGTTGGCTTAACGGTTTTTGCCCGCCACGGCCGGGCGGCAAGTTAGGGAGTGGCTTTTTGATTAACAAATAAGGGTTGCTTTTCGGGAGAGGCAATTTTACCGTTTAGAATAACTCTATAACGGTACAATAGTAATTTGAGGTGGAACAGCCCTTTATCAACCTTTAGCGATTGAAAGAGGACTGCATGAAAACACAAGTTACTGCCGTGCTCAAAAGCTATCAGTATTTAAAATAAGGAAAGCTGACCAGAAGGTATCGAGCAAAATGGAAATTCTTGCACCGGGACAAATCTTCCTTCATTTCCAAAATATTTTTTCAATAAAGAGCAGAATCAGCCATGAAGCTTTCTTCGTAAGAATATTCTTTAAAACAATTTTGGGCAGAGTCAAAGTTATAATTTAAACTCCGACCAATTGTAAGGTGCGGCACATAAGATGAAGTTTTGAACTCTTTTGGTAAGCCAGAAACAAAGGGACTTCTCCAGATATTCTTGCTCAGAGTAGAAAATAAGTTAGTTTCTCTAATTCCAACATATATTGTTTTGTTGGATGGGAAGCATTCTATACCATGTGCAGTCATAGATATTGGACTTTCCTGAGCTATTATCTTCCGTAATGAATTGAATAATTTATGCTCCAGGCTATCATCTATGACAACTGATAAAATGGTTATGTGGGGTTGAGAGTAACGGGCTGGATAAATACCAATTTTATTGCCCAGTTTAGCCCTCAAACGAAGTACTACATTTTTAACAGAAGATGAAGGTGAAATAACGAGTAAATACACTGCTACATAAGCATTTATACATTTAGGGTTATACATGAATAATTAAAATTTTAAGCTTTCATTCTAAGGGCATTTTCATTAGCTATGTCCTTTTTAATCCGAATGTGATTTTTAGGAGTAATTGCATTTGCCTAGTCTTCGAGATAGGCTGTTAAGGCTATTTAAACCTTCTATTTTCTTAATATTTAGCAGCTAATTAAATTAGTTTTATTGTCGGAAGTTGGATATATTTATGAGATAAATACCCGTAAACACAACCATTTTTAGGATTAAAGACTTAATTGCTTTCAAAAGCAGTAAATTGAATTTTTAAACCAAACTTTAGTACTAAAAATATTAGTTAAATTTATAATGATGTAATCTCTTGATTGTATAGTGATAATAAGTAAGTAGATATAATTATTTGTATTCGCTGGGGATTACAGCAAGGGTCTTATTGGTAGTAATTTTATAGGCACGAATTGAGTGCAATTCATTGAATTGATTCCGGACTGAGGGAAACTGGGAGCAAAATAAGTAATCCTCCCCCTACCCCCTCCAAAGGGGGACTTAGGGCTACTCCTATATTACCGGCTGTGGTTTTGTAGCAAATTATTTTGTAAAAAATTGTATGGGAATAGGTTTAATATTGATACTGTTAACCTAAATTAAACACACTTAAATAAAGTTGCTAAATATTAATGGCTTAATAGTGGCTGCCTCAATCAACTAAATTTAAACACCTCTGAGTAAAAGTAGTTACAGGGCAATACCCGTTAAAGCTCCAAAATTGCCGGCTCGAAGCTGTCCCCCTTGGGAGGGGGTAGGGGGAGGAAAAAACGGCGACTCCACGGATAACCGCAACCCAATCACTTAAACAACCGCCCTTACCTGCTCCACCATGTCCCGGCTAACCCAACATTTAGCCATTTAACTACTAGCCTTTATGGGCGGTGGTAAAATAGAAGCCAATTACCTACAGGCCTATTCAATTCGAATTCAGGCTAAGCCGGCAGGGTAAAGCGCTATCGCCTATTTAAACTTATTCAGACCAAAAGTTGGGCTAAGCGGTTGCGAGTCCATTAACCACAAAGGCAGCAAATAACCGGACAGATAAGCTATTTTAATATTTTGTTTTAGCTGCTTACGCCTATCAGCCATAATAATAAAAAAATATTATATATTCGAAAATTAAAATATATAGTGGCCACAAGCCTGTTTCTATTCGCTGTTTATGCTTAAAACGATTACCCTTCTATTTATTATTTCTTTATACTTTTTCGGAGAGGTAAAAGCCGCGATGCCTGCCGATACGGTGCCGCGCAGCCCCTTTGGCAACAACAATTTGCAGCAGCAGTTCAGCGACAAAGCGCATCTTTTTCGGCAAGGCATGGCTTATATGGAACAGGATAGCGTTGAAAAGGGCATAAACGTAATGGCCACCGCTTTAAAACTGGTTCAGGAAGAGAAAAAGCTTTTGCAAACCGGTAATTATCACGTGCTGGAATTGATTTCTTTTTTTGATCTCCTGCACAAAAATCAGCTTAGCCCCTCCGAAAAAGCTTTGGGCAGTGCCTTTCTGGAAGCCATTTTTGTGACAAGAGATAAAAGTATTCAAAAGAAGATTGCCACTTATATCAAAAGAAATCCGGGTTCTGTTTTTACCAACCGGTTAAAAGTTTACACCCTTTCGTATAGCCCCGGTAAGGCCTTAAACGCAGCTTTGGCCAAACTCTTAACCCTGGACTCGCTGCTGGTAAATGCCAATGTATTGCAGGCCGAGCAGTTCTTTAACCAGCAGCAATACGCCCCGGGTATTAAACACCTAAGCCGGGTAATCCGGTTAGCGCCGGCCTATGCCTATGCGTATAATTTGCGGGGCTACGGTTATTACCACCTAAACCAGCCCGAAAAAGCTATCGTGGATTATAACCAAACCATCCGGTTGTATCCGCAGTTTGCCCCGGCTTTTAAAAACCTGGGCGATGTGTATTACGATTCAGACCAATACCAGCAGGCGCTGGCGAGTTTTAAGCAACTATCCGGCCTAAACCCCGAGGCGGCTTTATACGACCTGGCGCTGTGTTTCAAGGCCCTGAAACAACCCGATAGTGCCCTGTATTACGTTGAAAAGGCTATTGCCCGGAAACCCGATGACGCCTGGGCTTATAACTTAAAAGGCGATTTAAATTACGGTAAAGATAAATACAGTTTAGCCATTCAGGATTATTCGCAGGCCATTGCCCTGGACCCCAAAGAAAGAGCTTTTTACGTAGACCGGGCCGATGCGTATTATTATGCCGGTACTTTAGATTATGCGATAGAAGACTTTATGCAAGCCTACCGCCTGAACAATAAAAAAGAATACGTCATAAAAAGATTAGGCGATTGTTATTACGACCTTCGCCAATACGAGAAAGCCATTGCGTACTGCCAGGAGGCCCTGCAATTAGACCCCGAATATTTAAGTGCCTACATGCGCCTGGCCTTAAGTTATACGCGCCGGCAGCAACATACCCTGGCCGAACAAACCTACCAGCGGGCCCTTAAAATAGACAGCACCTACGCCGGCGCTTTGGGCAACCTGGGCTGGACTTACTACTGTACGGACGAATTTAAAAAGTGCATCGATTACTCTTACCAGGCCCTTAAGTACGAGCCCGACGCCACTTATGCCATGTTTAATATTGCCCTGGCCACCTTGCGCCTGGGCGAGTTCGAGAAAGCAAAAGCCTTGTATAGCCAATTTATCCAGCTTTGTAAAAAATCGGGGTACGTAATCGAAGAAGGAGCCCGGGCAGATTTACAGGAATTAGTAACCAAAGGTATTCAGGTGCAGGAAGCCCGGTATATTATAGATAATTTCTTTTCCGAAAAGCCCTGAGGTAATTCTAACTAAAAACGAACGCTGCGCTTTGATTAAGGCTACTGCCCCGATAATAGCGGTAAAAGTTGCAGTTGGCCCCCGGTTATGCTGCTTCATTGTGGTACGTAGCCGGCAGCCAGCAACAGGCAGCCGGAATAGCGGTATAAATATTTAGCGCTTCCTGTTAAATTTACCGGTTGCCACGCCGGTATAGCGCCTGGCCGGAGCAGCGTTATTTTTTCTGAGATTATTAAAAAACTGGAAGAATAATGCTTTCTTAGGAGCTAAAACTTTACCCAGCGCTTTTGCCGATGACTGCCCAGAATTATATTCGTTATTTAAATTTAGCCCCGCACCCCGAAGGCGGCTTTTACAAAGAAACTTACCGGGCCGCCGAAAATATACCCCACGTTAGTTTACCCGCGCGTTTTGCGCCAGCCACCGGCGACCGGAGTTTTGCCACGGCCATCTATTTCTTGTTGCCGGCCGGGGAGTTCTCGGCATTCCACCGGATTAAAAGCGACGAGTGCTGGCATTTTTACGCCGGCGGATCGCTGTATATTCATGTGCTGGACTCAAGCGGCAATTACACCCGCCTGCAACTGGGCGCGAACCTGGCTAACGGCGAAACCTTTCAGGCGGTGGTACCGGCAGGTGCCTGGTTTGCTTCGGAGCCGGCACCCGGAACAAATTTTGCGCTGGTGGGCTGTACGGTTGCGCCGGGTTTTGATTTTGCTGATTTCCAAATGGCTAAAGCAGATGAGTTGGGGCAGCTTTACCCGGAGCAAGTTGAATTAGTAAACCGTTTGTGCCGACCAGCGGTAATCTAGCCTGGAACGCCTAATAAATATTTTATCGGGTGCTTTTAATTTCTAGCTTTAGGTAGCTTAAGCCAATTGCCATGTCAGCAGTATTTAAAAACCACCTAGATAAATTTATAACGATAAGCCCGGAAGAGTTTGCGGACGTTTGCGGTTATTTTGAACAAGTTAGGGTGCCCAAGAAAGAAAACCTGCTAACGGCCGGACAAATTTGCAAGCACCATTATTTTGTTTTAAAAGGGTGCCTCCGCAAATTTTTTATTAACGATAAAGGCGTAGAACAAACCACCGAATTTGCCATTGAAAACTGGTGGCTCACCGATAACCTGGCATACGAAAAGCAGCAACCTACCGCGTTTTTTATTCAGTCCGTGGAACCCACAGAGCTATTGTGTATTAATTTTCAGGCGCAGGAAGCCTTGCTGCACCAGCATCCCAAACTGGAGCGGTATTTCCGGATGGTTTACCAACGCGCCTTTGCCGCCTCGCAAATGCGCATCAAATATTTATACGATTTATCGCGCGAAGAATTGTTTTACCATTTCCTGGACCATTACCCGGAATTTGTGCAGCGCATTCCGCAATATTTACTCGCCTCCTTTTTAGGTTTTACCCCCGAATACCTGAGCGAAATCAGAAGTAAAAAGCGTTCTTAAACCAGTTTAAGTTTTTTTGGGGGCGCGTTGCCGACCTTTGGTACAGCATAATAATTCATACCCATAAAACTTAAAACAAATGGAAAAGCGCATCGATATTCTGGCAACCCAGCCCCTGGCGGGCAAAGCATTGTTGGGACTGGAAACCTACCTGGCCGGTACCCAATTATCTAAAACTCACAAAGAGCTTATAAAAATAAGAGCTTCGCAAATTAACGGCTGCGCCTTTTGCATTGATATGCACACCAAAGATGCCCTGAAACACGGCGAAACCGCCCAGCGGCTTTTTTTATTAAATGCCTGGAAAGAAACCGATTTATTTACGCCCGAGGAAAAAGTATTGCTGGCCATTACTGAAGAAGTTACCCTTATTCAGCAGCAGGGTTTAACCGAGCAAACCTACCAACAGGCCAAGGCCATTTTTGACGAAAGTTACCTGGCCCAATTAATTATGGCCGTAATAGCTATAAATGCCTGGAACCGCATTGCCATTAGTACCCACAAAGCAGTACCGCGATAGGCATACTATTAGGTAACGCTAAAATAGCAGCCAGAACAACTCCTGTTTTGGCTGCTATTTTTTTCTGAGCATTGTATAGTGTAATTAGCTTTTTAACTATACTTCAAGTTTCAGCGCAGTGTTTACTTGGAGTAGAAATGAAAGTAAGTTTTCAATTTGCACCAATTACAGATTGGTAGAAAAAGCCACAAGTTGCCATTGTGCTTAAACTTGCAGCATGTGTTTAATATTAATAAAATATATTATTCTTAAAATTAAATAAATGTAGCATAAATAAATATATTGCTATAATATATTTAGAATCATATATAATTATTAAAAATATGCGTCCAATTCAAAAAATATTATTTGGCAGCCCAGGTACTGGAAAGAGTTTTAAAATTGAAAAGAAAATCATTCCAGAAATTTTAGAAATTAGAGAAAAAACTAATATCATAAAAACTGTATTCCACCCTGAATATACATATGGTGATTTCGTAGGTAAATTAGTGCCTCATACTAAAGCAGGGAAAGTTGAATATAATTTCTATCCTGGCCATTTTCTAAAAGCCTTATCACAAGCATATAAAAATATTTTAGATGCTGTAAAAAATGGTAAATCGGAATACGAAGCAGATCGAGTTGCCTTTGTTATAGATGAAATAAATCGAGGTAATTCTGCTGCTATATTTGGAACTGTATTTCAATTACTTGATCGTTCACCTGATGGTTGGTCGTCATATAGTATTAATATAACTGAACTTGAAATACTAGCAATCCTTAAATTAATTGGAGTAAAGTTTAAAGGGTTAGCTGATAATAAGTTTGAATATAAGTTTCCTGGTGAGGCCCATGAAGTACAAGATTATTTAGTTTTTCAAAATAGAGTCGATTGCTTAAAATTAGATTTAGAATATCACCGGATTTCACTTCCTCCTAATTTGTCATTAATAGCTTCCATGAATACCTCTGATAACTCAATATATTTTATGGATAATGCTTTTAAACGAAGATGGGATTGGGAATTTATTAATGTAGAAGAGGATAATCAACGAGGTTTTGTTCAAAATAGAGTTATAAATATAGATGGAGCAGAGTTTAATTGGGCAGATTTTGTTGATAACCTGAATTTTTTTATTAGAAGTAAATACCGAGAAGTAAGGAAAATTGAGGATAAACAAATTGGTTATTTTTTTATAAATGAAGATAAAGTAACAGAAGAACATATTAAAAATAAGTTGTTATTCTTCATTTGGGATAGTGTGTTTTCAAATAATAAGAAGCCGCTTTATGAACTTCTTGAAATTCATGAGAGCGAATTAGTAACATTTGGGCAATTAGCATTACAAGCAAAAAAATTCGTAGAAAAGGTTATGGCTATTAATGATTATGCTCCTATCTAATATAAAACTAATTAAAGGAATTGAAAGGGATAGAAGCCATTATTCGTTTGTAGGAATACAGCGGAATAAGGTAAATGAAGAACTAGAATTTTGGCTTCCATTAGGTTTTGAAGATTTTCCAGAAGATTTTATAAATCTAAAATCTTTCTTCTTTAAAATGTATCGAACTTTTAGCGTGTATATTAAAAGAAAAGAGTATGAAAAACTTATCCAAAATCAAGGAATATCTAAAAGTAAAGATGGGTTTTATGAAAGTGTTAATGGTTTTGGTTTTTCAAATGAAGATAAAAATGAAATTGTTTTATACTCTAAAATTAATGCACTAGATAAAATAATTGAGGGTTATGATGAACTTAGGATTGGTTCATTAGAGAAAAAGCAAGTTAAGAGTAATGATATAGACTACTCTAAAATTCATCTATATTTACATAAATCATTTTTTCTAGAAGATGATGTGGTATATCTGGATGATATGAATATTTCAAAAAATATGATTATTCAACAAAGCCCGCCTCTTGTACAACTCTTTTGTTTTATATATACAGAAATCAAAGAAGAATTAGAAGAATTAGCAACTATTCCTTTGAAAGCTTTTGAACTAGCAGAAAACTTTAAAGAAGTATTTTTAAATACTGGAACCAAACTATTTGAAAGTGAAGAAACCCTAAATGCAACTATTTGTACTTTAAAAGAAATTCTAAATGATATAGATTTATTTACAATTTATAAGGATGAAGATTATTGGCATTTTTACAATGCAGTTGAGGCTTTCTTGTATTCAGAGAAAAATGATAATGAGGATGATATTTATTGGGGTATGAATAACTTTTATGATGTATGGGAAGATATGTGTCAATTTTATGCCTTAAATAATTATCCTTATTCGGAATTAAAATGGTACGCAGATATACGGGGAGTTTTAAAATCCTATAAAAGATCAACTATTAATCCTTTTGAACTTACCCTTAATAAAGAAGTTGCTAAACGTACTCTTAGACCTGATTTAGTATTACTCACTACAGTATCAACCGAAAAGGTTAAGAGAAACTTGTATTCCGTCCTACCTAAATTTAATAGGATTACTAAAGAGAAAACGTTTAAAGTGAAATTTAACGATTATAGTTATATTAAATCTATACATCCGAAAATTAGAAATTATTACCTTAACTTATTAACTAAAATCAAGCAAGAAGATGGTAGAATGGTGCACTACCTCACTGAAGAAAGCCTTCATAAGTTCAATGATTTAGTAGAAAGCTACTTATTAAGTTCTGTTATACCGATAACGGATATAAAGGATTTAATGGATAAAAATAGTGAGGTCTATATTATAGATTACAAATATCTATCTGAAGGTTCTTTTCATGAGTACAATGAATTCTCTATAGATGAGGACGGTAATAACAAAATAAAAGAAGATATAAAGAAACAGCTAGTTTATGAGTGGTCCATTCAAAATAATTTCAATAAAGTTAAAACTAAAAGTGAATTTTGGATTCCAAGCTTTACAGATAGTTTAAGTTTTGAAACATGTAAAAAATACATAGAGATTAGCAATTGTAAATTTAATGAAAGTCAAATTAAGGTGGTAAAGATAAATTTTAACATAGTTCAAAACTTTTACATAAAGAAGGGAATATATGTTTAAACATAATGCGGCAGAAAGTGTTTTAAGCCAATTTAATCCTGTTATGACTCTCAAGCCTAGAGTAAGGAAATTAGTAAACGATGAATTCTTAATTCCAATTATCGAGCAATTCTTTTCTGATAAAGGAGGTATAGTTAACTTCGAACCTTTGGATACTGATAAACTTAAAACTGAAATTGAATTTGGGAATTTAGAGGAAAGCTTTGTTCAAGATTATGTATATAAAGAAATTATAAATACAATAACAAAAAGCCAAGAAGGAGTGGTTTGTTTCAAGCCTCGATATGTTATAACCTTTGATGAAGATTTGACTACAGAAGAGGACGGTATTTATGGTGCATTAAAACTAGGTAATTCTCCAATTCTTTATTATATAAAAATAAACTTACAATCATTAATTCGGTTTATAAAATTAAAAGAAAAACTGATAAATGTACATGGAGAAATTGAGCCAGTACTTGTTAAGAATGTAGAAACACAAGAACAAAAGCGCAACCGGCAGCTTGATCAAATTATTAGGCAGAAAGAAGAAGTTTCTTCCGAAGTTGATGAGGAAACAAGATTTAAGTTAACTCAAGATATCACGAGACTTAATAATCTTAAAAATGAAATGGTTGTTGGTGAATCTGGATTTTTGCAGATCAATCTTGCTTGGGAATCTGCTGATGATTTGGATTTGCATGTTGAAACACCAAGCGGTACAATTTCCTATAATTCTAAGATAATAGAACATAAAGGAATAATTGGAGAACTAGATATAGATAAAAACGCTCAGTCGCCTTTTGATAGCCAACCTCAAGAAAATGTATTTTGGCCAATTATGCCGCAAGGTAGATGCAAAATAAAGGTACATTTCTATACATCTAGGGAGAAAAGTGAAGTTCCTTTTACTTTGTCAATACTTCCTAAAATTGGAATTGGTAGAGTTTACGATGCGAAGATTAATTATACATCATCTAGGATGTTAGAAATAGCTGAATTTGAATTTATTAACGAAAAGTTAGAGATTGTTGATTTACTAGTTTAAATAGAATTATTAATTAACAGTTCTAATGCAATACAAAAAACAATATAAACTTACACGTTCCGTAGATAATTATAACATATAAAGAACAGGTTGTGGTTAAAAAACATGCTGATTATAAATGCACCTTAAGGAGCTTGTATAATTACTTTGCAGTCGCTTAAATATTTGGAAAAGCCTTTTAATCTGGTCAAAAAATTAATATGCTGGAATCTAGCCGCTTAGCTGCCAGCTTCTTAAACGAGTGTATGGCACAAAGCTATGTGAGGAAGTAAGCCAGACCGATGTTTTTGTGTTATAAGCTAAGATTACTAGAGGTAAGAGGTTGGTAAATTCAAAGCACAAAATTACTTCGCTTCCTGGTAATTAAACCGGTAATGCAAACCCAACGAAAATTGGCGTTGGCGCACCTGGTAAGGGGTTTGGGAGGTGCCCCACAGGTAAAGCGGTTCCAGCACTATGCGGTTTTGCACTATAATTTGGCCGCTCACGAATATGTCTTCCATGCCAGTGAGGCCAGCCCGTAAAAAGCTGCCGTTCCGGAGGCCAAAGCCGCTGCCCACACCTACCTGGTGCCGCAAACCCGGTAAAGCCGAAGGAAACTGCTGGGCCAGTTGATAATCCATAAATAAATACCGGATAGGGCCCACCCGTATAGAGGCCTGCGGGTAAAAAGGTGTTTTAAAATTGGCCGAGGTGGGCGGGCTATTGTCTTCTTTGTCCTGGTTTTCGCGGGAGATAAGTAAGTTGCCGGCCACCAAACCGCCGCCCAAACCAACCCATTTGGCATTATAATTAAAGTAAGGATTTACCCCAAACAAGTAGGTTTTTACCGGCTGCCTAATGGTGGTGTTGTCGGTAACGTCTGTTTCCTGGTGTTTGCCGGCAAAAGCATTCAGGCCATAGGTAATTTCGGTATCCTCTCTTTTTTTGGTATAAGCGTAGCCGGCCCCTTGCAAGGTATATTTTTGCTCGTAATATTTGGTAATACTTTGGTCATCGCAGGAACTGTTGGGGTCGGTGCCCCGGCTCAGAATTACGGAGTGGTCGTTCTGGTACTTACCATTGGCAAACCCTACTTTAAAAGAACTAAACGAACTGATTTTATTTTTATCGGGTTTAGCGCCGTCCTGGTCGGTGGGCAAGGTCTGGCTCATGAGTAACAAAGGCAACACCAGGATGCCCAGCGCCAGCCAGCGGAACGGCGGTAAAAATATATGCCGGAAAAAATAAGTGCTCACAAAAACCACGGCCGGCACCAGGGCCATGTTTATGGCCAGCAGCTCGATAAACGTAAGCCAGTGCCGCAACCCCCAGGTAATACCTACCAGGCCCGCTAACAGCAAAAGCATAACCGCCATAGCCGGCGGCTGGTCGGCGGCCGGAGCCGGTTTTGTATATTTTTCGCGATAGATAAATAAAACGCTCAACCCCAGAATAACCGCCAGCAAACACCATTGTATTTTTATCAGTCCGCCCACTACCGTGCCCCCGGTAGCATGGGCCAGCGGCGACCGCATAAACTCGCTGAAGAACCGGAAGAAACAGTACAGTATAAACGAAAGGGTTAAATAATTGCCGGGCGCTTTAATATACCGCCGCACCAACAATAAAATGCCCACCACCAGCAGTCCATTCAGGGCTTCGTACAATTGCGTAGGGTGTACTGGCAACGAATATAATTCCGGCGCTTGTATCAGCCCGGCCTGAAACTGGTGGTAATGCGGCAGCGTGCCGGGTAAATATTGCACGCCCCAGGGCACCCCCGTAATGTTACCGTAACAACAGCCCGCCAGCAAACAGCCCGGCCGCTGCATCGCAATCGACAACGGAATAACCAGGGCAAAAGCATCGAGGGTTTCGGTTTTAAGCCGCAGCAGTTTTTTAATAGCAAAGTACCCCAAACTTACCAGCAGCAAACCACCCAGCAAAGTTTTGCCCGTAGCCGGCGGTAAATAATACTGGTTGAGCAGCACCTGCCACTCTTGCCCCGAAAACGAAAACAATTTGGTGCCCAGAATAAACAGCACCCGCGTAGCCGCCAATACCAGCAGCCACACCGCCAGGTTGTAATGCCGTTTAACCCCAATCCAAATCAGTAAAACATACCCTACCAAAAAAGCCAGCAAATAAAACAAGTCGTAGTAAAAACCCCCGTTGGCATTAACAATAAACAGTAGCTTATTCATGGTGATGGGTTTTAAAATATTAAACTACCGGATAAGGGTAAGCAAATGGTTGTGCCTAAACTGCTAAGTGCCACCCCATTATTTCCGCTTTTTATAAAAGGAATTGGTGGGGTTGATACTTAAGTGGTTGCCTCAATATTTGTCCCCGCAATTAAATGCTTGTTATTAGAAATAATCAGCAAGTATGGCGAATCAGTTCGTCGGCTCTGGCGGAGAAAGATGCGGAATATTTAGGTTAGTGGTAAGAAAGAAAGTGGTTTATATAAATATAATGTTTTTAATTGTATTATAATGGTTTTAATTTAAATATTTTAGGCAATAGGCGAAGTGGTTCTGGTGGTGGTTGGTGCAGTTGCCTCATGCCGTTACTATTAAAATAATTTTTGGCTGCTTGTTTAAATATGCTCTCCGGTTAAAATGTATTAATTGGTATTTACCGGAAAGTCCTCCCCCTAGCCCCCTCCGAAGGGGGACGTTCGCAGTCCGTGCACCTTCAAACCGTTCGCGTTATCAGCTCGTGCCAAAATATATTCCGTTATTGGGGTTCGCTGGCCGGGCAATAACCTTTAATCCTTTCAAAGGGAGCCGTGCGTAGGTTGGGGAAAATATGCTTGCCGATAACTTGTAAAAACCTCCTTCAAAAGCATTTTCGTATAAAGCTGCATTACCCGAAAGTCCCCCTTTGGAGGGGGTAGGGGGAGGATTTTCACCAACTCCTAATCTGTCACCACTCGGAGGAGGAAGGATTAACATGGAACCCAACAACCACTACAACAGAAAACTAAAGCCCCTAGCCCGTAACCTCCGCAACGATTCGACGAAAGCAGAAATCCGATTGTGGTGCGAGTTATTGTCGGGTAAACGGTTGGCAGGTTATGGTTTTAGAAGGCAACGACCAGTCGGCAATTACATTGCAGATTTTATGTGTAAAGAATTAAAGCTGATTATAGAAGTAGATGGCTATTCGCATCAGTTTAAAACAGAAGCCGATATACAACGGGATGCGGAATTAAATGCTTTAGATTTTACGGTGCTGCGATTTTCGGATGCGGAAGTAATGCAGGATTTACCGAATGTGCAACGAACGCTGGAAGCCTGGATTGAACAGCATGGAAAATCGTCGGGGTAAATATCCTCCCCTACCCCCTCCAAAGGGGGACTCTGCTACTGGTATTAAAACGGCTGACGTTTTATAGTGTGCAGTTGGTGAAAGTTCGACACCTTGTAAATAAGTTACCTGGAGGATTCTCGGAATAGGTAAATTTAAAAGCCTTAACAGAAAGCAGAAAAATTGATTAAGCCGAAATAAAAATCAAAAGCAATAAAAGTTCCGATAGCCCAAGTCCCCCTTTGGAGGGGGTAGGGGAGGATATTTCCCAATACATTTACCGGCGGCCTGTGCTAAAAGTCCTTCTTCGGAGGTGTCAGGAGGAGGAATATCCCAAACCCAAAAGAATTACCGATATTTGCCCGGTTTAAACCCCGGCGGTTTACGTAACTATCTACGAAATAAAATTTAATTCCCTTGCCTTTCAATCCATTCAACATAGACTTACCCGTTCGGGAAATAATACCCGCAGTAAGAGAACAGCTTGCCAGTAAAAATACGCTGATTGTAAACGCGCCGCCGGGTGCGGGCAAAAGTACCTTGCTGCCGCTGGCCTTGTTTGAAGAAGCCTGGTTAGCCGGCCAGAAAATAATTATGCTGGAGCCCCGGCGCTTAGCCGCCCGCACCATTGCCGAGCGCATGGCGTTTTTGCTGGGCGAGGAGGTAGGCCAAACCGTGGGGTACCGAATTCGTTTCGAGAACCAGGTTTCCGCTAAAACCCTCATCGAGGTGGTAACCGAAGGCATTCTTACCCGCATGATTCATTCGGATAATGCCCTGACGGGCGTGGGCCTGGTGATTTTCGATGAATTTCACGAGCGCAGCATCCACGCCGATGTAGCCATGGCTTTGTGCCGCGAAGCCCAGCTTACCCGGCGGCCCGATTTACGCATCCTGGTCATGTCAGCTACGCTGGATATGCCTACCTTAACCACTTTGCTGAAAGCGCCGGTAGCGCAGAGCATGGGCCGGCAATACCCGGTGGAGACTATCTACGCCGGCGAACTCGACGAAATGCTGTTGCCCGAAATGACGGCCCGCGCCGTGCAGCGGGCCCTACGCGAAAAAGCCGGCGATGTGCTGGTGTTTCTGCCTGGCGAAGGCGACATTAAAAAGGTTGAGGGTATTTTGCGGCGGCAGGTGCGTTACGTAGCCATTCACCCGTTGTTTGGCAAGCTGCCCCCGGGCAAACAATACGCCGCCCTGATGCCCGACCGCCAGGGCAAACGCAAAATAGTGCTGGCTACTTCTATTGCCGAAACCAGCTTAACCATCGAGGGCATTACGGTGGTGGTCGATACGGGCTATGGTAAAACCTCGCGCTTTGACCCTAACTCGGGCTTGTCGCGCCTCGAAACCATCCGCATCTCGAAAGACGCCGCCGACCAGCGCGCCGGGCGGGCTGGCCGCCTGGGCCCGGGTACCTGTTACCGCCTCTGGACTGCCGCTGCTCACGAACGCCTGGCACCCCACCGCACCCCCGAAATAATGGAAGCCGATCTGGCGCCGCTGGTGCTGGACATGGCCCAGTGGGGTATTATTGATATCCGGAGTTTAACCTGGCTGAACCCGCCGCCGCGCGCCGCCCTGCAGCAGGCTTCCGACACCCTGCACCAACTCCACGCCCTGGAAAATGGCCGCATCACGGAACATGGTAAAAAAATGCACGCGCTGCCCACACACCCGCGTATCGCCCACATGCTCCTGAAAGCCGAAGAAACCGGTCAATTGCCCTTAGCTACCGATATTGCCGCCGTGCTGGAAGAACGTGATCCGCTGCCCCGCGAAGCCGGCATTGACCTAAATTTAAGAATCGAAGCCTTGCGCCGTTACCGGCAAGAAAACGGCGGCCCCAAAGCCCTGAAGAAAATAGAAAAGATTGCCGCTTCATACCGCCGGCTATTCAATATTTTGCCGGAGAACGGCCCCGTTGACCCTTACGAAACCGGCGTGCTGCTGGCCCATTGCTACCCCGAACGCATTGCCTATGCCCGCCCCGGCAACAACGCGCAGTTCCAGTTGGCCAACGGCAGCTACGCGCAGGCCGGTCACCGCGACGACCTGGCGCACGAGCCTTGGCTGGCCGTGGCCCAACTCGATGCCCGGCAGGGCCTGGGCAAAATATTCCTGGCCTCGCCGCTGAACCCCCGCGATTTGGCCCCGCTCGTGAAACAGCAGGACGTAATTACCTGGGACACCACCGACGGCGAACTCACCGCCACCCGCGACCTCCGCATTGGCTCCATTGTGCTGCAAAGCAAACCGCTGCCGCCCCCCGACGACAAACACCGGGTACCTGCTATTATGGAAGCAATTAAAAAAGAAGGCGAGCACCTGCTGAATTTTACCGAAGAAGTAACCCAATGGCAGCTCCGGGTACTGAGTTTACGTAAGTGGCGCCCCCAGGAAGCCTGGCCCGACGTGAGTACGCCTACTTTGCTGCTCACCAACCCCGAATGGCTCAAACCCTACCTGACAGACGTGGAAGTGCCCGAAGACCTCAGGGAAATAGAATTGCTGCCAATATTAGAAAAGCAGTTAGATACTGATAAAAAAGAACGCCTGGAAGGATTGGCTCCGACTACCATTGCGTTGCCCGACGGTTCCGATATGCAACTGGAGTACCAGCCTAACGGCCTGCCACCGCGCCTGGAAATTCGGCTACAAGACGTACTCGGCTGGCAACAGCACCCCCGCGTAGACGGCAGCGAAATAACCGTAGAACTTCACCTGCTCACCCCTGATTTGCTGCCCCTGGCCGTCGTTACCGATATTAATCGCTTCTGGCGCGAAGACTACCCGGTACTTCTCCCGGAATTAGGAGCGAAATATCCGAAGGTGAATTGGCCGGATAAGGGAGGGAAGTAGCTGTTTTCTTAGGAAAGGCCGGAGAAAGGGAATAGGAGTGTGAAGTAAAATGCTTGTTTGAAGAGTTATTTTAATCAGCAATAGACAGGAGAAAGGGAGTAGGAACTGGAAGTAAAATCCTCCCCCTACCCCCTCCCAAGGGGGAAGTTCGCAGGCTGGTAAAAAATACGCAGGTATGGTGCAAATATTGAGACTTATGAAATAGCCTTTCTAAAAGGTGTTTGCGTAAAAAGTTGCATTACCAGTAAGTCCCCCTTAGGAGGGGGTAGGGGGAGGACTTACATTTATTTTAATATGCTTCTAAAAAGGCCTGTAGCGAAACAGGCCTTTTGGAATATTATAGATGTAAAATTTTCAGAGGTCAGAGGCAATAATCACGAGCGGGACGCTCGCGGTAGCCTGCAGTAATCAATTCGTTAAATATCTTACTTATAAAAATTCGGTGGCGGGTTTAGTTTGGTGTTTTGCCGTTGGTGCCAATAGGGGTAAATGGGTGGTACTTCGCTGGCTTTATCGAGTCTTTTTACCTGGTCTACCGTCAGGTTCCAGCCAATAGCACCTAAGTTTTGTTTTAGTTGTTCTTCGTTGCGGGCGCCAATAATAATGCTGGAAACCGTAGGGCGTTGCAACAGCCAGTTTATCGCCACCTGGGCCACGGTTTTACCGGTTTCTTCGGCTATCGCGTCCATTACATCCAAAGTATTATAAAACACCTCCTCGTTTACAACGGCCTGGGGTACGGGACTGCCGCCTTGCGCCACGCGGCTATCGGGTGGCAAAGGCTGGTTGCGCCGGTATTTTCCGCCCAAACGGCCGGCCGCCAGCGGCGACCAGATAATACCGCCTACTCCCTGGTCCAAGGCTAGCGGCATCAGCTCCCATTCGTACTCCCGGTTAGCCAGTGAGTAATAAACTTGGTGCCCCACGTAGCGGCTCCAGCCATATTTTTCCGAAACGGCCAACGATTTCATTAAATGCCAACCCGAAAAATTAGAAGCTGCCAGGTAGCGCACCTTGCCACTTTGCACCAGCCCGTTTAAGGTATTTAGGGTTTCTTCCACGGGTGTATTGCCGTCGAAGCCGTGCATGTGGAAAATATCAATATAATCGGTGCCGAGACGTTTCAAGCTACCTTCTACTTGCTTAATTAAATGCGACCGGGAAGAGCCTTGATTGTTTGGCCCTTCGCCGAACGGAAAAGTAGCCTTGGTTGAGATAATCATTTTGTCCCGTTTGCCCGCTATGGCTTTCCCTAATATTTCTTCGGATAAGCCTTGCGAATAAACATCGGCTGTATCGAAGAAATTAACGCCGGCTTCCAGGCAAATATCGATTAACCGGGTGGCTTCGGTTACCTGAGTGCTGCCCCAAGCTTTAAAGAATTCGGTGCCACCGCCAAAAGTAGCTGTGCCAAAACTTAATACCGGTACAAATAACCCCGAGGCACCAAGTTGTCTGTATTCCATAGTTTTTATTTTTTATTTCGGATAATGAATAATGTTTAGGATTGGTAAAAAATCAAAAACGAAAATCTAGGATTTAGCCGGAAATAATTTTCCATTGAACTTACCCCTGGTACGCTAAACTTAAATTAAGTTTAGGTAAAAAGCATGCGCTTATAAGCTAAGGTAGCTGAATAGAAGACTATTCGGCAAAAAGCTGGTTGAAATAAGCGCCAGCGAGGATGCTGACGCCAGCAAATTGGAAAATAAACGCTACCTGAATCGGGGATAAAGTAGATATCAGCACAAAACAAGACTCTGATTATTTTTCCTCTTCGTACCTGATGATATTTTATAACAAAGGGAGTTTAGCCACATTATTTTTCCGATACCAGTACCGATACATTGTTGGTATCGATGATGGTTTCGGAGGTTACCAGGTTGGCTGCAGCGGTCGATGCGCCACTGCCGGTATTGGGTGGAGCAGGCTTTCCGGTGGTTGGTTGGTTTGAAATTTCCGGAGCTTTGTTTTTGACGGGCGGAGTAAGCGCCTTCGGAAATGCTGCCGGCTCAGTTGCAGGGTTTTGACTCGCTTTATCTGGTGCTTTAGCTTCCTCATCGTTGGTCGGTTGCTCATCGGCCGTATCTACCGAAACCACGGTTTTGCCGGGTGCCCCGGTAAAGTTTTTATCGAAATTAAAATCAATGCCGCCTATAATTTTATTCGCTTTATCATACGCTTCGATAAGGGTGCCCAGGCTAATAAGTTTGGCATTGTATTTAAACAAGGCCACTTGCATTAAATCGCAGGCGGCAATGTAGTTGTTGGTTTTAGAAATAATATTGAAGGCTGATAATATGGATAAAGAAACCGTAGACGCAATGGCAATTAATTTTAAGCGGTCGGCGGTTAAAACAGCGGAGCGGGTATCTAAATAAACCGAAACAATAACGGAACCCAGAATGGCCACCGTGCCGAGTACCCCTACCAGCAAATGGTATAACAGGTTTTTTAACCGCCAGGCTTGCAGCTCTTTTTGAATATTTTTAATAATCAAATCGGCATCGGTCTGGTTGATAACCTTTATGTGAGCCGGGTTTTCGGAAGTTAAGGTTGTCTTCATACAGTCAGCTATTTATATCTAATTAAATATAAGTATTTTATGCTGAATATTTAATAAAAATTAGCTGGTTTAAATCTATCTGATCGGGTGTATTTGCCAGGGTAAAGCCCAAAGAAACTATTTTTAGGTTGATGCTAATTTCCCCGGAATTAACTTACTGTCCGGCGCAAGAGGGGGCTGACCAAAAGAAAACCGGTGGGATTATTTTTTATCGGTGAAGTTCTGGATATTATATATAACACCGAGCGCGAGCGCTT
>NZ_BJYS01000048.1 GCF_007991635.1 Adhaeribacter aerolatus | reverse complement strand
AGTAACACCAGCTACCCTGACTATCACTGCTAATCCTTCTACCAAAGTATATGGTCAGACTAACCCTGCTTTCTCTGTGGCTTACACTGGATTTGTAAATGGTGATGATGCTTCTAAACTGGGTGGAACTTTAGCTTACGCTACTGCGGCTACTACGGCCAGCCCAGTTGGTTCTTACGATGTAACGCCTTCTGGCCTGACTTCTGGTAACTACACCATCGGCTTTGTAAAAGGTACTTTGACAGTAACACCTCGTCCGATTACCATCACAGCTGTGGCTAAGACAAAATATTGCGGTCAGGTTGACCCTGCTTTAACTTACAGCATCACTTCTGGTTCACTGGTAGGTACTGATGCTTTCACTGGTACTTTGACCAGAGAAGCTGGTAACATCGTAGGTACTTATGCAATCCAGCAAGGAACGGTAGCTCTGAGCAACAACTACGCTTTATCTTACGCTAGCACTAACTTAACTATTACTGGAGTAACAGTTGATGTGTCTGAAAATAGCTTACCACAAGCTGTAAAAACAACTGCAACTACTTTAACGATTAAGGTTCTCAATAAGATCGAAGGAGTGGAAGTAAAGCTATATTTTGATGGTGCAGAAACTCCTAAAATTGGTTCAACTGATGCTAATGGAATTGCAACTTTCAATGTGGGCATTTTAGAAACCGGTGTTTACACGGTAAGAGCAGTTGCCGGAGCTGAATGTTCCGAATCAATAGCTTATTTACCTATTTACGATCCAAATGGTGGTTTTGTAACTGGTGGTGGATGGATTGAATCGCCCGTAGTACCTGCTACTTCTACAGCATGTTCTACTTGTTCTTATATGAGAGTAGGAGGAAAAGCTAACTTCGGATTTGTTGCCAAGTATAAGAAAGGCCTTACCGAAGTTGACGGCAATACCGAATTTAACTTTAAAGCCGGTGATTTAAACTTCAAGAGTTCATCCCTTACAGCTGCATCGCTTGTAGTTACCCCAACCAAAGCTATTTATAAAGGAGTTGGTTCTATAAATGGAACAGAAGGTTACACCTTTATGGTTTCTGCCATAGATGGAAGCCCTGATAAATTCAGAATTAAGATCTGGGAAACTAACAATACAGCTAATATAGTTTATGACAATCAGGCTGGAGCAGCTGAAAATGCTGATGCTGCAATGGCCATAGGAGGTGGCTCAATTGTAATCCAACAAGCTGGTAAAAAATCCGAACGTGTAGCTACCGAAGCCGAAATATTCACCGGTACCGAAGCAGCGAAGCTGACCAGCTATCCGAATCCGTTCACCGACCAGGCTACCATTGAGTTTGCCTTGGATACCGATGAGGAGTATAACCTGATGGTTTACAGCGTACGTGGTTCTTTGGTAAAAGCCCTGAAATCTGGTAAAGCCCAGGCCAAAACGCCGGTTCAGGTACAGTGGGGTGATGCTACTACACCAGCCGGGGTATACATTGTCCGGTTAACTACCAAGAGCGGCACCAAAACCCTGCGTATTGTAAAAGACTAAAATCCAACTTGTCTTAATTAAAAATCCAGAATTAATTTAAATACAGATTTGTTTTAAATCCAGATTTGTTTTAAATCCAGAAGCCCTTTGCTCTCAGAGCGAAGGGCTTTTTAATTGTCGGGGGCTGAAGCGTAAATCAGCTTACTTTAACTACCCCTGGCTTTTAAGCCCTCCATGTTAACCCCAAGAAGACGTTGTTTAAACTTATATTTTATTTAAATTTTTAAATTAGCATATTTGCAGCCCTTACGCCAACTTCAGGGTAATCAATTGAAGGCCTATGTATTATCAGCTAAAAACAGAGCGATAACATTACTTTCCTGGCAGGTTGCTTTGTTAATTTTATTCTACCGCTTGGCAAAAAAGCTAGGAGCCACCAAAAATTACCGGTATCTTTTCAAGAATAAATTGGAGTAACAACCGTTATAAATGCATCTATGCTGTACACTAATACCAACAAGTCACTTTATAATCCGACCCAGGAATTGGACCTGGAAAGTTGTACGGTATTAATTTACGGTCATCTCTCGTTTATGCAGGTGCTTTGGAACGATAGGGCTTCGGAAAAAGATTATAAAGCGAATGTTCTGCAGGTGCTCCAGATAGTAACGCGGCTTAAAATAAAATACATTCTCAGCGACGCGCACCGGCTCCAACACACCGACAACAATTATTGGTTTCTGCAGGTTTGTGTGCCCATTCTGGTAAAATCTAGCATAAGTAAAGTTGCCCGCATTGTGCCTTATAACCCAACGGCCATTACCCAAAATCAGAAGTTGGTAGAGGAAAAAGAGTTCAGGGCCCGCAGCCGGCCATTGGCTTTCGATTTCGAGGTATTCACCGATTTAGATGATGCCTTTCATTGGCTGGAAATAAAGCTACCCGCTCGCCTGGTTAATTACTAGGTTATTTTTTCTAACTGTTACGCTTACACTGCTCAAATTATAGCCCACTCCTAAATAAACATGCATCAGGCACCGGAACAATTTCTACTTTTACGGATTTAGGTTGCCAAATTGTTTAAAGCTGATCCTTTAGAATTTCCGGCCATCCAGCGGAAATAGTTTACCCGGCCTATTCCCATCGGGTTCCAAGTTTCCTTAAATTTCAAAAGTTCTTTTGCAAAAACAATTCGCCGCAGGCTTCCCAATGAGGTTTTTGGGTAAGATTATTTTGAATATAGTAAGTAGAAAGCTATAAGAAATAAGTTTTAAGTATATAAAATATTGAAATAGAGCACTCTATAAAAATTTGTATATCAAAGTAATTTTGTCCCTTTACTATTATACGAATATTAGGTGGTTTATGCGCTTCAAATATGGGGGTCATGTTAAGCTTGTCGAAATAGCTGAATCCACTTTTTATAATGGTAATAGTTCCTCCTTTCCAATGTTCAGGACAGTAGTATGCTTATAAGCGCTAATCCTGTTTTATAGTGGTATTACTTACGGATTAAGGCCTACCGCTTCCGGTTAAATCTGGCCCCAAACCTATTTGTTATCCAAATTCAAATCTGCGGTTTGCAACGATTATTTTAAAACAACCCACCCCTTAACTCTCGAATTGAGGCAAGCAGGCAACTGCTCCTTTAACGCCTAACTTTCTGTCACTTTCAGTTGCACCTTGCTTTTAAATATTTATTTCTCAGTAGAATAGCCACGCTCCCAAGTGCCACGCTAAGTCAGAATTCCGGTCCGTCTTCTATTCTATTTCCGGTACCCTTAAATAAAAATAAGGTCTTAATCTTAACTGCCAATCAAATTTCCCGTTTATACAGGGAGGTAACGGTAACTTTGGTTTACCAATATAGTTCAATTTTAAAGAAAAGACTATGAATAGAAGAGATGAGGAGAATAACCGCCGCGACCGGGAGAACCGGGGCGGTAACCGGAATATGGGCCAGGATCAGGAATCTATGTATAGAGGCGCTTACCGTTTCGACGACCACCGCACCACCCGCGACCAACACGGCGACCGCTACGATAACCATCGCGACGACCGGGGCCAGGCCAACCAGCGGAATACTTATGGTCACTCTAATAATTACGGCAATATGGGCAGCTATGGCGGGGCGCAGGGCTTTGGCTCTTCCCGGGGTGGCAATGGTCACCGCGAAGAAAACCGGTCCGGCTTCGATTCTACCAGCGGTCACGGCCGCCATACGGTACCGGGTAATAGCCGCCAGATATACGGCGCTTATTGGGATAAAAACAGCTTTAGCGACCGCGACCACGACCGCTTTTCGGAAGAGCACCGGGAACACCGGCAAGATCCTAACCGCGATTTACGCCGCGACGATAACAACCAGGAAGACAATAGCCGGTACGAAATATACGATACCAACCAGAGTTTTTATAACTCCATGCCCGAGCAAACTTCTATCAGTTACAATATAAACCACCGGATCGACGAGGACTTCCGGCGCGACGACGAGCGCAACTATGGTTCGCACCAGCGTCCGCGTAACCGGCAAGGCAGCGGCAACGATCAGGACCGCCATTACAGCACCGACTACAACGACAAGAACCAAGGAAACATGGCCGGTTCGCTAAGCTGGGGTTACGATGGCCACCGGGGCTACGGCGATGAAGACCGTCCCCGCCACTACGATCCCATGAGCGGCAGCGTTAACCGCGATCCCAGCCGCCGGAATGATCGCGATAATCGGGATGAGCGGAACCGACCACGGGGTGGTTACGATGGCAATAACCGCCACCGCAACGAGCGGGATGATAACCGGTAAAAACTTATAAAAAGAAGGGGCCTTGGTTTAATTAAATCAGGGCTCCTTCTCTTTTATATCCGATAGCCTAATTCCGAAAATATATACAATTTGAGGCAGAGCGCCTGTTTTTCCTAATTCCCGTCACGAAAAACCTAAACTTCAACTAACCGATTATTTATAAACGCTTTTCCCTTAAAATTTTCCCGCTTTTTCTGCACTCCCTGCACTCCCACCAATTTAATCTTTTTATACGTAGTGTCGTATGGCAACTAAAGTTAACTAAAATAATATGCAGGAAGAAAGACATATTTACGGCCAGAACGAAGATGAAGTATGGCAGCAGCTTGCCCAGGATTTAAACCAGAACCCAGATTTATTGCAATACCAGGCTATTATTCATCAGCAGAATAAAGAAATTACCCTGGATATAGACATAGACCTGGGCGGCGGATTTGAAGGCGGATTTGCCACTACCATATTCAGCGCTCCTTTCCGAAACCCCGATGGCTTTCGGTTTGCCTTACACGAAGAAAGCTTTTTCGATGACCTGGGTAAATTCTTCGGGATGCAGGACGTGGAAATTGGCTACCCAGAATTTGATGAACGCATTATTGTTAAGACCACCGACGAATCGCGGGTACGCACTATTCTAACCGACGATACGACCCGCAGCACCTTAGCTGGTCTTAAGGATTTCACCTTTGAGATAGTGTTGCCCGACGATGGCGATACCGAGGGCAGCGATTCGCGATTGGAATTAATTATTGAAGAAGGCATCACAGACCCGGTCCGTTTACGCCAGCTTTATCATATTTTCTTCGGCACCTTAAACCTGATAGATCCATTCAGCTTGTAAAATGCTGATGGCTTAATTAGTTAAAGGACTAATTTATAGCTCTTCTATTTCATACCTGAAAATATTAGCCGCAGTTATAAAGTTAATATTATCATAACGCCACCGCTCTCCTGCTTTCTAAACAAACAAGCATGTAGCCTCTCTACGCTACGCCTATGGCTTATTGCCTGGTGAGAGCAATTTAGCATGGGGCAGAAAAAGCTATCTAAAATGTTTCTCAAATTTTACAATCACATTACCGATGTTTCGCTATAGTTCGGGAAGCTGAACTTCTGATATCTCCAATTCAAACCGGTTATTTAGGAGGAAGCTTGTTTATTACCTGCAAACAAGTTTCCTCTTGCATGACTGTGGTAGTTTCCCTTAACCAATAATGATTCAACGCTTGCGCGACTACAGCTAATAATATGAGTAATATTTTTGTTAAAGTATTTATATGATATATATTACTAAAAATTTTAGCTTTAACAAAGACTTATTTTAGCAAAATCCCGTATATTTACCCCATGGGAACAGGAGAACAATATCTGAAAGGCCGGGGTGCGCAGTTTAATCCGGTTAATCCTTACCTAAAAAATATCTACGTAACAGAGCACCCGGAAGGACTGGATGAACCCTTCCTTCAGAATTCTCCGACCGAATTTTTTAAGGAACATCCTCGAAAAATAGTAAACTCTGTCGAAAGCCCTGACCTGGGTTTATCTTATTCCATGAACCCATACCAAGGTTGCGAGCATGGTTGTATTTATTGTTATGCCCGCAATACGCATCATTATTGGGGGTACGGTGCCGGTCTGGATTTTGAACGGAAAATTATTATAAAAGAAAACGCGCCGGCCGTGCTGGCGCAGCAACTCGAAAACCCCAAGTGGGAAGTACGGCCGATTATGCTAGCCGGTAACACCGATTGCTACCAACCCATCGAGCAAAAAATGAAGCTGACCCGCAGCTTGCTGGAGGTTTTGTACAGATACCGGCACCCTGTTAGCATAATTACGAAGAACACCTTAATTCTGCGGGATATTGACATTTTACAAAAACTGAATGCGCTGGATTTAGTACACGTTAATATTTCGGTAACAACCCTGGACGAAGGGTTGCGGCAGAAACTGGAACCGCGTACAGCCACCGCTACCCGTCGCCTGGAAGTAATCCGGCAGTTAGCTAATGTGGGTATTCCGGTAAATGTAATGGTTGCGCCTATTATTCCGGGCCTTACCGACCACGAAATCCCTCAGATTTTAGAAGCTGCGGCTGCGAACGGGGCCTCTTCGGCCGCCTACACAATTGTACGTTTAAACGGGGCTATTGGGGGTATTTTTACTGATTGGATAAACAAGACTTATCCCGACCGGGCTGGAAAAGTGTTAAAACAGATTGCTTCCTGCCACGGCGGCAACCTGAACGATAGTACTTATGGCCGTCGCATGACCGGCGAGGGCAAATTAGCCGAAGTAATTCATAATTTATTCCGGTTAAGCCGCCACAAGTATTTCAAAAACCGGGAAATGAAACCGTATCGGTACGATCTATTCTGTCCCCGGCGCGGCAATCAATTATCCCTATTTTAACGATTTTAAGATAAATCAAATAACCGGAATAGCAGATGCAGATTAATCCTGGGCATCAGTTTGCTCCATGTATTCCCAAACCCACTCCTCGCTGGCCCCAATTACTACGGCATAAACCAGCATAATGGTATAAACCACCGCCAGAATAATGCTCAACGGAATATTAAACAGGAAGGCGAATACAGTTGTTCTTACCGGATGAAGCTTGTTTTTCATCTTGGTAGAAGCATACAGGAAAAACAAAAGATTAAAGGCTATTGCTACCGCTACAAAATTTATCAGGTCTAACATGCGTTTAAAAAATGGTGTCTGCCGATTAATTATTTATCTTATTATGTTCAAGAGTTTGGAACTGGATAAACCTTTGATACTGCTTAACTAACCAAATATAAAAAATAAAAGTTTATAATATCAAGCTTTCGCTGAAACAAAATAAAAATTAAAACGTAACACGGTGAAAATCTATCAATTATAAAAACAATATATAGTATAATTAACTACAAACAAAAAGCCAGACTGTAAATAATCTGGCTTTTCTATAACTATATCTCTAGCGTAAAATATAAATCTTACCGTAATCTTTCTTAAAAGCCTTATCACCGGCTGTATTCCGATGCTTAAACTCTTCGGTGCCCGTATCCATTACTACCCGGTATAAGTAAACGCCATTGGCTAACCGGTCGCCAAATTCATCGGTTCCGTCCCAGGCAAATTCGCTTATATTATTGCCAATTTTCAATGGCCCCAGTTCATCTTTCATAATTTCGCGCACTACCTTACCCGTAACGGTCATTATCTGGATTTTCATATCCTGCGGAATGGTACTACCGGTTAAAGTAAAAACAAACCTGGTTTTGCTGGAAAACGGATTCGGGTACGGGTAAAAATGAGAAACTGCGGCTTCGTTAATTACCTCAAAGTTGATGGTATAAGGCTCAAAACCGGATTTGTTTTCGGCCGCATCCCGGCCCTGCACCCGTAGGGTATATACGCCATCAGGCAAGTTCTTCGGATTATATTCGAGCCGGAAATCGTTGTTTTTATCCGCCGCGAAATATTTTATGTCGTTGCCGGCCAGGTTAACCACCGTAAAATCAGAAGCACCGGGCGCTTTCACATACACTTCCATGTGACTCGGATCTTTCAGGAATGTATATTTATCTTCGTCCTTCAGCGTCATGCTAATTAACGGATTCGGCGAAACAATATCCCCATCGAGAATATGCCGGCCATCAAATACCACATCCAATACAGGGTGCAAATTAGCAGTTAAGGCAAATGGTACTTCCAGCGTATTATTAAAATAATATTGTTCCGGCCGCAGCATCGGGTTTTCCGCTACCGGGTTCACAGTTACCCGCAAGGTATAATTGCCGCTTAGGTTATTTGTGGGGAAAGTATATGGAATGACTACCGTTTCGTCTTTTACTACGGCTTTCAGTTTTACATCTTTGCTAAAGCCATTGGCGCCAATTAAGGTTACCCGGGCCAGTAACGAATCGGTAAAGCTATGGTTAGAAATATTCTGGAACGCAATTTCCGCATCAATTTTACCTTTCTGGGCCTGCGCTGCAAAACTGTTATATTTCTCCAATCCTACTACCTCGGGTCTTACCACACCTTCGGGCACGCCGGTATAATGCACCCGCCATTCTTCCAATTGTGGGGCGGTGGCCTCCACACTATCGGCGAGGGTTAAACTCAGTTGCAGGTACGGAAATACTTTCGCATCAATCGCCGAAAGGTCTAAAGTCCGGTCTTTTACATTTGCATAAATTACCTGTTCGTTTTTACCTTCTATATTCAGGCCGGTTACTTTAAGCGTATACTTGTCGCGGCCCCCGCCATTATTCCTAACGGTATGAAACAGCGTTTGCCAGTTGGCTGCCGGGCCAATAAGCGTAGAAGTAATCGTGCCATGGTTTCCGAAGCCGGTAAGGCTGTAATCCAGTTGTATACTTTCGGTCAGGTCCTCACCCGAGGCCGTTACTTCCTGCGCCGTTCCGGCAGCAGCGCCTTTTCTGCCGATTAAAGCAAACGGTGAACCGGTTTTTAAATCATCAATTAATTTTGACCCTACTGAACGAAAAGCATTTTTCAAATTCTCCTGAAAATCGGCAAAGGGCACCTGATTAAGCGTTAAGGCTGCTACATAGTAACCGGAGGGAACCGCTTCCAGAAACGTACGCAGGTATTCCCGATTCTGGGGTTGCCGCAAATCGCCGAAATAATACAAAGATTGCGGTGCCTCGCCGCAAAGGGTAGGTGCCAGATTAGCCGGCATTTTATGTGCTTCTAAGGTTTTATCATTAAATACCGCTATTAATATATTAGGGATGTTTAAAATACAAGAACCGTTGTTAGCGTTGAAAGTATTTATAAATATGCCGTAGCGCAGAAAATCAGTGGTAATATTGCCGCCAGCGGTTCGCAAGCTTAAATTCTTCTGAATAGGCGCAAACTCCCACTGGCGGTTCTGCTCATTGAGGGCTATCAGGTTCGTGCGGGCTTTGGTAAATTGCCCAGGCTGACTCTGGGACCATCCTTCGGGGCTGGCTGGTATATAACGGAACGAGCTTTCGCCCCAAATGGTATCTTCGCTGGCAACTACATCTTTAGGGCGGAAACGCCAGTAGTAAACCAAGCTATCTTTAGGCGCGGCATTGGGTAGTAAATTCACCGTCCAAGTAGGCAGCGAGCTAGCATTTACTTCTTTGGTTTGTTTAGCCGGGCTGTTAAACGTACGGGTTGTATCGAGTTCAAAAGTATACAACCGGCTCGCCTGCAAAATATTACTGGCCTGTCCGATTAACTTAACTTCCTGCGTATTTACAATTGCATACTCGTATGGCATTAAAGGACGGGAGCCAGTGGCCGGGAAATTATATACAAACTGAACTGTATTATTCGCCTCATCCAGTTCAGCAATCGCATTCTCCGAATCTACCATAATTTTGAAGGTATTAATACCCGCTACCCGGCCTTCGGTAGAAGAAAATACAAACGTTAAAGTATCCTGGCTAAAAACAGGGGGATAAAGTTCAGAAATTACTTCTACCTGTTCGTTGCGCGTCACTTTTATTTTAAACGGTTCCTGCGTCGCCTTTCCTAAGTTTTTAACCGGTATCAATATTCTAAAGCTCTCGGAATTGGCGGTTACAGGCTCCTGATCATTCATGGGAGCTATATTAATGCTGTTCGCTTTTATGGTATAATCCGGCTTATCGGGCCCAATTAAAACCACCGCCGGGTCCGCCTGCATTACCATTTCTATCGCCGTGGCTACCAACTGTTCGTTGCCCGACAGGGCAGTCCGTTTTACTACTTCCTGATTAATAGTACCCAATGATTTTCCGTAAAAATTGGGATCGGTGAAGGTTAGCGCATAATAATTACGACTATAAATATTTAATGGTGTTGTATAACCAGTTGCCGAATGGGCTATGAAACCGATAGCGCCTTTCTGCGGGGATAAAACCCAATCTTCGCCAAAAGACCGGGTAGTAGAAGAACTAAAGGCATTACCCGAAAAGCAACCATTGAGTAAGATCATCGGGTATTTACCCGGGTTGTTGTAGTTATTTACAGGGTTAGAAGCATAACCTATATCTATATCCAGCACACTTGGCGATGAGTGCCCAAAAAAAGTAATGAGGGACAATCCATTATTTACCTGACTGGAAACATTGATGTTACTGGTAGAAGAAGTGGCGCCGGTGCGGGAAATACTTTCGACGATAGCCCCGTATAGCGGGTTCTCGGCCATATTTTCGTAAGACCGCAAATAATTTTTAAACAGATTCTGTTCCTGCAGGTTAATGCCGCCACCTAGGTGAAGAATATTTTTTCGCCATTCGGCATTTTGGGGCGTAGTCTCATGCTGCTTTACTTTATCTAAATAAGCAGCTACTTCAGCAGCATTCACAGCCGAAACCCGACCCGTAGGTACTTTAGGGAAGAAAGATCGGTTTTGAAAATCAGCCGTAAAAATAATATCCGACCCGGGTGCACCGCCGGTTGGTACCAGGTCCTGCACCGGGTAAGCGTTAGGATTCTTTCGGAAATTACCGCCTCCAAAATCAGTCTCAATGCCTTTACCCAATAAAAATAAATACTGCGGACTACCATTAGCCATCAAAAACTGCATTAGCCGACGGATAGCAACCGGTGACCGGTCTCCGTAATGAAACTGATCGTAAATTTGGTCGGTGTACAAAACCAAGGTATCGTATTTACCTCCGGCTGCCGAGGCCCGGTAATCGGCATAGGCTTTTACCGGATTAGGATAATTGGCAACGGGTTTGGTTAATATTTTATGGCTTACAATAATAAACCCGGCTTTGGCAGCATTAACCTGCTTAAACATTCTGCGCCCTGCTCCCAGTGGCGTAACAAATTTACCTTCGGTAGTAATTAAGATTTTTCGCTGTTTGCCCGGCGAGCCGTTGATGATGAACCCGCGCTGACTACCTGCGGTGATTGCTGCGGTGCGGATAACATTAGCTTTATCTGTTATATCGTAGGCAATACTATTAGCCGCCAGGTTGTCGAATACCAGGAAAGAAGGGGTTGTTTTGTTTGAATCGGCTAATGAAATTAAAAAATCTTTAGTGGGGATAATATTCTTCCTGGGGTAACGCACTTTCACGTAGGCCACTCTTATTAAATCTGATATCCCCCCAGCAGGAACCTGGGTATTCACCTTTATCTGAATGGTTAAGACTCCGTTCGAGCCAATTTCATTAAACTGAACCGGATAATTTAGCTTTACATGATCGAAGGGGCCAAACTTGTGATTAGCTACCAATATCCTTTCGGCTCCCGATGGAGCTATCACCGATACGGTAACATCGTGGTCGGTGTAATAGGTACCCACCAGGGCAATTTCGGCGGTAGGCATTGGCCCTGTCGGCTCCAGGTTAAACAAAGAATCAACCCTTACCTGATATGGATTGAGCCGGTTCCGATTGCCTCCCTGCACACCAAAGAATTCCGAGAAAAAACCTTCGGCTTTATCCCCCCACGACATGGCGCTTTCGCCCCAGGCAATACCACGGGAATAGTTGGTTACAAAAAGGTTCATCCGGGTCTGATGGTGCCAGATTTCGGGCGTAAGGTTATCGGGGCCTACATTCTGGTTAGCCATTCTTTTGCCGTTTGCAGCCGATACTGTCAAAAAATACGCAGCCGTATCGGTATACAGGCTGTAATAATCGTGCACTTTATAGGCTGGGCTCTGGTACAGCTCCACGTCGGTTTTGCCATCGTTGCGCTCACCATAAAACTCTACGTAATCTCCGGTATCTAAACGCCCGTCGGCTTCGCCGTTTACCACTATGGCTACTTCTTTGCCGCTTCTGAACAACTGCAATTTTTGCGGATTGGCGGCAGACAGGCCGGCATTGTTCAGGAAATTATAATCGAGCCGATGAATGCCGTTGCGGGTGACCTTAATTTTATAATACGCTTGTGAATAATTAACCCATTCGTTGCCAAAGGTTTGCCCCTGGCCCTGCGCCACCCCAGCCAAACCCAGCAGCAGAAAAATGAAAAAATTTATTTTAATCTTATTCGTAACAGTGTTCATATACACTTAAAATATTAATCGAAAGAATAACCCAAGGACACAATTACAGACGAGAGCCGGGCATTACTGGAAAAGTTATTCGTAGGCGTGGTGTCAGCAATGCGGGTAAGCGCCAAGTCCAGGTTTAAACCGTTAGAGGCAATACCTACCCCAAAATTCGGCTGAAACTTCCAGCTTTGGGTATAATCAAAGTTTCTTACTTGCTGCACATTATTCAGGCCGGCCCGCACAAATACCAGATGGTTGTAATTAACTTCCATTCCTAAATGCGGATCTATTGATAGCACGTCAGAACCCACCAAAACGTTACGTTGCCCGTCAAAAGTAAAATCCAGGTCCATAGCCACCAGAGCACCTACTTTATCGGTAAACTGAATGCGGCGCGCCAAACCCATTATGAGGCGGGGCAACGTTATTTCTACGCTGCTTTTAACCAGCAGGGTGTCGCCGGTAATGGCTGCTACTTCCCGGAACTCATCGGGGTTATGCACCCAGGCATTAAAAGTGGTGGTAATATCTTTGGCCATTAAACCAAATTGCCAGCCTTGTCGCTCCAGTTGGGCCCCTATATCCAAACCAAAACCATAAGCATTAGCAAACTGGCCCACATTCCGGTAAATTACTTTGGCCGAACCACCTAGCCGCAAACCTTTTATTAAATTGCTTTTACGGGCATAGGAAAGGAGCAAGGCATAATCGGATACCGAAAACAAACGGATATTATCGTAATTAATATAACCATACTCGTTTACCAGATTGCGGGTATCGGCAATATCATCTACCCCGGTACGGATTACGGAAACGGCAAAAGCGCTGGAAGAATCTAAAGGTGCGGCGTAAGTAGCAAAATCGTTTTTTACAATTCCGGCAAACAGCTCGGAGTGCATTAGCGCCACATTGTGCTTTTTGGGAAGTTGCAAAAGACCGGCCGGATTCCAGAACCCGGCAGTAGCATCATTGACAACGGCCGACTGCACATTGCCCATACCTAAGGCACGCCCTCCTACTCCAATATTCAAAAATTCGTTGCTGTATTTAGGGGCCTGAACCTGCGCGTTTGCTTGCAAACAAGCGAGACCTAACAAAACACAGCAAAGCCTGGCAATTTTGTAAAACATAGAAGGTGTAAAAAATAAAATACTAATGCTCCTTTTTAGAAGTTTTTCAGCCGGCAAATTACGAATAATTTTTTAAAGTAATAAAGAGCAGTTCCAGAAATTATCCAATATTTTTTCAAACTTTAATAATAAATAACAGGTGCTAATCCCCTTATATCCAACCTCCGCCCATTTTCCCAGCAATTACCCTCTTTAACCTCTTCTATTTTTTTTGCAAAATTTTACCAATTTTTTCTTTTGAGATAATACTCAACAAAAAAATATTTACATCTAGTACCTTGCTTTACATAGTACCTTCTATTATATTTGTCTCGATCTTAAAATCAAAACCAGCATGAAAGTAGAAAACACACAAGTACAAATGCGGAAGGGAATCCTCGAATTCTGCATTTTGGAGATAATCTCCCGGGGTGAAGTCTATGCTTCAGATATGCTTGATGAGTTAACGGCAGCCAAAATGATTGTGGTTGAGGGTACCCTTTATCCGTTGCTAACCCGGCTTAAAAACGCAGGACTTCTGGACTATACATGGGTCGAATCTACATCGGGCCCCCCGCGCAAATATTATACGCTTACAGAGGTTGGCAAAGAGTTTTTAGAACAGCTCCGGCAAACGTGGCTGGAAGTGGTAGCCTCTATCGAACATATTACCCAAAAAAATAAAGCATCCTAAAGAAATGAAAAAGAATATCAGCATCAATTTACAAGGCATGATTTTTCATATTGAGGAAGATGGCTATGAACAGCTCAGCCAGTACCTGGCGGCTATAAAGGCTTATTTCTCGGCCTATGCCGGGCACGAAGAAATAATTGCGGATATAGAAGCCCGGATTGCCGAAATATTTTTCGCGAAGTTATCGCCCACCAAGCAGGTTATAACCCGCGAAGATGTACAGGCCCTGGTAGCCCAGATGGGCAGCGTAAAAGATTTCCAGACCCTGGAAGAAGATGAGGCCGACTTTGCTACCAATGCGACTGATCAGCAGCAAAATACCTATTCTTCCGCTAACGGCCCAACCGCCGAACCAACCGCTGCTAAGCGCATTTACCGCGATGAAAACCGCAAAGTATTGGGCGGTGTAGCAGCCGGTATTGCCAATTACCTGAACCTGGACCCACTCTGGATACGGTTAGCATTTGTATTCCTGACCTTACTATTTGCTATTCCGGGAGGGGCGCCAGCCGGCATTATTATAGTGGCTTACGTTCTTTGCTGGGTAGCTTTCCCGAAGAACTACAACTTACCCGAAACCAAATCCAGAAAATTATTCCGTAACCCCGACGATAAAAAACTGGGCGGCGTAGCCAGCGGAATAGCGCTATTCTTTGGCATGGATGTGGCAGTGGTCCGGTTGTTATTTTTAATCTCTTTCTTTTTAGGCGGTTTTGGCTTCGTGGCATATATTATCCTTTGGATAATATTGCCCGAGGCAAACTCGATTACCGACCGCGTACAAATGCAGGGAAATCCGGTTACGCTTTCCAGCATTGAAGAATCTTTAAAAACCAGTTTGCGCATGCGCGATGAAGACGGGCGTGAAAGTAACCTGGCCCGGGCGGTTTTATTTCCGGTACGGCTGGTGGCGCAGGTATTTGGCGTTTTAGCTCGTGTGTTGGGCCCTTTAATTAGTTTCTTAGTTACCCTAATTCGTATACTGGCGGGTGTTTTGCTCATTATAATTGCCGGTACCCTTATATTTGGTTTAATCTTAATGACCTTTACCGCTTTAGGTCTGATTGATGGTTCTGATTTTATTGGTTCTGATGTTCCTTTCGCCCTATTTACTAACACCTATCCCGCTTACGGATTAATTGCCGGCTTTTTCGCTGGTTTGATACCCGCTATTCTTCTTTTAGTATTGGCTCTGGGCCTGCTGCTCAAACGCTTTTACCTCCGCCCCGCGGTTGGCTGGTCCCTCTTCGGCATCTGGATTCTGAGCATTTTTGTCCTGGTGCTGTCTATTATTCAGTTCCGCAATAATTTCCGAGAGTCCGGCGAATACGTGGTACAAAAAGATTTTCCGGTAACAGCTTATCCTACTATTTTGCTTAAAGCCCGCGATACCGATTCGTTTCGGAATGGATATGCTGATATAGAGGTGCAAAGTTACCCCGGCAACACCGTAAAATTGGTGCAGGAATTCCGGGCCAAAGGCAAAACCGAGGCCGAAGCTGCGCGCAATGCTACCATGATAACTTACCGCACCACCCAGCAAGACTCTTCTATTACTTTTGATTATAACTATAAATTTAAGCCTAGTGCTATTTACCGGGAACAGAATTTATTTTTAAGATTATTATTACCCGAAAACAAGACATTCCGGGTTTCCGAAAGTTTTGCCAGAATGCTGCCTTCATCGGCCTTCGACCGCGATTTAAATAACGAAGAAAAAAGCAATTACCTGTGGCAGGTAAAAAAGAACAGCTTTGTTTGCCTCGATTGTCCCGCCATCGACTCTACTGCCCTTAAAAATAATGCAGACGAGGAGGAATGGGAAGAAGAGGGTCAGGCTAACCTGGATTCGCCGTTACGCAACGAAAATGATTACGGCGATGATAACCGTACTTTTGAATACACCGATTTTCAGCGGGTACAGGTAAGCGGTATTTACCACGTTAAAATCCGGCGGGGCGATTCTTATGCGGTAACCGCCCGGGGTAATAACGATGAACTGCGGGAAATAGAAATAACCAAAGATGGCGACCGTCTCGAAATTAAACCCCGTCGTAACCGTTTCCGCTTCTCGCTCGGCGACCACGACCCGGTGCTGGTAATTATTCAAATGCCGGAGCTGAAAGATCTGAATTTGTCCGGCGCCGTAAAAGCAGATGCCAGTGGCTTCACCACCGATGAGTTCCGGGTAAACCAGTCCGGGGCCGTGCAAAGCGCCTTATCGGTTAAGTGCGATATTTTAGATATTGATTTAAGCGGCGCCAGTGAGACTTCGGTAGTTGGCAGCGGCGAACAAATCAGGGTAGAGGCATCCGGCGCTTGCCAGGTACGGGCCAGCGGGTTTAAAGCAACCAATGCCGATGTCGCTCTAGCCGGAGCCAGCAGCGGCCGGGTATTTGTAACCAACCACTTAAGAGCTAACGTTTCCGGCCCCAGCAACTTAACTTATAAAGGCAATCCCCAAACCGTAGATTCCGACCAATCTGGTATGGGTACTATCGAAGAAGATTAAGCAAACGAGTACAAAAATATAGTAAGCCAGTCTGAATAAAACTATGAAAATACTTAGCCTGTTAGCTCTTGTGGCCTGATGCAGCCATAGGAGTTAACAGGCTTGAGTTTTAATAAGCAGTATGAAATGCAACATTTAAATTAATTTTACCAGTGTAAAACCCAACTTTTCCCCTAAAAGAAAAGGCTTCCTCGTATTTGTTCCGGATTTCACCTTCCAAAATAGCTTCAGTGATGGCTTCATTTAAATCAACGGCTGGAAATTGCGTAGTTTTCTTCTACTCTCTAAAGCTTCTGCCAAATTTGAAAAATCACTAATAGCTTCTTAATAATGAGGCTTAACCAGATACCTTTTAATAACCTATCAAGGAATATATTTTAACAAAATCGTTCTGATACATTTCTTCACCTAAAACCAGGTTTTGCTCCTTTACCTGGCTTCTATTCGATTTTGGCAGAACTATATAATCATACTCCAGTTCGGCTATCTTAACCGAATAGATGCCACAGTTTAGATTAGCTATTTTAAAATAATGATTTAAATATAGTTTATACATGGGATCCAGTACTATAATATTATCAGGCTTATATTGCTTTAACCAAAGGAAGGCTTCTTTCCGCTGTTCCTCTTCTATTAAGCCGCTAATAAGAGACTTTTGTACATGATAAACCTGAACACTACTGTATAATATTATTCCAAAGCCGGCTAAACCCAAGGCAAACTTTTTACTAACATTTGTTATATCTAACAGCCACAGAAATAAAGCACTTAAAACGACATACAAATAAATAGATTTGTAGAATAGCGCTCTTTCCGGCAAATAAACCCTTTGGATTACCATAAATAAGTAAGGCGAAAGAACCATTACCAGTAAGGGTAGTTCAAATTTCAAAAACTGTTTTAATCGATCAAAATAAATTATTCTTACTACTGACAGTAACAGAACACCACTTATAATAAATTTCCCTAACCTTTCCAGGCCGAATAATAAGCCTTCGGCATACGAGAAATAGTAAATAAACCCGGACCAAAAAGATGTAAATGCTTTGGGCTGCACATATTTATTGTTAATTAATGATTCAATTCCGGAAATGAAGATAAGTGGAAGATACAGAGCAACACAACCCAGTCCAACCAGCACGCCGCTTGTAATTAACGCTATAATTTTATTCTTATCTCTTTTAAACAAGAAGTCCAACAAACCAATCAGGCAGGTAGCGGCAAAAGGGTAGAGAAAAGTAGGTACGGTAAAAAATCCGGAAATTCCGGATAATATAAATAAAAGCCAGTACAAATTATGTTTGCCGGGATGATACATAATACTGAGCATTGAAAAGAAGTTTATAAAAGCCATTAGTAAGATTAAAAAGTAACCTCTGCCGGCAATAGAATAGAACATGCCCATCTCAGAAAAACTCAAAAAAACTATACTAAGGATTGCAATAGCATGGCCATGAAACCGCAAAAGCACTACATAAATTACCAATGTACCCACTAAACTTACCAGAAAGGTAGGCATACGCATTACAAACAACGGGTCCGTATGCACCTGGTAGTAAAGGAGACTAAGAAAATTATTTAGTATATGGTTATTAGGGAAAGGGTAAAAGCTAACTACGGCCAGCGGGCCTTCCATGACAAACAAGTCAAAGGAAGCTACCTCATCCGTTGTAAAAACTTGCCGGCACAAATAATAACCTCTAATCAGAACGATCAAAATTATTACTGATACCAATATACCCTTCTCTGTTTTTGAAAGCTGTTGCAAAAGTTGGAGCGTTCTTCGCAATAAAAACACAAATTCAAAAAATACTTTAATCAACTCCTGTTTTACCCAGTTACTTCTAATAAAGCAGAAGGCAATCAGGAGAGAGGTCAGTAAATAACCCCCCCGAAGAATATTTATAGAAAAAGTATAAAAGCCTTTTTCTAGCGTGTTAGTAAATTTGAAAGAAGTGGCATACTGATAATTGATTTGCTCAAGCAGGAGCACATCGTTGTAGTCGGTTAAATAAAAGATAACATTTAAGAAACTACCGATAAGCCAGAAAATAAGCAGAAAAGCCGACAGAAAAAACTTAAAATTCTTCATCAAAATTTCAGAAAGATGTCCCTTAACCGGTTACTGCTGTTTTTATATGAACCTATTTTAAGAAACTAATTACTAATCCTTTAAAAGTTTCTATTAGAAACTCTTTCGGTAAATTAAGCACCAGCGATACTGAAAAAAGCAAAGAAATATATTTGAAGGACCCTTTGGATTTATTGGAATTATCCGGGTGAACCAGGCCCAGGATTATTGCTGTAAAAATACAGATGCTAAATGGCGCTAAGATTCGGTAATCAAAGGGATCAAAAGGAGAAAAAGCCCGGACAACGATTATGATTAAAAGGTAGCTAAAGCCAATTACAAAATATAATCTGCTGAGGCTATTTTCGGGCAGGTAGGAAATCTTTTCCCCTTTTAAATATTTAAAATAAATAAAAGCCATTAGTAACACCTGGAAGCAAGCAGTTACCAGAAAAAGCGCATCCGGAACACCGCCGCGCCAGTAATAATTTCTTATAATAAAGAATTCATTAAACAGGCCCACGATTAAAAACCAGGTAAAAAGGCCAATGCTCTCCCGGTCTGGGTATAACCTTTCGCCACCCGTCAGGAAACCGGTTTGAAGATAATTGTTATAAAAATACAACCCGGCTATAATGCCAAGCAGCGCTGTAATAAAAAGTAGCTTAAACGCAGGGTTTACTTTCCGCTGCAACAGAAACCATAAACTTAGACAACCCAGAATGAGGAAGCTAAAGCCGCCAATGTACCTTATCAAAAACAAAAACAAAGCGCTTACAAATAGTTGCAGGAGATATACATTGTTACCATCGCGTAAATAATGAAAAAGCGCGTACCCAAACCAAAGTAATCCGAAAACAAACGGTGCCTCCGACCAGGTATAAGAAAAAATTTCGAGGAAGGTAAAAGAGCATAAGCCCAGCGAAAGCAAATAAGCATACTCCCGGTTCATTTTCCGGAACAGTAGACAACACAAACCAATAAAAAATATATTTACCAGTTTTGATGCCCAAAAAACCGGCAAAGAAAAAAGAAAAGAAAAGCCCGCAATAAGAAGGGGGTAACCTACCGGCCAAACAGCAAAATAAATCTGATTCTCAAGTGTTTTTATTTCCGGTATGGGGTATTCATTGGAGTGATAAAACCCGTTTCCGTCGAGTATATTTTGGGCACATTCTAAGTAATACCAGGAATCCGGGCTCCGGTAGCCGGTACTTTCTATTTTTACTCTCAATACAATAACGGCCGCTATCAAAGCGAATAAAGCCAATAATTTATAATCTGGTGTAGACACTCGTTTTGCTAAAGATTAATTCTAAAGGTGTTAGTATATATTTAATGTGTAATTCTTATAAATACTATCCCGGTCCATAATTATCAAATGACTATTAAACAGGCTGCTTTGCCACCCCTATAACTACCTACTGAATAAAAGTTAAATCAAAGAACTGGTGAACTGCAGCTATTTACCCATCAACTTGGTAGTCTTTTCCTTAAGAACAGGATGCATGGTTTTTCAAAAATATAATACACCATAACAGCTGTTATCCAAAGCAGAATGAAACCATTGTCTGGAAAAGGATTAATTCTTTGGATTTTATATTGCACCCAACTATTGTGCATGAGGTAGAAACCATAGGCGCCATTTCCTAACCAAACCATCCACTGATAGGAAAAGAATTTACTTACCATCGATCTTCCCTGGATTAAACCCGATAAAAAGTAAGCAACGCCAAAGGGCAATAACAAGTGCAAGCTTATCAAAGACAGCGTTGTATGATACCGGAAAGAAGCGTTATCAAAATAATAAACCAGTAAACAACAGATTATAATTAATAAAACTCCGGCATAAAGGCTTTTAGATTTAGTCAAAAATAAAAAGCGTTGGTCAGGGAAATAGTAGATTAACCGGGCTAGTAACATACCGGCGTAAAAATCGGTAACCCTGCCAAAAAAGGTAATGTTTAAGGTGAAATATATATCAGAAAAAAAGCCAAATGGATTGGCCTCAATAGAGTTAAGATATTGTCCGGAAAGCGTAAGGAAAAGCCCAGTTGTTACGAGTAAAAAGTAACTAATCAGAATTGATTTTCTGGTTCGAAAATACTTCAGAATGAAAGGCGCAAAAAGATAGAAAGTGATTTCGGTGGTTAGTGACCAGGCTGGTCCTATGCCGGTAAAAAGGAGTTTTTCAAAGAAACCTTTGGTTAAAGTAATATTGGTAATAAATACCGGCCAGGCTGGAATACCCACATGAATATATGGAACAACAATTAAAAATAAATACAACGGCAGTAACCTGATTAATCTGGACAATATAAAATTCAGGTACTGCTTTCCGGACAGTGGTAATTTAGATAATAGAGAATAAGCTATGACGAAACCGCTTAACACAAAGAAAAAGGTCATCCGGTACCGGAGAACAACCAATATTTGACTTAGCGTTAGATCATAATTACCTAAACCAGAGTAATGGTAAACAAATACCATACTTGCCAAAAACACCCTTAATCCATTTAATGCGGGGAAATAGCCGGTTTTTTCTTGCTTCATTATCTAAAGCGGGAGGAGTAGAGATTGATTGAAACGTGTTTACAGAACAAATTAATTTTCAGTTATTGTAAAACCCATTTTTTTCCCTTTCTCCACCAAAAAAGCAAAAGCCTCCTCGTATTCGTTCCGGATTTCCCCTTCCAATATTGCCTCCGTAATAGCCTCTTTTAAAATACCTACTTCGCGGGAAGGCTTCAACCCAAAAGTCTCCATAATTATTTCGCCGGTAATTACGGGCTGGAAATTGCGCAATTTATCGCTTTCCTCAACCTGCCTTAATTTCTCTTCGACTTTGGCAAAATTTTGCAAATAACGCTTTACGCGGTTATGATCTTTCGAGGTGATATCAGCTTTACACAATTGCATCAGTGCATCAATATCTTCGCCGGCCTCAAATAATAAGCGACGTACCGCCGAATCGGTAACCGTTTCTTTAACCAGGGCAATGGGCCGCAGGTGCAGTCGTACCAGTTTCTGCACAAACTTCATGTGTTCGTTTAGCGGCAATTTAAGCTCCTGGAATAGCCGGGGCACCATGCGGGCACCTTTGTCTTCGTGTCCGTGAAAAGTCCAGCCTACTTTGGGATGGTACCGCTTGGTATCGGGTTTGGCAATATCGTGCATAATAGCCGCCCATCGCAACCACAAGTCCTTTGATACTTTGGCTACATTATCCAGCACCTGTAGCGTGTGGTAAAAATTATCTTTATGCGTATTGCCATTAACGGTATCAATGCCTTGCAAAGCCGCCATCTTTGGAAAGATCAATTGCAGCAAACCCGATTGAAATAATAATTTAAAACCGTACGAGGGGGTATCAGCCAGAATAATTTTATTCAATTCATCCGCAATCCGCTCTTTCGACACAATTTCTATCCGGTGTTTATGTGCAATAATAGCATCAAAAGTATCGGGCTCTATATCGAAATGCAATTGCGTAGCGAACCGGACGGCCCGCATCATACGCAACGGATCATCTGAGAAAGTAATGCCGGGCTCCAGCGGCGTACGAATAGTTTTGCGCTTAATATCCTGCATCCCCCCAAACATATCTACTAGTTGGCCAAAATCGGCTTTATTCAGGCTAATGCCTAACGCATTAATGGTAAAGTCGCGCCTTTTAAGATCGTCTTCCAGCGTACCAGCTTCTACTTCGGGTTTGCGCGAATGTCGCTGGTAAGATTCTTTCCGGGCACCTACAAACTCAACTTCCAGATCGCCGGCGCGCAACATGGCGGTACCAAAATTCTTGAAAACAGTTACCTTGGGTTTACCGGGCAAAGCTTGGGCAACCGCTTCAGCCAGTTTCATGCCATCTCCTACACAAACCACATCAATATCTTTAGAAGGGCGCTTTAAAATCAGGTCGCGCACAAAACCGCCGATAACATAGGCAGGCATTTTCAGCGCTGTGGCAGTATCGGCAACTAGCTCAAATATTTTATGGTCGGGTAGCTGAACAGGATTCATGAAAAAGAAGAAACCAATTAGTTTCGGGTATATTATATTGGCTTAGACTACAAAAGTAGACGATAAACTTTAAAAGTCTACTTTATTTCCTGGCACAACTCTATCAGAACGCCATTGGCGCTTTTCGGATGCACAAAACAAACTAGCTTGTTATCGGCACCCGGCTTTGGCATATCACTTAATAAACGAAACCCTTCTTTTTTTAACCGTTCCATTTCGGCCAGGATGTCTTCTACCGCAAAAGCAATATGATGAATACCTTCGCCGTGTTTTTCCAGATATTTTGCAATGGGGCTATCGTCATTCAGGGCTTCCAACAATTCTATCTTGGAATCACCAATCCGGAAGAAGGAAGTTGAGACCTGCTCCGACTCTACCACCTCGGTTTTATAAGGCTCCTGACCTAGTAATTTATAATATAAACCGTTGGCGGCACTAAAATCATTTACGGCAATGCCAATGTGCTCTATGTTCTTCATTTTGATTTATTCTAAATAAGTCTATATTTTTAGCTGAATATTCCGTATTTTTGCGCGTAAAATAAAACTATTACGCGCATAAAGGTGTTTTTAAAATACCCTATTACGCTACTAATTTTAAGAAGATACTATGCTAAAATTACCAATATACCTCGATAACAACGCAACCACGCCAATGGATCCGCGAGTACTGGAAGCTATGATTCCGTACATGACCGAGCATTTCGGGAATGCGGCTTCCCGTAATCACCCTTTTGGGTGGGCGGCCGAAGAGGCCGTTGATTATGCCCGCGACCAGATTGCGGCCCTGATTAATTGTAATCCAAAAGAAATTATTTTTACCTCTGGTGCTACCGAATCAGACAACCTGGCCATTAAAGGGGTGTTTGAGATGTATGCCTCCAAAGGAAATCATATTATTACGGCTACTACCGAACACAAAGCAGTTCTGGATACTTGCAAACACATCGAGAAACTGGGTGGCAAGGTAACTTACCTGCCCGTTGATGCCGAAGGTTTAATTAACCTGCAGGACCTGGAAGCCGCTATTACCGATAAAACCATTTTAATTGCCATCATGTACGGCAATAACGAAGTGGGCGTTCTGCAACCTATCCGCGAAATTTCGGCTATGGCCAAAAAACGCGGTATTTTGTTTATGACTGATGGTACGCAAGCGGTAGGTAAAATTCCGGTAGACGTAGAAGCTGATGGCATTGACCTGATGGCCTTTACTGCGCATAAAATGTACGGCCCGAAAGGTGTAGGCGCTTTGTATGTGCGCCGGAAAAACCCACGCGTTAAAGTTACTGCCCAAATGGATGGCGGTGGCCACGAGCGCGGTATGCGTTCTGGCACGCTGAACGTACCGGGTATTGTGGGTTTAGGTAAAGCCTGTGAATTGGCCCGCCTGGAAATGCAGCGCGATATTGAGCATACTTCCCGCCTGCGCGACCGCCTGGAAAAGGAGCTGTTGAAAATAGAAGAATCTTATGTTAACGGTTCGCGCGAACACCGCTTACCGCATGTTACCAATATTTCTTTTAAATACGTGGAAGGCGAAGGCCTCATGATGGGCGTGAAAGACTTAGCCGTTTCTTCCGGTTCGGCTTGTACGTCGGCCTCTTTGGAACCTTCTTACGTGTTAAAAGCTTTAGGCTTAAGCGATGACCTGGCACACTCTTCGTTGCGCTTTGGTTTAAGCCGCTTTACCACCGACGAGCAGATTGATTACGCCATCAGCCACGTAACCGAAGCGGTTAACAAACTGCGCGAAATGTCGCCGTTGTGGGAAATGTTTAAAGAAGGCATCGACCTGAACTCAATTGAGTGGGCTGAGCACTAATATTTAAACAGACATTAAGAACTAGAAATTAGAAACGCTGCTGGATTATTAACTTAATATATTCATCAGCAATAATTTAAATAAATCATTCTAATTTTTAATTCGTAATTATAAGTAATACATAATTTTAATTTGTAATTCATAATTTAATATAGAAATGGCTTATTCAGATAAAGTAATTGATCATTACAGCAACCCACGTAACGTAGGTACGCTGGATAAATCTAAAGCCAATGTTGGTACTGGCTTAGTTGGCGCCCCTGAGTGTGGCGACGTAATGCGTTTGCAAATTGAAGTAGACGAAAACCAGGTTATTACCGACGCTAAATTCAAAACTTTTGGTTGTGGTTCTGCCATTGCGTCATCTTCTCTGGCCACCGAATGGTTAAAAGGTAAATCTATTGATGATGCCTTGTCCATTGATAACATGGAAATTGTAGAAGAATTGGCTTTACCGCCGGTAAAAATTCACTGCTCGGTATTAGCCGAAGATGCAATTAAAGCCGCTATTAACGACTATCGGGTAAAAAATGGCTTACCAGCCCTGGAAGAAGCGAAAGCGCATCACTAATAATAATCAATAACCCACCCGGGTTATTAAACGCAAGAAGCAGACTAGCCCCTCATCGGAATTTGGTCTGCTTTTTGCAATTAATATTTTAAAGAAAGAAGCGGTAATTCTGACATTAATGTAGTCAGAAACTGCTTCCTAAAATTGCAAAGCCATGATAACAGTATCAGATTTAGCCAAAGAAAAAGTAGAAAAGCTAAAAGCCGATGCCCAACTGACCGATAACTTTCGTTTGCGCGCTTCGGTGGCTGGCGGTGGCTGCTCTGGCTTATCGTACAAACTCGATTTCGACGACGAAGTAAAACCAATGGATCAGGAGTTTGAAGACAAAGGAGTAAAAATAGTAGTAGATATGAAAAGCTTTTTGTACCTGGCTGGCACCGAACTTAAGTTCTCAGATGGCCTGAACGGTAAAGGCTTTTACTTCGATAACCCGAATGCCTCGCGTACCTGCGGTTGCGGCGACAGTTTCTCGGTATAACTTTTATTTAAGAAAATATTTTTGTAGTAATATAGGTTTAAAGTTTTAAGAAAAGCTCTGGTCTTTTAAAAGGCTGGAGCTTTTCTTTTTTGGTGCTTGGTGTTACGAAAGTTTAAGCAATAAAAAAGCTGCTCCTGAAATCAAGAGCAGCTTTTTAAAAAAGTTTAACTAAATATTAAAAAGTACAAAGCGAGGCAATATAATCTTTACTGCCATCCGTAACCCAGGCATCTAGTTGTGCCGGGTCTTTCATTTGCTGACCCCGTAAACGTGGCACCGCAATATAGCCGCATTGGATATCAGTTAAGCCTGACATATCGCTCCAGAGTTTTTCGATTTGAGCAACCGGGTAAATATCTTCCTGGCCGTGGCCCCAGCGATATTTCACATCTTTAATGGTTACATAAGTCGGCATCCGGTGCGCTACTTTGCGTACAGCTTTAGCCAGCAACGCCGCATCACCTTTTAAATCCTGCCGGGTAAGCCCAAACAAAGCTAATAACGGATCAACCTGAATCCAGGTAGTCATGGTATTGTAATAGCTCAGGTTCAACTCGTCTTCTTCGCGCGGCTGCGCTAAACCTTCGAGCAGACGTACGTGGCCGTTTACGCGGGCTAACCCGCCGCCCCGGTCCTCGATGCGACGCGGCACTACTTCAAACGTCAGCACATTGCCCGAGGCCAGGTGATGCCCCAAAGCAGCCGGATTTATGTCGGCACCAAGGGTATCAATATTATGCAGCATAATGGTTTCTACCTGTGGGTTTTCTTCGAGCAATTGGGCTAAGGTACCATTGCGCAATAGGTTCGATACTTCGTACCAGTGGCCCAGTGGAGAGAAACGTTGCGATGCAATATTATCAACGTAATCGGTACCTTCACCTTTACCTCTGGCCCAATTAATCATCGACTGCCTTACCGATTCCCGAACTTTTTGCTTGTTTTCGTCAAGGGTTTCCTGCGGCATTTCTTCCCACATAAAGCGTAAATCACGCTCCATCGGCACAAAGCGTTGCCCAATAGAACGGCCCGGCGATAAATAGACCGGACCATTGTATCCGAAATTATCCGTTTGGCTCAGCTTCTTCTCAATAGGCTTGTGCGTGAGGTAACTGGTCGCAACCAGATGTGGAATAACGGCCTGATATTTTTCGCCTACCGTGCGGGTTTTAGCCAAATGAATTTCCAGGAAACTCCGGTGTACACCATCTATTTCAACAAACGGGTTCAGTGCTTTGATTACCCCAGCTCCTTTTGTCCAGCGACTGCCCACCCCGGCGGCCAAACTTAATACGCCTACTTTGCCGGCCTTGATGGCCTCTTCACCAATATTTGATTCGGCTGTTAATGCTTCCAGTTGCACCACATCGGTTGGGCGCACATCTTCAATGGTGGTTTCGGCGTGCAAGCGATTACGCGATAGGCCAATGCGGCCTTTCTGCAGCTCTTCTCTTATTTCTTCGTGCTGAATAAAATCGAAACCATTTTCTTTTTTAATGCGGTCAGCTTTTTCGTTTTCGTCGCTGCGGTTGCTTTGCGAGGACGGATCAGATACTTTAAACAGGTTACTGACAATGGTACGTAGCAGCGGATACGCCAGGTGATGCTGCTCGGCTAAAGTCGTAAAATGGTCAATTTCAGCCCGCCGGATGTAAGAAATGGCATTAGGATCTTTGCGGACCAGTTCCGACACATGGATACCGTAATATTGCTCCGGCATTAGCGCTTCGGCGCCTTCATGCAACGACGACCAAGTACCCCGCTGGTTAATGCGCCAGTTATACACTACCGGTTCCATGGCAAAAGGCAGCGCATCCGATAGTTCAGCTTTGGTGGTACGCAATAAATCCAGCACCCGCATCTTGTAATGCTCATACTTTTCCGGGTTCACAAACATACCCATACCGCCACCCGACATACCGCCCAGCATCAGGAAGCCGTAGTAGTCAGGGCCAAATTCTTTTTTAGCTTTGGCAATAATTTGTTCGGTAAAGTAAGTGGAAGCCCACGGAATAATGGTTTTAATCGGGTATTCCCAATTGCGAGCGGTGTTGGCACCCAGCTTCTGAATATCGCCTTCTTTTAGCGCCCCGAGAATATTATCAAAAATTTGGTTGGTTTGCTGGCGGGCTTCCCATTCTTTATCACCGCGGAGCAGGTATTTTTCGGTTACCATCTCCAGAATTGGGCCCACGTTAGAGGCCATGCCCCCGTGCATCAGCACCAAAGAATTGGTAATTTTATCGGAGATTTCCGGGTGAATAGCCTCGCATTGTAATACCCTATGACGCGGTAATAAAGTACCGCGGCTGATACCGGCTTCCGGATCGCCTTCCTGGGCAAATGTACCCGTAATGGCTTTGATGCCGGGCCAAACACCACCGGAATCCTGCCAGCCACCACCCGAACCACCAATCCACTCGCCCAGAATAGCGCGGGAGGCTACTAAACGGCGCTCACTTTCTTCCAGGCCACCCACCAGGTTTTTCGTCTGGCCGGTTGCCCGCATCAGTAAGCTGATAATGGAACCTAATAAATTGGTAGAAACGGCAAAACGCGAACCCTTCGGAATATCGTTTACCTTAGTTACCACCTCAATGCCCATTCCGGGCGCTACCATGCGGGATAATATTTTTTCCAGCGATTGGTTGGTCCCTTCAAAAGAAGGCGGAATTAAGCCCGAAGCAATTACGCCGGCTTTTACCAGACTCAGGTAATCATTACCGAAGTTAAATAAATCGGCCAGGTCGTGGATGTCCTTGGTGGTATTCAGGTCGATGCTGGTGAGGCGGAGCACCGGCTCTTCGATAACCCGGATGTAGGTTTGCAAAGGCGGTTTAATGTCTTTGTCGCGGCCAAATACGCCTAAATCAATCGAAATATTTATAACCCGTGCGCCCTCCGGGTAATCCATACCCAAAAAGAAAATATCGGACCAACCACTATGCGTTAAGTCCATGCGCACCGAAGTCTGTTCTTCCAGCACCGGGTAAAACAAACTGTTTTCAGCCCGTTGCAGCAATTTCGGGTGGATCTTGATGGGGTGCTCATCCTGGTGACCTACCCGGAACATCCACTGGTTGCCTTTGCTGGAGCGCACACTTTTGCGCACCTGGTCGGCCAGAATCTGGAAAGACAAATGATGATAGCTATCGGCCAAGCCACTAAACAAGGTAGCGTTGGGGCCGTGCAGATTTACCTCTTGTAAAAAAGTGGCAATGGCCTGCTCAAAACGCCGACCTAATAAATCTTCGAAGCCGGCGTAAGGAATTTTGCCGGTAGCCGGTACATCCTTTGCTTCCATCAGGAAGAACCGGTAACCGGAGTATAGGAACAGAATGGCCCGTACTTTCTCGTATAAGTTAGGGGTATTTTTCCGAAATTCATCCAACTCCTGCAGGGCCCGGAATAATTCCGCGGAAGAAAATGCCTGAGCCATTTGGTGGAAAGAGCGGTTTCTAACTTCCGGATCGGGTGAAGTAATGGTATTTATAAAAATATTCATGCAGCCTTAATTCTTAAACATGCCGGAACAGGTACAGCTATTCTAGTAACTACTCTGTTTTTGCCGGCACTAAATATTTTTAGTTAAGTTGACGCAAATTGGCTTCGGCCAACAATTCTACCAGGGTAGTAAGAGTTTCGTCGTGGGCTTCGCCGGCCAAACCCAACGCAATCTGGGCTTGCAACATGCCTAACTTTTTACTTAAATCGTAGCGGTTACCTTTTACTTCCAAGGCCAGGTATTTATCGGTGGCGGCTAGTTCCTGCAAGGCCGGTGTTAACTGAATATTGGTTTCGCCGGTATGCAGGTGTTTTTCCAGGATTTCGAAAACGGCTGGCACTAAAACATGCATCCCGAAGAAGCATAAATAATAGCCCATGCGCAATCCCGGTGTTTGCAGTTCCAGTTCGGCCACACTCAGCGACGGCTTCTCAATTATTTTATCTATCTGGTAAACACCGGGCTGGTTGGGCAGGTGTTTGCCGGTTAAAGTACCGTAGCGGCTAATCTGGTGTTCGATGGTCGGGTTTACCGCCGATACCGAACAATTTTCCTGTAGCGCAATTTCTATTAACTGAGCGGCACAACGCTTTTCGCGCAGGTTAGAAACATATAAATAATCGCCGAGCAACAGCAAGAAAGGTTCGTTATTTACAAAATTTCTGGCGCAGTAAACGGCTTGTCCATAACCTAATGGCTCAGTTTGTTCTACAAACTGCAAACGGCCGGCTAACTGGTCAATTTTATCGGCTTCTTCGCGAGCCCATTGCACGCCTTTATAAGACTGAAGTAAATTATTCCGGAGCGAAGTAAAAGCTTCCTGGTACCGCGGGCCGTCGCCGGGCGCACAAACCACGCAGATCTCTTCAATGCCGCTGGCAAAAGCTTCTTCACAAATAATCTGGATAGCCGGTTTATGCAAACCATCAATATCAATTACAGGCAACATCGCCTTCTGAACCGTATCGGCTACCGGGTAAAGTCTTTCGCCCCGGGCCGCGGCGGTAATTACAGCTTTTTTTATTTTCATAATAGGTTGACCAAATTCATCAAAAACGGCACGAAGTTACAGAACATTTAAATAAACTAATATTTTACCGGAATATATATTGTTAAAAATCAAGCAATGAACGAGGTTTTGCTACTATTATTCAGCCAAAATAATCCTAATCCGGTTCAATGATGGAGCAACTTTTAGTTCAAAAATGCTACCGGGCACCAAACTCTAATTTCTACCGTTATTTATTCTTACCCGAATGTGATTCTTATGTGTTGCAAACACAAGCCTTTAGGCACTCAAAAACGTTTTACAGGTTCTAGGCCTTATATTTACCCCATTCTTTGTGCCTGCATATCATTCTTAACCAATAGCCTGGATTATTCCGGTTGCTGGATTAAAAACTTTCATTTGCAACCTATTTATAATAATTGTACTTTTGACAATAACTATAACAAAGTCTTTAACTCAGAGCCTTTGTATCGTATCTTAAAGCTATTAACCACCCTCCACCAAAACGCAACATGCTTAAAAACTTAAAACTGAAAAAAGCCCTGCTTGCCTTAACCGTTCCGGCTATATTAGCAACCGCCTGCGAGCAAAAAAGGCCAACCGCCGAAACAACCGCTACTACGGATCAACCGACGGACACCACCACCCAAAGCTCGGATTCTGATTCTACCGGCCAAAAATTCTTAAACAAACCGTTGATTTCTGAAATCTACACAGCCGACCCTTCAGCGCACGTGTTTAACGGCCGCATTTACATTTATCCTTCGCACGATATTGAAGCGGGCATTCCGCAGAACGACAACGGCGACCACTTTGCCATGCGCGATTACCATATTTTATCTATGGACAGCATTAACGGCAAAGTTACCGACCACGGTGTAGCGCTGGATGTTAAAGATATTCCGTGGGCCGGACGCCAATTGTGGGCTCCCGATGCCGCCTTTAAAAATGGCACTTATTACCTGTATTTCCCGGTAAAAGACAAGCAGGATATTTTCCGGATTGGGGTAGCCACGAGCAAATCACCAACCGGGCCGTTTAAAGCCCAACCACAGCCAATGGCGAACAGCTACAGCATGGACCCGGCCGTATTTACCGATACCGATGGCACTTCTTATATGTATTTTGGCGGTATTTGGGGCGGACAATTACAGCGCTGGAGTAGCGGCAAATACAACCCCAAAGACGAATATCCTGCCGATGATCAGCCAGCTTTAACGCCGAAGGTAGCCCGCCTGAGCAAAAATATGCTGGAGTTTGACGAACCCGTTAAAAACGTACAAATATTAGGTAAAGACGGCAAGCCTTTGTTGGCCAAAGAAAATGACAAGCGCTTTTTTGAAGCGGCCTGGCTGCACAAGTACAACGGCAAATATTACTTCTCCTACTCTACCGGCGACACCCATAATATTGCCTACGCTATCGGCGATAGCCCTTATGGCCCATTCACGTACCAGGGCGTAATCCTGAACCCGGTTCTGGGCTGGACCAACCATCACTCTATCGTACAAGTTAAAGACAAGTGGTATTTGTTCTACCACGACACCGAACTATCGAAAGGTCAGACGCACCTGCGGAACGTAAAAGTTACCGAGCTTACCCACCGTCCGGATGGTACCATCGAAACCATAACGGCGCACCAAGAATAATTAAAAGTTAATAAAGTTAAAAAGCCAGCTTTTGTTCTAAAACAAGGGCTGGCTTTTCTGTTTTTATTTCCACCAAATGAAACCATTAGAATTATTCCCTACGCTTTAACGCATTAATAATAATTGATTACCTAAAACGATTAGGTTTCCCATAACTGCACGAAGAATACTTCAAGCACTCACTTACTTAATGAGTGATATACTGCGGCGAAATTCCTGTCTACCTATCTGCTATACAAACACTTACACCCAAATCATACATTACCAACAGGTTTTCTCCTGATGTAATAAGTTTAACGCTAAAGTCAAACCCGGTTTTCAGGCATTCAGCCGATACCTTAAGCCATTCAGCAAACTAAAATTTTAATGGGCTGAGGCGCACTCCATCTTTGTATCGCAACCGGAAGAAAAAGGCTGACTCGAGGCTTATTTGTGCGAACGACAACGGCCTCTTTCTTAATCTGTTTGCCAGACAAATTTTACGCCCTGATAAACTAACACAACTATGAAAAAAATTTACTTACTGCTGTTATCCTGCATTCTAATCTGGCAGAGCAGCCTGGCCAAAGAGGTACCCGTAGCTGACGCCCAACAAGTAGCCAGCAACTTCTTAACCAATGTTATGCCCCAGCGGGCCAATGGCCGCAGCGCCCTGACCTTAACCTTGGTACACCGTGAAATAGCGAAAGCCGCTGCCGGTAATGCCTCCCAAAAACCTCTGCCTTTTTATTATGTGTTCGCAGCTAAAGAAACCGGCGGAACCGTATTTGTATCGGCCGATGACCGGGTTGCGCCGGTGTTGGGTTATACCCTGAAAGGTGGCTATGATCCCGCCCAGATGCCGCCCACCTTAATAAAATGGCTCGAAAACTACAAAAACGAAATCCGTTTTGCCGGCAAGCAAACTACTGTAAACAAACCCGCCCAAGATGCATGGCAGGCACTCAAAACCGGAAACAAGATCAGTTACAGTTCTGACTTAACCACCGCCGAAGCAGTAAATCCTTTACTCTCTACTACCTGGAACCAATCGCCGTACTACAATGAATTATGCCCTTACGATAATGCAGCTGGCCAAAAAGCCGTAACTGGCTGCGTGGCCACGGCCATGGCCCAGATAATGCGTTTCTGGAAATATCCGGCCAAAGGCAGCGGCTTTCATTCTTATAACCACGAAAAGTACGGCACTTTATCGGCTAACTTTAGTAATACTACTTACGATTGGAACAACATGCCCAACCGGCTTACCGGCCCCAATGCGGCCGTTGCCACCCTGATGCAAAATATTGGGGTAAGTGTTGATATGAACTACGACGTAGCGGCCAACGGTGGCAGCGGCGCTTATGTTATTTCGTCGGCCAGCCCGGTGCAGCATTGCTCCGAATATGCCTTAAAAACCTACTTTGGCTACACCGAAGTAAAAGGCGTTAAGCGGGCCGATTATACCCTTGCTGCCTGGATTGAACTTCTGAAAAATGAGTTAAGCGAAGGCCGGCCCATCTTGTACGCTGGTTTTGGTGGCGGCGGCGGTCACGCGTTTGTGTGCGACGGCTTCGACCAGAACAATATGTTTCATATCAACTGGGGCTGGGATGGCGCTTACGATGGCTTTTTTGCCATTTCGGCCCTGAACCCGAGTGGGGTTGGCACCGGCGGCGGCACCGGTGGTTTTAACAGCAACCAGCAAGCTGTTATAAATATTAAAGCGCCCACTAAGACGCCATCCGAGCAAACTGCCAGGCTGGAACTTTACGACAACGTAACCATCAATACCAACACCATTAATTTCGGCGGGGCCTTTACGGTGCATACCGATATTATTAACCGCGGTACCGGAACATTCCAGGGCGATTACGGGGCAGCTATTTTTGATGAAACCGGCACCTTCATCGAATTTGTACAAACCTTTACCGGTAACGAATTGCAATCGAACTACCACTACACCGATGGCATCGATTTTAAAACCGACGGCATGGTTTCTTTGCTGCCCGGCAATTACAATATTTATATCTACGCCCGTAAAACCGGTGGCCAGTGGGAACAAGTTAAAGGCGGTTCTTTTACCGCGGGCGTTACCCTGAAAGTAGTTAATAACAGCAGCATCGATTTATTCGCCGCATTTACCACCCCGGACCCCAATGCAATATACCAGGGCAAGAAAATTATAATTACCTCGGCCATTAAAAATAACAGCGACGCTGCTTTCAGCGGGGTAATAGACGTAAGCTTATATAATTTGGATGGCGAACATGCCTTTACCATTGAGCAGAAACAGGTAAATCAGTTGTGTAAATCCTGCAACACCAACGCCGTTACCTTCACCAACGAAAACCTGGATATCCAGCCCGGCACCTATTTGCTGGCCATGCAACACCATACCGATGCCGATGGCTGGAAATTAACCGGTTCAGCCAAATATGCCAACCCCGTGAAAGTGGTGGTACAAGTAGCGCCCATCAGCGGCGATCAGTACGAAGATAATAATACGGTTAACAAGGCTTATACCCTGCCGCTTAGTTTTGCCGGTACCACGGCCCACGTAACTACTACCAACGCCAATATTCACGTGGGCACCGACTACGATTATTTTAAGTTTAATTTGCCAGCCGGTAAAAAATACGAACTCACCGTACGGGTTCACGACTCTTACGCCGCTACAGATAATAAAACGTACACCAACGATGTGCTTTTTTCCCTGTCGGATGATGGCAAGAAGTGGACCGATGCTTTTGACGATGAGATGGAAACAGTAGAAGTCGAGGGCGGCAACACCATTTACGCTTATGTGTCGCCATACTTTCAGGGTGAAACTGGTACCTATATGCTGGATATTACAGTTAAAGAAATGGTTACCACCGGCATAGAAGATGATTTGGAAGATTTGGCGGTACAAGCTTACCCCAATCCTACTACCGGCATCCTGAACCTGCAGCAGAAAAAAGATTTTCAGCAATATTCCTTGGTTTCCCTTACCGGTCAGGTACTCCTGGAAGTACCGAAAAACAGTTCCCGGTTAGATATTTCGCACTTGCCCAGCGGCATTTACCTGCTGCGCATACAAACTAAAGAGGGCTACCAGGTACAAAAAATTCTGAAGAAATAATCATGAATAAATATTTAACTTGCTGGTGCCTGCTGGCCTTACTGGCCGGCAGTTGCCGAAATTCAAAAATAAGTATGGCTACACCTCAAGCGTTAGAAGCACTGGATTTTTCTGCCGGCCCGCCTACTATTGTGTATAAAACCAAACGCGACTACACCAATAAAGTAGCTGTAATATTTAACGCTGATAAAACCGCTATTGTGGCTTACCCGCACCCACAGGATATCGCTAAAAAAGGAGAGAGGGTAAAACCCACAATGCTCGCCCAAGGCTACCTACTTGATAACCAAGGCTTAAACGAAAACGCAGCCTTTACCCAATACACCTTTGAAGAGTATGCCGCGTTAGCCAAAGCTCCTACCCTAGCCGAACTAAAAGCCAGCATAATTGATAAAGACCCATTTATGGAGCTATGCCACTGCGGTAACCGCAACCAGTTTAGAGCCATCGAAGCCGAGCTAAACCAACTGATTATCCGTAAATTAATTCCCTGTCTGGCCACCGCTACCAACTTCCGGCATAAATTAAAATAATTTGTAATTCAGCAATTTAGACATAAAAGCAGCCCCGAAGCTGCTTTTATGTTTTTATACCGGCCGGGGAAACGGAAAATTCGGTTATTGAAAGAACTGCCAACAAGGGCATATAAATGCTCTTTTATAGAAAGTATACAGCTCTCAACCAGATTAAAAAGAGTTGCCTGAAGCAGATAATCTTTTCAAAAAATATACTAAACGCTATTTTAAAAGTGCCGTAAAAAGTTCGGATTTTAAATTGGTTAAGGAGTTATTACCAGTACAGTTTATTTGAAATATTACCTGCGCTAAGGAAAATTTTTATATACTAATACCTAGATATATGATTTTGGCATAGTGTTTGGAATTACCTTCTGAAACTGAGAAAGAGTTTATCAACTTAAAAGATTTTGTTATGAAAAAGGTTAGTTTAATATTCAGCCTGATTTTATTAGTAGCAATCGTAATTACCGCTGTTGAGGTGCAAGCGCAGGAAAAAAGAGGCTGGAGCCCTCAGGCCAAAGGAACTGTAATTGGCGCGGGTACTGGGGCAGCGGCGGGTGCTATTATTCATAAGCGGAACCGGGTAGCTGGTGGTGTGGTAGGTGGTGTAGTAGGTGGTGCAGCCGGCTATGCCATTGGAAAACATAAAGACAACAAAAACAAAGAGGCGGCCCGCGTAGCTGCTGCTAACCGCGCCGCTGCCGAACGAGCTGCTACCGCCAACCGGGCTGCTAAGCGCGAAGCAGTAGCCGCCAAAAAATCCAGTGCCCCGGCTAAACAAGCCATTGCGGCTAATCAGCCGGCGGCAACACCCTTGGCCAACGGCTTTAATGCGGCCAATGCTACCGGCATGTACGCGGCAGCTAACAATGCTGATTTAGCCCGTATTTTAGCGGCCGGTTACTTACCCAACGACCATTACGGCGATACTTCTAAACCTTACCACACTTCTGAGTATCGCAGAAAGAGCTGGTAATAAATTTTACATTTTTCTTAAAGTAAAACCCAGGCCACTTCGCCTGGGTTTTTTAATAACCCAAACGCCTTTAAATAAGTAAGGGTATCTATATTTAAAATTTACTATAATTAAATATCTTGTTTTATGAAAACATTCATTTATAGCTTAATATTTACTTTTCTGTTTACCGCTTGTGCCAAGTCCGGCGAAACAGTTAATGTGCAGGCTCTCAATCAGCAATTTATAGGTGCCTGGAATAATAAAGATGCGGATAAAATAATTTCTTTACTAGCCGAAGATGTACATTTTCTGCAAGGCGAAGTTCATTTTAACGGTAAATCCGAAGTAGCCGACAAGTGGGTACGGGCTACGATTGGGACCATTGCAGATTTAAAAACCAATGTGGTTAGTTCGGCTACGGATAGCGAGATAGCCTACGAAGCCGGTACTTTTTCGGTGGATGTTTTACCCGAAGGGCCAAACCAGCCCCATGGTTACGGCGAAGGTAATTTTATGCTGCTCTGGAAAAAAGATAAAGAGGGTAACTGGAAACTAAGCTACGCGCAACTGGAAGATTTACCTGTAGAAGCCAGAAACCAGTAAGAAAATTTAACTATTTAACTGTCATAATATTTTATTTAGTAGAACTGAAAGTGAAGCTGTTTAGCATAGTATAAATTGCCTGAACCGCTGAGACATTAGCAAATAGTTTGGCAGAATATTTAAATTTTAAACAACAATGAAAACCTTGAAAAATATTCTAAGTGTTATTTTCATTGTTTACACTGGATTATTAATTATAGTGTATTTTGGTTCTCTCTATGAGAAGATAGTCAGACCTGAATATAAAAATTTGGATTTTGAAGGATTCTTCCTACTTGGTTTGGTAGTCCTTTTTCTCTTGTTTATTGATGTTATATTAGTTAAACGGCTAATCATGAGAATAAAATCAAAAGAACAAAAATAAACATTAACTAAGATAACTTTATATATTTTAGTTGAAGCTAAACCAAGTTATCTCCCCAAGATTAAAACAAAAGCCCCGCTCATAACAGGCGGGGCTTTTTTGGCTATAAAAGAAAACAGGAAAATTAATGGGCAAAGCCTTCGCCGTCGTGGTCGTAATCTACTTTGGGGTACAGCTCCTGCAATTCGGCTAGTTTCTTTTTACCGTAGGCAAAGCGGGTAATTACCATAAACAATACCGGCACGACAAATAAGGCCAGGAACGTAGCCGAGAGCATCCCTCCTACCACCGTCCAGCCGATGGTTTGGCGGGCAACCGCCCCGGCCCCCGAAGCAAAAGCCAGCGGCAACACACCTAAAATAAAGGCCAGCGAGGTCATAATAATCGGGCGAAGACGCAGTTTAACAGCTTCCAGGGTAGCGGTTAATATTTCTACGCCGTGGTCCACGCGCTCTTTGGCAAACTCCACAATCAGAATCGCATTTTTCGCCGCCAAACCAATCAGCGTAATCAAACCAATCTGGGCGTAAATATTATTCGAGAGTTTGGGCAGGAAAATCAGCGCAACAATAGCACCAAAGGCCCCTAAAGGCACCGCTAACAGAACCGAGAACGGTACCGACCAGCTTTCGTAAAGCGCCGCTAATAACAAAAATACCAGCGTAATCGATAAAGCAAATATATAAATGGTGCTGTTCCCCGACGATAATTCTTCGCGGCTTAAGCCGGAGAACTCATAACCGTAACCTGCCGGCAACACCTGCGCCGCCACTTCTTCCAAGGCCTGAATAGCTTGACCGGAGCTATAACCCGGCGCGGCATTTCCGTTTATTTCTGTAGACCGGAACAAATTATAGTGCGATACCACCGGGGCATTCTCGGTAACTTTATACGACACCAACGCACTTAAAGGCACCTGCTGTCCTTGTCGATTGAGGACGTAATATTGCTGTAAATCCCGGATATTGTCGCGGAAAGCCGTATCGGCCTGGGCCACTACCCGGAAATTACGGCCGTACATGGTAAAATCGTTGATATACTGGCTACCCATGTACGTACTCATGGTCGAGAAAACATCGGTGAGTGAAACACCCAGTTTTTTAACTTTCTCACGGTCTACATTCAACTGATAACCCGGTGTGCGGGCCGTAAAGAACGAGAAGGCGCCGGCTATCTCGGGCCGCTTGCGTACCTCCGCCAGAAAGTTCATTACTACGCCTTCAAAAGCTTTAATATCGTCGGTGCTTTCGCGCTGCTGCAGCATAAAACTAAAACCACCGGTAGCACCCAAACCCGGAATTGCCGGCGGCGGTACCACCACAATATTGGCATCCTTAATTTTGGCAAACCGCTGTTGCAGCGTCGGGATAATGCCGGCTAACTGCTGGGCCGCTTCCTTCCGCTCTTTCCAGGGCTTGAGTTGCACAAAGATGGTACCGCTGTTAGACTTAATAGAGAAGTTCAGAATATTAAGCCCGGCAATGGCCGAGTAATTATTAATGCCCGGCGTGGTGCGCAGTTCTTCCGAAATTTGTTTTAATACGGCCACCGTACGGGTACTGGAAGCTGCCTGGGGTAATTCAAACGTTACAAATAGCCGGCCTTCGTCCTCCGTCGGAATAAAGCCGGTAGGCTTCATCTGGAATAAACCTACGGTACCCACATAAATACAAGCCAGCAATATAAGCACCAGCGGGGCGGCTTTTATGCTCCGGCGCACGCCTTTGGAATAAGAGTTGGTAACACGGGCAAACCATTGGTTAAACTTGTAGAAGAACTTGTTCAGGCCGCGCGAGTTTTCATCGAGCTTCATGGGCTTCAGCATGAGCGAGCACAAAGCCGGGGTTAAAGTAAGGGCCACAAAGGCCGAAATTAATACCGAAATAGCGATGGTAATGGCAAACTGCTGGTACAACCGCCCCACAATACCCGGTATAAAACCTACCGGAATAAATACCGCCGCCAGAATTAAGGCAATGGCAATAACCGGCCCGGTAATATCTTTCATGGCTTTGCGGGTTGCTTCTTTCGCCGATAGCCCTTCGTGATCAATATAATGCTGCACCGCTTCAACCACCACAATGGCATCATCTACCACAATACCAATAGCTAGCACAAACCCGAATAAGGTAAGCGTATTAATGGTAAAATCCAGCGGGATAAAGAAAATAAAAGTACCCACAATAGAAACTGGAATGGCCAGGATGGGGATGAGCGTAGCCCGCCAGTTCTGCAGGAACAAAAATACCACCAGAATTACCAGAATTAACGCTTCTGCCAGGGTTTTCACCACCTCGTCAATAGACACTTGCACCACCGATACCGACTCGAAAGATACTTTATAGTCCATATCGTTCGGAAAAGACTTCTTCAGGTTGGCCAAAGCGGCGTAAACCCCGTCGGCAGTAGCAATGGCATTACTGCCCGGCGATTGGTATACCAGCAAGAAGGTAGCGGGCTTGCCGTTTACGAAAGCCTGGCGGGTGTAATTAAAGCTGCCCAATTCTACCCGGGCCACATCGCGCAGATAAACCAGCGAACCGTCCTCGGGCCGCGTCCGGACCACAATATTTTCGAATTGCTCCTGCCCGGTTAATTTACCATTTATGGTTAACGGGTATTCAAAAGCCTGGGTAGAAAACTGGGGCGCGCCACCCACCGAACCGGCGGCTACCTGTACGTTCTGTTCCCGCAGGGCGGCGGCCACCTCTGTCGGGGCTACGCCCATTTGAGCCAGCTTATCGGGCCGTAACCAAACGCGCATACTAAATTCTTCGCCTACGGTATTAATATCACCTACCCCCGGCACCCGCAAAATAGCGTCGCGGATGTAAATATTGGTGTAGTTGTCGAGGAATTTAATATCGTGGGTGCCATTGGGCGAGTAAAAAGTTACCACCATCATAATGGTCGGGTTCCGTTTCCGAACGGTTAAACCCAACCGGCGCACTTCTTCCGGCAAACGTGGTTCGGCAATACTTACCCGGTTCTGTACATCCAGCGTGGCAATGTCTATATCGGTGCCTACTTCAAAGTTTACGTTCATCGACATCTGCCCCGTACTGGTACTGTTCGACGACATATAGGTCATGCCGGGCGTACCGTTTACCTGGGTTTCCACGGGCGTTGCCACCGTTTGCTCCACCGTCTGAGCATCGGCCCCTGTATAGTTACCGTTAATAGATACTACTGGCGGAGTAATATTGGGGTATTGACTCACCGGCAGGTTTAAAATGGCCAGCGTACCCACCAGCATAATTACCAGCGAGATAACAATGGCGGTAACCGGCCTTCTTATAAATACTTCTGATATCATATGGGGTTAAATGTTAAAAGCTGCAGGTTACAAGTTGATTTATAATATTCTACCGGAACCTTCCCAATCTTTTATGAATTTTAAAGCGATGCTGTTCAGGATAAGTCCGGCTGATTTAACAAAAGATTAAACCTGAACCTTCCTAAAAAAAGCTAATCACTAACAACTAAATACTAAAATACTATCTGCCGGCGGCGGGCCCGGCGGGCGGTTGCGGTGTACCCAGGGTAATTTTGGCGCCCGGCCGTAATTTCTGAGTACCTTCCACCACAATTTTATCGCCGTCTTTCAAGCCTTCGCGCACCACAATTTTATCGGCCACGCGGGTGCCCAGGCTTAGCTTGTTCTGCAGAACCGAATCGCCGCTGATAACATAGGCGTAAAACTCACCCATCTGTTCGGTAACTGCTTTATGCGGAATAACCAACTGGCGGCCAATATCTTCGTTCCGCACCCGCAAAACTACTGTCATGCCGGGTATTAAGGCCCGCTCTGCGTTAGGGAAGCTTACCCGCACCGTAATGGTACCGGTCTGCGGATTAATGGCCCGGTCGATGGCTTGGATTTTACCCGCATGCGGATAAACGCTGCCATCGGAATATTGAATGGTAAAAGTTGAGTCGGCAGCAGATTTTTTCTGTAACCGCACAAAGCGGGGTACTTCGGTTTCGTTAATTACAATATCCACCGCAATCGGGTTATCGGCCGAAATGGTATTGATGAGTGTTTGGCCCGGCGACACCTGGCTACCCACTTTAACCTGGGAAATGCCAATGCGGCCACTCATAGGCGCCGTAATAACGGAATAACGCAAATTGGTAGAGGCCCCCGAAACCCCCGCCTGAGCCGCTGCTACCTGGGCTTGTGCGGTACTTAGTTCGGCGCGGGCGTAATCTACGCGTTGCCGGGCAATAGCATCCTGCTTCGCCAGGTTTTCGTAGCGTTCGGCATCCTGCCGTACTCTTTCGAGGTTAGCCTGGGCACTGCGCAGATTGGCCTGGGCCTGGTTGTAAGTAGCCTGGTATTGGGTGCGATCGATTTCGTATAATTTCTGGCCTTTGGTTACCAGCTGGCCATCCTGCACATACATATTTGTAATGTAGCCGCTTACCTGCGGGCGCAATTCTACTTCGTTCAGGGGAACTACAGTGCCGGGATAGGTATCGGTACCCACCACCTGCTCCTGCGAAACGGTGTAAGCATTAACCGGCACCGGGGCATTCATCGGATTCTGGGCCGGCGCGTTGGGCGATTTACCGCAGGCAGTTACCAGCAGCGTGCCGGTTACCAAAGCGGTCAGCGTTAATAAATTATTTTTCATATAACTAAAATATTCCTTCTGTTTAGGATTAATCTACTCTGATGGCACCCTGGGCGCGCTGCACATCCAGCTTGCTGGCCAGCACCCGGTAAAGAGCATTAAAATAATTCAGCTGCGTTACCCGCAGGTCGGTTTCGGCGGTTATTAAATCCAGATAAGTTTTAATGCCTTCATTGTATTGCAGCTTAATAATGCGATACACATCTTCGGCCAGGGCCACGTTGTTTTTGGTGGTTTGCCATTCGGTCAGGTCGCTTTTGTAATTAGCCAGTGCCTGGTCGTATTCCGAGGTGATGCGGTTGCGTAAATCCAGCATGTCCAGGTCTAAACGCTGATCGAGCAACTGGGCCCGGCGTAAATTCTGAATGCGGCGCGTACCCTGAAATATTGGCAAGGCTACACTCAGCCCTGCCAGGGAGTTTGGATAAGACTGATTAAATAACTCGTTGAACTGGTTATTTTGATAAACCAGGTTATAATTGGCAAAAGCGGAAACCGTGGGCAGAAAACCCCAGCGGAAATAATTAATATTTAAGTTTTGCAGTTGCTTCTGGGTTTGCAGTTGCTGATACTCAATGCGGTTGGCAAAAGTAATATTTTGGGTAGTATCTACGGAAATATTACCTTCCATCTGGCTTGGGTTAAAAGCTAATTTTAAAGGCTTTTCCGGAGCCAGACCCATTAATTCTTTTAAATAGGTGTGTTTAAACCGCACCGATTCCAAAGCCCGTTTGCGATCGCTGAGAATATTGCCCAGCGTAATGCTAGCCCGCTGAAAATCGGTTTTATCTACCAGTCCTTGCTCGTACTGCGCCTTGGCATCCTGCAATTGCTTCTCCTGTCGGGTGATGGCTTCGTTTAAAATGCGGAGTTGCTCCTGGGTAAGCAGCACATCGTAAAAAGCTTTGCTAACTGTTACAACTGTATTTATTTTGGTATTGATGGTGTTCTGGTCGTCTTGCAACCGCACAAAACGCGCGGCCCGGCTCGCCTGCAGCACATCGTTGCTGTAAAGGGTCTGGTTAGCCTGTAGCAATACGTTAGAGGTATTGGCTACACCGATGGTGCGGGGCGTAGGCACCCCGGCATCGTTCGGGAACAACGTAATCGGCATTTTTAAATAATGCTGCAGGTTATACTGGGCATTCAGCTGTGGCAACCAACCCGCTAAACTCGCCCTGATTTCGCGCTCCCCAATTCGTTCGTCGAGCTGGGCCTGCTGCACTACGGGTCGGTTCGCCAACGCAAAAGCGAGGCATTGTTCCAGCGTCAGGCCGCCGGCTACGCTATCCGTTCTGACCTGCGCTGCGGTTTCCAGCGGAAACCACAGTAAACCCACCGCCAGGCACCAAAGCAATCGTACTCGTTTCATATTAAGTTTACTAATTATTTAAATATTCATTTACCGGTTATCGGCTTACCGATTTTACCGTACATTCCTAGCTGGTGGCAGCGCCATTAGGTTGCTGGTGCATGCCATCCCAAATTACCTCCACTATCTGCTGCAACTCGGCTTCGCCAATTACAACCCGCTGACACAGGTGCATTTTAGCCACGTTTACAATAGTACCATGAATCAGGGCGCTCAGAATTAAATGGTCGATGGGTTTTAACAACCCCGTCTCCACGCCGGCTTTTATCAGGTCGCGGAAAGTGTTCTGAAAGCGTTCGTTTTCCTGCAGCGGGTCGCGGTTGCTATAGGGCGAATTCACGAATTGCTCCATAAAGAAGAGCGCATTGGGGTTTTTAACGTAAAAGTGGCAATGGCTAATCCAGAAATTAAAGAACCGGTCTTTGTAATCCATGGCTTCATTATCCAGTTGCAGCATGGCTTCCAGCATTTTATCCCGGATGTAAGTATATAATTCCAGAATAAGGGTTTCCTTGCTATCGAAATGGTGGTAAATAGTACCGGCTGCTACCCCGGCGTTTTTGGCAATCTGGCTCATGGGCGTACCATGAAATCCTTTTTCCTTGATTAACACCAGCGTACTTTCGAATATGGCCCTTTTCTTATCTGCTATATTTTCCAATCCTACCTCTTCTGCTTTCCAAATGAACGTTCATTCGGGCGGCAAAGGTAAAGTACTTTGTTTAATTACAAAGGCTTTTTATTCAAAAAAAGCCATCTTTAACCTAATTTGTTTAAATTAATCCTAATAAAATGAGGTAGCCGCCGCAGAGAATATCTAAGTAAATCCCTGTAGGAAGCTCATAGATAGGGCCATCAGCAATACAGTTAATGGTCTATAAACTATAAACCGAGAGAAGAAAAATATTTGAATGATTTGTTGTAGGGGAAAACGCCTGGTATTGCCGGCCAGTTTAACTAGCTAAGAAGCTTTAGGATGTACGCATATTTTTGGAGGACCTCACCCTAAATCCCTCTCCTGAAAAAGGAGAGGGACTTTGATTAGTATTACAACTAGTGCAATAATGCTGTTTTATTTCTTAAGGAAGCTTTTAAAGAGAATGGGAAAACTAATGCTGGTATTCCATAAGTAGTAACATAGGTTAAAGCAGTTTAGAGGAATTTACTTTAGTCGCTAATTTATAGAATCCACCATAGGATACACTACAATATTTCATCTGTTATTAGAAGCGTTTCACTTAAAAGAAGCGTTACCGGAGCTCCCCTTCGCCCGGAGGAGAAGGGGTTGGGGGATGAGGTACCTCCGCCTAACTCCGGCTTTTAGATTTACAGTGTACTAATCTCCGAAATCAGTCAGCAGTAGTTATATAAAGCAAAATCCCCATAAGCAGGTGCTTACGGGGATTTGGTTAGCAAAGTCGTTTAAAATAATTTCTCGTTAGGTGGTTTAATACCTTTCAGGCGAATGTAAACGGTAGTCTGACCGCGGTGATGGGTTTGGTGCTCAAAAGCTTTCTCGTAAGCTAACCCTTTTGATAACTCCTGGTTAAATAACTTCATATTCTCGTTTAACTGGGCATCAGTTGTTCCGTTGATGGCATCCGTCACAAAATCATAACTTTCCAGCACTACTTTAGCCAGGGCTGCTTTGGTTCTGTATTCGGGTAGCTTTTCCAGATTTTTACCCTGGTACGGATTGGCCTTACCCGAAGCTGTAGCGGCAAACATAAAATTCGCGTTGGCTAAGTGGAGCATCTGTTCGGCAAAGCTGCGCATTTCCGGTGTAGGTTTAAAACCCAAACCTTCTTCCGGCATGGCATCTAAATATTCTTTGGTATATGCTTTGGCCCGCTGCCAATCGGCGGCCATCTGGCTTTTGGTGGGGGGCTGGGGATTGGCCGCTATGCTAGCTGCCGTGTTTATCAAAAAGCAAACCAGTATAAGCATCAGGTTAAAAGGCGATAATATTCTTCTCATAGTAATTTTGTTTAGGGTATAACTAAGTATCAGGCCTGAAGTTATAAATATTTTGCTGATAGCATTTTATTTAACAGAATATTTTTCAAGCCCTTACCAACTCCTGCGCCAGGCCATTTTGCTCTTAGCCGTCGTAAAAAATTTAGCTAAACCACCCTGCTTATTCTTATTACATTAACTCATCAAGCCTTCAACACAAAGGTATAACCAGCCTGCATTTGGCTGGCCGTTTGTTTTACATCCATTACCAGCACCGGTTTAAATATACCATCGCGCCGGTTACCCGGTTCGTCAGGAAAATACAACTGGGTGGTTAATATTGGCTTGCCGGGCGCCTGTACTTTCACGTGCAGGTGGCGGGTACGGCCCGGGTACAAACCCGGCACAATGGTTTCGAGCCGGAAATTACCTAGCTTATCGGTAAAATGGTGCCCACGTAAAGTAAAGCCCTCGTTGTCATAGTGGCCGGCATCATCGCAGTGCCACCAGTCCAGCAAGGCGCGGCTTACCGGCTTGCAATCCGTATTCAGGACCTGCCCTGTTAAAACCAGTACCGTGCCTTTCAGGCCTTTTTCGCGCAGATTACTTCTTTCCGGCGAGTTGGGCGTAAAATAAGGGCCTTCGGTCTGGGGCGGGGTGGGTTCATCATGATCGTCGCAGGCCGGGGTAGGTTCCAGGGTTTTTCCGGCAAGGCGCAACGATATTCCCGACAACAAGCCTATTAAAGGCAGGCCGGCCAGGAAAGCAAAAAAACGGCGTCGGGTAAGTTTCATTATTAAATATTTAAGGTGGTTAATTAAAAAGGCAATTTCAAAACCTGATTCCCGAACAGCACCCGGAAGTAAGTCTGATTTCTATAGTTAATTTAAATATTTTACACCAGCAATCCAATACCCTTGTTACCAAACACCAGGACAATATTAAATTCGGGATGGCCGGGTTAGTGACAGGAAACCGATAAGTACTTATATTTGCAATTATGTTCGAAAAAGTAAATAAAGTAACCCAGGAAGTTGAAGCTTTTGTTATTCAAAACAAAGAGGCTTTAGAGCAATTTCGGATTTCGTATACGGGTCGTAAAGGCCAGATTGCCGATTTATTCGACGATATTAAAAATATAGCGCCGGATCAACGGAAAGCTTATGGCCAGGAAGTAAACCGGCTGAAAGAATTGGCGCAGGCTAAATTTAACCAGATGCAGGAACAACTGGAAGCCAGCAGCAACGGCCAGGAAAAATTAAATATTGATTTTACCTTGCCGCCGGTACCCAGCACTTTGGGTACCCGCCACCCCTTAACGGTGGTGCGCGAAGAAATAATCCGCATTTTCGAGCGCATTGGTTTTAACTTATCTGAAGGCCCCGAGATTGAAGATGACTGGCATAACTTTACGGCCCTGAACTTTCCCGAAAACCACCCGGCCCGCGACATGCAGGACACGTTTTTCGTGGAAGGCAATATGCTGCTGCGCACCCATACATCCAGTGTGCAGGTGCGGGTAATGGAAAACCAGAAACCGCCCATCCGGACGCTATCGCCGGGCCGCGTTTTCCGGAATGAGGCCATCTCGGCGCGGGCGCACTGCGTGTTTCACCAGGTAGAAGGTTTATTTATTGACGAGAACGTAAGCTTTGCCGACCTGAAGCAAACGCTTTATTATTTTGTGCAGGAAATGTTCGGACCCGAAACCAAAATCCGGTTCCGCCCCTCGTTCTTCCCGTTTACGGAGCCCAGCGCCGAAATTGATATTTCGTGCCTGATTTGCAAAGGCACCGGCTGTAATATTTGCAAGCACAGCGGCTGGGTAGAAATTGGCGGTTCGGGCATGATAGATCCGGAAGTACTCCGCAACTGCGGCATCGACCCCGAAAAATATTCCGGCTTTGCCTTTGGTATGGGCATCGAACGTATTACCATGCTGAAGTACCAGATAAAAGATTTGCGCCTGTTCACCGAAAACGATATGCGGTTCCTGCGCCAGTTTCAATCGCTTTAATCGTTATTCGTTGCTCGTTAATCGTTGTTCGTTATCAGGAGAAGGCTGTTCTTAGTTCTGGTTAAACCTAAAAAGAATTATTTTTGAAAAGGTGATATCCAATGGCGGCTATCCGTAGAACGAATAACGATTAACGAGCAACGAAAGCATGCCAGAGATAAAAACCATTGGCGTAGTGGGCGCAGGCACCATGGGCCACGGCATTGCGCAGGTGTGCGCCCAGGCCGGCTTCCGCACCATTCTTTTTGATATTAATGCCGCAGCTTTAGATAACGCCCAAACCACCATTACGCAGAACCTGCACCTAAGCCGGGAAAAAGGCAAACTAACCGAGGAGCAGGTGCAAGCCACTTTGACTAATCTTAAATTTACCCTGGATACCCTGGACTTAATCGTAGATTTAGTAATTGAGGCTGTAGTCGAGAAACTGGAGGTAAAGCAGGGCATTTTCAAAGAACTTATCACTATCAATACACCTGCCTGTATTCTGGCCTCCAACACCTCTTCGCTCTCAATTACCCGCCTAGCCGCCGGTCTAGAAAACCCGGCGCGGCTGATTGGGATGCACTTTTTTAATCCGGCACCGCTGATGCCGTTGGTAGAAGTAGTAGCAGGAGTAGCTACCTCTACTCAAACCATGCAGGTAGTAACCGATTTAGTCCGGCAGTTAAATAAAACCCCGGTGCAGTTGCAAGATTCGCCGGGATTTATCGTTAACCGGGTAGCCCGGCATTATTACCTGGAGTCGCTGAAACTGTTGGAAGAACAGGTAGCCGACCAACAAATCATTGATAAGCTACTGGAAGCTACGGGCTTTAAAATGGGGCCTTTCCGGCTAATGGATTTAATTGGCAATGATGTAAACCTGGCGGTAACTACCTCGTTGTTTAAAGCATTTAACTTTGAGGCGCGGTTTCGACCCAGCAGAATACAGGAAAAGAAAGTGGATGCGGGCCACCTCGGAAGAAAAACGGGTAAAGGATTTTATGACTATTCGTAATTATATAATTGCAGGGCTATTTTTGTCTCTCGCCAGCTGCGAGGACAATACCGAGGCGCCGCTTATTCCTAACGTAATCGTAAACGAGCAGCTTAACCTCACCAATATTCAGTACAACCGGCTGCGCCAGGATAACGGCTACGTGTACCTGAATGCGGGCGTACGGGGCATTATTGTTATCCGCGAAAATGCTAACCGCTACCGAGCCATCGAACGCAACTGCCCATATAAACCCGAAGATGCCTGCGGCATTGTAGAGGTAGATGCTTCTAATTTATTTCTGAAAGATCCCTGCTGCGGCTCCCAGTTCGACCTCTCTGGCCAGGTTACCGGCGGACCGGCTACTTATCCCCTGCGGCAGTACGGTACTACCCTGCAAGGTAATTTCCTGTATATCACTAACTAATATTTTAACGAAGCATACAGCATAAAAAAAGAATAAATTTTTCTAAAAAAGGCTTGCATCGTAGCGTAAAGCGCCGTAATATTGCATCCGAATTCGACACCAATCGAATCCCAAACTCCTCCTTAGCTCAGTTGGTTAGAGCACATGACTGTTAATCATGGGGTCCTTGGTTCAAGCCCAAGAGGGGGAGCTTAAAAATTAGCCACTTACGAGATAAAACTTGTAAGTGGCTTTTTTGTTTGCACACAAATTACATACTAGCTACTTACATCTTGAATACCCCATCTATTTATTCGAAAAACCAGAATGAGCTAAAAAGCTGTTTTCTCCTATAGCCCTTTACCTAATAGCCTTACACTGGCGAGCAGGTCTGGGAATTCAAGAGCGGTAATTATTTACATTGATAGGTATATTCGTAAACGAAAGAGGCAGGGTCGTTTTTCAGGCCGTCTTGATTAACATCGTCGGTAAAGGTAGTTAACTTCGTAGGATAACCCTTATCATTATATTCATAGGTATAGCTGGCGTAGAATACAGTTGGACCACCAGTCTCCTTTAAGTTTATTTTCTTTATCATATTTTTCGAAGGTGTCCAGATATTCCCAAAGCCATAGGAAGAAAACCCAACGTGCATCGTTTCTTCAAATTTCGCCAGTTTATTTTCTCTGCTGGTATCGTATTCGAATACAAAAGAGGTACCATGCCGGTTAGCGTCGTCAATATATTTTAGTTCAGCTAAGTTCCCATTGGTGTATTCGTAAGCATAACTCCACTGCCGTTTACCATCTTTGAAGAAATTAATCATGGTCCGGTTGCCATTAGCATCATACTCATACGTTCTTTCGGTTTTATTTATATCCCCTGTTTCGGCATAAGTAATTTTTGACCATTGTCCTTTTGCATTATATTCTATCTGCTCAGTTGCAACAACATTTGCTTCATTAAAGTCAAAGTAATAGTTTATTTTAATTAACCTGTTGTTGGCATCGTACACAAATTTTATGGGGTAATTATAAGGGTCAATAAAGTTGCTGAGCTTATCTTTAGCATCATACTGGTACAAATATTCTCTCCCGTTAGTGCTAACCTTTGTTGGATAACAGACCGGCTGAGTAGGGGCTGCAATCTCTTTATTATCCTTCTTGCAGCCAAGAAGACACAGCAGCATTAACATAGCTAGTAAAGCCTTTTTCATATTTATTTTTCCAGACAATATTTGGCCATCATTTCTCCTTAAATATATTTATATAAATAAATATTAAAAGAAAAAACAGTTGAAATCTATCAACTTTTAACTGTTCTCCGATAAAGGCCAGTTCAGATGATAAAGCCGGAGAAACTTGGTCTAAAGTAACTAGCTTTAATCAGGTAGTAACTGGTACTAATTTCATTTTCAGAAAACATAAAACCAGGTAGTTTTAAGCTGATAACGTGACCCTTATTTAATATTTTTATGGGAAGAAAATGATAACGGATCAACTTGTAAGCTACAGGTAAATTCTTTGCTGAGGTACAGTACAATGGAGAAATAAATGGCATTAAGCAAGTAAGGGGCTTTAGAGTACCTCTTACTTGGCCCCTTACCTGAAGTGGATAAAAATAAGTGGAATAATCTCTTGGGCAGTTCAGCAATTTATAGCCTACTACACGCAAAAGAAGCCCACCCTGTTACCAGAATTGGCTCCTTTAATCTTTATGGTTGTTGAGTACGGAAAGAAGGAGTCGTTAATAACTGAGCACATTAGTATTAACTTGTCCCTCTTAAGCATGTGCTTGCTTACCGCGGGTTTTAACAAAATCTTTCCGAGTGTGCTATTAGCGACCCTTCGGTTGCTAAGAATTATCACCAGTACCGCTCTTCTGCGATTTTGTTAAAACAATTATGCATTAATATTTACTTTACCTATTCCGCTGCGCTGGCTATTACTGCAATTTTACTTAACAAGTAATGCCAAAAAATAATATGCTGCGGCAGGGGTATCAGGAACACCAGCGGAAGCCTTACGGGGCTAGCAGCACTGGTAAGAAGCCTTACGGGGCTAACCCTCTGGAGCAGTTAAAAGCAGTTCGGGAGAAAGTTGTTGGCTTACGGGCTAAAGACTTTCTTTAAACTTACCGGTTTACTTTTTGGCTATGACCTGGTAAGTTGCCGGTTTTTTGGGTTGCGCCAGCTCTGCCGTGAGCACGTAACCTACTTGCCCGTCCACAGTCACGATGCTCCAGCTACTGTTGTAGCGCCGCACCACTACGATCTCGTCGGCGCTTTTCAAGGCTTTCAGCACTTCGGTAGAAGTACCGGGCTGGCGGTACATTTTGCTGTTTTCGTAACGCGTGCTGGCGGTTACGGCTTGGCGGTCAGTAGCAAAACCAAAGACGGTTGGTGCCAGCAGAACCAGGGTTAAGATAATCTTTTTCATAGTTTTATGGTGTTTGTAGGGTCAGTGTTCTTTATTGTTTTAGCAACCGGCTTTCTTTTTATGTGGTTGCCTTACAAATATGCATCAGGATTTAAGCGGATGAAAATTAGTTTGAATGAAACCCGGAAGTCACTGGATGAATGCCTAAAATAAGCAGATAAAAGCCGCTGCACCATCCAACAAAACATAGGTACCAGCTACTGGTAAATGATTGAAGAATAATTGGTTCTTGTAGAGCTTTCCTCCTATAACACAGCTTCAGAAAATAATGAAGCTTTTTAGCCTATTAATAATTGGTTAATTAGCAACCCTTTATAGGTATTTTTACCGGCAGGTAGTCGGGCGAAGGCTTTAAAATTGGCTTTAATAACGCCACCAATGGCGGCCATCCCTGCTTTTAATTTAAATACGAAACAGCTTCAATTCAAACTTGCATACACCTTGATATAGTTCCAATATATTTTAGCGCACACACTTGTAAGATTGAGATTAGGCCAATAACACCTCCTGCCTGAAATTACTATACTACCAGAAGCCTCTTTCCAAACTAATCTATAAAATAACCATTTCATAAACAAGCTTGTATGACTTTCTTGCATCTACCCAAAGGCGTATTTCTGGTTCAAATTTATAAGCCGTTTTCATCACCTTTAAAACCATGTAAACGTATATATATAGATAAAACCTACCTGGTTTAAGCCTATAAATAATCCAATAATGTTAGTTATTAAACACCGTCCCACCCATGAGGACAGGAAAGAGAAGAAGCGTGGGTTTGCGTGGAAGTGGATTTGGCTAGGATTGTTGCTCCTGGGTATTATGGCCGTGCTGGCTGCCGTAGCTTACGAAATGCAGACTTCAAAAATACAGGCCCGGAAAATATCGGACTATGCAGCTAATCTGCGTTATAACCTGAAGGCCGGCCCAAGCGATACCATTGTTTATCCAGCTAGCGGGCCCTATGACCAGCGCCTTGGCTATTCCAAGTTACCGCAGCTACTAGCGCGGTTACAAGCACGGGGTATGGCGATCCAATACCAGACCCGTTTCTCTCCTGACCTGGTCGAATATATCTCGCAGGGATTCTTTACCCCGTATCGGGAAAAGCACCAGGCGGGGCTAAATATTATGGACTGCCGGGGCGAATCTGTTTATCAATCGCTTTACCCCAGGCGCGTATTTACCCGTTTCGAAGCTGTTTCCCCCCTTATTATACAATCCCTGTTATTTGTAGAGAACCGAAAGTTACTAGACACCACTAAAGTTTACATGAACCCATCGGTTGACTGGGTACGTTTTGGCAGGGCCATTGTGCACGAGGGCGCTCAGGTTATTGGCCTTGATTACAAACGGATGGGCGGCAGCACCCTTGCCACGCAGATTGAAAAATATCGCCATTCACCAGGAGGAATTACTGCTGACCACCACGGCAAACTGCAGCAAATGATTTCGGCAAGCGTGCGGATTTACCAGCACGGGCCGGAGACCCTCCCGGCGCGCCAGGGACTGGTGCTTACTTATTTGAACTCGGTGCCACTCTCGGCCGCTCCGGGGTACGGCGAAGTACACGGCTTGGGAGATGGCTTATGGGTTTGGTTAGGGGCAGATTTCGAACAGGTGAACAGATTGTTGCACCTCCCGGATCCGCAGGGGGATACGCTGCTGGCCCAGGGACTAGCGCTGCGGCAGGTAATTTCCTTGATAATTGCTCAGCGCCGACCGTATTATTTTTTAGGGACGGATGGGCGGGCGGAACTGAGCGCCCGGACCGAAAGCTACCTTCGGCTGATGGCAAATAATGGTTATATCAGGGCTGAACTGCGGGATGCCGCTCTATCTCAGGAAGTAACTTTCCGCGACTTCAACAAAGATGCCCCAGAAGCGCCGAAGGAAACTGATAAGGGTATTCTGATGGTACGCACTTATCTATCCGAACTGCTGGGTACTACCTTGTATGACCTCGACCGGATGGACGTTACCGCTTCTACTACCCTGCACCAGGAACTGCAGGAACAGGTTAGCGCTTACCTTAATCAACTCAGTAACCCCGAATTTGCCCGGAACTCGGGTATCCTGGGAGAACGCATGCTAACCTCAGAACAAACCCGACAGGTACGCTACAGCTTCACCTTATTTCAAAGCACGCCCCAGGGTAACCTGGTACGTGTTCACACCGATAATACAGATCAGCCCTTTGATATAAATGAAGGCAGCAAACTGGAATTAGGCTCTACTGCCAAGTTGCGGGTATTTGTCCACTATCTGGATGTTGTCGCCGAAATTTATAAACGCTATGCCAATCAGCCGCCAAAAGCTTTGCGCCAGGCCTTAGCAGAACCGCAGGATAACCTGAGCCGGTGGGCACTGGCGTATTTGCTCCGGGCAGAAGAGAAGAGCCTGCCGGCAATTCTCCGGGCAGCCACGGAGCGGCGTTACGCGGCCAGCCCACGGGAAGTCTTTTTTACTGGCGGCGGCCTCCATACCTTCCATAACTTCCGCGGCGAAGGTAACAGGAGTAATCCTACGGTGCGGGAGGCTTTGCTAAAATCGATTAACCTGCCATTTATCCGGTTGATGCGGGACCTGGTGCGTTACAGCACCTACCACACAACCGGCAGCCCGGTGGCATTGCTCCGTAACGACCACGACCCGCGCCGCCGGGAATACCTGACCCGGTTTGCCGACCGGGAAGGTAAAAAATTCTTGCTGCGCTTCTGGCGCAAGTACAAAGATAGGCTGGAGGAAGAGCGGATTAACCTGTTTCTGAGTGGGCTGCGGCAGCATTCGGTACGGCTGGCTGCCGTGCACCGCTACTTGTACCCCGAAACGGACTCGGTGAGTTTCAGTAAGTTTCTGCGCCAGCGCTTGCCCCAGGAGAAGCTCATGCATAAAAGAATTATGGAACTGTACCACAGGTATGGCCCTTATGCCTATAACCTACCGGATCAGGGCTACATTGCCGGCGTTCATCCGCTGGAGTTGTGGCTGCTAGATTACCTGCGACGGCACCCCCATGCTGGTTGGACCGAAGTGGTGGAAGCTAGCCAGCACCAACGCCAGGAAGTATATGCCTGGCTGTTCCGCACACGCTTTAAGCAGGCCCGCGATTCCCGCATCCGTATTATCCTGGAGTTAGATGCTTTTGAAGATATTCAGCAAAGATGGAAAAGGCTTGGTTATCCTTTTGAACACCTGGTGCCTTCTTATGCTACTGCTCTGGGCTCCTCCGGCGATCGGCCGGCGGCGCTGGCAGAACTGATGGGTATTATTTTAAACAAAGGGGTTCATAAAGAAAAAGTTCGCATCGAAAAATTACATTTTGCAGCAAATACCCCTTACGAAACCATTGTAAAGTCTTCGCCGGTGGCGGGAGAACAGGTAATAGCCCCGGAAGTAGCGGCAGCAGTGCTGGAGGCCTTGTCAGGGGTGGTGGAAACCGGAACTGCGCGCCGCCTGCAGGGTGGTTTTACCAAGGCTGATGGTAGCGCGCTAGCGATGGGGGGTAAAACCGGCACTGGCGATAACCGCCTGATAACCGTTAGCGCCAGTGGGTACCGCCTGACATCCCGCGTAGTGAACCGCACAGCCACTTTTGTGTTTTTCCTCGGCAACAGCCACTTTGGCACCCTCACTACTTTTGTGCCGGGCCGGGAGGCAGCAGATTTTAGCTTTACCTCATCGTTACCCGTACAAGTCTTACGGGGAATGGCTCCAATTCTGGAACCTTATCTGGAGCCAGACGGTGAAACCCAATGTACTACTGAAGCAAATGTACCCCAGGTGCAGGCGGGGCTAAATTATTAGGGAATTGGTTCGATAAAAACACACTTTCAAAGCTTAAATCAGCCGCTTACGAGATAAAACTAGTCAGGGGCTTTTTTATCTTTTACAAACTACATGCTTTATAGCTTGGCTACCTCAGATAATTCCGAAACAAGTGAAAGGAGGATTATGCAAGACCAATGAGGGGCGGTACCCGATTTTTAGGCTCGCTGCATGTATTTCCAATTTTTATAAAAGGCCCAAAGTAGTTCATCACACTGCTATAAACGCTGGCAGATAATAGGTTTTAGATATAAATGCTGATCGCCTCGCCCGGCATAGGTAGCCTTAGGTATTTCTAATGGCATGCTAGCAGTGCGTTACTGGAATTAAAATAATTTACTTAGACTTTTAACATTTCAAGCCGGGCATTCAGCCTGCTAAAACAGCCATTCAGTTAATATTATTTTCAGGCTCCTTTTATGTTGCACATCTTTGCTTAAGTAAACCCATCATTTAAAGGAACTTAGCTATTTGAAAGCTATAAATATTGGGTAAACGGTTAAAGTAAGAATAACGAAAACTAATGTCTTATGAAAATATTTAACGCTTTATACCTGATGCTGTTAGTTGGCTGGCTAACTACCGGCTGCATTACTGAACCAGAGCCGCAGCCACAGCCCGATTTAGCAGAAGAGAAAGGCTATGCCACGGGCGTAGCTACCGATACGAAAGGCAACCCGCTTGCCAACGCAGCAATAGTCGTTAACAACACCCAATTCTTTAACCATAATATTCTTGGCAGCACCAATGCAAATGGCTATTATAAATTAAAACTTAGCCCCGGTTCCTGGTACGTGCGCGGAACCATAAGCCTACAACATAACGACCAGTCTTATACTTTTGACCTGCACCCCGAAACAGAAGGGGCTTTTGCCGGTACTGAAGGAGCCGTGCGAAACTTAAGGTGGAAATTATCGGGGCCTAAACCTACTGAATTTGGAGGAGGCGGTTATTACGGGGGACTGGTAGAAGTATACGGCGATATGGTTGGAGGCTTTTTCGATACGGAACAAGTGGAACTGACCCTGGAACCGGTTGGCCCGCTGGTGGACGGCAGTACCGGACAGATTATTAAACGGCAATTAACCGGGGGAATTATCGGGCAAACCCAGGACGTACCCATTGGCCGTTACCGTATTTCTGCCAGGTATTTACCAACAAATCAGGTTCTGAATATTCGGTTACGGAACAAAGGGCAGTATAGCACTAGTATTACCAATAGCTTCGAACCGGCTTATGCAGGTGCTACCGGTAGTTACAAACTTACCCTGGAAGCCAGATTACAAAATTAATAATAACAAAATATTAGATTTTTTCGGCTGTTTAATAGACCTATATGTAATAAACAGTAAAGCCAAGCTAAATCTTCCGCAGATTGGCCCGATAACAAAACACTTTAGAAAGCTTAAAAGAAGCCGCTTACAAGGTGAAACTTGGTAGCGGTTTTTTATTTCTTATGAACCATCTTTAATTTCCTTTCTCCGGATTTGATTTAAATACTATTATATTGTTGGTCGGCTTCTGTAAAACCTAAGATCCATACCTATTGCTTAAATCATTAAATCTTCGCTCAAAACTTACAACCAAGTACTCCCGGCGAAACCCAATATCTTTACACTGCGCGCATCAAGATAGGTATTTAGAATAAAACTGAGAAAACAGAACAAAGCAATTGGATTTTATTCTAACTCCTTTTTACCGGAGGAAACTTTCACAAATCACACTCGCATAACAATAACAATAAAAAATATTAAAATATATATTTTAAAGTTTTGTTAATTTAAAATTCAGTTTCTATATTTAGAGCATAACCTCTTCTGAATTATCATCTTAAGAAAAAAAGCACTAAGGATAAGGTAAGTTCAGAAAAGTGTAATTCAGTTTTAATTTTATTCTTTTAAAATCATAACTGAATTATGCTTTTCTACATCAGAACGAGGAATTCGCCGACCATAACACCCTAATAAACAGCGCATTTAAATCAGTATACCAGAAAATTGCACAATCACGCGCTGTTTGGTTCACAATTTCTGTTTGTAATAATCTCTTTAAATCGAAACTAATATTTTTTTTACCAAAAGCCAGCGTTATATGAAGAACTACTTTTACTTTCTTTTCAGGCCGGTTGGTCGGCTCTTTATTTTTCTGATTACGCTTCCCCTCCTCTCCTTCGGCCAAGGATTTGGTCCTAAAACCGAAGCCCGGCTGCAAGCTGCCATTGACGCGATACAGAACGACCCGAATAAACCATTTGTGGGTGGTATGGCAGTGGCCATAAAAGTAGACGAAATAGCCGAGTGGCAGGGAGCTACCGGTTATGCTGCCCGCAACATCGATCCGCAAAACAACTTATTACCGGGCGGCATTCCTTTTACACCCAATACACTGTCGTATATGTATAGTGTAACCAAAACATTTACGGCAGCCTTGGTTCTGGAACTGGTGCAGGAAGGTGTGTTTGGCCTGGATGATCCGGTTAGTAAATACCTGCCGCTGAACCAAATTAATCCTCGGTTAAATAGCGCCGCTACCATCCGGCAACTACTCGCCCACGAGAGCGGGTTTTCTGACTATACCATCGAGCCACAACTAGCCATACTGGTAGCCGCCCAGCCAACCCGCGTTTGGACGGCCGCTGAAGCCATTTCTTTTACCAACCAGCTTTTCCCGACGGGTAGCAACCGCCGCTACTCCAGCACCAACTATATTATTTTGGGAGCTATGATAGAGGCCGTCACCCAGAAACGCCTGGAGCAGCATTACCGCGAGAGATTTTTCAACCCGCTTGGGTTAGAATCTATGTACATGGGTATCCGGGAACCGCATGGCAATCGTGGCTTATTAGCCTCTCCGCACGATAACCTGAGTCCTTTTAACCCGGTGTTTATTCAAACCGGCCAACCCATTTTCCCGAATGCTTACACCAATATTTCCCGGTTTCCTTTAACGGGTCTTGTTTCACTGGCTTTTTCCGGGGGCGGCCTGGTTTCTGATGCCAAAGACTTAGCCGAATGGGGTTCTGCCCTTTTCGGGGGCCGGGCCACGAGCAAAGCTACCTTGGACCTGATGTTAAACTCTTTTAACACAACGCCCGATGTTAACGGAAATTACCTGGGCTATGGTATCAAAATTATACCCCATATCAGCAGTACGGAGAAGTTTCTGGGTCATAATGGCGATGCTCCTGGTTACCGTTCAGTTATGGTTCATCAGCCGGAGCGAAAAGTAACCCTGGCCGTACTCAGTAACTTTGGCGGCGCTGATCCTTATGCCATCGCCAGGGCACTTTACCAAGCCTTGGCACCTACTATTACTTCTTTTTCACCCGCCGCAGGTGCGCCGGGCACCACCGTTACCATCCAGGGTGAAGGATTAAGCACTACTACTCATGTTATATTTAATGGCATAGGCGCTACTTTTAATATTATCAGCGAAGATAAAATTGAAGCCGTAGTACCAGCTACTGCTGACAGTGGCAGTGGCAAAATAATTTTGTTAACTGCCGGTGGTAGTGTAGAAAGCAATAATGACTTTACCGTGCTGAAGAGACCTCAGACCATTACATTCCCGGCTATAGGTGATACATTCTTTGGAAGTGGCCCCATTTTCTTACGAGCTCTCGCCAGTTCCGGGCTGCGGGTTTTCTACCAGGTAGTTTCAGGTCCGGCTGTCATAGGGGGTAGTACACTTATGGTTACCGGGGCAGGCAAAATTGTAGTCAGAGCCACCCAGCCCGGCACTGACGCCATGCAGCCCGGCGTTGAATATGCCCCCGCTGATCCAGTCGAGCGAAGCTTTATAGCTGAGAAAGCCTCACAGTATATTATGTTTACACCCATTCCGGATAAAATCCTGGGAGACGCTCCGTTTGCAATTGAAGCCATTGTTAGTTCCCAAGCCACTGTTAGTTACCCTTTACCAGTTACATATAGCATTGTATCGGGTCCGGCCACCATATCGGGCAATATGGTTACTTTAACGGGAATAGGACCAGTAACTGTAAGAGCAACCCAGGCCGGCGATGCTAATTTTAACCCGGCAACCACTGAAATAACCTTTAATGTAACCGATGGTCCAGTTGTAACAGGCTGCAACTTAGCGTTAACCACGCGGGTAGTACAAGCCGAGCCGTGGTACGGCATGTGGGGCGCACTCAACGGGGCAGGTGCCATTGACTTGAGTGTACAAGGCGGCACGGCTCCTTACACTTACCGCTGGAACGCCGGACCGGCTACCCAGGACATCTCGGCCGCTTCGCCGGGCTTCTACTCGGTTACCGTAACCGATGCCACCGGCTGCTCGGGCATGACTACCGTGTACGTGGGCCGCAAAAACGATTTCCTGCGCGTGCTCTCTTCCCACCAGGATGCTTCCGC
>NZ_BJYS01000047.1 GCF_007991635.1 Adhaeribacter aerolatus | reverse complement strand
ATGTAGTAGGCAGCCAAATAGTTGCCTCCTGAATGACAGGGATGGATTTCTTAGACAAACAACTGTTCACAAGAAAATTTCGCGTCACACCAGTTTATAATCTATTCAAAATAATAAAATGGCCCGTCTGTTAGTTCAGGCGGGCCCTTTTATTTGTAGAAAAGCTATTTAATTACTCTACTCTTTTAGAGCCTTTTACCTCGTTGTAGGCAGCAAACACGCCCAAGCCGCCTTGCAGGTTGGTGTAAATTAAGGTTGGTTCGGCAAAAGGGTTACCATCGGTGTCTGCTTGCTGGTAAACCGAGCGGTGATAGCGGTAATAATGCTGATCGGTGACGGCCAGGGTAGCATAGAGCCAGTAAGGTTTTGGCGGCGGCTGGGGTGTATGTAGCTGCGAGCTGCCTTCGCCGGAGGAGAATAAGCCGCCATCCGTTTTTTCGTCGGAGTATAAATTTTTGTTTTTGTCGTTCCAGCTATTAAAGGCAAAAGGCTCTATGCGGGGCGGACCGTTGGGGTTCATGGGGTCGCGGCTTTCGCGGGTACCAGCCAGTGTACGGTAATAATTGGGTTGACCGGCTGCATCTTGCCATTTAAACGTGAATACCTCCACGGAAGCAGGCCCACCGGGATTATCTAAAGCTTTGGGCGAAACAGCCATATCGGTTATTTGTACCCCTTCGGTGCGGGGTACAGTGCAGGAACCCGACACGGCATAACCGCCAGGAGCCGAAACGGTTAGGGAGTAAGTCTTACCCGCTAATACAGGTAATTTAGAGGCGCTTACCCGGTATACATCAGGCGTAGGTTCGTAGCGTAAGCTTACGGTTTTGGTTCCATCCGATAATTGCACCGTGGCATTTGGTACGCGGGCTTCCTCGCGCGACATGCCTTTACCCACGGCCGGCTGCGTTTTCTGTAAATTAACCAACAGCACCGTATCCTGTGGCGAAATAAAAGAGACCACAGCTAGCTTAGGCGTAGTATCAATATTTACATCTTTTGTAACATCTGTTTCGCAAGACCCCAAGCCCAATATCAGTCCTAAATAAAACAGCTTATAAATATTCTGTATTTTCATGTTTAGCGGTTCCTAAAACTTAAAACTGTAACTCACCGATGGAATGATTGGGAACAAGGAAGTTTGTTTTACTTTGGTAACGGTAGAATTATCGTTCGGCTGGTATTCTGAGTCGAGGTAATAAAAGAACGGGTTCTTGCGGCTGTACAGGTTGTAAGCACTGATTTCCCAGGTACGTTCGCCCCAGCGTTTTTTCTTGTGAAACTGAATACCAATATCAAACCGGTGGTAAGCGGCCATCCGGAAGCTGTTTTTATCGCCGTACTCGGTAACGTACTGGCCGTTCTGGAAGCGGCTGTTGGGTTCGTGCGTAGGGGCGGTATAAGTATTCCGGGGCATGGTTATGGCGTTGCCGGTGCCGTAAACCCAGGTACCCGATAAGGTAATGCGCGAAGAAGGCTGGTAAATACCTACCACCGAAATATCGTGGCGGCGATCATAGCGGGCGTAATATTTTTTACCGAAGTTGAGCGAATCGAACTGTAACTGGGTCCAGGAGAGCGTGTAGCCCACCCAGCCCGAGAACTTGCCTATTTTGCGTTGCAATAAAAACTCCGCGCCATACGACCAACCCTGGCCTGCCGTAATATTGTTTTCCCAGTTTACCGTTTCCGCCGATTCGGCATCGTCGATGAGCAGGAAGCTGGCTCCCTCTTTGTACCCGATAATATTATCTGATTTCTTGTAATAGCCTTCCACCGTTAAAGAAAGATTCTGCTTCGGGAAATCTTTGGCTACGCCCAGCGCTACTTGCTGCGAACGCTGCGGAGCAATCCGTTTCGTGGAAGGTACCCATAAATCGGTGGGTAAGCCAATGCCGGTATTACTCAGCAGGTGCACAAACTGGTTCATGGTGGCGTAAGAGGCTTTCAGCGATAAATCTTCGAATAATCGGTAACTCACGCCTAAGCGGGGCTCGGGCCTAAAGTAAGATTTGCCTTTCACGCCGAAATGACTCAACCGGATGCCGGCGTTCAGGCGCAATTGCGGAAAAGGCCGGTAAGTATCTTCAACGTACACGCCGGTTTCGGATACATCAATATTTGAGACTTCCCGCACGAATTTATTTATATCGGAATCCTTAACTACCAATGCGCTGGGCTTAAAGCGGTGGTAAGTGCTCAGTACACCAATCCGGATAGAATGCTCCGGGTTAGGCAAATAATCTAAATCGTATTTTAGGCCAATATCGCGGATGCCCGACAAATAATCGAGTTTGAATTCTTCATTTGAGCGGTTTTGTTCTTCCGAAAAAATATTAAACTGGTACTGGCTGTAAATCAGGGAGGCATTGGCAAATAAGCGATCGTTAAATAAATGGTTCCAGCGCAAGGTGCCGGTGGCGTTGCCCCAGTCAATACCCGTGCGCGTGCGATCGCCATCATCAAATTTTTCGCGCAAATAAAAGCGGTCCTGGCCAAAATAGCCGCTTATATATAATTTGTTTTTCCGGCCAAAATCGTAGTTAACTTTGGTGTTGAGGTCGTAGAAATAATAACCCGCTTTGGCTTCTTTCGGTAAAAATGGGCGAATCAGCAAATCGGCGTAGGTGCGGCGGCCCGATACCAGGAAAGAAGAAATGCCTTTCTTTAAAGGGCCTTCTACGGTTAACCGCGACGAAATGAGCCCGATGCCGCCTTCGCCGTGTACTTCTTCTTTGTTGCCGTCTTTCATGTTCAGCTCAATCACCGACGACAAGCGACCACCATAGCGGGCTGGAAAACCGCCTTTGGTCATTTCCACGCTTTTTAGCGCATCGCCGTTAAACAAAGAGAAGAAGCCAAATAAATGAGAGGCGTTGTAAACGGTGGCATCATCCAGGATAATCAGGTTTTGGTCGGGGCCACCGCCGCGTACGTAAATGCCGCTGTTGCCTTCGCTGCCCTTCTGCACGCCAGGCATCAGCTGAAGCACTTTCATTACGTCTTTTTCGCCGAGCAGGGCCGGAATATTTTTAATTTGCGCTACCGGTACCTCAATATTGCTCATTTGCACCGCTTCGCTTACTTTTTCGCGTTGCTCCGTGCCCACAATTTTTACTTCCTGCAGCACCGCATTGGGCTCCAGTTCTATATTTAATTCGGTGTTTTGTCGGAGTTTAATCCGCCGGATTTCGGGCCGGTAGCCCACGTACGAAAAGGCTAACTCAACCGAGTCGGCAGCAGGAAGGGTAAGTGAATAAAAGCCGTAGGTGTTCGAAGCCGTCCCCACGCTGGTGCCGGGCCGGTACACACTCACCCCGATGAGCGATTCCTGACTCCCTTTCTCCCGGACGTAGCCGCTGATGGTGTACTTGTTCTGGGCTAACAGAGGCAGCTGGCTGCTGATCAGCAGCAGTATAATCAGAGAAATTCTCGTCATGGAACAGGTGAAAGTTTATATCGAACATAATATCCAGCTTTAATATATAGAACAAGGGTAATGAAGCAATAACCTGACCAAACTACGGTATAAAATATAATAGCAGCTACCTTTGGTCTTTAAATAATTGTAAACGAGTAGCTTATTGGATAGTGTATTTTTTTCTTATGTTTTTCCGGATTAATTATCTCCGGTTATGCTAATTGCTTAAGTGTTCGCTTTTGCGTAGCAACATACAAAAGCGGACAGTAGCAAACATTACCATTCGGACCATCATCCAGGCCAAGTGTTTTATCAGGGCTCAAATTAGAATAGTTGTTACCGGCATTCAATTTTAAATGGGCGGTTGCCCGAATTAAGCCGGTGAATACCCCAAAATGTGCCTTGAATGGTTTAAGCCGGAAACGGCAGAATTAAAGCGATAACGGGAATGTAGGAGCTATATTTATTCCGTACTTAAAAGTGAAGTGTTGAGTTTTTTGAATCGTCGGGAAAGCCATTGGCGGGTATGGTCTTTTTCCTGCCGGATAAAAGAAGCCGCCGCACCTGGTGTTTTATCGGCCAGCGCCAAACCGTCGGTTGGGCCAAGTACACTAACGGCCGTAGAAAGCCAATCGGCGGTAAGGCCGTCGCGGGCGACAATGGTAACACGGCTCTGGTCGGTAAGTCCCAGGCCGGTAAAAGGGTTGAGAATATGAGAATAACGAACCCCGTCCAGAACCAGGTACTGGTATAAATCGCCGGAAGTAGCTACCCCTTGGTGTTTTAGCAGTAACTTTAACTGTTGGGTAGTGTCGGAGGGAGCCGTAATGCCCAGGCTTACTGCCCAGCCTTTGGTGCCAGGCGGCGGGCGGCTCACCACAATATTGCCGCCGCCATCTACCAGTGCCGATTTAATGCCGTGCTTTCTTAATATTTTCAGGGCTTCGTCTACGGCATAGCCTTTGCCAATCGCCCCCATATCCAAATGCATATCCGGCACGGCTAACTGCACGGTTTTTGCTTTTTTATTTAGTTTCAGGTGCTGGTAACCCACCGTTTTTCGGGCTTGGGCCAGCACTTCGGACGTAGGCAATTGCCCTTGCCTCCGGGCCCGGCGCCACAACTGCACGTAAGGCCCAACGGTTACATCAAAAGCGCCTTTCGTCCGCTCCGATACTTCTACCGATTTTTTCAACACAAACCATAAATCTTTACTAACGGGTACCCACTGGCCGGTACCGGCCGTGCGGCAAAGTTGGTTGAGTTCGCTATTTTGTTCGTAATCGCTGAGAATTTGGTTTAATTGGGCTACCCGGTTAAAAGCATCCCTTGCCGCCTGGCCCGCCTTGGTTGAATCTGGCGCATACAGCACTATCCGGAACAGGGTACCCATGTGCCGTTGGCTGTATTCGAATCTGGTTAATGGTTTTTGCCCAAGGGCAGGCATGTAAAAAAAACAGCTTAAGACCCAAAAGCCCACTAAGCTTTGCCAGTAAACCTTACCTCTTGAATATTTCCGAAATTGCATCAGAAACAAAATTAGGAATATTACTTAGCGGAAATAAATAAGGATGGCTAATTGTGGCGGGTTTTGTTAAAATAGTAATGGACTTCTTAGTAAGAGCAAGCTGCAAAGAATTGCCTCCTGAAAGATATTAGGTAGTACTGGTGTGGGCACCCCGCAGGTGTACATCATTTTCGTGCCCTCACATCCGGGAAGATTATCTGCCGTTAAAATATTGTTTAAATAATTATAGCGCCCGGCGGCTGGCAGTTAAATCAGGGGCGAACCTGGGAATTAATGACCAGCACTTTTTCCCAGATGGCTTTGTTTTGTTTTATAAAACGCTGGTGCACGGGATGAACCGAATAAAGTTTTATTTCATCTTCGTTGCGGTAAGTGCAGTAATGCATTACATCGTATTCCGGCTTTTCGGTAAGGTCTCCCAGAACAGTAGGGCCCGCCTGATACGATAAAATATAGGAGATGCTGTCTTTTAAATTAGCAAAGCCGCGCATGTGCTGCTGAATTGCTTCCGAGGTGGTACCCGCTTTGAATTTAAAACAAACAATCCGCTGAATACGGGCTTCTGCGGGTAAACTTGAAACAGGGACCTGCTGGGTGGCAGCGGAAGTAAATGTTTTTTGGTTACAGGCCAATAACAGAAAGATGCTTAAGACACTAATTAGAATTTCTCTCATGCTAAACTTTAACAAGCAATAATTTAATATTCTTCTTTTTAAATTAATACCAATATTAAAGGAATGCTGTGCTTTGGTAAGCTCAGTTTTTAAGCCTCCTCTGATGTTAAACCCACCCCTAGCCCCTCCGAGGAGGGAAATTAGCTCCTCCATCAGCCACTAACACGCTTAACACAAGCGCAGTAATGAATAATAATTGGTATAATATGAAGAGGAGTAATACTAATAATTAGATTGTTTAATATAAAACGAAAAACGACAAGTCTGATTAAACTCGCATAGTAAAAATATTATAAGTTATTCTTTACCGGAGTAACTCTCAATAAGGTTTATATGTCCCTGCGTAGTGAGATAAGTTTTTATGATTACCTGATAACCTTTTACTTTTTTGGTCTGCTAATATTACTTTAATGGAGGTGCCTGGGGCAGTTGCTTCACTTTTACAACTGCCCCAGGCACCTCCATTACTTTCTCTTGTATATCTTTCTTTTAATCCAATTTAATGTTCACTCATTATTAATGACATATTAGCTTACGAACAGATCGGATTACTGTTTGGCAGTTGATACTTTTTTGAGCGAAGCCAAATATTCTACCAGGTTTACCAAATCCTTTTCCGACATACCTTGCTGCAGGTTGGCTGGCATCAGCGATTTGTCCATTTGCTTTTTAGAAACCACGTCTTTCATGGCATAGCTCATTACCTGCCCACCAGGTAAGCGCAGGTCCAGTTTATCTTCGGTTTGGCTGGCAATAATACCTACCATCTGGCTGCCATCTTTTAATTTAACCGTGTAGCCTTCGTAGCCAAAACTAATACCGGCATCGGGGTGCAGAATAGCCGTGTACAAAGCCTGCTTGGGTAGTTTGCTGCCGATTTCGGTTAGCTCGGGGCCAAACCAAGCACCTTCGTTATTCACCTTGTGGCAAACGTTGCAACTCTGGGCAAAAACGGCTTTCCCGCTGGCGGCATCACCGGTCATTACGGCTAGCTGCGCAATAGGTGAGAGTGGTTTGCCTTCGCGGGTTGGCTTCTTAAAATAAATAGCAGCTACTTCTTTTATTTCCGGACGCCAGGCACGTAGCAGCGTATTAGCAGCTGTTTCTTCCAAATCCGCGGGAATCTTTTTATTCTTAACCAGCTCTACCAGGCGATCCTCGCCGCTCCCACCGGCACCAAATTTCTGCAAAGCCAATTGGCGGACTGGCAAAGAACGTTTGGTATCGAGCATGGTAGTTTGCAGCAAATCTTTCACCTGGCTGTTTTCGAAGTTGCCAACGGCGGTTATCATGCCCAAGGCTATTTGCGGATCTTTGCTGTTAAAAGCTTTGGCCAGTACTTCGGTTCCACCGGGGGCTTTGGCCAAAGCGCGGGCCGCCGCGCGACTGGTTTCGCTGCCGGGTTCGGTAAGCGCCAGGGCTTGTAATTCCTGGTTGTACTCGGGTAAGCCGTGCTGCTCCAGCAACATGGTAAACTGCTTCGTACCCCGGGAGGCTTCGATGGTCCGTTTCAGGGCGGCCTGGAATTTAGCATCTTTTTGCACCGATTTATCGCTGGCTTGCAAAGCCAGCGCCGTCATTTCCTTCTGCACCGGACTGTTGCCATCCATTAAACTCAACAAAGCCTGCTGTTTGGCCGCTGATGTTTCGTGGAAATCGAAAGCCCGGAAATAATGCGGCAGTTCAGCGGCATTGGTGGTTTGCTGAATAATCTGGGCCAGTTTAGGCAACGCAGCGGCGGAGCGGAAGCGCCAGATGAGGTCGCGGTCAGGAGCCTTGGTAATATCACCGCCACCTTTAGCGGTCCAGGCAGCAAAGAAGCTGTCGGCCTGCAAATCAGAGGCGATACCTAAGGCTTCCAGGTACCACTTGTCTTTGCCATTGTATTGGCTGGCCAGGTCGGCCCAGATAGCCGGTGCTTCCGCCGATTTGTTATAACGCAAGGCAATAGCTACTTCGCGGCGAACCTGCGGGTTAGCGTCTTTCGCCAGCATTTTCAGAATTGGGGTTACATCTGTTTTCAGTTGTAGCGCCGCCCTTAAGCCGGTAATCCGGATATCAGATTCCTTATCTTTCAGGGCCTGGTCGATGTATTTTGGGCCGCGTCCTGCTATTTTGCTCAGCAGCCACAAGGCGCGGGCCCGTTGCCGCGATTCACCGTTTTTCCAGAGCTTAGCCAGTTCTTTTTCGGCTTTGCGATCCATCTGGCGGAGGCTGGTCCAGGCAAAGTAGCGGGTTTCCAGGTTCGGGCTTTGTAAGGCTTGCACGGCACCTTTGGCAGTACTCACGTCAAATTTTGGTACGGTGTATGGTGTGTTGGGTGGAGCTACCCGGAATACCCGGCCTTTCTGCACTTCGCCCTGCTGATGACCACCTACCCCTGGGTCGTACCAGTCGGCAATAAACAGCGAGCCATCCGGCGCTACCGTAACATCCGATGGCCGGAACCATTGGTCTTTTACGCCTTTTACAATATTTAATATCTCGGCTTTGTAACCAGCACCGTCCGGCGTTACCGGGTAAGCCCGTACTACATTGGGGCCGGCATCGGAGTGAATCATCTGGTTCTGGAACGGGGCGGGTAATAATTTGCCTTCGTAGATGAGTATTCCGGTTGGCGAGCCCGCACCGGTTTGTAATAAATTCGGTACCACACCCGGGTCGTTCAGGTGCCAGTGGCGCAGCGGAATTTCCGTTTCCTGGCCAATGCGGTAAGCGCTCCAGCCGGCACCGGTTTTTTCGTCCTGGTAGCCGTAGTTGCCGTAGGGTAGCACGTAATTAATGCGCACGCCGCGGTTACCGTCGTCGTCGTTATCGGATTGCCATAGGGTACCGTAGGAGTCTACAGCTACCTCATAGTTATTCCGGAAATTATGCGCCAGTACTTCAAATTCAGAACCGTCAGGGTTGCAACGGAACACCATGCCCTGGCGGTAAGGTTTGCCGTTATCGGCAACAATATTGCCGGCCTGGTCTTTTATGGGGTTCCCATTTTTGTCTTTGATCTGCTTGCCTTCGTTGCCGAAGTTGAAATATAATTTACCATCGGGGCCAAAGGTAAAGGTATGCATGCCGTGGTCGTGCTGCACGCCGCCAATGCCGGTAAATAATAATTCCTTTTTATCGGCTTTGTCGTCGCCGTCGGTATCGGTAAAAATAAATACGTTGGGCGAGGCCGATACAATTACTTTATTTCCCAGCACGGCTATACCCAAAGCGGCATCTACGTCTTTACCCTGGTAAAAAACTTTCTGTTTATCGGCTTTGCCATCACCATCCACATCTTCCAGAATCAGGATGCGGTCGCCTTCCGGCCGCCCTTTATTTTCGGGGTTATGCTGGAGGCGGTAATTTACCGCTTCAGTTACCCATACCCGGCCTTTGGCATCAATATCCATGTTGGTCAGGTTCAAGGTCATGGGGGCGGTGGCAAATACTTTGGTTTCTAGGCCGGCGGCGGTTTCCAGCCCGTCGGTTTCGGGGTCAGCTACAGCCAGTAGGCTCTTGCCCGGGTTAAAGGCCACGCTAACAGCCATTAAGGCTGCCAGCGTAATGTCGGCTCCCGGTTTAAAGAGTCGGTGCCGCGTAATCCGGGGCATGCGAGCCGATAAATCTTTCAGAAAATTATTATGCATGGGTGGATAATACTAAAAAATAAAATACTTAAGATATGCTAAAGCTGTCGGCCTGTACGTAGGCCTCAATTACCGCTTGTTCGCCTTTTTTGTCGGGCATCGCGTTGCCATGTTCCATACCCACTACACCTTTAAAACCTTTGTTGTAGATGTGCTTGAAAACGTTACGGTAGTTTATTTCGCCGGTGCCTGGTTCTTTCCGACCCGGTTCATCACCCACCTGGATGTAAGCAATTTCGTTCCAGGTCCGTTCCATGTTGTAAATAATGCGGCCTTCGTTTTTCTGCATGTGATAAATATCAAACAATATTTTACACGAAGGGCTGTTTACGCCTTTGCAAATCATGTAAGTCTGGTCGGAAGTCCGCAGGAACAAGTCGGGTGAATCGCTGAGCGGCTCCAATACCATGGTAATGCCGTGCGGCTCCAATATTTCAGCACCGCGGCGCAGGGCTTCAATTACGTTGCCGGTTTGTACCCCAATCGGTAAACTGCGGTCGAAGTTACCGGGTACTACGGTTACCCATTTGGCATTTACGCGTTTGGCAGTTTCTACGGCGCGTTTACAACCGTTCAGGAATATTTCTACGTGTTCCGGTTTGCTGGCTGCTAAGGTGTTGGCGCCGTTGCCACCTTTATCAACTACAAAAACCCCCATGGTCATGTTCAGACGGGCCAGTTCTTTGCCAATTTTTTCCTGTACATCCGCCGGACGACCCATCAGGCCGTTATCTTCGAGGGCGGTAAAACCCTGGTCGGCCATAAACTGCAATTGCTTTATCAGGTCGTCGCCGGCCAAATTTTTAAACATGCCAAAGTGCGGGGCGTAGTTTAGCTTAAATTTGCGCTTGGCAGCAACCGAGGCCGGAGCCAATGGACCTTTTACAAAAGGCAGGGCCGCCGAAGCGCCTAATACCGATGTGCTCATAGCTAAAGCCGCTGAACCGGCAGCCAATGTTTTCGTAACAAAATCTCGACGTTTCATAATTTTAATAAGGTTCCCGTGTAGGTTGGGGGCTAATTAGTTGGTGTATAAATTAACTGAAATATAAAATAATAATTCTAATAACTAAAACTATTTGATTATTACTTATTGTAAGGTTTACAAAGTTTAATCAATTATCCGGTTCAAGTTCACTATTTTATAAAATCGGTTAGGCTATTTATTTAAACACCAATCATTGTTGTATTCGAACCTCGTTTTAGCTAGTGCCCGAAGCTAGTGCCAGGGTTGTTGCGCGTTTACTCCTGTTTTTGGAGTAGCTGAAGGACGTTAATTTATCTCCTTTATTCCGGCCAGAAAAGCTGTACTTCCAGCGCAGCTTTTCTGGTCAGGGTAAAGCAAATTTTCTTAATAAAGCGGATTCTGAATAAGCTTATTATTCCGGTTCATTTCATCAATCTTTATCGGCAGGAAGTAGAACCGCGGGTTCCAGGCGCGATCCTGGGCTTTGATAACAGCGTAGGTGCGGTTGGTGATAGTGCCGTCTGCGTTCATGGTGCCATTCACTTCTACACCAGTTGCATTTTCATAGGCCTGCGGAGCAATCATCCAACGACGAACATCGTAGTACCGATGCTCTTCATACGCTAATTCTACCCGGCGTTCGTTGCGGTAACGCTCCAATAATGCGGTGCCACTTTCAGTTACCGGCGGCATGCCAACCCGGGCTCTTACTTTATTAATATACGTGCGGGCTTCCGTTTCCTGACCTAAACCTAAACAAGCTTCGGCATAATTCAGCAGTATTTCGGCATACCGGAAACGGCGCCAAGGTAGTTGCTGCTTGTTATACTGATGATCAATATTGGGATCGATAAACTTGCGCAGGTAATAGCCCGTGCTGCCGCCATTCCAGTCTTCAATTGGGCTCTTTTTGGTATCGTATCCAGGTACGGTAGTACCATCGGCTCTCTTATAAAATCCTACCTGTACCAAACCTCGGGGTTCGCTTCCTCTTACATCGGCCGGCCGTATCCGCCAAGATGCTCCTTCGTATAAAATACTGGCATAAAACCGCGGATCCCGGTTTACATAAGGGTCAGCTTTGTGTAAAGGATTGGTCCAGTTAAACTTAGTGCCATCCTGCATTTCGTAAGAGTCGGCTAATTGCCCAATAGGGGTGTTGCCGCCCCAGTTGTGCCAGCCATTCGGACCATTAAATAAGCCAGGGTTTCCCCGGTCCCAGGCGTTATCATGGGCAACGTCCCAGAATTGCAGCATAATATCTTCGGAGTTGCCGTTATTCAGGAATAAACCCGCATAATTTTTAGAAGCCACGTCGGCCGAACCCGGATTTTCGCCGCCATACAGGTTATACAAACCTAAATCTATAACAGCCTTGGCCGCATCCTTGGCGGCCTGCCAGCGGGCTTGCCGGTTGCCACCGGTATAACCCACCAGTTCTTTATTTGTAAAGTTGCCCGCCCAGGAAGCATTCGAATTAAACAGATCGCTGGCCGCGTATAACAAGGCACGGGATTTTAAGGCTAATGCTGCTCCCTTAGTAGCGCGGGCTTTGTCGCCGGAAGCCGGCAATAAAGCCGCCGCTTTATCACACTCCTCGGCAATGAATTTTATACTGTTCTCGTAAGACTCTCTTGGCGCCGTAAATTCATCGGTAAGGGTGTAGGCCTTGTTTATAAGCGGTACGCCACCGTATAAAGACACTAGCTGATGATAAAAATAAGCCCGCAGGAACAGTACCTCTCCTTTTAAAGCATCCTTCTGCTTGGGATCATCGAAAGGTACCCCATCAATTTTCTCCAGAAATAAATTACAGGCCCGGATATTCTTATAACTATTGTTCCAGGTCATGTCTCGCAGCGAACTGGTCCAGAAGGAGGGATCAAAAATGGCCATATAACTGGGCGTAATCTGGCTTTTGGTAACGTTGCTACTTTCCCAATCCCAAACCGCCATCGATTCGTCGGTAGTAGAAGATAGCATCAGTGCGGTCCAGGGAATAGGAATACCCAGGTAGATATTATTCACAAAGGTTTTGGCGAGTGCGGGATCCTGCCAAACGGCGGTATCCGAAAATTTATCTACGGGCGGTTTGTCCAGAAATTCGGTATCGCAGGAAGTTGAACCGGCTAATGCACAAGCTATTAATATTTGATATATTCTCTTTTTCATGATCATAACTTAAAAGTTAACTGATAAACCACCGTTTATAATTTTCTGCAGCGGGTAACCCTGGCCGGATCCGCTTCCTAATTCGGGATCAAAATCTTTATAATCCGGACTGTAGGTTAATAAATTATAGGCGTTGGTGTAAATTCTTAATCTTTGGATTCCCCATTTTTGGGTAAAGGCCGGTAAGCTGTAACCGATTTCAATATTTTTTAACCGCACGTAATCGGTTTTCCGGAACCAGAAAGTATTTTGCTGGCTCATCCAGTATTCGTTAGAACGGTTAAAGGTGCGCGGACCGGAAGCATTTGGGTTTTCCGGTGTCCAGCGGTTATCATGGAAGCTCTGTAAAAAGTTGCCGATCTCGCCCGACTCCGTCGTAATATACCTGGCTGCACCGGCCGCGCCTTGTACCAACGCCGTAAAGTCGAAACCTTTAAATCCAATATTTAGATTAAGGCCACCGGTCCAGGTCGGAATATCACTTTTGGGCATTCTTACCCGGTCATTCGCATCAATTTTGCTATCCTTATTTACATCTTCGAATATGACATCGCCGGGGCGGGCACCGGACCAGTGGGGGTAGGCATCAACCGCTGCCTGGTCTTTGAAAATACCGATGGCCTGGTAATACAAAGGAGAACCAATAGGGCGGCCGGTAGATAACTGGTAATCGGGGTTACCGGGAGCTTCATCCCAAAACACAATTTTGTTTTTAGCATACCCGCCGTTTAAACCAACGGAATAAGTAAAATCGCCATTGATGTTGTTTTTGTAGTCGATGTTAAAATCAAAACCCCGGTTAGCGGTTTTACCAATATTTTCCGGAGGCAATTGCATACCCGTAGATAAAGGAATACTGGCATTGCGCCGCCATAAAATATCGGAGCGCTGGTTATTAAAATAATCAGCTGTAATAGAAACTTTGCCATCTAAAAGCTCGGCATCAAAACCAATATTACGCTGAAGCGCTTTTTCCCAGGTGGTATTTGCGTTGGGCACACCATTCTCGTACAAGGTTGGGTTAAAGTTAGCGCCGCCGTTATCTACAAAAGCCAGCCCACCCAGGCCATAGGTAGTCAGGTAACGGTACTCTTGTAAAACGTCTTCGAAAGAGACTTCGTCAAAACCCGTCTTGCCCCACGAAGCGCGCAGTTTAAAATAGTTAACCGGGGTAATATTCTTCCAGAAATTTTCCTGCGACACCACATAGCCTAAAGATACGCCCGGGAAAAAGCCGAATCGGCTGGATTTTTCGAAGATATAGGACGCCTGGTAACGCCATACAAACTCAGCCAGGTATTTGGCTTTGAAATCGTAATTTGCCCGGCCAAAATAATTCAGACGGCCTCGGTTATAACCCGAACCAGTGTTGGAAGTGAACTGGTCTACTGCTCCTGCAAATAATTGGTCGATGGCAGTAGAAGTGAAATTACGCCGGAAAGCATTGAAATTATCGCCGCTATTGGTAATTCTTTCAATCCCTACTAAAAACTTAAAGCCATGATCAGTAGCAAAGGTCCTTTCGTAATTTAACAGGCCATTTAACAGTATACCCAGATTATCTTCCATATACTGGTTTAAGCGCGGATCTTCAAAGCCCTTTTTACCTTTAACCAAAACCGGCTTGCCATTGGCATCCATGGTTTTGCCATCCCAGGAATATAAATACCAGGGTGTCTGGAAAGTTTTATTAAACCTAACTCCTTTATCTATGGCGGCATTACTGGTAAAGGAAAGGCCTTTTACCCAGGGTAATTGTACATTTAATTTAAAATTACTGTTCATTACATACCGCTTATCCCGGTCGTAACCGGTTGCTTTGGTACTTACTACCACTGGGTTATCGCCGTATTCAATGTCCGGACCAGGGGTGCCATCGGGCCAGTATGCCGGCAGATTAGGTTTGCCGCGCATGACCATCCGGAAAATACTGCCGGCCGAGCGGGTCGGGAAATTCCGGTCTTCCATCCGGCCGGATAAATCTACCCCCAGGCTAATGTTTTTGGTGATGTTACCATCCAGGTTAGAGCGGAAGTCGTATTGATTATATTTGGTGCCGCTGTTAAAATAAAAACCGTCCTGGGTCCGGCTGGTTAACGATACAAAATATTTCATCGCTTCGCTGCCTCCCGAAACCGAGACGTTGCCCTGATTTTGCCCGGACCACGGCTTAAGTACTTCTCTAAACCAATCGGTATCCGGGTGTCCCCAGGGATCAGAACCATCCTGAAATTTTTGAATATCTGCGGGCTGGAAGCGGGGTGCTTTCCCGGCGTACTGGTCAATTTCATTTAACATGGTAGCGTATTCAGCCGCATTAGCCATGTCGGGTATCCGGGTGGGCCGGCCATAACCCTGGTTAAAAGAGGCGGTTATTGTTGGTTTTCCGGTTTTTCCGCGTTTGGTCGTGATTAATATTACCCCGTTAGCCGCCTGGGCGCCGTAAATAGCCGCTGAGGCATCTTTTAATACCGAAATACTCTCGATAGTATTAGGGTCGATGCGTTCTAAGGATCGGCCGGGAACACCATCTACTACCACTAACGGATCAGCCTTGCCAAAGGTATTCACACCCCGGATTCTTAGCCTTACCCCATCGTAACCAGGTTCGCCGCTGGAACCGACTGTGGTTAAACCAGGCAAACGCCCCGCTAAATTATTAGCCACATTCAGCGCCGGGCTTTTAGTTACTTCGGCCCCTTTTACCGATGTAACAGCACCGGTTACGGTTTCTTTCTTTTGGGTACCATACCCCACTACCACCACTTCCTCCAAGGCTTTCGCATCGGCCTCCAGTCTTATATTCAGTGTTGTCTGATTTGCTGAGAAATTAACCTCCTTGGTTTCGTAGCCAATAAAAGAAAAAACCAAAGTACCGCTACTGCTGGATAAGGAAAGTGCATAATTCCCCTCCGTGTCAGTAGTGGTGCCGTTGGTAGTTCCTTTTTGCAGGATAGTTACGCCTGGTAAACTTTCTCCTGTTTCGGCGGTGACTTTCCCGCGGATGGAGGTACCCTGGGCATAAACCCCAGCAACCGCCATAAAAATAAAGTGAAGCATGAACAGATACTTCAGCCTTCTGCGTAATAATAGTTTCATAAGTGACTTAAGATTTAGGTGGATATATATAATAAGAGAGAAAAAAATCAGGAGGAAAGCGGCGGCGGCTTTATCTAATTGTAATGTTTAAATATTTTATTGTAAACTTTACAATTACTAATTTAAGGGTTTTAAGAAGAAAGACAACGGCTTTGAAAAATATAGTTAAGCAGCAATAAATAGCCTTTTTTGTTGGATAGATTAAACCTATAAAGTTCTGTTATTGAGAAAAGTATAATTAATAAGGGTTAAATCCTTTTAAGTAAGAGTGGGAGATAAGCTTACTTGATTTATTAATAATATTGGACAGGTAAAGCGGTAGGAAAAATAAAACGGGTAGGAAAAATTTTATTAACTGATAATTATTTTGAAGGAAGATTATTACCTTAAAGTTATGGGATTGGCTAACACCGGATATTAAGGTATTTTGGGAAAGAGATATTTTTAAAATTAAGGACGTGTTGGAAAAAGCCTTAAAAAAGTAAGGTTGGAATTCTTAATTAATATATTTAATAGTAGTTTTAGACGCTTAACTTCGTAAGAAGAGGCAATTTATTTGATTACATCAAAATCAAAAAATATTGAACCTAAAGTAACACAACAGACTATGAATAGAAAACTGAGAATGGGTATGGTTGGAGGTGGCCGGGGCGCCTTCATTGGATCTGTTCACCGCATGGCCGCTACCTTAGACGGGGAAATTGAATTGGTATGCGGCGCTTTCAGCAGCGACCCCGAGCGTTCCCGTGCATCCGGTGCCGACTTGTATTTGCCGGAAAACCGCGTGTATGCCAATTTTGAAGAAATGATTCAGCGGGAAAAAGAATTACCCGAAGGCGAGCGCATGGATTTTGTATCGATTGTAACGCCTAACCACCTGCACTTTGCGCCGGCTAAAATGGCGCTGGAGAACGGGTTTCATGTGGTATGCGATAAACCGGTAACGCTTAATTTGCCCGAAGCGCTGGAATTAAAAGAAGTAATAGAGCGCACCGGTATGTTGTTTTGCCTGACGCACAACTACACCGGCTACCCCATGGTGAAAGAAGCCCGCGAAATAATCAGGAGCGGCAAACTAGGTGAAATCCGGAAAGTGATTGTGGAGTATCCGCAGGGTTGGCTGGCGCAGATGCTGGAAGCTACCGGCAATAAGCAAGCCGATTGGCGCACCGACCCGGCCCGTTCGGGAGCCGCCGGTTGCATGGGCGATATTGGTACCCACGCCGAAAACATGGCCGAATATATTACCGGCCTTAAAATAACCGAGCTTTGTGCCGATTTAACCACTTTTGTAGAAGGCCGCCGGTTGGAGGATGATGGCAATGTGTTGCTGCGTTTTGAGAACGGTGCCAAAGGCGTGCTGCACGCCAGCCAGATTGCCAACGGCGAAGAAAATGATTTTAACATAAGAATATATGGCGAATTTGGTGGTTTGCAGTGGTGGCAAATGGAGCCCAATACGCTTATTTACAAAACTAACCAGGAAGGTGCCCGTCGAATACGGACCGGGGTAGGCAATTTATCCGAAGCGGCCAAGGCGCATACCCGTATTCCGGCCGGCCACCCCGAGGCATTTTTAGAAGCCTTCGCTAACTTGTACCGCAACTTTGCCTATACGCTCAAGGCCCGCCTAACCGGCCAGGAACCTAACCCGCTTTACACCGATTTTCCGGGTATTGAAGAAGGTATCCGGGGCTTAGCTTTTATTGATACCTGTTTGGCTTCGGCTAATTCTAACGAGAAGTGGACGAAATTTGTGGTGTAAGTTTGCTGATACCCTAGGTAAGTATTAAAAATACAGCAACACAGATGTCATTCAGGAGGAAACTTTTTAGCAGAACGCCAACAAGTTTCCTCCTGAATGACAAATGTAGTTTCCAAAGCCAGAGATTTATTTAATATTTGAACAAAAGCCTATTTAACAACAGGTTAAAGTTATTTTAAAATTAAAAATCAACCTAAAAATAGTAATTCATTTAAATCCACTATGAAGAAAATTAAAGTAGGTGTAGTAGGAACGGGTTTTATTGGCCCGGCTCATATCGAAGCCCTTCGGCGGCTTCCGAACGTAGAAGTAGCCGCCCTGTGCGAGATAACCGAAGAATTAGCGAAACAAAAAGCCGAAGGCTTGGGCATTGAGCGCTATTATACCTTCGAAAACTTGTTGAAACAGGATGATATTACCAGTGTGCATATTTGTACGCCCAACTTCCTGCACTATTCGCAATCGAAAGCGGCTTTGCAGGCTGGCAAGCACGTGGTATGCGAGAAGCCATTAGCTAAAAATTTAGAGGAAGCCGAAGAACTGGTGAGCATTGCGTCCCAAACCGGTTTGGTAAATGCCGTTCACTTTAACCTGCGTTATTACCCGCTGGTGCGTCAAATGAAAGCCATGCGCGAAAAAGGCGAATTGGGCGATATTTACTCTTTTATCGGTTCGTACCTGCAAGACTGGCTGTTTTACAATACCGACTACAACTGGCGCTTAGAACCCGATAAATCCGGCGATTCGCGGGCCATTGCCGATATTGGTTCGCATTTAATGGATGTACTGGAATATATTACCGGCTTAAAAACTACTTCGGTAATGGCTGATTTTACTACCATTCATAAAACCCGCAAAAAGCCACTGAAGCCCGTAGAAACTTATTCCGGTAAAATGCTGACCCCGGAAGACTACGCCGATGTGGAAATTAATACCGAAGACCATGCCAACGTATTGCTCCGGTTCGATAATGGCAACAGCGGCGTTATTACGGTATCGCAAGTATCGGCTGGCCGCAAAAACCAGATGAAACTGGAAATTGCCGGTTCTAAATCTACGTTTGCCTGGAACTCCGAAGCGCCAAATGAAATGTGGATTGGTAACCGCGACGGCGCTAACCAGGTGCTGATGCGCGATCCGTCGCTGGTTCATCCGGAAGTACGGTCGGTTATTACTTTCCCCGGCGGCCATAACGAAGGTTTCCCCGATACCTCTAAGCAACTGTTTAAAGAAGTTTACGCCGCCATTGAAGCCGGTAAGCAGCCCGAAAATCCAACGTTCCCGACTTTTGCCGATGGTTACCGCGAATTACTTATCTGCGAGCGCATTCTGGAATCGAACCGGAAGCAAGCTTGGGTAGCAGTTTAAATAAATTACAATTGGATGAAGCTCAATTCTGTCATTCAGGAGGAACCTATTTAGCAGTTAGCCAAATGGGTTCCTCCTGAATGACAGGATTTTATTTCTTTAACCTCTGCAATGATTGCTGCTTAACCGGCACTTTAACAGTACTTAAGTCTTTTAATAAATTTTTTTATTAACAATATGCTGTGGCCTTATGGCTGCGGATTTAAAAATTAAAATATGAAAGGACCCGGAATATTTTTAGCCCAGTTTGCGGGCAATGAGGCCCCCTTTAATTCTTTCGAGAATATGTGTAAATGGGCGGCTGGTTTAGGTTACAAAGGGGTGCAACTTCCGACCTGGGTTACCCAATTAGTAGATTTGCAAAAACTGGCCGAAAGCCAGACCTATGCCGATGAATTGAAAGGTGTAGCGCAGGCCAATGGCTTAGAGATAACCGAGCTTTCTACGCACTTACAAGGACAATTAGTGGCCGTACACCCGGCTTACGACAGCATGTTCGATGGCTTTGCTCCCCAGCAATACCACAACAACCCAAAAGCCCGGACCGAATGGGCCGTACAACAGTTAAAATACGCGGCTAAGGCTAGCCGTAATTTAGGAATAAATGCCCACGCCACTTTTTCGGGTGCTTTGTTGTGGCATACCGTTTATCCGTGGCCGCAGCGCCCCGCCGGGCTGGTAGAAACCGGCTTTAAAGAACTGGCCAACCGGTGGCTGCCTATTCTGAATGCCTTCGACGAATCGGGCGTAGATGTTTGTTACGAAATTCACCCGGGGGAAGACCTGCACGATGGAATTACTTTCGAGCGTTTCCTGGAAGCAACTGGTAACCATAAGCGCGTAAACCTGCTCTACGATCCAAGTCATTTCGTGCTGCAGCAATTAGATTACCTGGCGTACATCGATATTTATCACGAATTTATTAAGATGTTCCACGTGAAGGATGCCGAGTTTAACCCGAATGGCCGTTCCGGGGTGTACGGTGGCTACCAGGATTGGGTAAATCGTCCGGGCCGTTTCCGTTCATTAGGCGATGGACAGGTAGATTTTAAAAGTGTATTCAGCAAACTGGCTCAGTACAATTACGAAGGTTGGGCCGTGTTGGAGTGGGAGTGTGCCCTGAAGCATCCGGAAGATGGCGCCCGCGAAGGAGCTCCGTTTATTCAGCAACACATGATCCGCCGCACTGAACGCGCTTTCGACGACTTTGCCAGCACTGGCTCCGATGAAGCTTACAACCGTAAGGTATTAGGTTTAGAGTAGATAATAAATATTTTAAGCAAACAAGAAGCCCTGGTAAATAATTTAGCCAGGGCTTCTTGTGCTATGGTGTTATACCAGGCATTACAGAACTTAATCTTTAAATTTTTGGAAATAGTTTAAATTAACCTCATATACTACTTTAGGTTTAACTCCTAATTCAACTTTTTCAAACATTTGAACTAATTTTTTACCATCAACCAACTCGATTTGCGGTGCACCGTCTCTTGACGCTTCTTTAATAGCTTCATTAGTAAATGTACCAGTAGTTAATATTATACCTTTCTCTGCTCTACCAATCATTGCATTTCTGAAGTCTCCAACTTGGGCTCGGGACACTGAGCCCTTATATCTTTTGCATTGAAAAAGGACTTTGAAACTTACAAAGGGATTAATTTCTAAAATACCAAATCCATCTATTCCGCCATCGTGCGATTTTCCTGTTACTTGAACATTTTCAAAATTGTGTTCTCGTAAAAGTTCTTTACAAATGTTTTCAAAACCAGATGGAGACAGACTTTGTAATACATCAATCAGGGTAGATTCTGCTGGAATTTCAATTGATTCCGGATCCTCTTCTTCTTGTTCTTTAATGCTTTGTATAGAAGATTTACTTTTTCGAGCTTTTTGATTGATTTCTACCCACTTTAAAAAAAGCTTTCTAGATTCCTCTTGGTTCAATTTAGTATTCTTTCCCTTTTCTGTCAGTTTCCAAGTTCCTCTTTCTGAAGAATCTAATAGTCCTTCCCAAGTTAAATACTGCCTAGCCCAAGCTACTTGATTATGAAATCTGTTTGCACCTGATTTTAGCGCTGCATCTAAAACTGATTCATTCAATTTTAAATTTTTAGCTATAGTGTCAGAAACTTCTTTAGGCTTACCTGAATATCCTAATTCTCTTAAAGCATCTAATAATGGTCCAAACCATTTAACAAATTCTGCTTGTTGATTTTTATTCATCCTTGTATTTGGGTCTATATAGATAAGGACATTTTGTCATTTAAAAAGAATAGCTGCAATTGCCATCAACCTAATAATCCATCTGCTTAAGTTAATAATTTCTTAAATGCTTCCTAATTTTTTGTTAATCTAAGTCAATCCTTTAGAATTATATGGAGGGTAAAAAAAGAAAACCGCTTCCGTACTTAAAAAATACAGAAGCGGTTATTTTATTTACTTGATTACTAACTCAGAATATTTATTCCGGAATAAAGCTAATGGTTTTCAGCAGGGCACGGCCACCGGCTTGCTGTTGCTTAACTACTAAATAAATATCCTGTAACGGTTCGGAACCGGAGCCCTCGCCGTTACCATTACCATTTTTCTGGAGCGGTACACTGGTAGTTGCCCGTTGGCGATTACCGGGTAAATTCATCTGGGCTTGAGCCAGGAGAGTTCCGTTAGGTTTGCCGCTTCTAAGTTCTACCTGGTAAGTACCAGGACGCATACCACTAAAGGCAGTTAACTCTAGCCGGTTAATGCCATTTAAATCCAGTTGTCCGGCTTTTATTACGCCCTGGTTGTTAGGCAGTACCAGGTAAGCCGCACCAGCCGAATCTCTTCTTGCAAAGCCTTGTGCCTGGGTTAAGTCGCGCACATCCATTACGCTGTTGCGCAGGTAGATAGAACCGGAACCAGCCAGTGGGCTAATGCCACCCGGTCCGCCGTTGTCGGTGTAGGTAGCAATTAACCGGAATACATTTTCCTGTTTCTTTTGCTCATTTAAGGCCGGCGTTATTTTGCCGCTGGCCGGTAAGCTGGCTTTGGCATTTCCAGCGTCTGCTAACGTTAAAATCCAGGTTACAATCTGGCGAACATCACCTTCGGGCATGGTTAAGTGCGCCGGCATTACGTTGCCGCCCCAAACACCGCTACCCCCTTTAATAATTTTAGAAGCTAAATATTCATGCGCCCGCGTATCTTTCTGGTATTTTTTAGCTACCTCGGTAAACGATGGCCCAATCGATTTTTCGGTAATGGCATGGCAGGCTTTACAATCAGAATTCATCATAATGTTGCGGCCCTGGATAGCTTCGGATATAATCTGGTGACCGGTAGAAGCCGAAGCCAAGTCTCTGCCCTGAATAAAGTCAGAAGTTACGTGCAGGTTTTTCATGTCTACTTTGGCGCCCGGATCGGTAACTTTAATATTATAAGCTACCGGTTTGTTCGGGAAGTAGAAAGAGCGGTTGCCTTGCAAATTAATATTTACCACAGGCTGGGCATTACCAGCATAAACTTCTACGGTATTGCTGGTACTAAAAGCTTTTTCTGTATCCTGTACCTTTACATTTATTTTGTAATTGCCGGCTTTGGTAATAGTGTGTTGCAGGCGGGGCTCTTTTGTTTCCTTGGTTTCGTTACCAATGGTCCAAACGTAGGTTAGGGCATCTTTTTCCGGGTCGTTGGCTTGTACGCTGGCGGTAAAAGTAAACGGTAAGTTACCGTTTAGTTTATCTACTTCTAACGCAGAAACTTTTGGCGGACGGTTACCGGCTAAATAATCAACGCGTGAAAGGCCGGCATCCGGGTTTTTCGTGAACCAGCCTTTGCCGTATTCCAGCAGGTACAAGCGTCCGTCTGGACCTACTTCCATATCAATTACTGAGGCCAGTTTCGCATTCTGCATAAATGGCTCCATTTTGTCGTATTTGCCATCGGGCGTAATGGTCACAAATTTTATCCAGTCCCGAATCCAGTCGTAAATAATTAGCTTACCATCGTAGTAAGAGGGGTAACGGGTGGCAGCCGGGAACATATCGGAATAATAAACCGGGCCGGTCATAGCATTACGGCCGCCGGTACCAACTTGCGGGAAATCTTTAGACTCGTCGTAAGGGTACCAGATAAAGGCTGGCGTAGTTGGTGGCAATTGGGTAAGACCCGTATTATTTTTTGAATTGTTTACCGGTTTAGCCGGATCAAAAGCTTCGCCGGATTTACCAGTGGCATAATCGAACTGACGGTAAGGATAATTATTACCGATAAAATAAGGCCAGCCATAATGCCCGGCTTTAGCCGCCCGGTTTACCTCGTCGTAACCCTTAGGGCCGCGGGTAGCCATGCTATCTGCGCGGGCATCGGGACCAACTTCACCCCAGTACAACACGTTCTTCTTTTGATCTATCGAAATCCGGTAAGGGTTGCGGTGGCCCATGGTATAAATTTCGGGGCGGGTTTTGTCGGTGCCTTTCGGGAATAAATTACCTTGCGGAATATCGTAGCTACCATCGGGGTTAATTTTGAGGCGTAAGATTTTACCTCTTAAATCGTTAGTGTTACCGGATGAGCGGCGCACATCGTATTGCTTATCGCCGGGCTGGTCGTTCAGCGGGGCATAACCCGAGTTTACGTACCTCGCTTTAGGCTTATCAAATGGGGTGGAGTTGTCGCCGGTAGAAAGGTATAATAATTTATCGGGGCCAAACGCAATAGAACCGCCGGTATGGCAGCAAATATGACGTTCGGTGGGTATCTCTAAAATTATTTTTTCCGAAGCCTTATCAAAAGTACCATTGCGGAAAACAAAACGCGATAAGCGGTTTACTACTTTATCGGCCGGGCTGTAATAAGCATATATGAAGTTGTTCGTCGCGTAGTCCGGGTCGGCAGCCAATCCCATCAGGCCTTCTTCGGCGTTACCCGGGCCTTGCATAGTGGTACTCTTAAAAAATACATTCAGGTTAGCAACCTCTTTTACTTCGCCGGTTTTTTGGGTATAAAGCATTACTTCACCCCGGCGCTGGCCTACCAGAATATCGAAATTTGGCAGAATGGCCATCTCGGTAGGTTCGGTAAAGCCGCCCTGGGTTAACAGGGTTTTTACAAAACGGTCGTCTTCGGGTACATTCTGGGTTTTGGCTTTGGCATAATCTAAAGTAACGTTTTTACCAATAGCGTACTGCAGGCCGCCCAGTAAATGTTTCAGAAACTGCGGGTCCAGATAAGATTCGTCGGTATGGCCTAAGCCGGTGTAAAAAGCGCGGCCGCCATCGTACTCGTGGTACCAGGCTATCGGGTGGTTTTTACCGTTTTTACCGCCTTCGTAAGAAGTCTCATCCAGGTTCATCAGCACCTTAATAGCCGGATTTATGTTTTTGTAGTTGTACCACTCGTCCCAGCGTTTCCACTTTTTAGGCAAATGCTTGGTAGCCGGGTGTTTGCGGTTGGTTACCTGTATAACGGCGTCCTGTTGTTTCGGATGGCTCAGGAAGTAAGCACCCACCAGGCGGCCGTACCAGCCCCAGTCGTACTCGGTGTCGGCGGCGGCGTGTATGCCCATAAAGCCCCCACCACCCTGAATGTAGCGTTCAAAAGCTGCTTCCTGATAATTATTAAGTACGTCGCCGGTAGTGCTTAAAAAAACTACAGCCGCATAATTTTTCAGGTTGGCATCGGTAAACACGGCCGGGTTAGTAGTGGTGTCGGCTACCATGTTGTTTTCACTGGCCAATTTCATCAGGGCAATTTTGCCTTTGGGAATAGAGGTGTGGTAAAAACCACTGGTTTTACTAAAAATAAGGATTTTGGGCTGTACCAGAAGTTTGCTGAAAGCAAAAAAGGCAAAAACCATTAGTGCAAATGCACTTCCGGCTAACAGCTGCCGATAATTTTTGATTTTCATTTTGTTTGTTTATCTAATTCTTTTAATTGGGTGGTTTAACATATAACGATGTAAAATTACCTCTAAATGTAAGGTATTGTGGAATAATTATAAAATGTAATTACAACAGAATATTTCGGGTATGGTTCTTTTATAACTACTTGAATTTATATTTTTCCGTTGTCCTTTTTAGCTAAGTTTCCAGCGGGTCTGTTGCCAGCCAGTCAGGCGAAGCTTAAAACCGGATATATAAGGCCAATATTTATTCTGACAAAGACAAATGTTTGTGTCATATTGATAAATAGATAATTATCAGCCGAATTTATTTAAAACATTTCAGTGGTAAAATGATATTGTTGTAAAAAATACAAAGTGAAAAAAATTAAATAAATACTTGGTTAAATTATTAGGTCTTATCCTTTTAATTTCTTTATTTTTAATCGAATTTGAATAAATTAAAAGGTCAGTTTTTCACCCAAATGAGAAAGAATTTAAGTAACTTAAAGTTTATGGCGGCCTTTGCGCTGGCCATTTGTTTATCGTACACACTGCTTGCCCAAGCTAAAAAGCCTGCAGGTAAAACCGACAATGCTTTAACCAAAGCAGAAAAGGCTGCCGGCTGGACGCTTTTGTTCGATGGTAAATCGATGGACCAATGGCGTGGGTTTCGGAAAGATAATGTGCCTACTGTCTGGCAGGTTGAAGATGGCGCTATTGCCCTCACCGGCAAAGGCGGCGGCGATATTATTACTAAAAACCAATACGAAAATTATGAGTTGATGCTGGACTGGAAAATATCGGAAGGCGGCAACAGCGGTATTATTTATAATGTATCGGAAGATCCGCAATACAAAGCAACCTACCATACCGGTCCCGAAATGCAGGTATTGGATGATGAGCGGCACCCGGATGCTAAACAAGGCAAGAACGGTAACCGCCAGGCCGGTTCTAACTACGATATGATTCCCTTGTCTACGCCCGCAGTAAAACCGGCCGGCCAGTGGAATACCGTAAGATTGGTAGTTAACAAAGGCCACGTAGAACACTGGCTGAACGGTAAAAAAGTAGTAGAATACCAGTTAGGCAGCCCTGAGTGGGAAGCCATGGTAAAGGGCAGCAAGTTTGCTGCTATGCCAGGCTACGGCCGCATTAAAAAAGGTCATATTGCCCTGCAGGACCACGGCGATAAAGTGTGGTATAAAAATATCAAAATCCGGCAGCTTTAATTTTTGCCATTTACTTTAAAATTAAAGCTATTTAAGTTGCTCTATACTTACTTCCACATTATAAACCTAAAAAACTAAATTTAATGAACGAGAACATTAACAGAAGCGCTCTGTTTTATGGGAGTTGCTTTGCCCTCATCACTACGGGTTTTACCTTTTCTATCAGAGCCGGTATTTTACCGCAGTTAGGCGCCGAATTTGGCCTGTCTGCCGAACAATTAGGATTTATTAACTCTATGTGGTTCCTGGGTTTCCCTATTTCCATGGTTATCGGGGGCTTGGTTTACCATACGGTTGGTCCTAGAATTATTATGAATATTGCCTTTGTGGCCCACGCCTTGGGTATTCTGTTAACTATCTATGCGGGCGGATATACCACACTGCTTATTTCAACGCTTTTAATTGGTATTGCTAATGGCTGTACCGAAGCAGCCTGTAACCCTATGATTGCTGATATGTACTCGGGGGTTAAAATGAACAAAATGCTGAACCGGTTCCACATGTGGTTCCCGGGCGGTATCCTGGTTGGTTCTCTTATCTCCAACTTCATGACTAATTTAGGTTTCTCCTGGCAAGCCCAGATGTGGGTTATCGTAATACCAGCTATAACCTATGCTTTTTTATTTTTCGGAAAAGCTTTCCCGAAACCACATGTGGAAGGAGCAACTTCTATTAGCCAAAACCTGAAGGCCATGTTCAGCCCGCTCTATTTATTCCTGATTGTATGCATGACCTTAACTGCTATTACCGAGTTTGGCCCTGGCCAGTGGGTAGGAATTATATTGGGTAGCAGCGGTGCCGAACCGATGTTAATATTAGCCTTAACCGCCGGGTTAGTAACCGTGGGCCGGTTTTTTGCTGGTCCGGTGGTGGCAGCTCTTGGTCAGACAGGTGTTTTACTGGCAAGTGCCATATTTGCCGCCATTGGTATTTATTTGTTTAGCACGGTAACCGGCCCCATGGCTTATGTGGCAGCCGTAGTTTTTGCTTTTGGTTATTGCTATTTCTGGCCGGTTATGGTTGGTTCCGTGGCCCAAAGAGTTCCTTTGAGCAGCGCTTTAGGTATGTCTATTATTGGTGCGGTGGGCATGTTCTCTTCCTCCATTTTTCAGCCTATTATAGGCAACTGGATTGATGAATCCAGAGCAACCTATACTGCCCAGGGACTTACCGGCAATGCCTTAGAACTGGCTACCGGACAAGATACTTTAGAAAAAATGATAGCCTTCCCGGCTATACTGATAGTGTTGTTTACCATCTTGTTTTTCTGGCAAAAAAATTCTAAGAAATCCAAAGAGATGGAAATGGCTGTTCATCACTAAGGTAAAAACCTGATGCCATAATAAGTTACCAGGTAAAAACAACATAATCGTTCTTTAACTTGGGTTGGCATTAAAGATTGTACTATATTATCCACCACCAGAAAAGGCTGCTATTTTTAGCGGCCTTTTTGTTTTTCAGTTGGGGTAATAACGCCTGCGCAAAACGATAGCTTATGCCAAGAAGCAATAATTAAGCTTAGCTAAAACAGCAGAAATAAATAATTTTCCGTATTGGTATGGAGCAATAGGAGTAAGCGGCTACCACTTGCTGGTGGCAGAAAGTTGTCTTAAAATAAACCCGATTGGTAGGATGGAAGCAAGTATTTAATATATTTGGTTTTTCTAATGAATAAATTAAACCTATTAAAATAACACCTATGGCTATTCGTGTTTTTGCCATAATTATGGCCCTGGTTTTTGTAACTTTTGCCGTGGTACAATACAACGACCCCGACCCACATATCTGGATTCCGATTTACCTGCTTCCGGCAATATTATCATTAGTAATGTGGCGGATTAAAAATAATCGTCCTTTTCTGCTGTTATCGATACTGCTGGTAGCAGCCTTGTTTTACTTTGCCGGCGCTATTTACCAGTGGCCTGCGCATTGGGAAGGAGTGGCTTTAAAAAACGGCATGAAAACCATAAATATTGAAGAAGGAAGAGAATCGCTGGGGCTCGGCATTGTTTTTATTACACTCTTTATTTACTGGCTGGTGCTGCATTTCAGAACACCCGTTAAGCAATAATTTGTTTTGTAGTCAGCGAAGAGGGCAGTTATACTGGGTATAGCTGCCCTTTTGCTTTGGTACTTATGCGTACGAATCCGGAGGTAGATACCTAATTCTGCGCTACTAAGCGTGGTAGTATATACCTCCGGAAAAGTTTGGCGTAATAGGATGGTGGTTACAAAACAAACCAAAAAACTATGAAGAAGATACTTATGTTAATGGTGTGGTTATTGGGTACTCCGCTATTCCTTTTTGCCCAGGAAAGCGAGGAACTTAATACCGACCGGCCGACGCGCGCCCAATCACCCGCCGTAATACCACGGGGCACTTTACAAATAGAAACCGGGTTTGAATTTCAGAAAAAACATTCGGAGGCAGGCGACCAGAAAGAATATTTAGACCCCACTACGCTGATCCGAATTGGTATTTTGAAAAAAATGGAACTCCGCCTGAATGCCGATTTAAAAAAAGAAAGAACAGAAGCTTTAGCTGGCGCGGAAAGTAAGAATAAGCTGGGGTTTAACGATGTAATGGTAGGTGCCAAAGTACAACTGTACGAAGGCAAGGGCGCCATTCCCCAGGTTTCTTTTTTGGGTAATGTAACCTTACCCGTTGGTGACAAAGAATTCCGGCCGCCCCACGCGGCGCCCGAAGGCAGATTACTTTTTAGCAGTGCCTTATCTGATAAAGTTGAGTTGCAGTATAATTTGGGTTACCGCAAGCACCGCGACCACGAAGAATACCGCGGAGAAGCTTTGTATGCAGTAACCGGCGACTTAAAATTAACCGATAAGTTAACCTATTTTGCCGAGATTGCGGGGCAAAAACCGCATTTGGGTAAAGCCGAGCACTTAGCCGATATGGGATTTTTATTTAAGCTGTTGCCTAATCTGCAACTGGATGTAATAGGCGCTTTGGGGTTGAACGAAGAAGCACCCGATTATTTTGCGGGCGGGGGGATAACCTGGCGGATTCCGCGCTGATTTTTAAAGTTGATAAAAACAAAGTCTGCCGCTTTTGTAGCGTTGCAGACTTTGTTCTTATCGTTTTTGGCTGAGTTAGGTTGATTAACCTTGCAGGTGGGCCATGATAATATTGAATACCTCAGTTGCTTCTACCTGATTTGCCGCCAATAAACCTTTGTTTTTAGTTAGTATTACCGGCGCATCAGCCGGGTTATCGGGTTTGCGGCCGTGCGAACCTTTTATCAAGGTGGCATCCAACGGAATTATATCCATGAGCATCCGGAAGCCTATTTTTTTCTTCAGAACTTTAAAGCCTACTTTGGGTATCAGAAACTTAATATCCGGGTTGGTAAACATTTCGACCGGGTCGTAACCGGGCTTTTTGTGAATATCTACAATGCGGGCAAAGTCGGGCGCACGGTTATCGTCGAGCCAGTAGTAATAAGTAAACCAGGAGTTTTTATCGGCCACGGCTACGAGTTCGCCGGCGCGCTCATGATCAATGCCGTAAGCGGCTTTTTCTTCAGGGCCAATTACCTTTTCTACACCCGGTAAGCTCGCAACCAGTTTACGAACTTCTTCCAGCTTCGATAAATCATTCACGTACACGTGGGCTACCTGGTGGTCGGCGAGGGCAAAAGCTTTACAAGTGCCGGCGTCTAATAGCTCGGTGCCCCGCTCTTCGCGCACCGAAATATACCCGTTTTCGCGCAAGGCCCGGTTGATATGAATGGGTTGGTTCACGTGCGTAATCCCGTACTCCGACAAAATAATAACCTGGGCGCCTCTGCTTTCGAAATGCGTAATTAAATCTTTTAATACCTCGTCAATTTCCTGTAGGTCTTTGTTCACACTGCGGTCGTCGGGGCCGTAGCGCTGCGGGTTGTAGTCGAGGTGGGGCAGGTAAACCATGGTAAGCGTAGGGTTGTGCAGTTTATCTACCTCAATGGCGGCATTGGCAATGTAGCGGCTCGACCGGATATTTGTTTTTGGACCCCAGTAATCGAACAGCGGGAAAGTACCCAGCTTGGCCTGCAGGTGATCGCGTAGTTCCATTGGGTAAGTATAGCAATCAGGCATTTTACGGCCATCGGCCAAATACTGCGGGCGGGGCGTAACGGTATAATCGGCAGCACTGTACATGGCGTACCACCAGCAAATATTGGCACAGGTAAAAGTCGGGTCCTGGGCTTTGGCTACTTCCCAGATTTTGGGCGCCTGTACCAGTTTGTTCGATTGCCGCCATAATTTTATTTCGCACTCGTCTCTAAAATACCAGCCGTTGCCCACAATGCCGTGCTCGGTAGGCCATTTGCCGGTTAGGTAAGTTGCCTGCACCGAACAGGTAACGGCCGGTAATACATGGCCTACGTTGGCTAATTTAGCTTCTGCGGCCCATCTTTTCAGGAAAGGCGTGTTATCATTAATGGAGCGGGAGGTAAGCCCTACTACATCTATTACTATGGTTTTGCGCATGTTGTAAGTATCATTTTTGTTATCCGGTTAATATTTGTTTAACGTCGGAATAGCAGAAAGAATATTTTAATAAATAAAGAAGACCATTTCCCGGGTGGTTAAATATGTTTAAGCCGGACCGGGAAAAGCCTTTTAGTTGTGGAAATAAAGTTATTAGCAGAACGGAGTTCCTAATTCCATCTGCTACTAATGAAGCTGTTTAGAATTTCAACAGTTCGCTTGCCAGCTGCCCTTGCCGGGTGCTTTCACCGGTGATAATACCACCAATGGCAATAGCTATGGCTTTTGATCTGAATATTAAACAGCTTCCAACATCTGAGTATTATTTATTTACGGAAGACAAGGCCATACGCTATTCCTGTACGTTAAAATGCTGGATTACCCACTGCAGTTCCCGCTGAATAGAAGCGCCCAGTTCCTGTTTTATTTCGGCGGGCAATACATCCCAGGTATAAGTTTCCACTTCCAGGTATTTGGTTACTTGTTTGGCTTCCAACAGGCGCAGTACCTTTAATATTTCGGATTGGGTAGACTGCAACTGGTTATAGCGGTCCAGGAAAATGGGAACATGAAAATGCGACCGCCATTCAACGGCGTTCGGGTCGGAGAGGTGGGGCAGAGCCTGCGGTAAATCCGGGTATTGCGTAATGGTGCCGTTGTTGTTCCGCACCAGCACCTGGTGTAAATAAGTAGATTCCGAGAATTGTTCGAATTGGGTAGCCAGGGTATTCCTTTCTTCCGTGCTGGCCGGTAAATCGGCTTTAAGCGCCGCACTAATTTGCACCCGGCCGATTTTTATGCCTTTTTTCTCTAGGCGATCAAAAACCAATGCTGGTTCTTCGTAAGCTAAGGCAAAATGGCAAACATCGTAGCACAGCCGAATATGGGTTTTCACGGCCGCTTCGGCATTGGCTTTACTCATACCCATCCGGCTTTGTAAATGATCAATAGCCTGCGGCATCAGCCATTGTTCGTAAAAGTTTATAAATTCATCAGAGGTTTCAAGCAGGCCGTCCGGCTCCGGCTCAATATCCAGGTGAATTAGTCGGCCGGTGTGGCTCCGGCGATGGTACAAATCTTCTACCAGCAGGGCTAGTTGCTGGCTGCTTTGCCGCAGCACTTCTTCGGTTTTAACCGCATTGCCTTTTAACCAGGGTTTATAAGAAAGCGGCGAGGTCGAGATGCCGCCATCCAGTTCCTGGGGTAATAAATAAGATAAAATACGGGCCAATCGTTTGGTGTAATCCAGGCGTTCGGGTGTCGTCCAGTCGGGCTGGTGTACCTCGTCTTTTACAACCGTGCCATGGAAACTGCCATACGGAAAGCCATTAATGATATGTACATACAGCCCGTTTTCGTCGAGCCAGTTCTTAAACTCCGGTAAATTATTTTCCTGCTCCAATTCCAGGCTGGCCCGCGCCGATAGCCGCAAGCCAATGCCAAAAGGTTTGTTGGGCGAAATTTTCTCTTTTAGCGGGAGCAGGTAGGTTTGCAGACTTTCGTAAACAGCGGCCCAGCTTTCGCCGGGATGAATATTGGTGCAATAAGTTAAATGGTAGCCTTTGCCGATGTTCATATAATAACAATATTTAGGGTGGTAAGCAGCCTGAAAGTTAACCGGAATCGGGCAAAGATGTATTAAAATTTTAGATATTTATCCGGGCTATTCTCAAACTTTAGGTATTAAATCGCTTTTACCCGAGTCATGCAAAAGTTAATTTATCCGGTAAATTAAGGCCGATCTGCACCAATATCTACTTCTTTTGGGCTTTGGCGTACGAAGCCAGCATTTGTGCTACTGCTTCATCGCCCATTACGGCGTAAGCCGGACGGGTATGCTGGGCGGTAAATACCCGCAGGGTTGCTTCTGGTTCTACTTTAACAAAGCTTTCGTCAATTTCGCCGCTGGCATTCGTTACCTCCTTTAAAGATAAGTTTAAGTATTTGGCCAGAAATCCGTAAGCCGCTTTTCTTTTGTTTATGCCGTAATCGTGGCCTTCGTTGGGCAGGTGTACATTCTGAACCAGGCTTTCTTTGTTATAAAGTTTATAAATATTTTGGATGTAGGGATATTCTACCTCGGGCGTGTTTTTCGTCCAGTCTTTTCCGTCGGATACCAGCAGCATGGGCCGCGGGGCCGCTAAGGCCGCAATTTCTACGTTGCTCGTTTGGTGGTTCGGACTTTTATGAATAGGCATACCGCTTTCGCAGGTACAGCCGCCAAAAAAATGCGCCGATACCATTACCACTGGCACCGAAACCGCAATCCGGTTATCCAGGGCTGTCAGTAAAAAGCTTTGGGTACCACCGCCCGATTCGCCGGTTACGCCAAGGCGCTTGGGATCTACACCCGGCAGGGTTAACAGAAAATCGACAGCCCGCATGCTGTTGCGGCTAAGTAAAGTTACTGCCTGCGGAAATTTATGCGTGTTTTGGTCCGATTCGCCCATACCGGCCATGTCGTAAGCCAGTACCACGGCGCCCATGCGGGCCAGCGTGGCACAGCGCTTCTGCACATACTCCTGAAAGCGCGGATTGTTGCCGTGCCCGTGGGGCGCTAAAATAGCAGCGTAAGATTTTTGTGTTTTAGTCGGCCGATACAAATTGCCGGTAACAAAATAACCCGGTAAGCTCTCGAAGGCTACATTCTCTACGGTGTAACCATCGTACGTTCTTTTGCTGTGAATAATCGGTTTCAGAGGGGTATTAGCCGGCAATTTATCCAGGCGTGCACCTTCCCGAATACCTTCCCGGATTATTTCAGCTCTCTTCTCCCAACTCTTGCGGTCGTGGTAAGTACTGGCAAACTGGGTTAAGGCGGCTTTACCTTCGGCTTCGGTAAAATAATTGCCTTGGCAGAGCATGGCTGGGTCAATAGCCTGCGCCTGCAGTTGAAGCGGCACGTTAATCAAAGCGGTAGTTAGCAGAATAGCGGTTACGAAAGCTTTTATTTTCAGCATACATCAGGACTTTAAAAGCAAAAGATACAGATATTTAAGCGGTTTTCTAAATTTTAGAAATGGCCATTAATAAAAAAGAACTGGTTCTAATTTCAAAATTTTAGAAGCTTACAATTGGTGAAATTGCAAAAATATACATTTGGTATAAGGCCTTGTTTACTGCTATTTTTTGCTGAACTAACAAAATATCAAGAAACCCCGAGCGTTTTGGTTTAGCTAAGTAAAACGGTATAGGCAATATTGGTTTCCTTCGAACTCCTGGTGCTTGCTTCCGCAGAAAGATTGGGAAACGAAAGAGGCGGCTTATAAAGCCGCCTCTTTTCGTTAAAAAACTATGAATATTACCGTTTCAATAATTGGGCATATTCTTTCGAAAAATAAGTCAGGATAATATCGGCGCCGGCTCGTTTAAAGCTGAGCAATATTTCGGACATGGCCCGCTCTCCGTCTATCCAGCCGTTCTGCGCGGCGGCTTTAACCATGGCGTACTCGCCGCTGATGTTGTAAACCGCAATGGGTAAATGCGAATGATCCCGCAAGGATTTCACAATATCTAAATAAGGTAAGCCGGGTTTAACCATTAAGTAATCGGCCCCTTCCATGGTGTCTAATTCAGCCTCCAGTAAGGCTTCGCGGCTGTTGGCGGGGTTCATCTGGTAAGTTTTTTTGTCACCGAATTTAGGAGCCGAATCCAGGGCATCGCGGAAAGGACCGTAAAAAGCACTCGCGTATTTAGCGGTGTAAGACATAATGGCCACGTTCTGAAAGCCATTCGAATCTAAATAATTCCGCAGAAAGCCTACCCGGCCGTCCATCATATCCGAAGGCCCGATAATATCGGCGCCAGCGCGGGCCTGGGCCAGAGCCATTTTGGCTAATATTTCGAGGGTAGCATCGTTTAATATTTCGCCGTTATCGACAATGCCGTCGTGGCCATCAGAACTGTAAGGGTCCATGGCTACATCGGTCATGAGTACCACGTCGGGGAAATTGCGTTTTACCTCGGCGATGAATTTTACAAATAAGTTTTCGGGGTTAAAGCTTTCGGTGGCAAAGCGGTCTTTTTTACCTTCGCTGATTACGGGGAAAGGCGCGAAAGCTTTGAGACCTAAATCTACGCAGGCGGCAATTTCGTCCAGCATCCGGTCGGTGCTGTAGCGGTAAATGCCGGGCATCGAGGCTATTTCAACGGCCTGGTTCTGGCCTTCTATTACAAATATCGGGAATATTAAATCGTTTACGATTACACTGTTTTCCTGTACTAAATTCCGGATTACTTCGGATTTGCGGTTGCGGCGGGGCCGTCGGGTCATACTACTCATAGTCGAAATAAAGTTCGTTTAAAATAAATAGCGGTTAAGCTTTCTTTTAACAAATTGCTAATCTTTAAAATTCAGAAATGGTTTGGGCAATAATATCGCAGCACGCGTGCAATTGCTCTTCGGTAATGACCAGCGGGGGGGCAAACCGGATAATATCGCCGTGGGTAGGCTTGGCTAATAAACCATTTTCTTTTAAGGCTACGCAAACATCCCAGGCGGTGCGGCCATCGGGTGTTGGATTAATCACCACGGCATTCAGCAGGCCTTTGCCCCGCACCAGCGTAATTAAATGTGGATATTTGATCCGAAGGGTTTCCATCCGGTGCCGGAAAACTTCGCCCAGCATCCGGGCATTTTCTGAAAGGTGTTCTTCCCGGATTACTTCTAACGCCGCCACTGCCACGGCGCAAGCCAATGGATTGCCGCCAAAAGTAGAACCGTGCTCGCCGGGCTTGATGCACAACATAACTTCGTCGGCTGCCAGCACCGCCGATACCGGTAAAACTCCACCCGATAAAGCTTTACCCAGAATTAAAATATCCGGATGTACGCCATCGTAACAAGAAGCCAATAATTGCCCCGTCCGGCCCAGGCCGGTTTGAATTTCGTCGGCGAGCAACAGCACGTTATTTTTCTGACAAAGCGCCTTGGCTGTAGCTAAATAGCCGGCATCCGGCACCACCACACCAGCTTCGCCCTGAATAGGTTCTACCAAAAAACCGCAAACATGCGGATTTTGTAAGGCTTCTTCCAGCGCCTCCAGGTTGTTATATGGTATTACTTTATAGCCCGGCATGTAAGGTCCAAAGCCCCGCGTTGAGTCCGGATCGGTAGAGAAAGAAATAATGCCGGTGGTGCGGCCGTGAAAGTTTTGTTCTACCACAATTATTTCGGCCTCGTGTTTGGCAATGCCTTTTTGCTCGTAACCCCATTTGCGGGCCAGCTTAATAGCCGTTTCCACCGCCTCAGCGCCGGAGTTCATCAGCAGCACTTTGTCGTAACCAAAATAGTCGCAGATGTATTTTTCGCATTCGCCTAGTTTGTTATTATAGAAAGCCCGTGATGTAAGCGTTAATACCTGCGCCTGCTCTATCAAGGCATTAATAATTTTCGGGTGGCAATGGCCCTGGTTTACGGCACTGTAAGCCGATAAAAAATCGTAGTAGCGCTTGCCTTCTACATCCCAGAGAAACACGCCTTCGCCGCGTGCCAGCACCACCGGCAGCGGATGGTAATTATGAGCGCCGTATTTATCTTCGAGGGCAATGGCGTCCTGGCTGGAGGTAATGGTGGTGTGCTGCATAAGCTTCGGAAGTTAAAAGTTTAACCTGGAACTGGATTATAGCGGGCTGGAAAGCCTTTTCATAATAACGGCGCATCGGGGCAAAAGTAGGTAAAGAAGCAGAGATAAAAAATTAAGCCGCCGCCGGGGGGGTGAAGGGTTAACAAAATTAATTCGTTATTTTGCTTAGGTAAATAAGAACGATTACCTGATTAACTTTAAATTGAGTAAACCAAAATTACCACCATTAGAACCCGGCGACTATTATTTTAACGAACAGGGCCTGATGGTTTTTACCGAAAAATACCAACTAAAACGCGGCTATTGCTGTAAAAACGGCTGTAAGCACTGCCCGTATGGGTTTAGAAAAGCCCCGTCATCTAAGCCGGCTTAGAAAAATATTAGTACAGCTATTGGGTTTTACGAGAGAAATTCCGATATTTGCGTCCCTTTAGATAAACTGACAATATTACAATGGCAAGAGTTTGTGATTTAACCGGAAAGAGACCACAGGTAGGAAACAATGTTTCGCACGCTAACAATAAAACCAAGCGTAAGTTTTACCCTAACCTGCAAAAAAAGAGATTTTATGTTCCTGAAGAAGATGCCTGGATTACTTTAAAAGTATCTACATCTGCTATCAGAACTATCAATAAAAACGGTATTTCTGCTGTTTTGAAAAAAGCAGTAGCAGAAGGTTACATCGTATATTAATACGAAGCGGTTCTGGTAAGTAACTTATATTTTAGATTAAGTTTTTACCCGTGCCTGCAGATTAAATCCGGTTAATCGGGTAAGCCTGCCGTTTTTAGATAAATATTTTTTCGGCAACGGAGAAAGCAGCAGCTTTAATTAAAAGCCTGTTTTCTCCGTTGCTTTTTTGCGTTGTGCAGGTGATGGTGAGCTAATAATACTAACTCGCATAAACTAGCTGCCATAGATAAAAATCTCACAGGTGTTAAAGACCTGTGAGGTGTGTGCAACCAAGATAACCGTAGTTCTGCTGTGGAAGAGCGTTCAAGATATTTGGTATAACATTAAATGGCAAGGTATTCAAGTTGTTTTTTTAACCCGGAAGAATTAATTAGTAAGTTCTATTGGTGAATATTGCCTATTATTCGGCTGGTGGCTTTGGCGCTTGCGGGTTTATCTCAGCCATTCAGCAGGGAGAGGTAAAAAAAACAAATGCCCGGTTAGTGGCCGGGCATTTGTTTTAAGATGGTTGAAAAGCTAGGTTTATGTTGTAAACTCCTTTTCTTGTGCTTTTCTTCTGACTCTACCTCTTTGGTGGCAAAAAAGGTTATTTGTTTAAAAATATTTTTCAGGCCGGCATACAGCACAATGTCCTTAAACATTTCAAACTCTTTTTTATAACCTTCTACCAAACCTATTTTTTTGGATTTATAAGTATTCGTAGCCGACCACGGCATCCAGCGGACGGCCCGCTTGTGCTTTTGCATGTATAAATTAATTGCTAACTCCAGTTGGTAGCCATTTACCTGCTGATCCAAAATTTTAGCAAGATCTTTCTTCTTAACAATGCGCTCACCCGACAATAAAATATCGCCGCGGTCGAATTTCACAAACCAGGGGGCGTTAATGCGCCGCAAAATAAGCATATCCAGGTTTTGACGAGTAATAGCCTGAATGGCATTTTCTACTTCTTCTTTATTAATCGATTGCAAATCCGCATCCATTAATAAAATATTTTCGTTCCGGGCTTTTTGCACGCCGTGCCGGATGGCTTCGGCTTTACCTTTGTTTTTGGGTAATATTATTAATTCAATTGTCGGCCAGCTTTCCCGAATCAGCGTTGCTGTGTTGTCCGAAGAACCATCATCGACACAGATAATCTGGGTAATGCTTTTAATCTGCGTTACAACTTCCAGTACCTGGAAAACCCGGTATCCTTCGTTATAAAACGGAATTATACATGATACCTGTGTATTTATTATCATAGTTTATTGTAAGTAGATAAAGGGCAAAATTTAAACCTGATGGCTCTGGCTGCCGGCAAATAACCCGCAAAACTAATTATATTCCTTATCAAAGCAAAGCCATTTATATTACCGAAAATCTGTCATAAAGTTTTTGTACTAAGTTAATAGTAACGAATATAGTGCCATTTTAATTTTGCCGGGCTAAAATATTACTGCCGCAACAGGAATTATGGCTAATGCTGAGCGGATAAAGTTTTTAAAGCAAGAGGGTTGCTATTGCCGAAATAATCTTTTATATTTGCAGTCCCAAAATAAAAATATCTAGTTGAGATGGCTAAAAAAGGAAACCGCGTACAGGTAATAATGGAATGTACGGAGCAGAAAAATTCCGGTGTACCCGGTACATCCAGATACATCACTACCAAAAACCGGAAAAACACTCCGGAGCGTTTGGAAATGAAGAAGTATAATTCAAATCTGAAAAAAGTAACTGTACATAAAGAAATTAAATAACCATGGCTAAGAAAGTAGTTGCGACCCTTAAAACTGCTACCGGCAAAGACTGGGCAAAAGTTATCAAGGCGGTAAAGTCCGAAAAAACCGGCGCTTACACCTTTAGAGAAGAAATGGTGCCTGTAGATAAGGTGCAGGAGTTTTTGGCTGCCAAATAATAGCATCCGATATCTTTTAAAATATCAGGAAGTCCCGCTTTTACCGGGACTTTTTTGGTTTATAGATTTTTTTAACGATTTTACGTTTTATTCGCGTACAGCATAGCATTTATGGGAATTTTTGATTTCTTCAATAAGGAAAAAAAAGAGTCGCTGGATAAAGGACTGGAAAAAACCAAAACCAGTTTCTTTGACCAGTTGAGCAAAGCCGTAATAGGCAAATCCAAAGTAGATGAGGAGGTGCTCGACGACCTGGAAGAAATGCTGGTGCATGCGGATGTAGGCGCGGAAACCACCATCCGGATTATCCGCCGGATTGAAGACCGGGTAGCCCGCGATAAATATGTGAGTACGGGTGAGCTGGACCGGATATTACGCGAAGAAATTGCTGCTCTACTCGAAGAGAATAACTCCGGCAAAGATACCGATGAGTTTGTACTGCCAGCCAATATTAAACCTTACGTAATAATGGTGGTGGGCGTAAACGGCGTAGGCAAAACCACCACCATTGGCAAACTGGCAGCCCAGTTCCATAAAGCCGGTAAAAAGGTAGTGTTGGGCGCTGCCGATACTTTCCGGGCCGCCGCCGTGGACCAGCTCATTATTTGGGGCGATCGGGTAGGAGTGCCCGTTATTTCGCACGGCATGAACACCGATCCGGCTTCGGTAGCTTTTGATGCCGTAAAAAGAGGCGTAGAGATGGAAGCCGACGTAGTAATAATTGATACGGCCGGACGCCTGCACAACAAAGTAGGTCTCATGAATGAGCTCTCGAAGATTAAGCGCGTAATGCAGAAATTTATTGAACAAGCACCACACGAAGTTTTATTGGTATTGGATGGCAGTACCGGGCAAAATGCTGTGCAGCAGGCCCGCGAATTTACCAAAGCCACCGATGTTACGGCCCTGGCTATTACCAAACTAGATGGTACGGCCAAAGGCGGCGTGGTAATTGGTATTTCCGATGAGTTTAAAATACCCGTAAAATATATTGGCGTAGGCGAAAAAATTGATGATTTACAGGTGTTTAATAAGCACGAATTCGTTGATTCGCTCTTTACCAAAGCTAAATAAGACGTATTAGAAAAAGCTGCCGTAGCTTGCTGGTGTTACTAGTCACATTGAGTATAATTAAAATATTATACTATCTCTCCTAAACGTTATTCTATCAATAGTCTGGTTCAAGCGTCCGCTTGGACCTTTGCTGCACCCCTATATTCTATATAATATTTGGTAAGAGCGGCAAATGCAGTTTTAATGTAAACAACCCCGCTACTTTCACCTTCTTTAATCTTAACGGCTTACTCCTGCAACGTAAGCGGTTTGTTCTGATAGAAATCCAGAATTTTTTTCCGGAATACATAATCGTACTTGGCCCGTACTTCGTTTAGCTGCGCCCGATCGTAATTGGTTTTAGCCAGGTTTAAATCTACAAAGTGAACACTACCGTTCTCAAAACGTTTCTGTGCGGCCTGGTAAGCTACCGCAGAGGCTTCGGCTTGCTTTCGCGAAGTTTCCAAACGGGTTTGGGCGGCTGATAAGTTAGTAAAAGCCAGTTCAATATTTTGGCGGAGCTGGATGCGGGCATTATCGGCGGCGAACTCGGCTCGCTTGCGCGCAATCTGGGCGTTGCTGATGCGGTTGCGGGCTTGCCAGCCATTCAGGATTGGAATACTTAAGTTCAGCCCCACGTATTTACCTAAATTAAACTGAAGTTGGTCGAAGTACAGGAAATCTTGCATGCTGCCGTTGGGTACCTGCTTGGTGGAAATAATGGGCTTACGCGTACCGTTTACCATTACAAAATCGGTTTCGGAAGCTACATCCTGCTGGGTAAAACCGGTGCCATCGGCTACAAACCGGCTGGTAGGTACCGCACTGGAATAAGCCGTACCCATGGCGCCCACCAATGACAAGGCAGGCAACAAGGAACCCCGCGCTACCTGCACACCCCTTTGCGTGCTTTTTACCCGCAAATCGGCCCCGATGATGCTGGGCTGGGTTTTCTGCGCTACTTCGTAAACAGCGGTGGCAGTTTTATCATAGGCGTTGGGGGTCAGGGCATTTACGTTAAGCTTTTGCACCTGAAAATCGGTGGTGGCCGGTAAATTCATTAGTTGCATTAACGTCAGTTTGGCGGTACTTAAATTATTTGTGGCGTTTACTTTTTCCAGTTCGTCGTTGCCGGCCTGAACCTGCAAATCGGCCAGGGTAGATTGTGCCATTACACCGGCCGCCACCAGTTTATCGGCCCGCGCTAGTTGCGCTTGGGAAGTAGTTAGTTGGCGGGTAGCAATTTCCAGAAGTTCTTCGTTTTGCAAAATAGCCAGGTACGCCAGCGCGACATTTAGTGATACCGTATTAGCAGCCTGTTCCAGATCCTGTTGGCTGGCCTTTACGCCCAAAGCGGTTTGTTTCAGGCTGTTTTGCAGTTGCAGGCCGTTAAATAAGATCAAACTGGCATTCAGGTTCAGGTTACTCGTCTGGATTTGCTCTTCCACGTACTGGTTGGTGAAAGGGTTGATGGAGCGGCCAAAATTATAGCCGTGCGCTGCCCCGGCTCTACCGGTTGGCAACAAGGCCGCTTTGGTCTGCGCCTGCGTAGCCTGACTCACTTCCAAATCTAATTCGCTCTGCCGCACCTCGCTGTTGTGGGTTAAAGCATAATTTATACACTCCTCCAACGACCAGAGGCCCTGCTGGCTTTGCGCAAACACATTTCCCGGACCAGCCAATACCAGGAAAATAATCAGAAAGGTTAAAAGTCTAGACATAGTTATTTTTTTTTACTGCCAGATGGCTGTAGGAAAATTGTTAATGAATATTCTGATTGTTAAGGGTTTACTGCTAACTGCATCACTCTTCCCGCAAAGCGTTAACCGGATTGGCTACCGCTACTCTTACTGCCTGGAAACTGATGGTGATAATGGCAATAATTAAAGCCACCACGCCCGCCAGCACGAATATGGCTGCTCCCATATTAATGCGGTAACTAAAATTAGCCAACCATTGGTGCATAGCGTACCAGGCCAAGGGCCAGGCCAATAAATTAGCCAGCAACACCAGTTTTAGGAAATCCAGCGACAACAGCGAAACAATGCCGCCGGTAGAAGCGCCTAATATTTTCCGGATACCAATTTCTTTGCGGCGTTGCTCGGTGGTGTAAGAAGCCAACCCAAATAAACCCAAACAGGCAATAAATATGGCCAGGATAGAAAACACGGTAAATATTTGCGCTTGCTTTTGTTCGGTCCGGTAAAGCTTGGCAAATTCCTCGTCGAGGAAAGTATATTCGAAAGGATATTGCGGCGCGGTTTCGGCGTATACTTTGCTAATGGCAGCCAATGCTTCTTTGGGGTTGCCGGGCGCTAACCGGATGGCCGCTACCCGGTGGTCGTTGCGCATCATAATCACCATTGGTTCAATGGGGTCTTTCAGCGATGAGAAATGGTAATCCTGCACCACGCCTACCACTTTCCGGCGGTTATGAATATCGGTACCGAATCCCTGGTCTTCTATTTCTTTGCCAATGGCTTCGGTCGGCGTCCAGCCCAGGTGTTTCGCGGCACTTTCGTTCAGGATAATAGCCTTGGTAGAATCAGTGGGGAAAGCTTTTGAAATATTGCGGCCAGCTATTAGTTTAATACCCATGGTTGGTAAATAATCATAATCGGTGAAAACCGTCCGGAAGCTCCATTTTTCGTTTGGCTTTTCGGGAACATCAAACGAGAACCGGTCGTGGAAGCCGCCGGGCTCACCCGACATGACCGAAATATTTTTCACCCCAGCCAATTGTTTTACCCGGCTGATAAAAGTCTGCTCACGTTCACGAATTTCGCCATTACTCAGCGGCATTTTAATAACCTGCTCTTTGGTAAAACCCAGGTTCTTGTTTTGCATGTAATGCATCTGCCGGAAAATAACAGCCGTACCAATAATCAGAAAGATGGAGATACTAAACTGAAAAACCACCAGCGTTTTGCGCATTACCGGGTTACCGGCACCCGTGGTTAGCCGGCCCTTAAGCACTTTTACCGGCTGAAAAGCCGACAAAAAGAAAGCCGGATAACTGCCCGCCAGCAAGCCCACCAGCACCGCTACGCCCAGCAAAAACAAATACAGCCGCACGTCGGCAAACGGCACCGCCAGGTTTTTCTCCGCTAGGGCATTAAAATACGGCATTACCAGCGCAATCAAACCCACCGAAAGTACCACCGAAACAAAAGCCAGCAAGGTACTTTCGCTCAGGAACTGAGCAATCAGGTGCTTTTTATAAGCGCCCAGCACTTTGCGCACGCCCACTTCTTTGGCCCGGCCTACCGAACGTGCCGAAGCTAAATTCATGAAGTTAATGCAGGCAATTACCAGAATAAACAACGCAATGGCCGAAAACATATACACGTTGGTGCGGCTGCCGTGCTCAACGCCGTCGAAAATAGTACCGCCGGCTAAATAAATTTCGGGGAGTGGCTGTAGTTCCAGATTGGTTTTGCCGCCCCATTCTTTAAATTCCTTGCTCATGTATTTATCCATAAAAGCCGGGAATTTAGCCTCCAGCGCCGGTACCTGCGTTGCCGGCGGCAGCAGCACGTAGGTATACAAAGCATTGTTGCGCCAAACATAAAACCATTCTTGCTTTTCGGCAGCTTTAAGCGAAGCTACCATATCAAATTTCAGGTGCGAATTTTCGGGCACATTGGCCATTACGCCGGTTATTTTGCCGGTTTCGGTTTTATCTAACTGCACTAATTTACCAATGGGGTTTTCGGTGCCGAAATATTTCTTAGCTAATTCCTCGCTGATTACCAGGTCATCGGGTCCGGCCAAGGCGGTTTTGGCATCACCTTTTACCAACGGAAAACTGAACACCTGGAAAAAATTAGAATCGGCCAGCACAATTTGATTTTCCTGGAAAGATTTATTCCCGATGGTAACCAAGGTGTTGCCCGGCATTACCCGCACCGAAGCCTGAATATCTTCGGGGAAATCGGTAACCAACGCGCGTCCGTACGGACCGGAGGTGTAGGGGATTTTGCCTTCCTCGCCGTTCATGGCCGCTACCCGTAACACCCGGTAAACCCGGTCGCCTTTAGCGTGGAATTTATCGTAGCTCAGCTCGTTTTGCACGAACAGGAAAATAAGCAGACAGCACGAAATTCCCAGCGTAAGACCGGCCACATTAATTATAGTATAAAACTTCTGTTTCAGCAGATTCCGGAGGGCTATTTTAAAGTAGTTTTGGAACATAATCAGCAGCTTAATATTTTTCCTAACCAGGTAAAATTTTTTTAAGCCTCTGTAACTTATCTATCTATTCGGAATGAGAGGAAGAGGCCTACTGCTGAATCAATAATAAAAATGCCACAAATGCAATTATTTGATATACAATATTTTGTATGGTATTAGAAATAATTATACATTAAAATTGTTCGCTTTTGATACAATTCTTGTTCGCTTTTGCAACAGGTTCTGGAAGGTTTTTAACGGCAATAAATAATGAAGTTGTTTAGTCTTTTATAAATTTGATGAAACTGCTGTCTTTCCTGCGGAGGCACCAGTAAGTAAGTTGGCAGAAGGTTTAGAATTGGCGGCGATAACACCACCAATGGCGACCGCCTTAGTTTTTAGGAGAAATATTAAACAGCTTATTTATTAAGAAAGAACGGGTAATAAGCCGCTTAAAAATTTATTACCCGTTCAATATATTTTCGAAAAGAAAATTAAATATTTTGCTTTAAGTGTTTTTTAGCAAATTTTAAGATAGGGATTTATATAGATATCCGTTTTTTTGTGCATTTGTAAAATTCGTTCGCTGCAACCTAGTTTTTGAGCGGCCTGCTTCAGGTTACCATGTTCATCATCAATGGCTACTTCCTTGGCAATATTGGTTACAATTTCTTTTAAATCTTTCAGGCTCAGGCCGGCATAAATCATTCTTTTTACGGCTTGTGCCAATTCCTCTTTCCCGAAAAAAGATTCCCGATTCTGAAAATGCGGACGATCGGCTTCCGGAATGTCGCCTACGGTAAAAGGCCCTTCGCCAATGTGTTTGTTGGCAATACGACTGACCAGTTGCTGCAATTCCCGGACATTGCCCGGGTAATCGCGTGCGGATAAATATTGGTAAACTTCCGGCGCTACCGGCTGATTTTTTTTATGTACTTTCTTCAAAAAATAATCAACCAACAGCGGAATATCCTCTCGCCTTTCGCGCAAGGCTGGTAAATGACAGACCCAGCCGGATATCCGGTAAAATAAATCCTGCCGGAAATTTCCTATTTTTACTTCCTCGGCTAAATCGCGGTTAGTGGCGCTAATCAACCGGAAATGGGCTTTGCGCCACGTATTGCTGCCTACCCGTTTGTAGGTTCCTTCTTGTAAAACTCTTAATAATTCGGGTTGTAGAGCGGCGGGTAAATCGCCTAATTCATCTAAAAATAAGGTGCCGCCATTGGCTAAAGAAATGGCCCCATCGCGGGTACTGATGGCGTTCGTAAAAGCGCCCCGCTCGTGGCCAAATAATTCACTGCCCGATAAACTAGGTACGATGGTGGTGCAATCTACTACTACCAAATCCTGTTTATCTTTCCGGGTATCTAAATGGTGAATTTCTTTGGTTACGAGTTCTTTGCCGGTACCACTTTCGCCCAGGATAAGAATTGGACAATCGGTAGCAGCCATGTCGCTGATTTGCCGTAAGGCAGCCTGCCAAATATTACTTTTCCCAATTAGCTTGCTTTGCAAATATTGCAACTGTTTATCTGCCTTATCCCAATAACTTAGCCGGGCTGCTAAAACCTGAACCGGATTCTCGACGGAGTTCCACATAAAAACATCGGAAGCGCCGGCGCTCAATAATTGCCAGGAGAAGCCATTTGGTATGACATCCAGTGAAATTGCTATTAGCTGCTGCTCGCAAAAGGGGGCTTGTTCTAAAATTCCTTCTAATACCGCTGCTTTCTTAGCGTGGCTGTCAAAAAATATTATACCGGGGCTGGTAGCAGTTTCCTGAAAGTGCAAGGCCTGTATTTTAATTCCGGATTGCGCTATGGTATGGATTACTTCGGCAAGTAGGGATGAGGTTTGGCAAAAACTTTTAAACCAGAGTTCATCTTTCGCTAATTTGTTCAGCATAAAGAAAGAAGTTATGGTGGATATTACTATCGGGCAGCAATAGTAATTGCGCAGCTATTATATCAGAATCAAATTAAAATACATCGGCAACTAGGAATAACCTACATTGATGTATTGTGGGTGGGGTGTATAGGCGATTTTAACTCTTTTATAATGCAATAAAGTTAAAAGATTTTATCTGCTTTGCTATACTTATTTTTAAGTATTTCTACCCGGAAATAGGCTTTCGGACTTAATTTTCAACATTTTTAACAGAAAAATACTTAGTTAAATTAAGCAAACATTCGGCGTAGAGTAGTAAACTATCTATTTCGGAACAAAATTGCTATTCTGATTAAGAAGCCAGGGATCCCGGAATTCAGCGGTGAGCATACCAGCCGGCACCATTGAAGTTTTCGGAACGGTTAGGGGCTGGTTCTGCACATTGGCAATCAGGCGCAGAAAATTACCTGATAAAACCATTTGCTGCTCCCTGGCCGGTAAATGCAAGGCATATATTTTAGCTAGTTCTACTCCCGGGTGCAGCCAGGGTCCATCGGAGCCAAATAAAAATTTTCGGGCACCAGCTCTTTTAACTGCTAATTTTAAAACATCGAACCGGCGAATGCCCGAAGTATCGGTAAAAATATTGCTATGCCGCACCAGGTGGTCAATTAAAGCTAGCTGGGCTTTCCAGTCGTCGGCAAAACTACCCAAATGCGGAATAATAAAATTCACATCGGGGTATTGGGTGGCTAATAATTCTACTACCGATACTTCGCCCATTACATCGTACAAAACCGGCAACCGAAAACTCCGGGCGGCTTCGCAGATTTCGCGGGTAATGCGGGCATCGTAGCGGTGCACTTTTATGCCACAAAATTTGTACTGCTGCACCGCTGTTTTCACCATCTGGAATACCCGGCCGCGGTCCCGTTCCGGATGAATAAAAACATACCCGTAAAATTGCTTAGGCTGCCGGTTTACAATGCCCGCTACCTCTTTATTAGCCACGCTGTAATCCGAATGAAATGCCGCGAAAAGAACCGTTTTTTGAATACCCGCTTCGGTAGCCCAGTTTAGGTAATCGGCTAAGGGCGCGTCGGTATCCCAGGGGCCAGTTAAACCGTCTCCTTTTCCGGCGTGGCAATGGCTATCTATTATCATATCTAATTTTGTTTAAGGTTACGATCCTGCATTCGCCTTATAACTAGTGTTCAGTCAACCTAATTTGCTGGCTTTTTCTAGCGCGGATGTTACTTCCGTGCTCGGTTTGCTACTTAGGAAAGGCACGGAAGTAAATCCGCGCCATAGAGATAGGGATTAATACCCTGCATTATTGGTTTGACTAAACACTAGGTGAAGCTTGATGTTTTCTGTAGTTGCCGCGGAACCACGCTACCCGATAAATTCGCTTTTTGGCTTAATGCTGTCATAAACCAGATGCTGGTTTTAATGCCTTTTTTAAAATTTGGTAAATAAAACCGTTCGTTAGGCGCGTGAATCCGATCGGTGGGTAAGCCAAACCCGAGTAGAATGGTTGAAATATTCAGCTTCTCTTTAAATAAACTTACGGCCGGTATGGTGCCACCAATTCGCGTGAGTACTGGTTCTTTGCCAAAGACTTTCTGGAACGCTAGTTTACCAGCCTGCAATGCGGGATCCCGTATATTCAGTTCATAAGGTTTGGCGTGCAGGTGAGCGCGAATATTAACCGCCACACTGGGCGGCGCAATCTCCTGCATATATTTCCGGAATAATTTTTCGACAACATACGGGTCTTGGTTGGGCGCTATCCGAAAGTTTAGTTTGGCTCCGGCCTTTGCCGGAATAACTGATTTTACCCCAGTTCCTTGGTAGCCACCCACAATACCGTTTACACTCAAAGCCGGTCGAATGGTAGTCCGCTCGTATGCCGTAAAACCTTTTTCGCCCCAACCATTATAGGCTTGGGCGTCTTCCAATATTTTTTTATCCGTTGGTCCAAAGTGGCGCATATAATTTCTTTCGGCTGAGGTGTATGTTTTTACCTGATCATAAAATCCCGGTATGGTAATGCGGCCGTTTTGGTCATGGAGTTTGGCGATAATTTCAGATACAACTTGTAACGGATTATGAACGGCGCCACCAAAATTGCCGGAATGCAAATCTACAGCCTGGCTTTTTACTTCCAGTTCCACGCTCAAGCTGCCCCGTAAAGCGTAAGTAAGCGAAGGCTGTTCCGCAGAAAGCATGGCCATATCCGACAGCACCGCTACATTGGCCTTTAATAAATTCTGATGCGTTTGAATAAAATTTGCTAAACTGGGGCTGCCCATTTCTTCTTCTCCATCGAACAGACATTTAATATTTACCGGCAACTGCTTATAGGTTTTCAGAAATGCTTCCAGAGCTTTCACATTTGCAAACAATTGGCCTTTATCATCGGATGCACCCCGCCCGTAAATATAATCGCCCTGCACAAATGGTTTAAAAGGCGGAAATGACCACTCCGCAACAGGTTCAACGGGTTGCACATCGTAATGCCCGTAAATGAGCAAAGTTGGTTTGCCCGGCTGCTTTAGCCATTCTCCGTAAACAATAGGGTGCCTGGGCGTAGAGAATATTTTTACCTGTTGTAAGCCAATATATTCTAAATGTTTGGCCAACCAGTTAGCGCAGGCTGCTGTTTCTTTTTTGTACTGGTCATCTGTACCAATGCTGGGGAACCGAACAAAATCCTGCAGTTCTTCCACAAAATTTGGGAATTGCTTTTCAGCATAAGAAAGTACCACCTGTACCGAAGCCATGTTTACCGAATTTTAATATTTACTAAGCACCTAAGGAACCGGGTAATAATGCCAGTTACCTTTTTGGTCGATAATCGCTTTTAAGCGGTTAACCGGCTTCCCATACGACCACCCTGTCGGAAATTTAAAGGTGCGAACTGCTTCGTAACCCCCATCCGGCCGCGGACGGTAGTTGCCCTGGTCAATTATTCCCTGAAAAAGCTGCTTCACCCGCGTATAATTATGTGGGCTGGCAAAAACCCGCGACAGCATACTGGCCGGTTTTGAACTGTTTGTCATAAGCCGTTCTGCTCTTCTGTTAACCGCCTGCAGTTTATTTGAATGCACGCGTTTATCCAGTATATAAGTATGCTGTTGTTGCTTGGCTAGTTTTAAATTTTTCAATTGAGGCTTTATTTCGGCCAGTAACTCCGATTGGGTAGGCGATACTGCCACGATACCGCATTGCTTTAGTTTCTGAAAATTAGCCGTACTATCGGTGCCTTTGTTATAGTTTTTCTTCCAGGTTATTTTAATTTTACTGCCTAAGTTATACCTCCGGGCAAAAGCACATAAATCGTAAGTACAATTACCGCAAGGGCTATTGTTAATAAATATTTGAATAGCCCTGATTCGATTTAAAAACTGCGGATACTGCTTCAGGTGCGCTTTTATCCAATTTAAAAATTGCGTTTCCGCGTGCGTTTCGTTGCCACCATATCGGCTTAAGCTCATACTGCCTACATTCCAGGTAAGTAAATGAATCATATTTTTACCAGCTTCGGGTAAAAACAGAACGCCGCCATTCCCCCTTTCGCCTCTGCTGGGTAAGGAAATATACTGCCGTTTACCTCTGATTTGGATAGGTATGCGGGCACCGCCAAGCCCACCAATGCCGCTGGTAATATGCGGTGTTTTGCCCAAGATGGTGGTTTGGATAGTAAAGGCCGGTAATCGGTCGTTGAGTAAAATTACTACCCGGGCTTGGGTTACCGGCGTACCTCCTTTATTTCTGGCAGCGTAAGGGGCAATACCAGCTTTACCCGGAAATTTAACTTCCGGCAGCACCAAATTTTCAGTAGACGTTAAGGCCGGCTGCCTACATGAACAGCCCGGACGGCATACGTGTGAATGGTTGTACATGGCTTTGTAGATTTCTTTCACATTTTCGGTTAGCCTCATTGATGCAGGCGGCAGTCCTCCTAATTTGTTCCGGCGTATGTAAGGCCGTTAGGCAAAAACTAATTTCCGGCTTCTTGCCTAAGTGCGGCTCTAATAGTAAAGCCCTGATATTTAGGCTAAGTAATTGTTGATATAGGGTATATGGGTTAGTGCTAACGGGCAGCTTTAGGGTCTGAACTGGGAAAAAACTTCCTTGCGTAGCGATACCAAACCTTGCTAAACTTTCCCGGAACAGCTTTACATTTTTAAACAGCTTCAACCGGAGCAAATTGCCTCGTTTTTTATTTACAGCTAAAGCCAGGCACGCAGCCTGGACATGCGCCGCCGAAACCGGACTGCTGTGCACCCTGGTTTCGCTTTCATTTTTGAATTTCTCTATCTGCTGCCGGCTGCCACTTAAAACCGATAGGGGTACGCCCAATCCTTTGGCTAAAGAACAAATTGTTATAATATCTTCTCCCTTAATATTATACCACAGCAGCAATCCGCCGCCGCCTTTTCCGCCAGGCAACGCTTGCTTTGGTTCAGCGCCCAGTACACCCAATGCCTGCGTATCATCTATTAAAAGCAGCCCTTTATATTTCCGGGTTAAGCTTAAATAATCAGGTAAAGGTGCCGGTTTACCACAGTGCGGACACCAGCCATCGGTAACTACCAAAAGAGAAGCTTTTTTGGGTACATACTGCCGGAGTTTTAACGTTAAATCTTCTAGGTTCTGGTGTTTAAAGTTAATTACCCTGGCTCCGCGGGCAACAGCCCTTTCCAGACCCCATCTGGCTACCGCGTATAATTTATCATCGGCCAGAATAATGGTATTTTCTCCGGCTTGCCCAAAAATATCCCAGAACAAATGCAAGGAGGAAGGGGAGATTACGCCCCTTTCCAGTCCTTGCATTTTTGCTACCTGGTCGGCCACCCACTGATTTATAAATGGTTCTTTTAAGGCGGCCGGTACCCCGGTAGTTAACTGCTGCCAGGGTGGTACCTGACTCGCCGGGTTACAGAAACCCAGGTATAGTGCTGATGTGAAATCATCCATTCAACTTTTTTTGAATTACCGGCTGGATAGAAGGGAATTGCACATTTTGCGGCAAAGCGGGTCTGAGACCGTTACCCTGCAACGCATTTTGCTGCCTTGTTTTCTGCACCGCAGCCTGTTTCTGAATCAGGAAGGCTGGCTGGATATAACGGTCTTCGGAGTTACTAAGCTGCACCCGGGCATCTGTCACATCGGCACCAAGATCTACGCCGGTAACGGCATTGTAGGCATGGGCATACCGCTGTACCTCGTTGCGCCAGTAATGCGCCCAGTTAGCCGCATTTTGGGCACCTACACTGGTGGTGGAGTTCCAACTGCCAAACCTAATGGATAATAGAAGTTGCTCGCCAAAAACAGCCAAATCATGAAAATGCGTCACATTGGGTACATCCCAATTTTGCAGCTGCTTCATAATATCCACTTTATCCATCCAGGCTTCGGTATAGGGTACCATTATCCGGCCACCAATAAATTCCCGCATTTCGGGCCGGGAGAGCAGCCACTGTTGCGAAAGCATCTCCACGCGCGAGGTCCAGGCCAAATCGCCGTACTGGTTGTGGGCGCCTTCGGCTAATAATAAATGTACCTCCCGCAGGTGATTTAATAAGGGGAAGCCATCTGGTATAACCGTTGTAAAGTTGGCCTGGTTGTAAAAATCAAGCGTAGCTTTTAACAGGTTGTGGAAGGCCCGGATAAAATAGGTACGGTGTTCGGCTACGGCAACTTGCGAAACAGCGGTACCAATCAATGAAATACCATATTCGTACTGATATTCCAGGTTGCGCCGGGTGATGCTTAAGCGGTTTCGTTCGTCTTCTATGTAACCCCACATAAGGTTGTTCAGTGGCCGCAACGGATCCAGGTTAAAATTAGCCAAAGGATCCCGAACACTATTGCTGCGAACATTCTGAAACCGACGACTAATAGCGTTCATGGTTTGCACCAAACCCGCTTCCTCGTGCCAATACGACCATAATAATTCAATCATGCAAGGGCCCAGGAGTTTTGATTTTTGAATGCCATAACACGCTTCGGGTATTCGGAAGCCCTCCGGAGCCTGAATTACGGTTGGGAAGAACACACCATCATTTTGAGCATACAAAATGATATCTGGTAACTCGTGGGGTTCCTTCAGCGGAACTTCTTGTAATTTCTGCCGGATTAAATTAAAATAGGGCAGTGCATAGCCGCCTTCTCCATTGAGCCCTTCTAAATATTTGTTTCTTAGTTCAGACACATCAATTACAGAGCGGGCGGTGCGGCCAAATTCTTCTTCAATATTTCTTTCAGTAGTTAAGAAGCTATTAAAAAGGTCCCAGTTAATATCGGTATCATTTTCGTACAAGCCATTGGGTACCAATCCGCACTCCTGCATGAGGTAATACTCCGTTGCGTATTTTAACAAGCTATAAGATGCCGCATTATGGAAAGGCAGGCGGTTGGCAAAAGCGTTTTTCTGTAAAGCCGTTGGTCTGTTGGTATTTCCCCGGTAAACCACATCGTCGCACATTACGCTTTCCATGTAGTTTTTATACTTATTAAAATCAATTGTACGGTTCCGGATTAGCATCCACAGCAGTTGGTCCGGTGAGTCAATACGCTTGGCTTCGGTCATGGTAACCTTTACGGGTTCTGCATTCACCGGCGTAGTAGAACCACTGGCTACCTTAAACCGGATCGGACCGGCAATTTCGTCTCTTTTAACAATCTGACCATCTTTGTTTGGAATACTGAAAGTGGCAGTTGTCTCGTAAATTCCGGCAACTATTCGTGGAAAAATACTTGGATTGGATAACTGCCATACTATTTCAACGGCGTTGGTGTCACTATCAATTTCAGCTGACCCCGTAGAATCTTTTGGATTGATAGATTTAAAAGAAATTATGCTGCCTGCCTTTCCAGTATTTGAAGAGCTTTCTAAAGTGTCTTTCGATAAGAAATTTACCAGTTTTAATACCGGCAAATGCGCGTAACTTCCTATTGACCCGGGGTTTCCTGAGCTGTTTTCCGCCAGGTAACTAAAGTCAATATTTTCATCCCTTTTACTTTTTTCCAGGACGAGTGAAATAAATACATCATCCCCGACGGCTATTTCTTCCGGAAAGATGACATTTAAGTCTTTTTGCATGATAACCTCCTAAATTATATGAGTTGAAGTTGTTTTTTTGAATAGTGGAGTTCTCCCTGCTGCACAGCTTCTACCATATTCCGTTTACCGGTTATACAGTAATGCTGTGCGCGCAGTAATGCCCAGCGGGTGAGCATGTGTTGTAAAACCCGGCTTTCTTCGCCGGCCGTAATGCTTCTGTCGGATTTAGCCTGTCCCAGTACCGCAAATACCAGGGTTGGTGCCGCCGATTCTATTAATTGGGGCGAATGTCGCCAGCGTTGGTAGAGTTCCTGTAGCCGGGCCGGCTGCCGTTCCTTGTAGGGGAAAATATCTTTCAGCAATTTTCCTTTTAAAGATGCCGGCTTATGATTGATTAATAAGTTGGCAAATTCTGGCAGTACTTTTTCAAGTGAATTAATTATCTGTAGTTTACCGGGTTCCAACCCTTTGGTGGGGTAGAAAGATTCCCATTGCTTTTCGAGGTATTGCCACTGCGGGTGCGGGTACAAGGCTTTGCCGAAAGCGATACTGATTTTTACCCGTATCCAGGGAAAAGGGTGAGGCCCGTCTGTGCCTATCCGGAAAACGAAATAACTGGGTAAACCCACTACACCTATTAACCCGGTGGTAGCGCCAATGCCAATGTGGGCCATGGCCCAGAAGTCCGAGAGTATTTCGGAAATCCACCGGCTGAGTAATTGCCAGGCCAGCACGTCCTGCCCTTGCTTTACTTTCAGGTTAATGGCGCCTCTTACCGAGTCAATCAGGTTAAGTAAATCCGAGCCCTGGTGGCCTACTTCGTGGATGAGTGATGAAGCAATACCACTGCCTACCAGCCGTTCGCGGGGTACCTGAATCACGCCCACCGGGTTAGAGTCGCCGCCCGGCAACCGGGTGCGGGCCCGCCTTATGGCAGCGCCGTGGCCCCTATCGAGGAAACACACCAAAGGGGGCGGATGATAGTAACCACCGGGCAGAGCCAGCGCATCCATGGCCATTACATCTAAACCAGCCAGCCAGACCCCGGTACTATGTTCGCCGCGCTGCGATAAAACATCCGCGAAAATATCCAGTTGGTCGAGCAGGTTATTGAAGCGTAATTTAAGTAAGGAATACCGGGTTTGGGCTTCGGCCGCCGTTGCTTGCTGACTGGTCGGGCTTTTTAACCACGATATAAATCCGTTTACTTTTTGCTTTACCTCCAGGCTTACCTTGTTTATTAATTCGTTAATGGCATTCTGGGCTTCGGCCGAAATAGCCGCGGCCCGCACCATGGGCGTATTCAAGGCAAATGGTTTTACCATGTCGAGCCGGGTTAATAAAGCAATCGCCTCATTCTCCAGAAACTGGTTATCGGCAACAGACCTGGCCATTATGCTTCGTATAAAATTAAGGTTTTGCCTCTTCTGACCCAACTGCCCCGGTTAGCTTTTAAAGGACTGCCATTACCATTTTGTCGTCCAGCTCCCATCATGCCCATGCCGTTTTGCCGGCCGCCCATAGCTGCATTCTTAGCTAAAAGGCCGGGTGCATATTTAGTAGCCGATTGCTTCAGCGTTTCTCTGGCAATCTGGCTGGGCTGCGCATTCGGGTTGCTGCGGGCAATAGAGGCACCTCTGCGCATGGCATCACTCGCAAACCGAACATAGGCCCGGGCTATCTCAAACTCCCGATCTTCCGGACTAAGGCCTTCCAGCTCCAGTTCGAATAATTTGGAAGCCATCGTTCCTAACGACCGGCCGGCCATGGCCCCTAGTGGTCCGCCTATGGCGCCGCCTAACGCACCGGCAGCCCAGGGCAGTGCTTTCTTGGCTATCCCTTTCAAGGCCCCACCTATCATTTTGCCGGCCGAAGACTTAGCGAATCTGCCGACGGCCCGGCCTATCTTGCCAAAGAAATAATTCAGTTCCTGCTCGTTGCTAATACTCAGCAATTCATTGGCTAACTCCAGTTCCTGGCTTTCATTCAGTTCGCCCTGGTATTCGTTTTCGCCCTGGTATTCATTTTCTCCCTGAAATTCGTTTAAGAATTCCTGGTTAAATTCCTGGCCAAATTCATTTCCGTATTCCTGACCAAATTCTTGTCCGAATTCGTTTCCGAACTCCAGTTCGTTACCAAATTCTAATTCTCTGTTGTCGTACATGATGGTTAAATTTTAGAAGTGAATAATACATTTGGTTAAATGATAAAGAGATTCTGGTCTGATTCCCTTATTGATACTCATACAGAATTATTGATTTCCCTCTCCTTTCCCAGGTTCCTCTCCGGCGCAGCCCTACTATACTGGCGGCCCCATCTCCGCCGCTGATGAGGCCTGGTGCATACAGTTGCGCCGCCTGCGGAATTATTTGGCGGGAAAGATTTGATAAGCGAACCCTGGGGTTGTTTCTGGCAGCCGCGCTGGCTCTCCGGGCTATTTCTGAGGCAAACTGCACATACGACCGGGCTATTTCGTATTCCCGGTCTTCGGGGCTCAAACCTTCAAACTCCAGGTTAAAAACCCGTTGGGCTTTAGAGGCTACCCAGTTGCCGGCTTTATTGCCCAGCCAGGCCCCACCTTGTTTGCCCAGGTAAGCACCGCCTTGTTTTAAGCCGCCGCTTAGCGCCTGGCCTACAATACCCCCACCAAAGCGGTTGGTAAAGGCTTTCCCAGCACGTGCACCTAAAGCACCACCGGCTTGGCCGCCCAGGTTGGCGGCTACCTGCGGCAAGGTGTTCTTGCCAAAATTTACCAGAAACCGGCCTACACTTTGCCCCGTCGGCGACTGCACAAAACCCGAAGCCGCTTTAGCCAGCAGGTTGCCCACAAACTGGTTTAATTCCTGTTCGTTTGTAACGGTCAGCAGTTCGTTGGTCAGTTCCATCTCCAGGTTACCGGCCAATTCACCGGTGTATTCATTTTCCAGCTCGGGGCTGAACTCCTGGCCTAACTCTTGGATAAACTCCTGCCCGAATTCGTAACCTGTTTCCTGACCAAATTCATAGCCAGCCTCCTGCTCAAACTCGTTTCCGAATTCCTGATTAAACTCAAGCTCATTCCCAAACTCTTGTTCTCTTAAGGTGCGATCAATGTCATGCATATCCGTAGGTTTAACTAAATGAAAATTTTTGTCCAATTAATTATTTGCCAAGTACTATGCCAGGACTAAAAACTGCGAATGCAGCGAATTGAGCGGGGTGCGACTGAAACGTATTTCGTTTGGGAGGAAAAATGGCTTGAATAAGCGAAATGCATTTCGGTGTTTTTTATAAGAAAACCATAGCCAGTCGGCTTGCTTCGCTTCTTTAAAGCAGCGAGAGATAGAAAATCTTAATTTTATTTATTTGGCCTAATCAGAAGAGGTGAAAAATAATTAGGCTTAATGGTGAGATTTAAGCTGACCAAACTGAGAGACGAATAGCTTGTAATTAAAAAGGGGAATAAATCTACCACGGATTTACTACCCTTTTCGGTAAATAATCTTTTGCTTAATTTTAATAGCTGAACTCCTAATTCAGTTACAACTTACTCATTCTTCAGGGCCTTAACCGGATTGGCCAAACCAGCTTTTACTGCCTGAAAACTTATGGTTACCAAAGCAATAATTAAAGCGCCTAAACCGGCCACGGCAAACATCCACCAACCAATGGGTGTGCGGTATTCAAAATCCTGGAGCCAATTATTCATGGCCCACCACGCCAGCGGCCAGGCAATAATATTAGCCAATATTACCAATTTTAAGAAATCTTTCGAAAGCAAGGCCACAATATTGGTAAGCGAGGCGCCCAACACTTTGCGGATGCCAATTTCTTTTGTTTTCTGCACGGCCACAAACGATACCAGTCCATACAAGCCCAGGCACCCGATGAAAATGGCAACGCCGGCAAACAACTGGAACAACGTGGCCATCTTTGCTTCTTCTTCGTAAAATTCGGCTATCCGTTCGTCCAGAAAAGTAGCTTCGTAAACGTAGTCCGGGAAAGTTGCCGACCAGATATTTTTTACAGCTGCCTGGGTTTCTTTTAGGTTATGGCCCGTTACTTTCAGGGCAACCTGCCGGAAGCTGCTTTTCTGGCTAACCATACCAATAGGTACAATTTTCTGGCGCAACGAGGCCTGGTGGAAATTTTGCACCACCCCTACTACCGGGTATTTTCGGCCCGAAATACTTATAGTTTTACCAATAGCTTCCTCCGGATTTTTAATACCGGTTTTTTCGAGTAACATTTGGTTTATTACCACTCCCCGGGCCGTATCGCTGGCCGCATAAGGCCGACCGGCCAGAAACCGCAAGGCAAACGTATCGAAGTATGTAGCATCGGCCGCCTTCATGCTCAGGGGAAAATCTTCGTCCTCGGCCATATTCGTGAACCGGAAATTTGTCATGGAAGAATTACCCGAAGCAGGGGCATCCGAATGAAAACTTATTTTTTCTACGCCTGGTAAAGCGGCAAACTGATTGCGTAGAGTTTCAATTTTGCTAACGGCTAAACTATCATCCGGAATTTCGGTCAGCAAAATGGCTTTTTGGTTAAAACCCAGGTCTTTGGTTTGAATAAAATCCATTTGAGAGACCGCAATAAGGGTGGCAATAATTAAAACCTGCGAAACGGAGAATTGCAGTACCACCAAAGCTTTGCGCAACGAAACCCCGCCAATGGTTTGGATGGTCATTTTGCTTTTCAGCGCTTGTATGGGCTGAAAACCCGATAACACCAAAGCTGGGTAGAGGCCAGATAATAAGGTAACGACCACTATTAGCCCCAATAAGAAAAGCCACAGGTAAGCATTGTCGGTTATCGTATAATTTTCGGGCAGGTTAGAAACCGGCTGCAAAACCGGCAACATAAACTGTACTAACACGGCGGCTAACAGTACAGCCAGAAGCACAATCAGGAAAGTTTCGCCTAAGAACTGCCACGCCAACTGGTTACGGTTGCTACCCAACACTTTACGTACGCCCGCTTCTTTGGCGCGCCCCAAAGCCTGAGCGGTAGCTAAATTCACGAAATTAACACAGGCAATTACCAATATAAACAGGCCTATTAATACCAAGGCCAGAATGGTGTCTTTGCTAATGCTGCGGAACGAAGGCGGCGGATAATTAGGATTAAAGTGCAGATCATGGAGCGGCTGTAAAAGATAAGTATGGTTTTTATCCTCGGGCTGGTGTTTCTTTAAAAAATTTACCAGGGAAGCATTGAAAGCTTTTTCGCTGGTGTTGGCGGGCAACAAGAGATAACACTGCGAATCGCTCCAGACACTACGCCAGTTCGTAAATTCCCCGGCATCGATTAAGCTTCTGATAGTGGCATACGATACAATTACTTCCTTTTTTAAATCGTTATGCTCGGGTAAATCTTCCAGAATACCGGTTACCTGCAACAAGGCTTCATTATCGAGTTTCAGGAATTTACCATTAGCAATTTGCCAGTTGCCAAAATATTTTTCGGCTAGGCGCCGGCTTAAAACCACGGCATTGGGTTTATTCAGGGCCTGGGCAGCCTCACCGGACAACCATTTATAATCAAATATTCCGAAATATTCGGGGCCGGCAAATGCAACGGTTATTTCTTCTCTAAACTTTTTAACTGCTTTGCCATTGGGGTCGAGTACCGAAATCTGGTTGTTGTTCCCGTTAAAAACCATAGCCACTTTCTCCAGTTCGGGGTAATCGGTTTGCAAAGCTTTGCCAAACGGAAAAGGTACGCCGGTTTGGTAATCTTTGCCGGCTGCGTGCTTAAACTCATTTACCACCCGGTAAATACGGTCGCGTTTAGCATGCTGGGTATCAAAACTCAGTTCAAACGAAACTACCAGGAATATAACCAAGGCGGCCGCAATACCCACGGCTAAACCAATAATATTCAGGACCGAAAAGGCTTTATGCCGCAACAAGTTGCGAATAGCTATTTTAAGATAGTTTTGGAGCATAACAGAAAATTTAATGTTTTCGGCTGTAAATTCCTGCTTTTAAAAATACACCGCTTCCAGTAATATTTTAAGCAGAAATTATTTTTCAATCATTTCACTATTATAATTATGCCACAAGCGTAAGTATTTATTAGCAAAAGTTTTATTGGTTGTATAATCAACTATAATTGTTCGGTTATGATACAAAATATTGTCCGGTTCTGTAACAAAAATTGCCGCCGCTTTCCGGTAAAGTGTTCAACGCCGAACCCAGTTTATTTTGGTAAAATGTATTCGTTTTTTACCGCTGAAGTATTATTGGACTATTTCGGAATTATAATGGGAGCGCATACAAGGGATTGGCTGCCGCAGAAATAAGAATAAAGCAGAATACAATAATCGGCTATTACTAAATAGCAGGGCAAAGCAAAATCTGGTAGCCAATAAAGCCGGTCCCGGCGGGTAATGCTTTTACTTTGCTATTGCGATTTTAACCTTTATCAGCCGGGAACAAGGCGAAAGTCGGGCGTACCTCTCTCCAACTTTTCTGAAACCAAGCAAAAAATGGGACCAGATGACTAAAATTGCTGAATAAATATGCATTTTAACTGTATTAATTATCTTAATTTAATATTTGTATTTATATTACTACTTAGAATAAAATTAAAAGGCGTGTATAAGACAGAAGACAACGCTACTTTAACAACAGCAGGGGAGAGTGAACAAAACCGGTTGCAAGCGCTGCTGGCTTATAAAATTTTAGATACGCCCGCCGAGCGGGAGTTTGATGACCTGGCCGCCTTAGCAGCCTATATTTGCGATACGCCGATTGCGCTTATTACTTTGCTTACCGAGGACCGGCAATGGTTTAAAGCCCGGATTGGGATATCAGCGCCAGAAACTCCCCGTTGCCATTCCTTTTGCCAGTATGCCATCGAAAAAGCAGATATTCTGGAAATACCCGATGCACTACAGGATATTCGTTTTTTCCAGAATCCTTTTGTACTCGGCGAACCTAATATCCGGTTTTATGCCGGCTCGCCGCTGGTAAACGCCGATGGTTATAAACTAGGCACTTTGTGCGTAATCGATAAATTTCCACGCGAATTAAGCGAATCGCAAAAAATGGCGCTGGGGTCACTCGCCAACCAGGTAGTGGCCCACCTGGAGCTGCGATTGAAAATCAGGCAACTGGAAGCGGAAAATAGTAATTTACAGGCGCAGGTTAAAAATTAAGAGTCCAAAGGTTATGACTCCCCGTAGGTAATTATGCTCTTGGGGGCTCCACAATCCACCAGTCGTTGTTAAATGCATCTTTAAAGCCAGCCGTAAACCCGTATTCCTGCGTTTGGGGTTCCATTAAACTGGTAGCGCCCTGCGCCAGTGCTTTTGCATAAATTTCCGGTACCTGCTCTACATAAATATACATACCCGCCGGTTTCTCCTGCCACTGCTCCGTCGCATCGGCAAACATAATAACGGCATCGCCAATTCGTAACTCGCCGTGCCTGATTTTATTATTATCGGCTGGTAATAGTAATTGTTCCGTGGCATTAAAAACAGTTTTCATAAACTGCAGAAATGCACTTGCCTCATTCAGAATTAAGTAAGGCATTAGGGGCAAATATTGGGTCGGAATATTCATGTAA
>NZ_BJYS01000046.1 GCF_007991635.1 Adhaeribacter aerolatus | reverse complement strand
AGGCGCTCGCGCTCGGTGTTATATATAATATCCAGAACTTCACCGATAAAAAATAATCCGGCTTAAAATCGAGGCGGGGCAAGTTCTGAAGGTTAATGGGGAAATTTTTCTTTTTAGAGAAGAAAGGAGAATAATAAGCTCCATTAACACTTCTAAATTGTCTTATACTAAAGTAAAATTGACATTTACATTTACATTTCATTTCAAATCTTATATCCTATCTAAATACCCTATAAACGTTGACTGACATCTTAAAAGGAAAACTGACATCTCAAAAAGAAAATTTATATGAAGAGCTGCTCTCTTTTATTCGTTATTATTCTCCTTCTCCTAGCAACAGTAAACCCTGTTTTGGCACAATCTAGTAAGGAGAGCAAACAAGCAGCAGTCTATCCACTGGCAACCATTGCCAATACAGAAGTTAGAAGGCTTCATTCTTTTATTGTAGGAGATGATTATGAGATTAGTATTGCTCTTCCTAAGGATTATCAGAATAGTACGGCTAGGTATGGGGTCATTTACGTACCGGATGAGTGGCTTTATTTTAGAACAATATACGACACGTACCGAGTCCTAGGATTAGGAGGAGAACTGCCCCCCTTGATAATTGTAGGCATTGGCTTCCCGAACACCAGCACCAATTATGATACCATCCGGTCTAAGGTGCGCGACTTACGGACCAGGGATATGTCACCTTATCAGGTGGATAGTCTGGATACGCCCTCCATGCGGGCCCGCGGCGTTAAGACGGGCGGGGCAGACAAATTTTTAGCATTTGTTAAACAAGAGTTGATGCCCTTTATAGAAAAGAATTATAGGGCCTCTTCAGAAGATAAAACTTATATAGGCTACTCCTATGGTGCTATTTTTGGATTTTATACCTTGGTTCATAGTCCCGAAACCTTCTCCCGCTATTTAATTGGTAGTCCAGCTTTTAAATGGGGAAAGGATAAAAATCTATTCATCCGCTATGAAAAAGAGTATGCTGCCACTCATAAAGAGTTACCGGCTAAAGTATTCTTCTCTATAGGATCTCTAGACGAAGAGTTTGAGGGGTTTATACCAGCAGAGAAAGCTTTGCGCAGCAGAAACTATAAAGGGTTAACCTTGAAAACGTGGATATTTGAAGGTGAGACGCATTTATCAGCTCCGGCTGGCACCATCAGCAGAGGCTTGCATGAACTTTATATTGCTAAATAGATGCCACCCAAAGTCACCCTTTAATCTTAATCTAAATACCTTCGCTTAAATATAACGAAAGCCAGAACTTACCCTTTATTTAATATAAAATTAGTTATGAGTGAAAACGCGTTTGCAGCGTATTGAGCGGGACCTTTTTTGGGGATGTTTCTGGTACTCTTCCGTTAATAACCAATACTAAAGGAAATCAAATTTACTCACAGTTTGCAACAACTGTTCTGTTAGCACAAAATGTTTTAACAGAATAATACGCTTGGTGTAAAATAAAATTTATACTTATAAATTTCTATTACGCCAGAAATAATATTTACCGTAAGACTTAAAACTCATTTGATACTTTCTGTGGTACTCATATTAATTCTAACTTGTTCTTAAGTTTAATTGCATCAAATTTCCAATCTGCCAGGCGGTGCGGGTTAAATTTTCGGCGGTAAGCGCTAAAGCCTGTTCGAGGGGAACCGGCCCCGTAGCGATCGGAAAAACCGCGTCGAAGTAAACAAACCGGCTGATATCCAATTTAGCCGGTATTTGCCCGGCCAGGGCGATAACCGGAATATTTTTACTTTTGGCCTGCCGGGCCACCCCATAAGGCCCTTTGCCAGCCAGGGTTTGTTCATCTAAACCGCCTTCGGCAGTAACCAGTAAGTCGGCTTCCGTCAGGGCGTCGGAAAAATTGGTCAGGTCTAGCAGATAATCTACGCCCGGCACTAAGTCCGCCCCCAGGATAGCGGCCAGCAAAGCCGCCGTACCGCCGGCGGCCCCACCATGTACCCTATCGGCCATATCTATACCTAGCTGTTTTTTAACCACCTGGTTTAATCGGGTTAAGCCCCGCTCCAATATTTCTACCGTAGGAGCATCGGCACCTTTTTGCGGACCAAAAACCGGCGCAGCGCCCATCGGACCCAGCAACGGATTTTCTACATCGCAGGCCACCGTAATAGTACAGTCAGACAGCCTTTCGTCTAAACCTGCCAAATCGATAGAATGCAGATTTAACAAACCTTCCGCACCCTGGCCAATTGTTTCTCCCGCTTCATTCAGAAACCGGGCTCCTAAAGCCTGTAAAATACCTATGCCGCCGTCTACCGTGGCGCTGTTGCCCAAGCCCATTACGAGCTCCCGGATGTTTAAATCTAATGCTTGTTTCATTAATTGGCCGGTACCGTACGTAGAAGCCAGCAAGGGAATGAGTTCGTCCTTTTGCAACCAGCGCAAGCCCGAAGCCCGGGCCAGCTCAATTACGGCTATCTGGTTCTCCCGGATTACACCAAAGCTCGTAATAATTGGCCGGCCCAACGGATCCTGAACCGTTACCGCCTCTAATTTACCGTTTAATTGCCGCACCAGAATGTCGGTAATGCCTTCGCCGCCATCGGCAATCGGGAATAAGGTATAAGTTGCCGTTAAACCACTCTTCCGGAAACCAACTTCAATGGCCTCGGCTACGTCAAAGGCCGATAGACTGTGTTTAAAGGTATTGGGTGCTATAATAATATGCATCCGGCTGTTTCGGGTTTAAGTAGGTGGCTATTTATTTTCCTGCAGGAATTCCTGAATATTTTGAGCTACCTTTTCTACGAGCAAGGTGCGGGCCTCTACACTGGCCCAGGCAATATGCGGGGTTAAAACCAGCTTTTCTTTATTTTTTATTTTTAATAACGGATTATCTTTTTCGATAGGCTCCTGCGCGAAAACATCCAGACCCGCTGCATAAATCAGGTTCTCATCCAAGGCCCGTGCTAAATCAGCTTCGTTGACGATGCCTCCCCGGCCCATGTTCAAAAGTATAGCCGAGGGCTTCATTAAGCGCAATTGGTCGTAGTGAAGTAAGTTTTGGGTATATTGGTTTAGCGGCGCGTGAATAGATACAATATCCGAAGTTCCTAAAAATTCCTTCAGTTCCAGCCGCTGATAAGGCTGTTCGGTATTCCCCCCCGACGCCGAAAAATAAACGACTTCGGCTCCGAAAGCCTCAGCGATGCGGGCTACCTGCCGACCAATATTGCCCAAGCCGATAATGCCAAACCGTTTGCCTTTTATTTCCCGGAAAGGATTTTCCAAATGGGTAAAAATATCGCTTTGAGAATATTCTCCTTGTTTAACATAATTATCAAAATAAGGTAATTTATGCAACAAGTGGAGCAATAGGGCAAAAGTAAGCTGGGCCACACTGGCTGAGGAATAATCAACGGCATTTTTGACCGGAATACCCCGTTGGGCGGCAGCCTCTTTATCGACATTATTCGTGCCGGTAGCCGCTACGCAAATTAATTTTAATTTGGCAGCAGCTTCCAGGGCTGGTTTATTTATGTCTACTTTGTTCGTAATTACAATATCGGCATCTTTAATCCGGCCCGGTGTTTCGTCGGGTGCGGTATTTTGGTAATATTTAACCTCGCCATATTTTTCTAACAAATGCAGGTTGGGCACCTCTCCCATCGTTTTCAGGTCCAGGAAAACTATTTTCAAACTTTTTTCTTGCATGATTTTTTGAATAAAAGAGTCCTCTGATTAAGCGGCCGACTCGGAAGCTAACAAGCCGGTACGGCGGAGCAGAGCCTCCGGCGATGGTTCTTTCCCCCGGAACCGTTTGTACAACTCCATGGGCGGCTCGCTGCCCCCGGCCGATAAAATATGTTTCCGGAACAAGGTAGAAGTTTCCCGGTTAAAAACGCCGTTTTCCTGGAAAAACTCAAAAGCATCAGCATCCAGCACCTCAGCCCACTTATAACTATAATAACCCGAAGAATACCCTCCCTGGAATATATGCGAAAACGAGCAACTAATATTAGTACCGGGCACCAAAGGCAATATTTCGGTCTCCTGCAATATCTGGTTTTCAAACCCAATTACCTCAGTAATTTCTTCGGGTGGGGTCATGTGCCAGGCCATATCCAGGCGGGCTAAGCCTATCTGGCGAACTGTAGCGTAACCGGCCATAAAGTTAGAACTATCCTTTATTTTCTGCACCAATTCGGCTGGTATCAGCTCGCCGGTTTCGTAATGCCGCGAAAACAAATCGAGGCATTCTTTTTCGTAAGTCCAGTTTTCCATTACCTGCGAAGGCAGTTCCACAAAATCCCAGAATACGTTGGTGCCGGTGAGGCTGCCGTAGGTGCCGTTGGCGAGTAGGCCGTGCAAGGCGTGCCCGAATTCGTGGAAAAGCGTTTTTACTTCGTTAAAAGTTAATAGCGATGGTTTGGTGGGCGTAGGCTGGGTAAAGTTGCAAACAATGGCAATGTGCGGCCGCTGGTCCTGTCCATTCTCCTTTTTCTGGCCCCGGAAAGAAGTCATCCAGGCGCCGTTGCGTTTGCCCGGCCGCGGGAAAAAATCGGCATAAAAAATACCCAGATGCTCTCCCGACTCTTCCGTCACTTCAAATACCTTCACATCGGGGTGGTAGGTAGATACTTCGGTATTTTCTTTAAAGTGCAGGCCGTACAGGCGATTAGCTACTTCAAAAATACCCTGAATTACGTTTTCGAGCTTAAAATAAGGTTTAAGAACTTCGTCGTCGATGTTAAATTTTTCTTTTTTTACCTTCTCGGCGTAATAAGTAATATCCCAGCGCTGCAACGTTTCCGGTCCGTGGTTTTGGCTGGCAAAAGCGGTTATCGCTTCCAGTTCCTGGCGGGCAGCCGGTTTGGCGTAGCGCAGCAAATTATTTAAAAAATCGACTACTTTGTTCGGCGATTGGGCCATGCGCTCCTGCAAAACATAATCGGCGTGGGAAGAAAAACCCAGCAAATTAGCCCGTTCGTGGCGCAGCTTTACCAAATCCAATATTATGCTGCGGTTATCATTCGGATTATTTTTGCAGGCACGGGTAGCGTAGGCTTTGTATAATTCTTCGCGGAGCATCCGGTTTTGTGCATAAGTTATAAAAGGCAGGTAGCTGGGCGCTTGCAAGGTAAAAACCCATTGCCCGGCCAAACCTTTTTCCTGGGCGGCCAGCGCTGCCGCTTCTACCACACTTTCGGGCAAGCCTTCTAAATCCGTTGGGTTATCAATGGCCAAATAATAGTCATTGGTTTCGCTTAAAACGTGTTCGCCGAAGGTTAAAGATAACTGCCCCAGTTGCTGATCGATCTGGCGTAATTGGTTTTTGCCGGCCTCGTTTAGGTTAGCCCCGTTCCGGATAAAACTTTTGTATAATTTATCTAATAACGTTTGCTGTTCGGTATTCAAGTTTAGCCTATCGCGCTGGTCATAAACAGCTTTTACGCGATTAAATAATTCCTGGTCTAAGGTAATATCGTTGGCGTAAGCGGTTAACAGCGGCGAAATTTCTTTCGCTAATTGCTGAATCTCCGGGTTGGTTTCGGCGGCATTCAGGTTAAAAAATATCCGCGAAATCCGATCGACCAGTTCCCCGCTGCGTTCCACCTTTTCGATGGTATTACTGAAATTGGGCGTTTCGGGATTGGTTTTGATGGCGTTTATTTCCTGCGTGCCTATCTGAATGGCTTCTTTTAAGGCTGGCAGGAAGTATTCCTTTTGAATCTGGTTAAAAGGGACCGTATTAAAAGGAGTGGCAAATTCTTCCAGTAAAATATTCATCTAATAATTATCGCTTGGCTTTTAATGGTTTTACCTCTACGCAAGGAGAAGGTTATTTAAGTTATAAAATTCTAAAATTAAGGACAAAACCTTTACCAATTGCCCCAGAGTACTAAAAAACAGAAATATTCCGAATGATTGCGATGAGTCCCGCTTGTTTATTTTAATGATGGAAGTATTTATCTAATATCCTGGTTCAGGCATCCATCATCTTTAACTAACTGTTTAGTTCTTTATTAAACCTGATGAGGTGAAGCAACTATTCCCTAGCAACTGCAAAAAAGGAACGAATTCTTCATAACAGGTCAAAATTTTACAATTTTATTCAGGTAAAAACGCTTAGTCTCTTAGTTTTCATTAATCGTATACGACCGGTGAAATATTGGTTGGTAACATTAGGGGTTTCGGGTTTTAATTTTTTTTTACGCCCCAAAAGGCATATTGCCATAGTCCAGAAGTTAACTATTAACTATAACTGTATTAACTTTATTTAATACTTGGCTTAAACCTAATACAATTTTATCTAGCCAAATTTAAACATATCAATAAGCCATTTTTTTGCTGTTTTGTAATCCGCTAATAATTAATGTCTTAACACATATATTAAAATTTACACATATATTATTATTTTTTCTTCAACAAATATTTGGATATTCAGATTTAACCATTTAAAATTGCATATAAATTATAGTTATTTAAACCGGAATTACTACTGTTTGAAAATAATTCTAATTTGTATGGAAGAACCAAAATTATTTGTATATTAAATCATTATATTATTTATATATTCCAATGTTAAAATGTTGTGTTTAATATTTTTGTTTTAAAAACTTTTATCTCAGCTTTTATGGGAACCACAATCTACTTTAACCGTTAAATTATCCTAACCAGAAATCTATAACCCTAAAACACTTACTTATGAAGAAGTTCTTACTCTCTTTACTTTTTATATTAATATTAGCTTACTCCGCCGAAGCGCAGCAAATTTCCGAATCTGCTGAAAAAAGAGTTGCTCTGATCACCAGAGTAATGGCCGCCGAATTGGGCTTAAACGAATCGGAATACATTCGGTTAAAAGCCTTTAACCGGGAAAGAATTGTAAAAGGCGATCAGATTTCGGAATTCTATGCAAACAATCCCGAAATGAAAACGAAGAAACTGCTGGAGTTGGAAGCGAACTTCGACAAAAAGTTTAAAACCATGTTAAATCCTACTCAGTTAGCAGCTTATGCTGCCTACAAACACGATCCAACCTCGGACTTAGCGCTGGAAGAAAAAGCTAAAACTGCTACCAACAACCAGAAATAATAAATTTTAAAAAATTCACCGGAAGAAAGCAGCTTTAAGCTGCTTTCTTTTTTTCAGCCTCCTACAAACCGGAATACTTTATTCCGAATACTGCTAATAAGCACATAAACTTAACCTACCCCGAACAGAAAAATAATAGTGCTGGTTTTTTCTTATTTTTACGCGGTTATAAAGTAAAAAAGTATGCAGGTAGTAATAGTGGGCAATGGAGTTACCGGGGTTACTGCCGCTATTACTATCCGTAAGCTCAATCCGGTTGCCCTCATCACCCTTATTTCCTCTGAATCTACTCATTTTTTTTCGCGGACGGCGCTTATGTACTTGTACATGGGGCACATGCAGTACCGGCATATAAAACCCTACGAAGATTGGTTCTGGACCGAGCATAAACTCAATTTAATGCAGGCCTCAGTAGCCTCCGTTGATTTTTCGGCCAAAGAAGTAGTCCTGAGCAGTCAGGTTCGCGTACCCTACGATAAACTGCTGCTGGCTACCGGCTCCATCCCCCGGGCTTTAGAGATACCCGGCGAAAACCTGGCCGGGGTCCAAGGCTTTTACAGCCTGCCGGACCTGGAGAACCTCGAAAAATATAGCCAGCAAATTAAACGGGCCGTTATTGTCGGCGGCGGCCTGATTGGAATAGAACTAGCCGAAATGTTTTATACCCGCTGCATTCCGGTAACCTTTCTGGTCCGGGAAAATTATTACTGGGGAAATGTATTGCCGCCGGAAGAGGGAAACCTAATTCAGGAACACATCCGGGAACACGGTGTGGACTTGCGGTTGAATACCACCCTACAGGAAATAAAAGGCGATAGCGACGGCAAGGTAAAAGCTATTGTAACCGGCCAGGGCGAAGAAATACCAACCGATTTGGTGGGCGTCGCGGTTGGCGTAAGGCCTAATGTAAGCTTTTTAAAAGGCAGCCCACTTAAACTAAATCGCGGCATATTGGTTAATCCGTATCTGGAAACTAATTTACCCGATGTTTATGCCGCCGGCGATTGTGCCGAAATTGTGCCAGACAAGGATAAGAATACGTATATAGAACAGTTATGGTACACGGGCCGGATGCAGGGCGAAACCGTAGCCCACAGCATTTGCAACCGACGCACCGCTTATAGCCGGGGAATCTGGTTTAACTCAGCCAAGTTTTTTGATATTGAATACCAGACCTACGGAAAAGTACCTGTTAAGCCCGATTCCGAAACCCAAACGCTGGTGTGGCAACACCCTAAGCGTAAAAAGCTGCTCCGGATAAATTATCACCAGCCTACCGGTAAAGTTTTAGGATTTAATTTGTTGGGCATCCGGTACCGGCACGAGGTTTGCGAAAATTGGATAAGGGAAGAAAAGCCCATTTCCTACGTTTTAAAGCACTTGCGCGAAGCCAATTTCGATCCGGAATTTTACCGCCGCTACGAAAAAGAAATAATCCAGGCGTTTAGCCGGCAGCTTTCTGCCGTAATACCGTAAAAGGGAAAGCGCCCGGTGAGATTTAAAAATATTAAGCAAATGAAGTGGTCGAAAATATATAGTTTTAAAGAAATGAACTCCTACCAGTACATTGCCGTGGTCGGACTCATAATGACAGTGGCGGCGCACCTGATATTGTGGGTGCAGGCCAAAGAAGTAGCCACTTTTTGGGCTTTATACGTTTGCTGGACGGTTTTATTTATTTTGGGCAGCATCGCTAACCTGCGCAGTAAACCCGGCCAGGGGCACCATCATCATCACCATCATTAAATAACTTATGCCTACTTCGGACCAAAGCCTGGCTATCGGGTATAATTATCAGGACCAAACAGATTTACTGCAAAAAGCGGGCTTAACCCTGTTTACGGTGGGCTTGCTTTTGCTGCTGTTGCCCTCGTTGCCGATAGAGGCGGCGCTCCGGCAGGGTTTATTGTGGAGTGGCATTTGCCTTTCGCTGTTGGGGCTTGGGCTCTATTTTGGACAAACTTACCGTAAAAGTCATCCGGGGGTACGCAACAACGGTGTTTGGCTGCGTGGCTCTACATCTCGGGGCAATATAGCCTGGGTTACCGCAGTGGGCCTCACCGGCTTTTATATAATTTTATATTGGTTTCCTTTCCTACTCGAAGGTCAGATTCGAGCCCTCGACACGTTTAGCCAATGGCTGCGGGGCAAACCCGCCGACCACTGGCTGCTATATGGCACTTTTTATACCCTGGCAATTCTTTTAATGGGTGTGCGGGCGATGCTGAAATACCGCCACAGCCCTTACCAGGTTATCCGGACCATTTCGGTGATGTTTTTCCAGTTGGGCTTAGCTTACCTGATTCCTTATACCCTGCAAAAATTAAACGAACCCGAATTTTATTTCAGTTACTTCTGGCCTCTGAAGTATGATTATCTGTTTCCGGGCACGGTGAGCTATTTAATAAATGAACCGGGTGCCCTGGGTGTATTCATGATTTTCTGGACGGCGGTTATCTCGCTGGTAGGTGTGCCGATATTAACTTATTTTTTTGGCAAGCGGTGGTATTGCAGTTGGGTGTGCGGCTGCGGCGGCCTGGCCGAAACGGCTGGCGATCCGTACCGTCAATTATCCAATAAATCGCGGGCAGCCTGGCAATGGGAAGTTGCCATTATCTACCCGGTTTTGGGGTTTATTGTGCTTACCACTTTACTGCTCTGGTTAAACTCCATTATGGGTGGCGGCTTGCTGGGCTCCTTATCCAACGGTTTTGCGCAAACGTACGGCTTTTTTATCGGGGCTATATTTTCGGGCGTAATAGGCGTAGGTTTTTACCCGATTATGGGCAGCCGCGTTTGGTGCCGGTTTGGGTGCCCCATGGCGGCTTATTTAGGCTTACTGCAAAAGCATTTTTCCCGCTTCCGGATAACAACCAACGGTGGCCAGTGCATTTCCTGCGGCAATTGTTCTACTTATTGCGAAATGGGAATTGATGTGCGCTGGTACGCGCAGCAGGGCCAGCCCATAATCCGGTCGTCGTGCGTGGGTTGCGGCATGTGTGCTACCGTGTGCCCGCGCGGCGTGCTTAACCTCGAAAACGGCCCGCGCGAAGGCCGCTACCAGCCAACAACCCTCATATCCCCCGAAAACCTACGCATTTTAGATTAATGAGGCCCCACCGCTTTTACTTATTTAACTACCAATAAATAGCAATTAAACCTTAATCGGGCTAAAACAACCCAGCGGGCTTACTTCGGCAAATACATTGTCTGTAAGGCGCTGGTATAAAACTCAATTTATTAAGGATTCCTGTTGTAAATTTAACGGCACTATGGCAAACGAAAAAAAGGTAAGTATTTTGGGCTGCGGCTGGCTGGGCCTGCCCGTCGCTGAAAAGCTGCTCACCAGTGGCTATGAGGTAAACGGCTCTACCACTACGCCAACCAAACTTACCTTATTAGCTGATAAAGGAATTAAACCCTTCCTGATCGATCTGGCTGCCGCGTCAACTTTAGAGAACCTACCCACCTTCCTGAACAGTCAATATTTAATGGTTTCTTTTCCGCCGGGCTTGCGGGCTGGCAATGGCGAAAACTACCGCCAACAAATAGAAATATTAGGTCAGGCGATAGCCGTTTCACCGGTTCAGAATATTCTTTTTATCAGTTCTACGGCCGTATATCCGGATGTAAACCGGGTAGTTACCGAGGCAGAAGAACTGGAAACGTACCAGGCGCACAATATTTTGCTGCAGGCCGAAGCCCTCCTGCGCCAGTTTTCCGGAAAAAGCACGACTATCGTACGCATGGCAGGACTTGTTGGTGGCGCCCGGCAGGCCGGGCGGTTTTTAGCGGGAAAACAAAATATTCCTAACCCAGAGGCACCGGTTAACCTTATTCACCTGAATGATTGCATTGGTCTGGTTACGGCTATTTTCAAACAGGAGAAATGGGGCGAAATTTATAATGGCTGTGCCGACGAACATCCCACCCGTAAAGATTTTTATACAGCAGCAGCCCAAAAACTGAACCTTCCCCTGCCCCATTTTGCGCCAGTCTCCCCGGCCGATGGCTTTAAAATTATCAGTAATCAAAAAATTAAAAAAGACCTCGGATACCGATTTAATTATCCGGACCCGATGTTCTTTATATAATCTGTCTGAAAATATTAATGCCGGAAAAGAATAAAAGTATTGCCATTATTGGCGGCGGAGCGGCGGGCTTTTTTGCCGCAATTACCTGCGCCCAGCAAAATCCGGGTTTGTCGGTTTATCTGTTCGAAAAAACTTCTAAATTATTAGCAAAGGTTAAAGTATCGGGCGGGGGCCGCTGCAACGTAACGCATCATTGTTTTAATCCCCATCAGCTTATTCAATATTACCCGCGCGGCGGCAAATTCCTGAAAACCGGATTTAAAAAATTTGGCGCTGAAGATACGGTCAACTGGTTTCGGGAAAGAGGCGTAATATTAAAAACCGAGGGGGATGGCCGCATGTTTCCGGTTACCGACGATTCAGCTACCATTGTAAACTGTTTATTAAACGAAGCCCAAAAAGCTGGCGTGAAAATAAATACCAATACGGCCGTAGAAGAAATTATTCCGGTAGAAAATGGCCTGGCCGGATTCCGGCTAAGGCTATCTGGCGGGCAGGAATTAGCTGTTAATAAAGTACTGGTTAGTACCGGCGGCAATCCCAAACCCGAAAGTTATGCCTGGCTAAAGAAACTGGGCCATACCATCTTAGACCCGGTACCCTCTTTATTTACTTTTAACGTACCCGATTCGCCGTTAAAAGAATTACAAGGTATTTCGGTGGGCCAGGCCAAAGTAAAAATTGCGGGTCATCACCTCGAAAACGAGGGACCTTTTCTCTTTACCCACTGGGGCTTTAGCGGACCGGCGGTACTTAAATTATCGGCCTGGTCGGCCCGTACCCTGCACCAGCTGAACTACCAGTTTCAGGTATTAATCAACCTGGCGCCGGCTTATTCTGAAGATGCGCTGCGGCTGCAATTGGCAGATTACCGGAAGCAATATCCTAAACGGATTGTATCCGGACACCCGTTGTTCAATTTACCCCAGCGGCTCTGGAAAGCACTTACCGAATTGGCGGCCATTCCGGAGAAGGTAATCTGGGCCGAATTACCGGCTAAAAACCAGAATAAACTGGTAGAACAACTGCTGCGCGCGCCTTTTCAGGTAAAAGGTAAAACCACCTTTAAAGAAGAGTTTGTAACCTGCGGGGGCGTTGACCTGAATGAGATTAAACCCGAAACCATGGAAAGCAAAGTGCTGCCCAATTTATATTTTGCCGGGGAAGTAATGGATATTGATGGCGTTACCGGTGGCTTCAACTTTCAGGCTGCCTGGACAACCGGCTACCTCGCCGGCCAGGCCATGGCAGGATAAAACGGGAGGAATAATAGCTTAATATATTAATTTGCTTACCGTTAAAACAAAATACAGCTTTCCGTAGTAAAATAGGCCATAACCTTAATGTGTCATTAGTCACTATAAACCTATGGAAAGAAATAATGAATACGTATCGGTGGTGAGCCACCTGATAGAACGCTGCAAAGACGGATCGGTTGGCTACAAACATGCTGCCGACGATGTGGAAGATCAGGACCTGAAACAATTATTCCGGCAATACGCGGTTCAGCGCGATACCATGATTACCGAGTTGCAGGATGCCTTGCACCAGATGGGCCAGACCCAGAGTGAATCGCCTTCGCTGGAAGGTAAAGTGCACCGGACCTGGATGGACTTATCTTCAGCTTTATTGAGTAAAGACCGCAAACAAGTGTTGAACGAATGCGAACGCGGCGAAGACTACGCAGTAGCCGCTTACGATAAAGCCTTAAAAGCCGATTTGCCCGGCCAATTAAAGACCATTGTGCAGAAGCAATACCAGCAGGTAAAAGAAGCCCACGATACGGTACGGGATCTGCGGGATCAGACAAAATAAATTTTGTTTTTCAAAATGAAGAAAGGAGCCTGTAAGCTCCTTTTTTTATTCAGGCAAGTCTAAATATTCTTCTAGTAGCGTCTCGCTTTCGAGTTTTTTTCCTGCCTCTATCCATTATATTGTTTCAACTAAATACTAAAGTCAATTATCATATCAAACAGGCCAGCGGCCTGAGAGAAAAAACACGAGACCGAGCCTCCGGCCATATTAGAAAATATTCCTATCAAATTTTAAACCGGGGAGGGCAAAAAAAATAGCTTAACTTTTATAGTTAAGCTATTTTTTTAGAGCAGTTCCTCTTTTAATCCTTATGCTCTTTTAATAATTTCTTATACGAGCATACAATTAAAAAGTTACCACCTTCTGGTTTTTTCTCTTTTTCCGAAACGGCTGTTGCGTTCGCGGTCGTTCCGTTCCCGGAAGCCACCGCCACCGCGAGGTCTGTCTTCAAAACCACCACGGCTTCCGCCGCCATCTCTGTCACGGTCTCTTCCACCGCCATCCCGATCTCTTTCTTTTTCACCACCCATGGCGTTTTTGCTTTGCGCTTTCTCAAAACTTACTGGTTTGCCCAATAAGGTGGTGCGGCCCAGCCGATCCAGTACTTCAGAAGTATATTCTTTGGCAACTTCCACGAAACTGAATTTATCGTACAAATCAATGTCGCCGATTTTGCTGCTCGGAATGCTGGTATTCTCCGTCAGGGCTTCAATAATATCTTTTGGATGAATGCGATCTTTTTTGCCCATGGTTACAAACAACCGGTTGTAACCTTCCCGCGGACCTTTCATTTCTTCGGAAGCAGCCTGTGCTTTGGCTTCTTTCAGGTTCATTTTAAGTAACGCCGCCGCAATTTCCAAAGAGGTAAAATCTTCTGTTAACAAACGCTCAATCCGGGCAATGTGTTTTTCTAACTTACCTTGCTGAATAACTTCTTTAATCTGATCGAGAAATAAATTGGTTTTGATTTCGGCCACGTCTTCGTAGCTTGGTACCGCTGCCAGTTTAATTTTGGCGTTGGTAAACCGCATGATATCTTTCAGTTTGTAGATGTCGCGGCCTGATACGAAGGAAAAAGCTTTACCGGATTTACCAGCCCGGCCGGTCCGGCCAATACGGTGTACATAAGCTTCTTCGTCTTGCGGTAAATCGTAGTTAAATACGGCTTCCAAATCTTCCACGTCAATACCCCGCGCTGCCACGTCGGTTGCTACTAATATTTCCAGGGTACCTGCCTTAAATTTGGCCATTACATTGGTACGCTGGGTTTGGTTCATGTCACCGTGCAAGCCATCGGCAAAATAGCCGCGCGCTTGCAGGTTGCTCACCAGTTCGTCTACCATGCGCTTGGTGTTACAAAACACAATCAGCGACTTCAGGTTGTACATGTCAATAATTCGTGACAGCACTTCCATTTTCATGTTGTTGCGAACCTCGTAGTACACCTGTTCAATATTGGTAACCGTTAAAGTCTGGTGCACTACCTTTACCAATTGCGGATCGCGCTGATATTTCTTCGTCAGCTCCATTATCGGTTTCGACATGGTAGCAGAGAAAAAGATGGTCTGGCGTTCGGCCGGTATTTTGGTTAGTACGAATTCAATATCTTCCCGGAAACCCATGTCCAGCATTTCGTCGGCTTCGTCCAGGATTATTTTTTTCACCGCATCCAGTTGCAGGGTTCCCCGCTCAATGTGGTCCATCACCCGGCCGGGAGTACCAATAACTATTTGCACGCCTTGTTTCAGGGCACGTAATTGACGGTCGTAAGATTGGCCACCGTAAATAGGCACCACACTTATACCGTTTTTATATTTAATTAATCTGCTTATTTCTTCTGATACCTGCACGGCTAATTCGCGCGTAGGGCAAAGAATGAGGGTTTGTACCCGACGATCTTTTGGGTCGATGCTTTCGATGGCTGGAATACCAAAAGCTGCTGTTTTACCGGTACCGGTTTGCGCCTGGCCAATTACATCGCGGCCCTGCATAATAACCGGAATGGCTTCGGTTTGTATTGGAGAAGCTTCTTCAAATCCCATGTCGGCAATAGCACGCTGCATTTCCGGGGAAAGCGAAAGCTCATCAAATCGTAATTTGTTCATAAAAATTGTTTTGTTAAAAATAGGTTATACGCTATCTGAAATGAGCAGATACTTATTCTAACTACGTTTTGTAAGAAAATTACCGACGAGGAGAAAATAGATGCTAACGGAAACGTGGCTATTAATATTAAGCCGTAAACAGAAATTCGACTGCTGATTTCAAAATAATGCACAAAAGTACGCTTTTATACCAAGAATAAATAATATATAGGTATAAAATGATAAAATATTTTAGCTGAAGGTTCTTTTATCTTTAAGACTTTAAATCCGCTACCAAAAACTGATGTATTTTAGAATTACCCTAATATATTTACTGTCATTTAGAAGGTTCCTATTTAACAGTTAACAGGTGGCTTCATCACGGAATTTAAAGGTTACTACAAAATATTCAACATTTTATCTTTTACCAATCAAGGGGTAGCCGCATCTACCCGGCCGCCCTGGTAAACACCTGCCCGGATTTGCAGCAATGCTTAGCTAAAATGGCGCACAGTCATCAGAACTACGAGGTACAAGCCTTACCCAAGAAAGTGTTAGAACTTACCCAATAGACTTTTCGAAAATCCGGAAGGTTTAAGCCTAAAAACGAAAGTTCTACAAAAACAAAGCCCTCTCATGTTCGGAGGCTTTAATTTTGCTATTGTTAAGGTTAATTTTTGACTGCAAATGAATCCTGTCTATCAGACAAGTTCCCCGCAGAAATAATAAGTTAATGGCTGATTTTTTGCAAAGGTTTTACTCTAAGGAAAACAAAAGCGCTTAAAAACAACAGTGCCTATTTATTACCGGCGGGCATTGTAGTTTACCGGTTGGTAGCCAATAATTAAATCGGTGCGGGCACCGGGTGGCCGGTAGTAAACAATGATATCGTACTGGTTTTCGGTGAGGTTAAAACTGCCTTCGTAATAACGCTCGTCGGGGATACCGCTGGTTTGTACGGCGTAATCGTAGTTGTAGTACCCTTGCTTTAATAAGGCGCGACCGGTATAACGATGGTTGGCGGCATCATAACTCAGCTGAAAATCTTTTTTGAGTTGCCAATCAGATAACTCTCCAAACACATACACATTGCCGGCTGCCGGCTGCGGCGAGGCCAGATTAAACGTTACCCAATTATAATCGCCGTTGATGGCTCCGTTGCCGTACTCCCGGTTACCAATTAAATATTTACCGTTGATGTCCTCTTGAGAACTGAAGGCATCGCGGGCGCGGCTTTTATCCGGCAACAGCAGTATTTCTTCGGGGACCGCCTCCCGGTTGGCTGTGGCAACATTAGCCCCCAGCGAGCGCATGCTGCGGGTATCGAAATAGCGGTACTCATTCAGGCCCGGAAAACTGTTTTCCAGGTTAAAATAAGTAAACTCCAGCTTGCGCTCCGTATCGCGCACGTACAACGGCTTTAGGTTCAGCTTGGCATTGTGCCAACGGTTATTCTGCCGCAACGTTACCTTAACTTCCTGGCTGGGGTTTACCAGCGGATATTGGTTATACCGGATTTCGAAATCTATCTGCTGATAAGTTTGCCGCTCCTGTGCACCGGCGGGTAATACCGGCCGAGCGCCCACGGTTACCCGCTGCTCGTAAACCAGTAATCGCCGGGATAAAATATTACGGCCGCGCTGGTCGGATACTACCATTAAATAATTGCCGCTGAGCTTAACGGCCGGCACCACAAACCGGTAATGAAAAAACTTAACTTTGGTATTAAACGATGGCGTAATATCAGTAATGTAAAACTCATTAAAATCCGGCATAAACTGCGCCTGGGTAATCCGGGCTTCGGTCCAGTCGGCGTTACAATAAATAAATTTTACCAAAAAGCGTTGCTGCGGACTGTTAAGCTGGTCGAACTCCAGCACCATGGGCTGCTCCTGCGACAGCGGCACGACCGGCGGATTCAGTACTTCTTCGGGGTGGCCGCTGCGCACATAACACTGCACTGATTTTACATTGTTGTCATACACAAAATCTTCGGACCGCAATTGGGTATCGGCGTAATATTCGGCTGCACCTTCGGTAGTACCGCCGGTAGTTTGTTGCGCAAGGGGAACACAGCTATACCAGATAAAGGCTAATAGTATAACCGAAAATATAACAAGTGCTTTTAAAGTGCCGGCTCCCAAGTCTAACTAATTTTTTTAAAATGATTTAATTTTTGCTTCCAGGCTATCAATCGATTCAACCACTGCCTCCCACTGGCTGTTTTTGTCGTCTAAAGCTTTCTTAATGGCTTCAAACTTTAAAGTAGTATCTTTTAGAGAAGCCACGTTCGCGTAAATCTTAGGGTCCGCCAGTTGCTTTTCGTAAGCCGCTAACTCCTCCTCCAGGCTTTGTACTTCCTGTTCTACCTGTTTTAATTGGGTATTCAGGCGCTTTAAATCGTTTTGCAGGTTGCCGTTGGCCGGTTGGTTCGTTTTCGGCTTTTCTTCCGTAATGGTTTTAGGAGTGGGTTTTTCTATTTTCACGCCATTTTTACGGGCGTCTTTTTCCCGCTGCTCCATAAAATATTCGTACTCGTGGTAAGTGCCCGGGTATTCTTTTAGCTGATAATCATCGATATACCAGATTTTATTTGCCACGTTCTCAATAAAATAACGGTCGTGCGAAATAACCACAAATGTACCTTCGTACTGTTCCAAAGCCTGAATCAGAATATTAACCGACTGCATGTCCAGGTGGTTCGTTGGTTCATCGAGCAGCAAAAAGTTGGCTTCTGAGATCAGGGTTTTGGCCAAAGCTACCCGCGATTTTTCGCCCCCGGATAATACTTTTATTTTTTTAAAAACGGCATCGCCGGTAAACAAAAAGGAACCCAGGATGGTCCGTAATTCCATTTCGTTGCGTTTGCTGCCGGCTTCGGTTAACTCCTGCAATATTTCGTTTTCCACATTCAGCGATTCCAGTTGGTGTTGCGCGTAGAAGGCCATAACTACGTTGTGGCCCAACTGGCGTTTGCCGTCTACGGCCTCCGTACCCGCAATAATGCGCATCAGCGTAGATTTACCTTTACCGTTGGCCCCAATTAAAGCAATTTTATCTCCCCGCTCAATATTTACGTTGGTATCCCGGAAAATCAGCTTGTCGCCGTAGCGCTTGCTCACGTGCTCCAGGCGCAAAATATGGCGGCCGGGCTGAATACTAAACTGAAATTTGAAATTTACTTTGGGGGCATCCGACGCTACATCTTCAATCCGATCCATGCGTTCCAAAGCTTTCATGCGCGATTGCGCCTGTTTTGCTTTGGTAGCCTTGGCCTTAAAACGCTCAATAAAACGTTCGGTTTGCCTGATATGGGCCTGCTGGTTTTCGTAAGCGCCTTTCTGTATTTCGTTGCGCAGTTCTTTTTCTTCTAAATAAAAACTATAGTTACCGGCATACACATTTAATTTCTGCTGGGCCACTTCCACGGTCATGTTGGTAGTCTTGTCCAAAAATTCCCGGTCGTGCGATACAATTACCACCGCCCCTTCGTAGTTTTCGAGGTAAGTTTCCAGCCACTTAATCGAAGGTAAGTCCAGGTGGTTGGTAGGCTCATCGAGTAACAACAGCGAAGGTTTTTGCAATAATATTTTCGCCAGCATTACCCGCATGCGCCAGCCACCCGAAAAAGTTTTCAGCGGCTTTTGTAGTTCTTCCGTCGTAAAACCTAAGCCTTCTAATATTTCTTCGGCTTTGCTCTGAATATTATAACCGTCGAGCGCTTCAAACTGCTCCTGCAATTTAGCCAGTTTATCTACCAGTTCGTCGCGGTAATCTGTTTCGAACTCCACCAGCACTTCTTCAGTCTTCTTCTGCAGTTCCAGGGCTTCGGCAAATGCCTGCATGGCCACCGATAAAATACTTTCGTGGGTATCGTACGAGAGTAAATCCTGGTTCAGGAAGCCAAGCGAGGTTTCCCGGCTCATCTGGATAGAGCCGCTATCGGGTTTGTACTCCCCTACCAACACGCGCAGCAAGGTAGACTTGCCGGTACCGTTCAGGCCAATCAGGCCTATTTTATCTTTTGGTTTTATATGCAAATTGGCATCCTCGTACAAGGTACGGCTGCCAAAATGAAAGCTCAGGTTATTAATTGAGATCATGAATTAAAAACGTATTAAACGGCAAAGATACGGTTTTACAAACGAACAATATAATCAGCCGGAGCATTAAAACAGCAATATCGTTTAAACTAAAAAATATTAGAGCCAAACTATATTTATACTTTCGGAAAAATATTTAACTTAAAGAGCTAATCCGTTTAAATAATGCTTAAATTTCAAGTCAGTATATTTTTGAATAACTAATTTCAATGTTTTCTGTTCTTTTTTAGGTGAGCTAAACTTATCGGTTTGGCCGATAGCCCGGAATAACGATTAAGCTGGCGGAAAAAGCTGTGACAGGCACCCGCCGCGTGTGCTGAAAAGCCAAAACGAAATAACCCATTAATTTTTAATTACATTAAACCAGGTGTTAGCAGTTGTATCCTTATTAGATGAAGAGCATAGCCGGAAGGTGAAGTCTCTGATTGACCAGATTGATGAGCATTTTGGTTTGACCGGCGTGCAGATGACGCCCTACCCGCATATAACCTGGCTTTTAACCGAGGTGCCGGAAAATAACCAAAGCATGTTGCGGAAATGTTTAGAACAAACTGCCGCCGTGGCCGCGCCGTTTACCATCCAGACTACTGGTTTGGGAATATTTACCGGCGAACACCCGGTCCTGCACATTCCGGTTGTGCGCAACCAGGTAACCAACTCTTTTCATTACCGGTTGTTCCAGGAAGTATCGAAATTTAGCTTGGAGATTCCGAAATATTACCACCCCGATTGCTGGGTGCCCCATTTCTCGCTGGCGCTGTCCGATACCAATCCCGAAATAGTAGCCGAAATACTGCAATGGCTGAACGAGCATAACTTTAACTGGAACATCCGCATCGATAATCTGGCTATTATGACCAAATGCGACAACAAGTTTTTGAAAGAAGATGTGTACTATTTTAAAAGGCAACCGGAACCGGCTTTGTCTTAAATGATAAGCCCATAAAAGTAAAAATGCCTCCTGATCTGGTTCGGGAGGCATTTTAATTATTTACTCTTCCTTAAATTACATATCCAGCACTATCGCAAATATCAGCGGAGCTACAATAGTAGCATCCGACTCAATAATATACTTAGGTGTATCTTTTCCTAATTTACCCCAGGTAATTTTCTCGTTGGGCACCGCACCGGAATAAGAACCGTAGCTGGTGGTGGAATCCGAAATCTGGGCAAAATAACCCCACAACGGCACACCGGTCCGTTGTAAATCCTGGTGCAGCATGGGTACCACGCAAATCGGGAAGTCACCGGCAATACCACCGCCAATCTGGAAGAAGCCCATCGTAGATTCTTCTTTCGCGGTTTGGGTGTACCAATCGGCCAGTTCCATCATGTACTGGATACCGGTGCGCATGGTATGCACATTTTTAATATCGCCCGAAATTACGTGACCGGCATAAATATTACCCAAAGTGGAGTCTTCCCAGCCCGGTACAAAAATTGGCAGGTTCTTTTTAGCCGCTTCCAGCATCCAGCTGTTTTTCGGGTCTATCTGGTAATATTGCTCCAACTCGCCGGAAAGCAAAATCTGGTAGAAAAACTCGTGCGGGAAATAAGCTTTACCTTCCTGGTCGGCTTTTTCCCAGAATTTCAGCACGGTGTTTTCCAGGCGCCGCATGGCTTCCATTTCGGGAATACACGTATCGGTTACCCGGTTCATGTGGCGGTTCAGCAGGTCTTCTTCGTCCTGGGCCGTTAAGTCGCGGTAATGTGGAATACGCTCGTAAAAATCGTGTGCAACCAGGTTAAAAATATCTTCTTCCAGGTTAGCCCCGGTACAGCTAATAGCATGAATTTTATCTTGCCGGATCATTTCGGCCAGAATAATGCCCATCTCGGCCGTTGACATAGCGCCGGCTAATGTTACCAGCATTTTGTTGCCGTTAGCCAAATGCGTTTTATAACCTTCGGCGGCATCTATCAAAGCAGCCGCGTTAAAATGACGGAAGTGATGTTTTAAAAATTGAGTTACCTGCATTTTTTCTTTTTAGCGATTTATCAATTTGCAACAGGCATTATGCTCTCCTGAAGCGTTAAACAAATAAAATTATTTACCTTTAAATCCACCGGAAAACCTAATTTCGGGCTTTCCGGATTATATTATTTATAGTTACCTCTAAACTTAAAAGCGACTGAATTAATTCAAATAATATAATACTATTCGGTTATACCGGTTTCTCCACAATCAGGTTATGATTGGTGAAAACGCAAATATCGGCGGCAATATTTAAGCCCTCGCGCACGATTTCTTCGGCCGATAAATGCGGCGCGTGCTTTTTAAGGGCGGTGGCGGCGGCCTGTGCATACATGCTGCCGGAGCCAATCGCAGCTATGCCCATATCGGGCTCTAGCACATCGCCGGTACCCGAAATAATCAGCAGTTCACTTTTATTAGCTACCACCATCATGGCTTCCAGTTTGTGCAGATAACGGTCTTTGCGCCAATCTTTGGCCAGTTCAATGGCGGCCCGTTTCATGTTGTGGGCGTAGGCACCCAGTTTTTCTTCGAATTTTTCCAGCAAGGTAAAGGCATCGGCGGTAGAGCCGGCAAAGCCGGTTACAATTTTACCGTCCTGTAACTTCCGAATTTTTTTAACATTACTTTTGGCAATGGTATTGCCCATGCTGGCTTGCCCATCGGCGCCCAGGGCAACTTCGCCGTTATGAAAAACGCCTAACACCGTAGTCGATCTTACTTTGGGTAGTGACATATCTGAATCAGTTTTTTCCTTTTAATACCGTATTAATTATTCTAATAACTTTAAGCAGCCTTACCTTTGTTTAATTTTTTGCTGGTGGCCACCTATTAGTCGAAAAGAAACGCAAAGCTATCTTAAAAAATACAGTATTTTAAATTTTATTTCTTTTGAATATTTTCAATACTTCTGTCCGGGCCGCTATTTGGGGTTGCTGCTTTTTGCTATTTTCCTGCTGCGACGATGCCGATTTAAAATTAAAACTACCCATAATGGCCTGGCTTCCTTATAGCGCTGAGCAGGAAATCAAATTTAAAAGTCAAGCTGGCGATACTATATCTTTTTTAGCCACCACCCAAGAATTCAACGAAAAAGGCAATGATAAAGCTTGCGGCACCTACAATATTCAGACCATCCAAACAACCTTAACTTCACCATCAGACTCCACGGTTAAAACAGTAATATCGGTCAGCCACGAAGTAGTAGTTGGCATTAAAGTTTATAATCCGGTTAACCAAAGATCCAATTTAAATATTAAATTCAATACCGTTTCGGAGCTGTTTATTTCGGATGATTTCCGGGATAAATATTTTCTGGAAGCACAAATGGATGGGAAAACCTACCAGCAGGTGCTGCATGTTTACGGTGACCGGAGAACTGGTAATTTATTATTTGCGGATATTTTATACGCCAAAAATATTGGCTTGATTGGCTTTAAGACCTTTGATGACAAATGGTATTACTTGCTTTAGAATTGTTGGGCAAAGCAATTTTCTAAACTTTCTTTTTATCAGAATTTTGTCGGTTGTCAAACAAGGCTAATATGTAAACGGAATCTTGCTTAACTGTATAAATAATGGTGGTATGCCGATGAAGCAGAAATCCACGAATATCTTCCGCTTTATTTTCTAAAGTTCCGATATGCGGATATTTAACTAACAAGTCTAAAAACTTGAATAATCTACCAGTAAAGGTTTTTACCGTTTTAGCACCAAATTCTTGCTCTAAATATTCTTGTAATTCCTATAGCTGCTTACTTGCTCGTTTGTTCCAGATTACTCCAGCCATTTCGCATTCTTAAGCTTCATTTCCTCATTAGAAATCCAGGCCGAGTCGTCTTCAATTTCGCTATTACTGGCTAATACTTCTTTCTTTTGCTCTTCCGATAAATTATTCCACAAATCCCCTTCTACATAGCTGTTTCTACTGGATAATATCATAAATATTTCTTCCAGTAGCTTTTCATCTTGCGTGGTATCAATAAGTTTATGTAAATCTTCTTTCAAAATTGCCATAGCTATTTTTAAAATATACGAATAAGAACAATTCTCGTAGAGCTTTCATTTATTTGCCTAAAAGGCCTGTATAAAAATAGTGCGAGCTGACGAGCTTGATTGTTCACAGTACAATCAACTAAGCAAACGAGTAGAGACTTTCGATTCGAAACAGGTTTCCGTATTGTTTTTATTCATTGTTGGCAGCATTATTTTTTTAGTTGATTCGTAAAGTTTTCGAGAGCCTTAGCTATAAACAGCTTTTTATGATTATCAACTGCTTCTTTCAATGTTTCGTGATCTGTTATATGTCCTTGATAATAATAGTTGTAATTCTCAACTGAATTTTGCTTTTCTTTAATTGAATATGAACTTAAAATTTTATTATCCTTTAATTCTATTTTATGACTTACAATTGTTTGAATACCTTCGAACATATTATTACTGATATACATATTCTTTTTATGGAAGGAACTCGCAGAGTTTTCGTTATTCGACACACTTGTTCCATTCTTATTTAAAGCATCCATAAAATCTTTATTAAGCATATCATTTATCTTTTTAAAATAATTAACACTTTTTCTTCTTTGTTGTAACTCATCTGTATTAATAAGTTCTGCTAATTCAGTTTGGTATTCATTCAATTCATCATCTATGTCCTTTTCTGCTGGTGGTTGAAGAACATTATCTATATATTCTATTAATTTAATACAACTATTAAATCTTAAGGATGAACTTTGTTGAAAACCTATATTAAATATTCTTTTGGTTCTATCCCACAAACTATCAGCAGAAAGTGATGAAAGTTCGAGGTCTGTTAACCTTTCGTGCGGCATTTTATTATCGGCATCCTTTAACTGTCTAGGATGTTTATTTGTTATTAGAAAAAACAAGATTCCAACGATAAACGTTACATCACAAATTTTTTGATGTTTATCTAGGCTACCAGCAGTTAACTCTGGAAGTCTTAGAAATCGATTACCTAATTCTTCACCAAGAGGAGTATTTCCTTTTTTCTTTTCATTCTCATCGATAATCCAGCAGATTCCAAAATCTATTAATATGGGGTTTCCATCCCTAATTCTAATATTTTGCGGCTTTATGTCGCGATGAATTATTCCTGCTTGATGACAAGCGTCTACAATTAATGCAAGGTTTCTTGTAAATTTTAAAGCTTCAATAATTGTGAACTTTGATTTCTGAACAGCTTCGTTTAAATCTTGTCCGTCAATCCATTCTGTAATAAAATATGGATTTGTTTTTTCGTCATCACTTTTATACTCCTTTACTTTAGGAACCCCTTTATGATTTAAATTATTTAAAGCCTCAATCTCTTGATGGAATCTTTCTCTTCTAGAAGAATTTTGAGCTTGGCTATCGTGCATTACTTTTAACGCTCCAAATTCATCTGTACAATTGATATTTTGTATTTGAATTACCTTTCCCTGACCACCTTCTTTAGGTGTTTCATCAGTAGGTTTCCAGTTATTTCTCCAGTCCAAACTTCTAATTTTTTGTTTTAATATATTGCTATCAACTACAAGATTTACGCACCACTGGTATTTATATAGCTAATATAATAATATTAATGCACTTAGAGTAATGAATATACTATATATAAATTTAAGTATAAATATAATATAATCTTAGTAGTTATATCTAAGGTATGCGGGTAAAGATTCCCGCAAAAAGATTAGTTTACAAGCTTACACACCTCAGAAGAACCTCCATAATTTAAATATAGAGAAAATAATAAGAGCCGCTAACCCTTATAAAAGCAAAAGGCCTTCTTTTAACGGAAGGCCTTTTGTTTTATAAACTAAAATCTATTTAAACTAAAATCCGTATCGGATCTTCGAGTAACTTCTTGAAGGTTTGCAGGAAAGCAGAACCAACGGCACCATCTACCACGCGGTGGTCGCAGCTTAAAGTTACTTTCATCAGGTTGCCAATCTGGATTTGTCCGTTCTTTACAACCGGCGTTTGCTTAATACCGCCTACGGCCATAATACAGGCATCCGGCGGGTTAATAATGGCGGTAAATTCGTCGATGCCAAACATACCCAGGTTAGAAATGGTAAAGGTGTTGCCTTCCCAATCGGCGGGCTGTAATTTTTTTGTTTTGGCTTTGCCGCCTAAATCTTTTACTTCGGCGGCAATCTGCGATAAAGTTTTCTGGTCGGCGTTGCGTACCACCGGTACCAATAAACCTTCTTCTACGGCTACGGCTATACCAATATTAATAACGTTGTTGTACCGGATTTTATCGCCTAACCAAGAAGAGTTTACAGCCGGATGTTGTTTTAAAGCGGCAGCAGCAGCTTTTACTACTAAGTCGTTAAAAGATATTTTAACCGGGCTTACTTCGTTCAGGCTATTCCGGGCTTCTATGGCCTTATCCATGTCAATTTCCATGGTCAGGTAGAAGTGCGGCGCGGTAAATAAGCTTTCGGATAAGCGCTTGGCAATAACTTTGCGCATTTGCGATACCGGCACCTCGGAGTAAAGCGCACCAGTTGGAGCCGGAGCGGCAGCAGGTGCAGCAGCTTGCGTGGGTGCAGCAGCTGGTTTGGCGGCCGGCACAAAGTTCTCTACATCTTTAACCACAATGCGGCCGTTATCGCCGGAACCTTTTACCTGGTTTAAATCGATGCCTTTTTCTTCGGCTATTTTTTTAGCTAAAGGTGAGGCCAGAATACGTCCGCCGGTGTTGGCGGCGGCAGGCGTAGCCGCTTGCTGACCTTGTCCGTTCGGGCCGGGCACCTGCACATTTTTGGCTTCGGCGGGTGCGGCTTGTTCCTGTAGCTGGGTATCGGTTTTAGAATTTTCGACACGCGAATCAGCAATTTCGGCTTCCTGCCGGTCGGAGCGCTGGGCACCGCCGGTATTGCCGCTTAATAGTTGCTGGTAATCAGCACCGGCTTCGCCGATGATGGCCAAAATGCCATCTACCGCCACTGAGTTGCCGGCTTCAACGCCTATATATAATAGTGTACCGTCTTCGTAAGACTCCAGTTCCATGGTAGCCTTGTCGGTTTCTACTTCGGCCAGAATATCGCCCGATTTTACTTTATCGCCTACTTTTTTCTGCCACGACGCAATAGTGCCTTCGGTCATGGTATCGCTCATTTTAGGCATCCGGATAACCGTGGCGTTTACATTGGCCGCTGGGGCCTGGGTGGCTTGTGGGGCCGGAGCGGCCGCCGGGGCTTCCTGGCTCATGGCTTTTGCCGGTTCGGCCGCAGGGGCTGGTTGTTCAGCAGGCGCAGCAGCGCCCCCACCTTGTGCCTGGCTAAGTAAACCCGAAATATCTTCTCCTTGTTTGCCAATTATGGCCAGTACACCATCTACCGGCACCGATTCTTTTTCTTTCGGACCAATATATAACAAGGTGCCATCTTCGTAAGACTCCAGCTCCATGGTAGCTTTATCGGTTTCTACTTCTGCTAAGACGTCACCAGATTTAACGGTATCTCCTACCTTCTTAAGCCAAGACGCAATTACACCCTCGGTCATGGTGTCACTCATCTTGGGCATTTTTATGATTTCAGCCATAAATAGTTCGTTTGAGGCTCAAAATTGATTTAAAATATTGAAATATCAAATACCAAAAAGATTTAAGATGCAATATAGGAATTTAAAAACAGGTAATTCCTGTTTCTGACCTAACGTCATTCTGTTGGTCGGGGTTGAAACTGTTTTTAAAGCCAATAATTTAACCGGCAATTAGTTTAGGTAGCCGTGGGTAACCGTGGGCATCAGCCAAATAATCATCCTTTCCCCGACACTGAACGAGTAAAATTATTCCAGTATCTTTTTCAGCGCACAATTTATGAGCCTACCTGGAACCCGGAGAACTTATGACATTTATTTTCTGGTTATTCCGACAAATAATTTTTGCCTGAAAGCAGCTGATTTGCCCGGCTTAAAAAGTATTTATTCTCCCAGGTGGGCAATATCCATGTTCCGGTGCACCGAAAACATACTGCCGGTATGGTGCAGAACATACAGACAAAGATTATGGTGTTCGAAAATATCCATACAATGCAAGGGGTAATTCAGCATAACGCAAAGCAGAATGCGCATGGCGCGCCCGTGCATACAAATTAAAACGGTTTCTTCTTCGGGCCGGGATAGTAAAACATCCAGAAACTGGCGCTGCCGGGCCGCCACGTCTTCGGGGCTTTCACCTCCTTCAATACTCAAATGACATTCACCTTCCTGCCATTTCCGCAATACTTCAAAATAAGAATGATCGGTTTCCGGCGACACATAAGAACCTTCGCGGTTTCCCCAGCAAATTTCGTTCAGTTCGGGATGTTTTTCGTGGGGTATACCTTTATCTATAAATTTCTGTACCGATTGGATGCTCCGTTGCAAGGCCGAGGTATAAATTTTATCGAAAGGAACGTCGTAGTAAGCTTCGTAAAACCGCTGCGCCTGCCACTGACCCATTTCGTTTAAAGAAGAATCAACACCACTACCCTGAATAATTCCCTGCAGGTTATAATCGGTTTGGCCATGCCGGAGCAGGTATATTTTTTTAGTACTCAAAATTGCTCTAAATTTGTTTTCGGCTACGAATTTAAGCAATAAAGGTGATTTTTCTGGTTTAAGTTTCATTTAAACCGAAAAGCAAGTCTGTTAATGTGCCTGAATTTAGCCTTAACTTTTTCCATATGTCCGCTGAGAAAGATACGCTGCAAAGACTAAACGACTTGTGCAAAAATACACTGGCTGAAACTTTGGGTATGGAAATTACCGAAGTTGGTGCTGATTTTTTGTGCGGTAAAATGCCCGTCGACCATCGCACCCACCAGCCCTTTGGCATTTTACACGGCGGTGCTTCGGTGGCTTTGGCCGAAACGCTGGGCAGCATCGGGGCTTCTTTGCAGATAGACACCCAAAAGCAAAATTGCGTAGGCCTCGATATAAACGCAAATCATATTAAAGCGGTGCGCAATGGTTTTGTGCACGGTCGGGCAACTGCGCTGCACGTAGGCCGTAAAACCCAGGTTTGGGAAATAAAAATAAACAACGATGCCGGAGATCTGGTTTGTATTAGCCGGTTAACGGTAGCCGTCCTGGACCGGGCCAAGCAAGCTTAAGCGTAAGACCTTACCCTAACCATCTCCTTCGGCAGAGGTATCTGGAATTTAGGCTTTTAATTCTCTTTGAGGAAAACAATAAGAATTGAGGTTTAGAACGAGTTATAAGCTAAAATATATCGGAACAGGCTGGCTACTAATCCAGTATTTAAATTGCAGCAGACTATTTAAGTGACCCTAGAAGGAGATTATAGAAATACATTAGAAGCTTTATTTGCGACGGCGGTGCGTTTTAACTTGCCGGTAGCGGTTTGGCGATTGCCCGATTCAGCCGAGATAAAATTATGTCTCTCACTGCGAGGGGTACAAACGCTGGCCACTGTACCCCATTTGGAGGGTGGCCTTTCCGGTTTTGCCTTCTATCCTTTTCAAATTACCGGCAATAACCCGGCGGCCTTTATTAATGCCGACATAACGTTCAGCAGCCTTTCTTCTAAACTTAAGTTCAATTTTAAACTGAATGAAAATCCGGAGTATGTAGCGCTGGTTAAAAGACTGCAGGAATATTTTCAGAAAATTAAAGATACCCGGTCCGCTACTACCTGGCACGTAAACCGCCACGTTTTACCCACCGAAACAAATAAACCCGATTTTATGACGGTGGTTGCGAAAGCCGTGCGGGCTATTGAAGATGGCTTATTTGAAAAGGTGGTGCTTTCCCGAACCAAGGCTTACCCACTGGAAACGGATTTTAATGTGCTGCAGGGATTTTGCCAATTGCAAGCGAAGTATAAAAACGCCTTTGTTTCACTGGTATCTATTCCGGAAGTAGGCACCTGGATGGGCGCTTCGCCCGAAATACTGGTGCAGATAAATAGTAAAAAGCTCTTTAAAACCGTAGCGCTGGCCGGTACGCAACCTCTAACGCCCGAAATTAATCCGGCCAAAGCCCGTTGGGGGCAGAAAGAGATTGAAGAACAATCGATGGTAGAGCGTTATATTTTAAATTGTTTTAAAAGCATTCGGCTGCGCGAATACACCGAAGCCGGGCCCCGTACCGTGGTAGCCGGTAATTTAATGCACCTCCGCACCGATTTTACCGTGGATATGACCCAGGTGCCATTTCCGAAGTTAGGAACCGATATGCTGACTTTGCTGCACCCTACTTCGGCCGTTTGTGGCATGCCCAAACAACCCGCTACCGAATTTATTTATCAGAACGAAGGCTATGATCGCGCTTATTACAGCGGTTTTCTGGGTCCGGTGCAGGTAGACGGCGAATCACATATTTTTGTAAACCTGCGGTGCCTGCAGCTTTTCGAAGATTTAGCGTTATTGTACGCCGGTGCTGGTATTACCGCCGAGTCGGAACCTGAAAAAGAGTGGCAGGAAACCAAACTAAAAATGGAAACCATGCGGGAAATTATGGTTAAGAAAAAGAAATGAATTTACAGGCGGTTTTTAATATTGCGGAAATTTGCGCCCAGTACGGCGTGCAGCAGGTAGTTCTTTCCCCGGGTTCCAGGTGTGCGCCTTTAACACTGGCTTTTGTCCGGCATCCCAAAATCCAGGTCCGGACTATATCGGACGAGCGGGCGGCTGCTTTTATTGGATTGGGTATTGCCTTAACTACCCGCCGGCCTGTGGTTTTGGTATGCACCTCCGGCACCGCTGCCTTAAATTATGCACCCGCGGTAGCCGAAGCTTTTTACCAGCAAGTACCTTTATTGGTAATTACCGCCGACCGTCCCGCCGAATGGATTGATCAGTTGGACGGGCAAACCATCCGGCAGGAAAATATTTACGGCCGCCATATCAAAAAGAGTTTTTCATTTCCTTCCGAAGGCGAATACCCCGATGCTATCTGGTATGGTCAGCGCCTTGTTTCCGAAGCCCTGCTCGAATCGGAGGCTTACCCGCCCGGGCCGGTACACCTGAACGTGCCTTTGCGCGAGCCTTTTTACCCAAAACCCGAGGAGCCGATCCATTTTCAGAAAAATGTAAAAGTTATCCGGGAATTGCCAATCGATTACGATTTATCATCTTCTCATATTAATTTATTAAAATTTGCCAGTGCCGGTTACCAGAAAATATTGGTTGTGGCTGGTCAAGGGCCTTACGAGGAGGAACTAACGCAAATATTACAGGCATTTGCCCGCAACACGGGTGCCGTTATCGTGGCCGATGTTATTTCTAACCTGCACGAAATACCGGGTGTTTGTCGCTACCAGGATACTTACCTGTCGGGTAAAAATACGGCTATAGCACCGGACGTGCAGCCTGATTTATTAATTACTTTTGGTTTATCAAATATTTCTAAAAATCTCAAATTATTTTTAAGAGCATTTCCGCCCCGCGCCCATTGGCACCTGCAACCCGCCGGCACAGTAGCCGACCCTTTTCAATCTTTAACCCAAATAATCCGGACTACGCCGATCAGCTTTTTTAATGCATTAGGCAGCACCCACTACCGGACTGAGCGCAATTACCAACAGGTTTGGCAACAAGAGGAAAAAAAGGCAAAAAAATACTTAACAGACTTCTTATCCGGGCCAGCATATAACGAGTTTACGGCTTACTACCAGGTATTAAAGCATTTGCCCCAATTGGTTAATTTGCATTTAGCCAATAGTATGTCGGTGCGGTATGCCAATATTATTGGGCTGAAGCCCAGGCAGCAGGTAACTGTTTTTGCCAACCGGGGCACCAGCGGCATCGATGGCTGTACCAGTACAACGGTGGGTTCGGCCCTTAGTTCACCAAATTTAACTGTATTAATTACCGGCGACCTGGCCTTTTTTTACGACCGCAATGGTTTGTGGCACAATTATTTACCCGCTAATCTTAGAATTGTACTTTTAAATAACCAAGCCGGCGGCATTTTCCGGCTGATTGATGGCCCCCGGCAACAACCCGAGCTGGCCGAGTTCTTTGAAACCTACCAGTACTTAAATGCGGAACAGACCGCCAAAGATTTTAAAATGGCTTATTTCCCGTGCCACAGCTTACCGGATTTAACTAAAAACCTGCTCTTGTTCTGGCAAGCCGGCCCCGGCATTCTGGAAATCTTTACTTCCAGCCCCGAAAATGCTGCCTTTTTCGACCGTTTCAAAAGAGAATCTCCTTTTAAGGCTACTTAACTTTAAAAATAAGCAAGTTTTTTAGGTCCTAAGTTTTATGAGAATCGTATAAAAATAAAAAGGTTACATAAAATTTTTGGCTATGGAGTTAACACATCGTATTGGCCACTGGGCTGACACTCATCACCCGGCCTGGCTCGACCTCATCCGTATGGGATTAGGTACTTTCATTTTGTTTAAAGGCTTGGTATTTATCAGTGATATTAGTGTTTTAGAAAGATTACTGATAAATATTAACCTCGATTGGTCCTCTTTTATCTTCGCGCATTATATTGCTTTTGCTCATTTGGTGGGCGGCATTCTCATAGCCTTGGGGTTGGTAACCCGCGCGGCTATTTTGTTTCAGCTTCCCATTTTGCTGGGCGCTGTCCTCTTCGTTCATCCCGATGAAAGCATGCGTACCATTAACACGGAGTGGTGGGTTTCAGCCGTTACCCTTTTGTTGTTAATAGTATTTTATATTTATGGTTCCGGCCCTTGGTCGCTGGACCAGTACATGCGTACCCACCGGGAGCGTTAAAGCCAGCCTTTAGCACAAGGGCTGCAATTGATTAATACGTTTTTGTTTTCTATTACAAAACAGTAAATCAATGGAATTAACACAAAGAATTGACAACTGGTCGGCAAGCCATCCGGCCTGGATGGACATTTTCCGGATGGCATTGGGTATTTTTCTCCTGGGTAAAGGTATTGCCTTTTTAAATGACATATGGGCGCTGCAAAGGTTACTACAAAATGTAAACATCGACTGGAACTCCCTGCAACTGGCCTATATTATTGCCTTTGTACACATTGTGGGTGGATTTTTGATCGCTATTGGCTTTCAAACCCGGCTGGCAGCACTTTTTCAGATTCCTATCCTGATTGGGGCGGTCTTTTTTATCTGGCCCGGTTTTTCGACCGATAATATTAACCAGATGGTTCCGGGTGGGGTAATGTTTGTGTGGTCAGGCAAAGATACTTCGGCCATTACCGCAGAATGGTGGATTTCGGTAGCAACCCTCGTGCTGCTGATAATTTTTCTCATTATCGGTTCCGGCCCTTGGTCGGTGGATCGTTATATTAAATCGTACGAGGAAGAGTAATTTTTTTAATATTGATAGCCCCTAATTAAAAACCGGCCTACTTCATCAAATTTTTAATTCTAATAAAACAACTATAAAAACACGGAGCCTACTCCGTGTTTTTTGATTTTAGAGCAAATCTAATCCTGATTTTTATTTTCCCGTAAGATGCTCTACCTTCGAAACCCTATAGCATTAACCTTATTGAACTAAAATATGCAGTTAAAATATCCCTGGCAAACCATTAAAGAATATAAAGAAATATTATTTCAGCAGTACAACGGCATTGGCCGCATCAGCATCAACCGCCCCGAAAAACACAATGCGTTTACCCCTTTAACGGTGCAGGAAATGAGTGAGGCCATGGAACTGGCCCGCCAGAACCCCGAAATAGGTGTAATTGTGTTGTCTGGCGAAGGTGGCCGCGCCTTTTGCAGCGGCGGCGACCAAAGCGTGCGCGGGCATGGTGGCTACGTGGGTGAAGACACCGTTCCGCGCCTGAACGTGCTGGATTTACAAATGCAGATCCGGCGAATACCGAAACCAGTGGTAGCCATGGTAGCGGGCTGGGCTATTGGCGGCGGTCACGTGCTGCATGTAGTTTGCGATTTAACCATTGCGGCTGAAAATGCCCGCTTCGGGCAGACCGGCCCCAATGTAGGTTCGTTTGATGGAGGTTTCGGTGCTTCTTACCTGGCGCGGATTGTGGGGCAGAAAAAAGCCCGCGAAATCTGGTACCTCTGCGACCAGTACGATGCCCAGGATGCGTTGCAAATGGGTTTGGTTAATAAAGTAGTACCGCTGGAACAACTGGAAGAAACCACCGTAGCCTGGTGTCAGAAAATACTGGAGAAGAGCCCCATGGCGTTGCGTATGCTGAAATCGGCCTTTAACGCCGAACTCGACGGGCAAGCCGGTATTCAGGAACTTGCCGGCAATGCCACCCTCCTTTATTATTTATCCGACGAAGCCAAAGAAGGCAAAAACGCTTTCCTGGAAAAACGCAAACCCGACTTTTCGAAATATCCGAAATTCCCGTGAGTTTAAAGTGATTAGTTGTTAGTATTTGGAAGAAGTAAGGGTAAAATTAATTTGTTAGATATGGAAGCGGGACATATATAAACCTAATTTCTGGCTGAAAGACTTCAAACGGAATTATTTACAAACCACTAAAATCTAATAACTAACTACTAATTACTAATAACTAAAATGGATCACCTGGAACTGAACGGCAAGAAGTTTTACTACGAAGAAATTGCGGCCTACTCTTTTCGGAACAGTATCCCGATAAACGGCTATGAGGCGAAGGTGCTGGAATTTTGCCGGAACTGGCTGAACGGGCAGCAGGAATTTGTAGTGCATACGTCCGGCTCTACGGGGCCACCTAAGAATATTACCCTTACCCGGACCCAAATGGAAGCCAGCGCCCGCCGGACCATAGCTTTTCTGCAACTACAAGCCGGCGACCGGGTATTGGTGAGTTTGAACGTAGAAGCCATTTCGGGTATGATGATGGTGGTAAGAGGCCTGGTGGCCGATTTACACCTGACTATTATTGAACCCATTGGCAACCCATTGGCCTTCTCCAAACCCGAACAGCCGTTCGATTTTATTTCGCTGGTACCTTATCAATTACAAACCATCATTTCCGAATCGCCGGCCAAAAAGTTAATTTTAGATATGGCCAAAGCTATTCTGGTGGGCGGAGCGCCGGTAACGTCCGAATTAGCCGAAGCCGTAAAAACTGTAAAAGCACCGGTTTACCACAGCTACGGCATGACCGAAACTGTTTCGCATATTGCCTTGCGCCGCCTGAATGGCCCGGAGCCGGAATTATTTTACAAAGCTTTTCCGGATATTAAGCTGAGTCTGGACGAGCGGGGTTGCCTGACCATTAAAGGCGATATTACAAATAACCAAACCATTGTTACGAATGACTTGGTAACCTTACACGATGCGCATACTTTTGAATGGCTGGGCCGGGCTGATAATACCATCAATACTGGTGGCTATAAAGTGCAGCTGGAAAAAGTAGAAGTAGCCTTGGCCCAAATTTTAATTAAGCTAAATATCGGGTGCCGGTCTTTTGTAACAGCAGTGCCGGAAGTAAAATTAGGCAGTAAATTAGTGGCAGTGCTGGAAGGCAAAACTTTGCCGGAAGAAATTGAAAATAATATTAAAAAGGAGTTGGCGCATTTTTTGCATAAATACGAGCTGCCCAAGCAGTATCTTTACACTAAAAATTTTAAAAGTACTGCCTCCGGTAAAACAGATAAGGCTGCTACCCTACAACAATTGCAGCAGCAGTAACAATGCTTTTTAGTTTATTTTCTTATTATCCTTTCATGAACAAAAATCATCAATATTTATCGGCCTTTGCCCTGGCCGCCTTACTTTTGGGTGGTTGCGCCAAACCAGTTGCTACTACCAACAACACCGTTACCGAAAATAATACTCAAAATACTGTATCGGTTGCTTCCGAGCCGCAGAAAATAGAAACGCCGGCCGATACTTTTAAATACTTTACCGACCAGTTTGCCGATTTGCGCATTCTGCGGTACCAGGTACCGGGTTTCGAAGAATTAACTGCTAAACAAAAAGAACTACTCTATTATTTGTACGAAGCTGCGCTATCGGGCCGCGATATTATTTACGACCAGAATTTTAAGCACAACCTGCGCATTCGTCGCACTTTAGATGCCATTGTGGCAAACTATAACGGCGACCGTCAAAGCCAGGAGTTCCAGAAATTCATGACTTATACCAAACGCGTCTGGTTTTCCAACGGCATTCACCACCATTACTCCAACAATAAATTTACGCCGGAATTTAGCAAAGCCTATTTTGCCACCTTGGTAAAAAATTCGCCTAATGGTGATTTCCCACTGCAAAAAGGCGAAACCCCGGATAAACTGATTGCTACGCTTACTCCTATCATGTTCGACCCGGCCATTGCGGCCAAACGGGTTAATTTAGCGGAGGGCGCAGATTTGGTTAAAACTTCGGCCAATAATTTTTACGAAGGTTTAACCCAAAAAGAAGTAGAAGCTTACCTGGCCAAACAAATAAACAAAAACGATCTTCGCCCGATTTCTCATGGTTTAAACTCGAAACTGGTAAAGGAAAATGGCAAAATAGTGGAGAAGGTTTGGAAAGTAGGCGGCATGTATTCACCGGCCATTTCCAAAATTGTTTACTGGCTCGAGAAAGCCTCGGCCGTAGCCGAAAATCCCAAGCAGAAACTGGCCCTGAATAAGTTAGCTCAATATTATAAAACCGGCGACCTGAAAATATTCGACGAATACAGCATTGCCTGGGTAAAGGATACCGATTCCCGGATTGATGTGGTAAACGGTTTTATTGAAGTGTACGGCGACCCGTTGGGCTACAAGGCTTCTTACGAATCGGTGGTTTCGATTAAAGACTTGGATGCCACCAAACGCATTAAAGCCATCGGCGATCAGGCCCAGTGGTTCGAAGATAATGCACCAATTCAGAATGAGCACAAAAAGAAGAATGTAACTGGTATTTCGGCAAAAGTGATTACGGTGGTTGTAGAAGGCGGCGATGCCGCGCCACCTACTCCCATTGGTATAAACCTGCCCAACGCCAACTGGATACGGAAAGAACACGGCTCCAAATCGGTAAACCTGGGTAATATTGTGTACGCTTATAACCAGGCAGCGGCCAAAAGTTCGGCGCTGGATGAGTTTGCCTTTTCGCCGGAGGAGGCAGCCCGATCGCGGCAATACGGCGCTTTATCGGGCAACCTGCACACCGATATGCACGAAGTAATTGGTCATGCTTCCGGACAGATAAACCCCGGGGTAGGTACGCCTAAACAAACCTTAAAAAGTTACGCTTCGGCCATAGAAGAAGGCCGCGCCGATTTAGTAGCTCTTTATTTCATGATGGATCCGAAGCTGGTGGAATTGGGGGTAATGCCTTCGCTGGAAGTAGGTAAAGCAGAATACGATGGCTACATTCGGAATGGTTTAATGACACAGTTATCCCGGATTGAACTAGGTGAAAATATTGAAGAGGCCCACATGCGCAACCGCCAGATGGTGGCCAAATGGGCTTATGAAAAAGGCAAAGCCGACAACGTGATTGAACAAGTTAAACACAACGGCAAAACTTATTTCCGGATAAATGATTACACCAAATTGCGTAACCTGTTCGGTCAACTACTCCGCGAGACCCAGCGTATTACCTCGGAGGGTGATTTTGAAGGCGCGAAAAACCTAATCGAAAATTATGGCGTGAAAGTAGACGCGGCCCTGCACAAAGAAGTACTGGAGCGCTATGCCAAACTAAATAATGCGCCTTACTCAGGTTTTATTCAGCCTAAACTAACGCCGGTAATGCAGGATGGCCAAATACAGGATGTAAAAATTTCTTATCCCACCGATTTTGTTAAACAAATGGTAGAATACGGTAAAGATTACAGCTTCCTGCCAAATTATAATTAATTGCTTTTTAATGAAATAGAGCCGCCACTCCGAAAGAAGTGGCGGTTTTTTCATGCCTTTTTACCAGAACTTTTATTAATGTTTTTTTAAAGTATAACTCCAGGAACAGGCCCAAATTTTGCTGCTTAATACCAATGCAAATAAACATTATATCTCTAGTGCTTGATAAAGGTTAGATAGTCGGGTAAAGTTTACGAAGTTTTATTCTGGCATCATTCGTTTGGAAGTGCCAGTTAGCTTTTACCTGTTTTTGGTTGCGTTCCCTTTGCCAGCATTCTATATGCTGTGCCAGGAGTTGTTTATCCGCCATTCTGTGTTTGGTGACTTGCCTTTTAAGCACGGAGAACTCTATTTCCGCCATATTGAGCCAAGAGCCATGTTTGGGCGTGAAGACAAATTCTATTTTGTCCAAAATGGCTTTGGCGCGTTGTGGTTCAAAGACTTCATACAAGGCCGCTGGCTTGTGGGCCTTCAGGTTGTCCTGCACCAGGGTTATCTTGGTAGCAGCAGCATATTGCTTTTCTACCATATCCGCTACTACCTTTGCCCACTCCAGCCGATTATTGCTCTGGCGCAGTTCCACGGTTCTTTTGCCCGCCAAAGGTTCAAAGAGCATGTAGATTTGCACCAGACTATGGCGTACGTATTCGCTGTCATACAAGGTAGTGCCCTTGCTGCTCTTTAGGGGTGTTCTGCTTGCGGAGATGAGCTGCTTGGGCGACTCATCCAGGCATACTACCGGGTAGTGCTCGGCATAAGGACGCTGGTAGACATCCAGCACCTGTTCCATCTGGCAGACAAACTCCGCTGATGCTGCCGGTATCACCCACATCTTCTCGCGCCAGGGTTTAAGTTCATTTTTTTTAACAGTACGCCCACACTCGTATGGCTGATGGCATCAATGTAGTTCAGGGCCACCATCTTATCGGCCAAAAGCTGCAGGGTCCAGCGTTCATGACCGGCAGGAGGAGTAATACAGGCCAACATCGAAAGCTTGGCTTCCACTTCGCCGGTGAGCTTCTTTTCTTTAAATACTTCCCGCTTCTTACCTGCTAAAGCCACCTGAAGCCCTTCCTGACAACAACGCTTACGCAAACGTTCAATGCTCTTGGTGCTTAGTCCATATAATCTTGATACTTCGGTATCAACTTTATTCAACCCGTTCTCGGCTACGGCCAATATAACCTGGCCTCGTACGACTTGCTTAGCTGAGGCTTTCTTCTTGCTGAGTATCCCCATCAAATACGTTTGCTCTTCTTCGGTTAATTTTAACCTATACCGCTCGGCCATCTTTTCACTGTTTTATTTGTCAGATTAACAAAATCAACAGACATTTAATTCTTTATCAAGCACTAGGCAATCTGGTCGATCATTAGCTTTTTTGTTGGCTGGCTTTCGCCTCTGCGGCGGGCCTTACCTTTTCTCCTGGATGAGGTTAACCCTTCCGCCCTGCGGGCACCTTCCCTAAACTAGGGAAGGAGTCGGCTGAACCGGAACAGTATGAAATAGCTTTGCTGGGAAGGTTTAGAATTTAATATTGATTGAACCTAGTAAGGCATCAGCTAAGCGCATACTACAGCAGTTTGGACAGCGAGGGCCTTTCAGCTTTCCGGTGCGCAGCATTCCGACGAGAGGAGGAAAGGAAAGATGAGCAGCCCGAGTGGCCAAACGGGGACCGCCGGCCGGGAGGCTTCTTAGGTTCCTGCTATGAGTTAGCACCCTACCCCTGGTATTCTGCCAGGTAGCTATTCGTATATCATAATAAATAGGCGAATGTAAAGGCTCTGTTTTATACCTGGCTTTAATCGCCAGCGAAGGTTGGTTATGCTGGTAAATTTTTAAGGGAGATTTGATGTTTCCGGCAATCCCACCAGCTACAGCAATTTCCCAGGTGCGGGTCTGACTGAAAACATTTTCTGAAAAAAATAAAAAAATTAGCATCAAAAAATACAAGTACCGGCCCTTCATTGCTACTTTTACTTTCTTTATTTTATTACAGGGAATACAAATTTTTAAAACTTTTTGTTAAACAAAATCCGTAAACCCTGAAGTTTTATTATGGTGAAATATGAACCAAAACCCTTATGCTCTTGAAGATCTTTTTATCCGGTTACAAGGCACCCAAATCGTTGACTATTCTTATGGTCAGCAAGTTCTTCGCCTCCAGATTAAAACCCCGGTAGCTTCTCAATTGTTGGCAAACACCGATACCTTGCATTTGGTATTACGAGACTGTACTAAATTATTTTACCTCAGCTATACGCAAACCCTGGAAGAACGAATTGCACAGAATGATCCGGAATATTTTTTTGGCATTGGCCTCCAAATACAAGGTTTGCAATTACGCAACCGCGAAACCGCCGATAAGATAAATAACCAGGATTTTATTATTTTCTGTAATTCGTACTTGCATAATATTGAAGCCGGAGAACTCCATTTTAAAGCCGGCGGCTTTCAACTATACGACCAGGAATTCGGTCAGATTAATTTTGAAGATTTTAAAAGAGCAGCCGGTGAGCTGCAAGCTGATCATTAATTAATATTGTATATCTTCTCCCAGGACGAATTGCTTTTAACCCTGTTTCTATTTGCTATTCTTCTACTACAACTTCATGTTATTAATCAAGTTCCATTAAATTTAAATATGCGCATACTCGCTCCTATTCGGGTAAAATAAAATACTTCGTAATCTCTTACCCCAGATGAAAAAATATGGCCTGTTGGTAGTTCTACTCTACTTAATTGCTGCTTTCGAGTCGATTATGGCCCAATCCCCTATTTACAAAAATCTGGTTTTGGAAGGAGGAGGCATTCGGGGTATTGCTTATGGCGGTGCATTAGCTGAATTGAACGACCGAGCAATGTTAGTGCCCATTCAGCGGGTAGGTGGCACTTCTGCCGGCGCCATTCAGGCCGCGTTGTTTGCCGTGGGCTACTCACCCGAAGAAATAACCCGCATCACCTTTAAAACCCCGGTGCAGCAGTTTACCGATGGACGTTTGTTCTTTTTAGGTGGATTTTCGCGTTTGATTAATCAATTTGGCTGGTACCGGGGCGAAAAGTTCCGGAAATGGCTGGAAGAACGGCTACACCAGAAAACCGGCACTCCCCATATAACTTTCGAACAACTGCATAACTTGCACACCCAGGGCAAAGCCCGCGATTTATATGTACTAGGCACTAATCTTACCAAACAAGAACCGGTAGTATTTTCGTACGAAACCTACCCCCACATGAAAGTCAGTGATGCCGTACGTATATCTATGTCCATTCCCCTCTACTTCCGGGCGGTTTTCCTCGACCAGGCTGGCAACCTGGTAAAAAAGCCGGGTAATCGTTCCGATGTAGATGTTATGGTGGATGGTGGCATTTTGGCTAACTTTCCCATCAGTCTATTTGATCATCCCCGGTATATGGGTATCCCGGCGCCGGACTCGGTTAAACTATTTAATGCGCAAACCTTAGGTATTCGCCTCGATACCGACGAACAAATAAAATACGACCAGCAAGGAGCCGGTTTGGCGCCTTACCAGATTAATAATTTTAAAGATTATGTACGGGCCTTTTACGCCATTGTGTTAGAAGGATTAAACCGGCAGCAATTAGCCCCCGAAGACTGGAACCGGACCATTTCGGTCAGTACGAAGGGCTACGGCGAGCGCATCCGGCGGCTCACCGAAAAAGACAAGGACATACTGCTGGAAAGCGGCCGGCAAGGGGTACAAGCCTTCCTGCAAAAACAAGCCCTTAAGCCTTAAAAAAATCTTTTTCTCCCGTTAAGCAGTAAACAAAGTTTATTTTTCTTCACCTAGCTATTTACCCAAATGAATATAGCCGAACGATGGTCGTTGCAGCATAAAAGAGCGCTGGTAACCGGCGGCACCAAAGGGATAGGCAAAGCGATTGCCGAAGAATTTCTGGCATTAGGCGCCGAAGTACTGATAGTGGCCCGCAAAACCAAAGATATGCAGCAGGTACTGGCCCAATGGCAAAGCCAAAACCTACCGGCCACCGGGTTTACCGGCGATATGAGTAAAGCCGAAGACCGCAAAGCTTTGATTTTAAGTATTTCGGAGACCTGGGGTAATTTGGATATTCTGGTAAACAACGTTGGTACCAATATTCGCAAAAGCACCGATGCCTATTCCGATAATGACTATAATCAGTTACTCGAAACCAATTTAAAATCGGCTTTTCATTTGTGCCAACTGGCTTACCCCTTACTGAAACAACAATCCCAGAGCCGCATCATTAATATTTCTTCGGTAGCGGGCTTGCGCCACGTGCGCACCGGCGCTATTTACGGCATGACCAAAGCGGCTCTGAACCACCTGAGCCGTTACCTGGCCGTTGAATGGGCGCCCGATGGTATATTGGTTAATGCCATTGCGCCCTGGTATATCCAGACACCTCTGGCCGAAAGTGTACTCAAAAATCCGGAATATTTGCAGGCCGTACTAGACCGCACCCCTTTAAAACGCATCGGTCAACCCGAAGAGGTGGCGGCGGCCGCCGCTTTCTTGTGTATGCCGGCAGCCAGTTATATAACCGGCCAGTGCCTGGCGGTAGACGGTGGTTTTTCGGTGCAGGGTTTTAGCTGATTGACAGATATTTGTGAAATTATTATACCCAAGCATTTAATATATAGGTGGGCGCTTTGCTCCTGCCTTATAAACCAAAACATGAAACTAGCGCTGGTTACGTACAACGACGAAGGAAAATATCCCGGCGAGGGCTCCCGGGAAGATACGCATCTGCACCATTATTTAAGCCAAAAAGAATTAGAAGTAAAGTATGAAATCTGGACCAACCCGGAAGTAAACTGGCAACAATATGACACCATCATTTTAAAATCGCCGTGGGATTATTTTGACAAAGTAAATCTTTTCCAGAATTGGTTAAATGAGTTGGATCATTTAGGCGTCCGGGTTCTAAATCCTACTTCGGTGGTTCGGTGGAATCTGAATAAAGAATATTTACTGGCAGTGGAGGAAGCTGGCTTTACCATTGTGCCTACCCAATTAATAGAGCAAGCCGGTAAGTTTACCGCAGCTTCCTATTTTAGCACCTGGAATACCAAAAATATAATCTTAAAACCAGCGGTAAGCGGGGGTGCTAAAAACACTTTTTCAATTTCTCAAGCCAATAATCAACTGTACGAAACCCAAATAAATCAACTCCTGCAGGAAGAAGCTTTCCTGGTGCAACCCTTTATGCCGGAGATTCAAAACAAAGGCGAATGGTCTTTAATATTTTTTAACGGCCAGTTTAGTCATAGCGTGTTAAAAGTACCCCGCAGCGGCGATTTTCGGGTGCAGCATTATTTTGGCGGAGCTATTATCCCGACTACACCACCTGTTTATGTTATGCATTATGCCCAACAATTATTGCAGCAATTTGCCCCCGGCTGTCTGTATGCGCGGGTAGACGGGGTAGAAAGTAACGGTGAATTCCGGTTAATGGAACTGGAATTAATTGAGCCCATGCTTTACCTGAATTATAGCGAACAAGCCTATAAAAATTATTACCTAGCATTGCGGCAAATGCTATAAATAGCAAAGCCTGAATGGTGGTTTATAGAAGTACGATGGCTAATTTGGCAATTACAGAAATATTGCACATTTTTAAATTTGGGATAATAAATATTGGCTAATTCTGAAAAGATTTTGCCACACTAGCCTATTTTTTTGAGAGAAGTAAATCCGAATATTTATTTTAAATTCTTAAATCTGGTTTTATATCGTACCTTTGTATTCCATAAGACTTACTCAACTTATGGCTTCCAAATATATTTTCGTTACCGGAGGTGTAACCTCCTCTCTGGGCAAAGGAATAATTTCCGCCTCTTTAGCTAAATTATTACAAGCGAGAGGCTTCTCCGTTACCATCCAAAAATTTGACCCTTATATCAATGTCGACCCGGGAACCCTGAACCCCTACGAACACGGCGAATGCTATGTAACCGACGATGGCGCCGAAACCGACCTGGATTTAGGTCATTATGAGCGCTTCCTGAATACGCCCACCTCTCAGGCTAACAATGTTACCACCGGTAAAATTTACCACCACGTAATTACCCAGGAACGCAAAGGCGCCTACTTAGGCAAAACCGTTCAGGTTATTCCGCATATAACCGATGAAATTAAGCGCCGGCTTTTACTATTGGGGCAAACCGGTGAATACGATATTGTTATCACCGAAATAGGCGGTGTGGTAAGCGATATTGAATCATTGCCTTTTATTGAATCCGTGCGGCAATTGCGTTGGGAATTACCGGCCAACGACTCCGTGGTAATTCACTTAACTTTACTGCCTTACTTAAAAGCGGCCGGGGAATTAAAAACCAAGCCTACCCAACACTCGGTACGCTCGCTTTCCGAAGCCGGGGTGCAACCCGATATTCTGGTATGCCGCTCCGAGTACCCGATTCCGGTAGAAATGCGCCAGAAAATAGCATTGTTCTGCAACGTTAAAGTAAACTCGGTTATCGAATCGCTGGATGCCGATACGATTTACGACGTGCCCCTGATGATGCGGAAAGAAAAACTGGACGAGCGGGTAATTAAAAAATTAAAGCTTACTTCTAAGCAAGACCTGAACCTGGATAGCTGGAAAGAGTTTTTAGGCCGGCTGAAAAACCCAACCGCCGAAGTACACATTGCGCTGGTTGGTAAATACGTAGAATTACCCGATGCCTACAAATCTATTACCGAAGCCTTTATTCATGCCGGCGCTCACAACGAGTGCAAAGTAAATATTCACACCATTCAGTCGGAGCACCTGAACGAAGATAATGTACACCAGTACCTGCACCACCTGGATGGCGTGCTGGTTGCGCCGGGTTTTGGTTCACGCGGTTTCGAAGGGAAATTAGAAGCCATCCGGTACGTGCGCGAAAATAATATTCCGTTTTTAGGCATTTGCCTGGGTATGCAGTGTGCCGTGGTAGAGTTTGCCCGTAATGTACTGGGCCTGGCCGCAGCAACTTCTACCGAAATGAACCCGGACACCCCGCATCCGGTTATAGGGTTAATGGACAGCCAGAAAGAAGTTACCGAAAAAGGCGGAACCATGCGTTTGGGCGCGTATATTTGCGAGCTTAAAAAAGGAACCCGGGCGCACAACGTTTATGGTAAAAACCGGATTAGTGAACGGCATCGCCATCGCTACGAGTTTAATAACGACTATTTAGAAAAATATGAACAAAACGGCATGATTGCCTCCGGCATAAACCCCGACACCAACTTGGTAGAAATGATTGAGTTGCAGCATCATCCCTGGTTTGTGGCCTCGCAGTTTCACCCGGAATTAAAGAGTACCGTGCAATCCCCCCACCCTTTATTTGTAAAATTTATTAAAGCGGCCATTCATCACCAGAAAAACAAAACCCAAGTACTTATTTAATTTTTTAGAATACTTAAAATGGATAAAAATCAAGCCATTGGCTTAGTACTCATATCAGTTATGCTGATTGTGTACATGACTTTCTTTTCGCCGGAAAAACCCAAGGAACAACCCAAACCTAAAGCCACGCCTACCGCTACCGTAAAACCGTCGCAAACGCCCGTTAGTGGTCCGGTAGATTCGGTGCAACAGGCACAGCAGCGGGCCGCCTTAGGCGCCTTTGGCAATGTTGCCACGGGTACGGCGCAAAAAAAAGTCCTGGAAAACCAAAATCTCAAAATTACTTTCGACAGCAAAGGCGGCCAGGTAGATGAGGTATTGCTGAAAAAATATAAAACCTGGAATAAAAAACCTTTAATCCTGTTCGACCAGACCAGCAGTTCTACCGAAATCAGCTTCAGAACCCAGGACAACCGGGTTATTAAACTTTCAGACTTATACTTTCAGGCCCAACCTGTAAAAACCATTAATACCAAGCAAGGCCAGTCGCAAGTGCTGGCTTACCGGGCCGAGCTAGCGACTAACCAGTACATTGAGCAGGTTTATACCTTACCCGCTGATTCTTACCTGGTAGATTACAAGTTAAATTTTGCCGGTTTAAACGATTTGGTAGCCAATGCTCCCTTGCAGTTTACCTGGAACGACCAGTTAAAAAAGGTAGAGAAGGACCTGAACCAGAACCGGGAACGTTCGCGGCTAAATTATATGACCGCGGCAGAAGATTTTGATCATATTGCCGGTAGTGCCGATGAGCCCGAAGTAGCTACGGTAGAAGAACCACTTAAATGGGTGGCCAACAAACAAAACTTCTTTACAGCCGCTATCTTAGCCGATAATAGTTTTACCAAAGGTACTTTTAAAGCCTCTTTTAGCGCCCTCGACACCACTGAGGTAAAAACCTTCTCTTCGCAACTGCAAATACCTGCGCAGGATGTTTTAGCCGGCAAAGGCGATTTTAGCTTTTACTTTGGCCCGAATGATTACCAGATTCTGAAGCAATTGCCCGCCGATTTCCAGAAAAACCTGGATTTGGGTTGGGGTGTATTTGCCTGGGTTAATAAGTTAATTGTTATACCCATCTTTAACTTCCTGGAGCATTACTTCACCAATTATGGTATTATCATAATTTTATTAGTGGTGTTTATCAAACTCCTGCTAACGCCTTTAACCTATAAATCGTATTTATCGATGGCAAAAATGAAGGTGTTGAAGCCGGAAATTGATGCCATTAAAGAAAAGCACCCGGACGATATGCAGAAGACGCAGCAGGAAACCATGAAGCTGTACTCTACCATGGGCGTAAACCCCATGAGCGGCTGCGTTCCCATGTTGTTGCAGATCCCTATCCTGTTTGCATTGCTTAACTTCTTCCCGAATTCGATTGAACTCCGCCAGGAATCTTTCTTATGGGCCCACGATTTATCGACGTACGATGTTTTTGCCCGTCTGCCGTTTACCATACCGTTTTATGGCAACCACATTAGTATGTTTACGGTGCTCATGACGCTCTCTACCATCCTGTATACCTGGTCTAACAACCAGATGACTACCATTCAGGGCCCTATGAAGTTTTACTCTTACCTGATGCCTTTTATGATCATGTTTGTAGTTAACTCGTTTGCCGCAGGTTTAAGCTTCTATTATTTCGTTTCAAATATTGTAACCTTTATTCAGCAGGCCATTATCCGTCGTTTCGTAGACGATAATAAAATCAGGGCCAAACTGGAAGAGAACAAAATTAAGAACAAGGACAAAAAGCCAGGTGGCTTCCAGAAACGGTTACAGGATGCCATGAAAGCCGCCGCCGATCGCGAAGCGCAACAGAAAAGTGCCGGGGAAGCTCCAAAAAAACGGAAAAGGTAATTTTGAAAATTATTAATTTATAATATTAATGCCTGGTGTACAAAAACATCAGGCATTTTTTATGAGTTTTACGATATGGTACTCAGATTAAAATTCAGGCAGTTATTGTTGCTATCCTTGCTCCCGCTTTTAATGTTTAATTGCTCGCCGCAACAGAAAACAGAAGAAAAAGAACCGGCAACTTTAAATACTCCTGCGCCATTACCAAGTGAAACTACCAAAGCACAGAACACAGCTCCTGCAACCATAGCTGGTAAAACTAAAGTCCTGGCTAAATCCGGTGCTGGCAAAAAGAAGGAAAATAAAACTTATGAATTACTCCAACGGCAACTGGCCGGATTTAAATTTGAAGCATTTGCGGTTAAAGATAAATACCAGGGACAGGCCGCGCCGCTGGATTTGGTCAGCCACGAAGACGCCCGGCTTTACCGCAAAACCTTAACCCGCGGCTTAGCCACCGGCAGCAACTTTGCCGGGAAATATACCCTGGTAAGCATCGATTGCGGCAGCCCCTGCCTAAATAATTACATTATAGAGACGCAAACGGGTAAAGTCGTTGATAAAGTACAAAGCAACGCCGGTATCTCTTATCGGCCGGATAGCCGTTTACTCCTGGTTAATCCGCCCTCCCAAACCACCAATTATGAGGCCTGTCCGGAATGTCGGCCGGCCGTTTATGTAATGGAAAACGGACTGCTTTACACAGCCAAATTAATCAGATAAATCAACCATAACTTCCCAAGACTACACCTACTGGTAATAACCAAATGTATATTTAAAGTTTCAGGAATACTTCCTCCGTCACCTTTGCTGTATTTTCCTCATCCGGCCTAGCCCCTACCCCTATTGATAGATATTAAGCCTACGGGTTTAAAGCCTCCAGGGGCCGGCAAAAAAAATCACCAGCCGTACGTTGGCTATAGTATTAGTTTAAGGGTATTAATTTTAGTTGGGAATTCAGGATTGCGTAAGTCTAAATTCTATTAGTTTGGCTAGGTCTTGTATTCAAATAGATTAATGAACAATATTTAAACTTAAACCCAGCTAATCTGGGCTATGTTGCGCAGCAAATAATAATCAAAGCTTCCTCACGCTTTCCAGTCGTAAAGTATTCATGGGATCGGCTTTCATCCCTACAATATTTTTCTGGGTTAGCATTACTACTTCGTCGTAAAAGAGTACAATTACCGGGCTCTCTTCTACCACAATTTTATCCATTTCGCGGTAAAGCCGGTACCGTTTTTCGGTGTTTTGTTCCAGTTTAGCTTTTTCGTAAAGCGCATCGAAACGGGCATTTTTAAAATGAGTTTTGTTGGGTCCGGCCGGCGAAAAGTTCTTACTGTAAAAGAGAGCCAGAAAGTTTTCCGCATCGGGATAATCGCCAAACCAGGATTTCATAAAAAATCCGTAGCGGCCATTATCTACGGCTTCCTGGTGGGCAGCGGCCTGGCTGATATTAATTTGAGCAACTACGCCAACCTCCGACCACTTCTTCTGCATAAACTCCGCAATTTCTTTGTGTTCGGCTACGGTATTTAAAGTTAAATGTAAAGGATTTTGGCGAGTATAGCCGGCAGCGGCCAGCAACTCCCGCGCTTTACCAGGATTGTAGGAATACCCGCGCACCTCCTCCGCACTAAACGAAGGAAGCGATGGCGGCACCATGCCCGCGTGGCCCGGTATGCCTAAATTATTCCGGTAATAAACCACCAGTTCTTTTTTATTTAGGGCATAATTCAAGGCCTGTCTTACGCGTTTGTCCTGCCAAGCCGGATTGGGATCGCGCAAATTTTTTGGGTCTAACTGAAAGCCCATGTATTCGGTGTTCAGGTAAGGCGCTTTCTGCAGATTAAACTTATTAGCAAACTCTTCCTGTAATGTGCCGTCTTTGTTCAGGATTAAATCTTTGGAGCTGCCGCGGATGCCCGATAGAAAATCCAGCTTCTTCTGCTGAAACGTCAGGAACTCCATTTTGCGGTCGTTGATAAACGAAATCTGCACGGCATCGAGGTAAGGCAGTTGGTTGCCGGCCTGGTCTTTTTTCCAGTAGTTCGGATTTTTGTGCAGTACAATCGCGTTACCTTCATCCCACAATTTAAACAAAAATGGGCCGGTACCCACGGGATGTTCCCGGAAATCCTTGCCGTACTTTTCGGTTATTTCCCGCGGGACCACAAAGCAATAGGGCATACTCAAAAGCTCGATAAAAGAAATAAAAGGTTCTTTTAGGTAAATAATTAAGGTACTATCATTCTGAATTTTAAAACACGTATCCGAAACCATCCCTTGAGCATTCTCCAACACCTTGCCTTTAAAAACCCAGCTTCCCGTACTGGCTGTTTGGGGATTGAGCAGCCGCTGAAAGCTGTAACGAAAATCCTCGGCCACTACCCGCCGGCCCCGCCCCTTCGGAAAAACCGGGTGGTCATGAAAATATACATCCGGCCGCAGATAAAAGGTGTATTTTAAACCATCGGGGCTAACTTTCCAGGTGCGGGCAATAGCCGGAGCAGGTTTTAATTGATCATCAAGCTCTACTAAGCCATTGTAAAGCTGCGTTGTCGCCCAGATATTAGCCTGGTTGCGGGCAAAGGCCGGATCCAACGAACTGAGCGCTTCGGGCTGGTTATACTTAAATATTTTTTTGTCCGTTAGCTTATCGGTTCCCGGTTGGCAACCAGTAAAAAGTCCTAAAAATAGAGATAAAAAAAGGGCACGTGTGGGTAACATGTGGAAAATTAATACTTATTATACTTTATCTTTGCCTAATATTAAACCTTTGAAAGGGCTTTAACCCAGTTTAAACGAAAGCTAATAAAACTATGGAAATAACGTACTTAGGGCACTCTTGTTTTCTGTTAAATTTAGGTGGTACCCGAGTATTATTTGATCCGTTTATCACGTATAACGAGTTAGCTGCTTCCATAGATAAAGAAGCAATACAAGCCGATTACATTTTGCTTTCGCACGCGCATCAGGATCACCTGGCCGATGCCGAATATTTTGCCAAAAAAGACAATGCCGCCATAGTGGCCAGTTACGAAGTATGCGAGTGGTACAAAAGCAAAGGCGTGGAAAATGTGGTGCACATGAATATTGGTGGCAAAGTTAATTTGCCTTTTGGCACCGTTCGCATGGTATTTGCGGCGCACTCCAGTGTATTGCCCGATGGCACTTATGCTGGTAACCCGGCTAGTTATGTAATTGAAAGTGCCGATAAGCTGATTTATTTTGCCGGCGATACAGCCCTGACTTACGACATGAAAATAATTGCGGAGTTGTACCAGCGGGTAGATTTGGCATTTCTGCCGGTTGGCGGCACCTTAACCATGGATGTATACGATGCACTGATTGCGGCTAATTGGGTAAACGCGCGTAAAATAATTGGCATGCACTACGACACCTGGCCTAATATAGAAATTGATCACGTAGAAGCACTGGAAGCAGCGCGGCAAGCCGGTAAAGAATTAACGCTGATGCAAATCGGTGAAAAAATTAATCTCTAAGACTTTAGTTTAAGAATATACAATGGGAAAAATTATTGCTGTAGCCAACCAAAAGGGCGGGGTAGGCAAAACCACTTCGGCGATTAACCTGGCCGCCAGCCTGGCTGCGCTGGAGTACAAAACACTTTTGGTGGATGCTGATCCGCAGGCCAATGCTACTTCGGGTGTCGGTTTCGACCCCAAAGATATTTCGAAGAGTATTTACGAGTGCATGGTTGATAATGTGAAAGCAGAAAATATTATCATGCCCTCTAATATAGATTTTTTAGATTTAATTCCCTCGCACATTGATTTGGTAGGCGCCGAAGTAGAGATGATTAACCTGCCCGACCGGGAAGTGAAAATGAAAGAAGCGCTGGCGCCCATTAAAGACCGCTACGATTTTATCATTATCGATTGCTCTCCTTCACTGGGATTGATTACGGTTAACTCTTTAACCGCTGCCAATTCGGTTATTATTCCGGTGCAATGCGAATATTTCGCTTTAGAGGGATTAGGTAAATTATTAAACACCATCAAAATTATTCAGTCGCGGCTAAACCAGGATTTGGAGATTGAAGGCATTTTACTAACCATGTACGATGTGCGCTTGCGCCTCTCGAACCAGGTTGTGGAAGAAGTGCAGCTCCATTTTCAGCAAATGGTATTCGAAACGATTATTCCCCGCAACGTTAAATTAAGCGAGTCGCCGAGTTTTGGTGTACCGGCGCTTCTGCACGATGCCGACAGCAAAGGCGCTATCAGTTACCTGAACCTGGCGCGCGAGATAGTGGAGAAGAATGGTATTCTGCAGCCGCAGTAAGGATTTATTAAATGTCAGATAATAAAAATATTTTAAAGAGAAAAGGTGGTTTAGGTCGGGGTTTAGGCGCTTTAATTGAAGGCAGCTACGACAAAAAAACAGAACCTTCTCCAACGGTATCGGCTAATCCGGCCAATGTGGTTGGCGATATTCCGGTAGACCAGATTCAAACCAATCCTTACCAACCCCGCACCCATTTCGACCAGGAATCGCTGGAAGAACTGGCGGAGTCTATCCGGGTGCAGGGCATTATTCAGCCTATTACCGTCCGGCAACTAGATTCGGGCCAGTACCAGCTTATTTCGGGGGAGCGGCGCTACCAGGCTTCTAAACTGGCCGGTTTGCAAGCTATTCCGGCTTATATCAGAAAAGCCAACGACCAGCAAATGCTGGAGATGGCTTTAATCGAAAATATTCAGCGGGAAAACCTGAATGCCATAGAAATAGCCTTGAGCTACCAACGCCTGCTAAGCGAGTGCAGCCTGAAACAGGAAGAGTTGGGCGAACGGGTGGGTAAAAAAAGAACAACCGTAACAAATTACTTGCGGTTGCTGAAACTTCCCCCCGACATTCAGGTGGCGCTGCGTGATAACCTGATTACGATGGGCCATGCCCGGGCGCTGATAAATATTGAAAATATTGACCAGCAGCTTGAGGTTTTCCGCCGGATTGTGGATGAGGAACTTTCGGTACGGAAAGTAGAAGAAATAGTCCGTAAACTGAATAATCCGGAAAAAGTAAATAAACCAGCCGTTCAGGCTACCCAAAACGAATTATCCGGCGAGGTTAAAAAGGTAGAATCCCGGTTATCTACTTATTTCGGCACTAAAATTCAGGTAAAATCAAATAAATCGGGCAAAGGCGAAATTAAAATTCCATTTTTATCCGTTGATGAATTAAACCGCATACTGGAAATTCTAAATTATTCCGGATGAAAATAATTCATCAAAGGCTTTTCGGGCTTTTACTGTTTTTATCTTCAATTTTCTGTATTCAGGCGAACGGTCAGGTAATCACCGAAGGCAAGGATTCAGTTGTAGTGCGTACACCAGATAGTACCAAAACCCAAACGCCTAAAGTACCATTTTACCAGTTTAGTAAGTGGAGCCAACCGGGTAAAGCTGCTTTTCTTTCGGCTGTTATTCCAGGTTTAGGCCAGGCTTATAATAAAAGCTACTGGAAAATACCAATAATATATGCCGGAGGCGCGGCACTGGGCTATTTTTTGCATTACAATCACAAGCAATATCTTAGTTTCCGTACTGCTTATAGAATCCGGACTGACGGGAACGACAGTACCTTAGATGAATACGTAGATAAATACCGCGAAGCGGCAACTTTAAGCCGTGGCCGTGATCAGTACCGTCGGTGGCGCGATTATACCTTCTTATATTCCTTACTCTTTTATGGCATCAACGTTTCGGAAGCGTATGTTTATGCGCACTTAAAAGATTTTGATATCAGCGATGAACTAACCTTAAGAGTTCAGCCGGATATGTTACCAACCCTAAATAATAAAGTAGTTCCAGCCTTTACGCTTAGTTTAAACTTAAAAAAATAATGCGCATTTTACTGATTGGTTACGGCAAAATGGGTAAAACCATTGAGCAAATTGCTTTACAAAAAGGTCATGAACTGGCCGGTATTATCGATATTCAAAATCGGGATTCTTTAAAAGAGTACAACCACACCAATACCGACGTAGCCATAGAATTTACCCACCCCGAATCGGCACCGGAAAATATTAAATATTGCCTGCAGCACGGCATACCGGTGGTGTCGGGCTCTACGGGCTGGATGCAGCATTTTGAAGAAATTAAAGACTTGTGCCGGCAAAATAATGGTTCTTTCTTTTATGCTTCTAATTATAGCGTGGGCGTAAATTTGTTTTTCCATTTTAATGAATATATTGCCACAAAAATGCAGGCCTACGAGGGCTTTCACGTTGAAATTAAAGAAGTACACCATACGCAAAAGGTAGATAAACCCAGTGGTACTGCTATTACCACGGCCGAAGGATTGTTAAATAATTACCCGGCTAAAAATAAATGGGTAAGTGATGCCGCTGCGCCGGGGCCGCAGGAATTAAATATAATTTCGGAGCGCTACGCCGATGTGGTGGGCCTGCATACGGTAAAATATACTTCGGAACACGATACGATTGAATTAACCCATAATGCTCACAGCCGCATTGGTTTTGCTGAAGGTGCTGTAATGGCAGCCGAATGGCTTCCCGGTAAAAAAGGAATATACGGCATGAAAGATTTGCTTAATTTGTAAACCATGGCTGGTGCTAACACTCATTTATGAAATTAAAATTTAAGAAATCAGCGACTTCTACTCCATCCAGAACCCTGGCCCGGAAAGGTTTTTTCCGCGAATGGGGCGATGCAATATTATTTGCCGTAGTTGCCGCCACTTTAATCAGGTGGGCAACTTTTGAGGCTTACGTTATTCCTACGCCTTCGATGGAGGGCTCATTGCTGGTAGGCGATTATTTGTTTGTAAGCAAACTGCACTACGGTCCGCGTACACCAAAAACCCCTTTGCAGGTGCCGCTTACCCACCAAACCATTTGGGGCACTAATATTCCCTCCTATTCCGATGCCATTCAGCTAAAGCAATACCGGCTGCCAGGGTTTTCGGAAGTAAAAAGAGGCGATGTAGTCGTTTTTAACTTTCCGCCAGAAGAAGAGCACCCTGTTGATTTACGCACCAATTATATTAAGCGGTGTATTGGCGTTGCCGGCGACACCATCTCCATCCGCGACATGAAAGCGTATATTAATGGCGAACCTGCTCCGGTTCCAGAGAAAATTCAGTTCAGTTACTATTTACAATCCGAAAGCGCCATTTCTCCGAAAGAGTTTCTGAAGTATAATATTGCGGATCCTTATACGGCCATGGGCGGCTATGCTGTTTATACTACCGAAGCAACGGCCAAAACATTGGAGGCCTTGCCTTATATTAAACGGGTAGAAGTAATTAAAGACACCGCCGGTTATGCCGATCCGGCCATTTTCCCGTTTGTACCTTCGCAATATAAATGGAATAAAGACAATTTTGGGCCATTGTATATCCCCAAGAAAGGCGTTACTATTAAGCTAGATTCTGCCACTATCCCGCTTTACGAAATGGTTATTCGCCGGTATGAAGGCAACGAAAATGTGGAGGTACAAGGTAATACTTTAACCATTGGCGGTAAACCGCAAACGCAATATACTTTTAAGCAAAATTACTACTTTATGATGGGCGATAACCGGCATAATTCAGCCGACTCGCGGTATTGGGGATTTGTACCCGAAGATCATATTGTAGGTAAAGCCGTTTTAATCTGGATGTCGTCGGATCCCAATGGCGGTGTAAGTGGTAAAATCCGCTGGAACCGAATATTTAAGATAATAGAATAGATTTTTCGTTGTTCGATATTCGATTTTCGTTAACGGTTTAATTTTAGGTTCAATTAAAGCAGAAGCACCAAAGTAAATTTGGTGCTTCTGCTTTTGTATAGTAGTCCAAGTTAGAATAAACTAAAACTTGGTGTAATTTCTCGAACAACAATTAATGAGCAACGACTAACGAAAATCACCAATCAATTTCTTTTTGCCCTTGTGCTTTTAAAAATTCGTTGGTTTTGCTGAAATGCCGGCAACCGAAAAAACCTTTATCTGCCGCAAACGGCGAAGGATGCGCGGCGGTTAAAATATGATGCTTGCTGGCATCGATCAAGGCCGCTTTCTTTTGTGCAAATGCGCCCCACAATAAAAAAACCAAACCTTCTTTCTCTTCAGATAATTTCTGAATGGCTGCATCGGTAAATTCTTCCCATCCTTTTTTCTGATGCGAACCCGGAGAATTGGCCCGTACCGTTAAAGTAGCATTTAATAGTAAAACGCCTTGCACCGCCCACCGCTCCAGATTACCCGATTTAGGTATTGGCTTACCAACATCGTCTTTTATTTCCTTAAATATATTTCTTAAAGAAGGTGGTGGGGTAACACCGTCCTGCACCGAAAAAGCCAGGCCGTGTGCCTGCCCGGGGCCATGGTAAGGGTCTTGACCAATTAGTACTACTTTAACCTGATCGAAAGGTGTTTTATCGAAAGCATTAAATATCAGGCTGCCGGGCGGAAACACCTGGTGGTTAGCATATTCGTCTTTTACAAAAGAAATAAGCTTCTTAAAATATTCTTTCTGAAATTCTGGCGCCATTACCCGGTGCCAGCTTTCTTCTATTTTTACACTCATAGTTTTAGATTAGCGATCGTAACAAATTAAAGTTTTTTTAACGTAAATGCTTGGTATAACAAAACTATTACTTAAAATTGGCTGTTTATCTGATTAAACCGCAATTACCATCATGGCCACGACAACCACCCAGGGCGTAAAAGTAACGGTAACGACCAATTACCTACCCGACTATTCCAGTCCGGGACAACAGCACTTTGTGTTTGCCTACAAAATCAATATTCAGAATAACAGCGAATTTACCGTTAAGTTGTTGCGGCGGCACTGGTTTATTCATGATTCTAACGGAATTGTACGCGAAGTGGAAGGCGAAGGCGTGGTTGGTCAGCAACCGGTACTGGAACCCGGCGAATCGCACGAATACGTTTCGGGTTGCAATTTAAAATCCGGCATTGGCAAGATGCGGGGCACTTATTTAATGGAGCGGTTGGTAGATGGCAGACAGTTTAATGTTGTTATTCCGGAGTTTGTCCTCATTGTACCTTACATCCTCAATTAATCCAATCCATTCCGTTTGTCCCTTCTGCGCTTAGGTTTTAAATTCTTCGTTTACCGGCTTCAATCTTTTCGTTTACACGGCGTTCATTCCCCCTTTGTTTTCGATCTGTACCAACACGTTATTCAGCACGATGGCTATTATGGCGCTTATAAACCCATAGAAAAACTACGGAAAGAACTAAAACAAAACCATAATAAAATAGAAATTACGGACCTGGGCGCCGGCTCCAAAATAAATCCCACTTATCTCAGACCAATCAGTGAACTAGCTAAAATTTCTGCTAAACCGCCAAAATATGCCCAGTTACTTTTTCGGTTGGTAAATTATTTTCAACCCAATCAGGTGCTAGAGCTGGGCACTTCCCTTGGCCTGACTACCGCATATTTAGCCTCCGCCAGGCCAAAAGGTACCGTTTATACTTTTGAAGGCTGCCCTAAGATTGCCCAACAAGCCCAGGTAAATTTCAGGAAACTGAAATTAAGTAATATTAACCTGATTACAGGCAATATAGACCAAACCCTGCCCGCATTTTTACAGGACACAGGTAAGGTTGATTTCGTTTATTTCGATGGCAACCACCGGTATGAACCCACCCTCCGTTATTTCCAGCTTTGCCTGGAAAAACATACCGAAAACACTGTTTTTGTCTTTGACGATATTTATTGGTCAGCCGAAATGGAAAAAGCATGGAAGGAGATTTGCTCCCACCCGGCTGTTACCCTTTCCATTGATCTCTTCCAGCTTGGCCTAATTTTCTTCCGGAAAGCCCAGCCCAAACAACACTTTACGCTTTGGTACTGAGAGGTTGAAAGTTGAGAAGGTTGGAAGGCGGAAAGTCAAAGGTTAAAGCCTTCATATTTTCAGGCAGGAATTAGAAAAGTAAAATCTGTCAAAGCTTTACCTTTCCTATTTCCCACCACGTTTATCAACAATTAGAGTTTTAACTTTCAATTTTTAATATTTAATTTTTAACCTACAGAGAGTTATAAAGCAACTGCTTGGCGGATCCGAATAAGATTTTCTAATAATCCTTCTAATTGGTCTAAGGGCAACATATTGGCGGCATCTGATTTGGCCTGGCTGGGAACGGGGTGCGTCTCGATAAATATACCATCTGCACCAACCGCAATGGCAGCTTTGGCTATGGTCTGGATTAAAGCGGGTCGGCCACCGGTTACGCCCGAGTTCTGGTTTGGTTGCTGCAACGAATGGGTTACATCCATTACTACGGGCACACCAAAAGATTTCATAGCTACAATATTCCGAAAATCAACCACTAAATCGGTATACCCAAAAGAATTTCCCCGATCGGTTAAAATAACATTATTGTTGCCGGAATCTTTAATCTTATCCACGGCAAAGCGCATGGCCTCTCCCGATAGAAACTGCCCTTTTTTAACATTTACCACTTTACCGGTTTTGGCAGCTGCCACTAATAAATCGGTTTGGCGGCATAAAAAGGCCGGTATTTGCAGCACATCCACGTATTCGGCCGCCATGGCTGCTTCTTCAGTTTCGTGTATATCGGTTATGGTAGGTACTTCAAACGCCGCACCCACTTTTTGCAAGATTTTCAGCGCTTTTTCGTCACCAATGCCGGTAAAAGAATCTATCCGCGAACGATTGGCTTTCCGGTACGAGCCTTTAAAAATATAGGGTATTTGCAGGCGGTCGGTAATTTTCTTTATCTTTTCAGCAATTTCCAGTGCCATTTCTTCACTTTCGATGGCACAAGGTCCGGCCATCAGGAAGAAATTACCGGAATTTTTATGGTTTAAGTTAGGAATAGATATCATATTTTAGCGTTGTGTTTAAAAGAAATATTTTAAAATGTAATATTGATGCTTTGCCTTATGGCCGGAAATTCTAACTTTGAACCGCTGCTTATTCGCAGGCGCAAAAATTATTTTTAAGACCAAACAAATTCAGCAAATTTATCTAATTATCGGTACTTAAAACTTAAACCGGAGGATAAAAAAATTTGGCTCTAAAAGTTTTAAGTATATTTTTGTACTTTATAAATATTATCTAAACCAAATAGTTAAACTAAACTCAGAGAAATGTCAGAAAATAATCCTGAACGTGATAATAACCGAAAATTATTGGTTGTAGGTCTGATTGTCGTTCTACTTACTATTAATGGTATCCTGTTTTATATGCAGCACCAAAAAACCCAGAAAGTAGAAGAACAAGAAGAGGTTATTAGGGTTAAAAACAGCGAGTTAGAAAACCAGATTAAAGTTTACGAAGCCTTGAAATCCGACTTTGAACGGCAGAGCGAAGAACTACAGGCGATGGGTTTATCCAATGATTCGCTGGAGGCTAAGATTACCCAGATTAATGCTGACCTGATTAAACTGCAGGGTTTCCGCAAAACCAGCTTCTCTTTGGCTGATCAACGTAAATTCCGGGACCGGGCCGCTAACCTCGAGAATCAGCTTAAAAAGAAAGACCAGGAAATTGCTAAGCTGAAAGAAGATAATGAGGTGCTTTTTGGGGAAAATACCACTTTAAAAACCACTCAGAACCAGTTAACCGATACGATTAGTACCCTAAAATCGAACAATCAGGATTTAACGCAAAAAGTAGCCCTGGCCTCACGCCTCGAAGCGCAGAATATTCAAGTAAATATTATTAATAACCGCGGCAAAGAAAAAGACGATAAAGAGGATGAATTTAAAGCCCGTCAGGTTGATAAAATTCGGGTATCGTTTAACTTGGGTAAAAACGAAGTGGCTGCCAAAGAAACTAAAGAAATATTAATGCGCCTGATAGAACCCGATGGTTCTGCCTTATATAACCTATCAACCGGTTCCGGCACCTTTATGCTAAACGGCGAAGAAACTTTTTATACGGCCAAACGCGACATTGTATTCGACAACTCACAACAGTCGGTTTCTTTTGTTTATTCCAAAGGCGCTGAATACAAAAGAGGCCTGCATACCGTTGAAATATATGCCGATGGGAATCAAATTGGTAAAACTACTTTTACTTTAAAATAGTGGTTAGTAATAGTTAATGATTCTTACTTGTATCACATAAAAAGAAAGGCCGGATAAATATTCGGCCTTTCTTTTTGTAGAAAATCTTCTCTAAGCTCTTTTATAGGTAATAAAAGGCTGATTAATTAATCTACTAATTCCCGGCGGTCCTGAATTACTTTAAAGTTCTCTACCAACTTAATGGCTTCCGACACATCTTCTGAGAAAATAGTTATCAGCGTGCCCCGGGTAGCATTTTCCAAAGCATGAGCAATCGCCCGCATTTCTTGTGGAATATAAATTACCGGCTTGTCGGGGTCTACCGAGTTAATGCCATCCTGCAGCATTTGGTTTATGTGTTCCGAAGAAGCGCCCCGTAAATCTTTATCTTGCCGGATAATAATTTCGTCGAAGATTTCGGCGGCCAGCCTGCCTAATTCTTTCGTATCTTCATCGCGCCGGTCGCCTACGCCGGCAATAATTCCGACCCGACGGGTAGCATCCGAAGTATTCACAAATTCGCCGATGGCTTTTAAGCCCGCCGCATTGTGGGCATAATCTACCAATACCTCGAAGTGTGGGAAACGGAACAGGTTCATGCGGCCCGGAGTTTTAGAAGCCGATGGTAAAAAAGTCCGGAGTGAGGTTTTTATATCTTCTACCGGAATACGCGACACATACGCCGCCAGTGTTGCGGCTAATACATTCTCAATATTAAAGCGGGCCCGGCCACCAAAAGTTAGCGGAATATCAGCTACCCGATCCACCCTTATTTTATAACTATTTTTATAAATGGAAATAAATCCGTTTTCCAGCACCGCTGCCAAGCCGCCTTTGCCGATGTGCTTTAAAATGCGGGGGTTCTTCTCGTCCAGGCTAAAGAAAGCAATTTTACAATCTAAATCTTTTGCCATCTGGTACACCAACTCGTCGTCGGCATTCAGCACTGCATAGCCATCGGGCTTTACCGTTTTCGGAACCACGGCTTTTACGTTAGCCATATCTTCTAATGTATTAATATCGCGTAAGCCTAAATGGTCGGCGGCTACATTGGTTACAATGCCCACATCGCATTGTTCAAATCCTAACCCTGACCGGAGCATACCCCCACGGGCACATTCGAGCACAGCAAAATTAACGGTAGGGTCTTTCAGCACAAAAGCTGTACTGCGGGCGCCAGTGGTATCGCCTTTTTCCAGCATCTTATCCTGTATGTAAATACCATCGGTGGTGGTAAAACCTACCTGGTAGCCGTTTGATTTAATTATGTGGGCCGTTAACCTGGTGGTGGTGGTTTTACCGTTGGTACCCGTAATAGCTACAATGGGAATATTGGATGGGCAACCATGCGGGAATAACATATTTATGACCGGCTCTGCCACATTGCGGGGTAAACCTTCGGTGGGGGCAATATGCATCCGGAAACCCGGAGCCGCATTCACTTCTAAGACAGCTCCTCGCGCTTCGTTTAAAGGAATGGCAATGTCGGTAGTCATTACATCTATGCCGCAAATATCCAAGCCAATAATACCGGCGATCCGTTCGGCCATTAACACATTGTAAGGGTCAATAATGTCTGTTACATCGGTAGCGGTTCCGCCGGTACTAATATTAGCGGTGCTTTTTAAATATAGAATTTCCCCTGCCGGTAGTATCGATTTTAAGGTTAAGTTTTTATCTTTTAATATGTCGCGGGTAAATTTATCTACCTTAATTTGGGTAAGCTCCTTTTCGTGACCTATGCCCCGCCGCGGGTCTTTATTTACTTTTTCAATTAACTGCTGAATGGTCGATTCACCGTCGCCAGTAACCATGGCGGGCGTGCGTTTAGCGGCGGCCACAAACTTTTTGCTTATTACCAGCAACCGGAAATCAAAACCTTGAATAAACTGCTCAACAATAACACCGGAAGAATATTTTACCGCTTCGGAAAACCCTTTTTGCGCTTCTTTCCAGTTTTTGATATTAATACTGGCGCCTTTACCATGGTTTCCGTCCAGGGGCTTTGTTACCAGCGGATACCCTAATTTCTGGACAGCAGTTTTAAGTTCTTCTATATTGTAAACAGTGGTTCCCTGTGGTACCGGTACACCTGCCTCAGCCAGTATTTCCTTGGTGGCATTTTTATCGCCAGCCAGTTCTACTGCAAATGCGGCTGTCCGGCAGGTCATAGTAGCTTGTATGCGTTTCTGATGCACGCCATAACCCAACTGAATTAAGGAATTTTTATCAAGTCGGATGTACGGTATGCCCCGGCTTACCGCCTCGGCCACGATAGAGTAAGTACTGGGTCCAATATGCTCATCCTCCCGGATTTGATGCAATCGGTCTACATCGCGTTTTAAATTATACTTAGCATCTTTAACCAATGCCTCGGTAATTTTAACGGCAGCATAAGCGGCATATTCTCCGGCCCGTTCTTCTGAGTACGAGAATATAACGTTATCAATTCCTTCTTCCGAAGTGGGAATGGTGCGGCCAAAACCACAATCCATGCCCGATAAGTTTTGCAGTTCCAGAGCAATATGCTCCACCACGTGGCTGAGCTTGGTGCCTCTCCGGACGATTCTGAAAAAGCCGCCTTCTACGCCTTCCGCAGACCGATGAGCCTGCATGCCCGGAAACATCTTCTTGAGCCGCACAAAAAATCCCGGAATTTCGTTCGTGTAAGTCTCCTTGTAATTTTCAAGGTCCAGCTTCATCACTATAATTTTCGGATGCTCCACCGACCAGTAATTTGGTCCGCGCATGATGCGCAAGTCTACAATTTCCATATATCCGTATGGTTGATGTTTAATAGCTACTGATTTATAAAACTGGAATAATTAATAAGAATGGTGTCAATTAAAACTGGGTAAAGTAAAGGTATCGCCCTTACCTAATAGGTCTATTTTAAGATTTTTCAAGGTAACCGGCTCCCCATTTTCTATATCATAAATATTCGAGGCTGTACATCCTCTGGCATCCATCAAGACAATTAAACCACTACCAATTACCTCGGCTTCCTGCCCTTCTTTCACTACTATGCCGGTGTCTTCTTCTAAACCAATTCCAATACAACCTGGATTTGAAGCCAACCGATGCGCCATCCTTATCATACGTCCGCGGGCAATAAAATGAGTATCAATGGCGGCGTTTTTCATAAATTCTAAACCAGAAGTTGACCGTACATCTCCTTTAAACATGCCGTTATCTTTCTGTCCTTCGTAAATCATTCCGGAAGACATGGCGGCCGCCCCGGCACTTGTACCGGCAATTACAATTGGTTCTTTCAAGTAACGGTGTTTAAGAAAAGATAGAAATTCGGTACCGCCTAAAATAGAAGTAAGCCTAAGTTGATCACCTCCCGTAAACATCACGCCATCTGCTTCTTTAATCAGTTGAATATATTCCTGCTTAACAGCATCTTCCCGGGATCTGATATCTGCTACTTTTACGTTTTTACAGTTCAGTTTGCCAAAAACAGTTATATAATCTTTAGCCACCTCTTCCGGTACGGTGGAAGCAGTAGGTATTACCACTATCAATGGATTATTCCCTTTAAGTTCTACTGTAAATCGCTCTAATATTTCGAGTTTAATAAATTGTTCATTCCTTTCATGTATGGGATTGTTTTTATCTCCTTTGTCTTCTTTCCCTCCAATAGCAATTAATATTCCTTTGGGAGTTCGCATTCCTCCATTTCTTTCGGGTTTAATCCTACCAATCTTTTGGGACATAAAAATCAATTTACTACGGGCCTTGTGGTTATAGAAATTAGGTTTTATCTAAACGCACTACTCCTTATTGCATAAGTTTAGATGCATTACGTATGCCTTTTTAAAAGGATGAAAGCTTGTAAGGAATAATAATGATGAACGGTGTAATTAGGTTTTTACACCGGCAATAAGTACGTATTTACTTATTATTAGTGTAAATACGTACATTAAAATGAAGAAACAAAAAAGCCCGGCATTTGTAAAAGCCGGGCTTAGCAACAAGAGGTAGCGAGCGGATTCGAACCGCTGTACGAGGTTTTGCAGACCTCTGCCTAGCCACTCGGCCACGCTACCTGATTGCGAGTGCAAACATAACTATTTTTAAATATCTTCCAAAACGATAAAGCAGATTAATCAGAAAAAAGGAAAGAAATTTTCAATAACAGTTACTAAAAATAATAACCTCATTCTATAAAATGCATATTATCAACCTTTCATATTACTCCGTAAAAAAACCTAATTCTAGTTTGTATTTGAACGTTTTCTGTTTACCTATGGCAGAAACATCGAAATACTTAATATAATCCATGCCATTACGTTGTCAGTCAAAGATAGTTTTATGGCTTCCCGATACATTTATTTAACCCAAAGGCGAAGAAGATGATTATTCTGACTTTCTTTCAGACCCGCATCAACACATACCCCAAAAGCAAAAAAGCCCCTTACTAATGTTAGTGAGGGGCTTTGTTTGGGAGTAGCTGAATACGAACTTGTAACAGATACTCG
>NZ_BJYS01000045.1 GCF_007991635.1 Adhaeribacter aerolatus | reverse complement strand
AATATACAATAACAATTAACAGTGCTAACACCCTGGAATCCGTTCCGGAATATTGGACGGACGAGGATTATGTGAATTTACTTTTGAAGTTTAACTATCCGGATGCGGAAAGTGCGGCCAAAGATACCTTGGAAGAATTACTTTTAATGGCCATTACCGATTATGAGCCCAATGAAGCCGCCGCCATTATTCTGGAATATAAACTCGCTGACAAACTGAATGAGGGACAATTAAGTCAAATTTCCAATGATATGTTATTGGATAAAATTTCGGAAGAATACCCCGATATAAGCTTGCATGCTCCGTTGTTCCATATTAACCAGCTTTTATATAAAGCCTTTAATGGTAAATTCCCTAATGCCAAAGCCACGCAAATAAAGCTGTTAATAAGCCCCTTAAACCAGGCAGAAGAAATTGATTTTACAAAAGGAAATATACTGCATTTATTGGATAAAGGGTTAGCCCCCAACAACCTGATTAAGCGACTTTTTAGCGAACAAATGGCTGGCAGCATGCCTTTTCCGGAAGCAGAAAGTATTTTGTGGGAACTAGAGGCAACCGGAAACAGCAATTACCAAATTTTAACTTCGGATTATTGGTTAAGTAAGTCTGATATTGTAGCCAGTGAATTTGAAGGGGCAATTGAAGAAGCTACGAATGCAGTAGAAATAAATTAAAAAAGCAACCTTTAACCGCTTCAGGAATGACTACCAGCGAATTATTTCTGCACTTGGGCCATTTCACCCCAAATATCCGGACTTTGATAAAGTCTTTCTTCGGAAATTTTTTGGAATGGGAAAAGATAAGAATAACTATCAAAGGTCATCCTTAATCCGATTAGAAGATGATTAATTAAAAATTAGGCTAAACCATCACTAATAAAAAAAGCAGGCCCGTGAAAATACAGGCCTGCTTTTAAATTAATATTAATAATGTTTAAATCCGGTTATAACCCGATGCATTTTCGTTTGGTTCGGTGGTGTCGCTATCTAAAGGCTGGTCTGTACTGCGCACGCCATTTACGGTACCATCTCCTTCTTCGTAGCTGCCTTCAAACTCAAATCCGGGTCCTTGCGCTGTGGACTCTACCTCCTCCGGATCATTAGCGCCGTAGCCACTTACTTCGTTGCCGCCGATATGCAAATTTTCTAATTTATCCTTCTGGCCCGGGCGCTCGGTTTCCCCGCCTCGTCCAACATTACGCTTGGCACTGGGATCTGGCTGGTTACCATTGGTTTGTTCGCGGTAATCTTTATCGTATATATTTGCGGATTTAGCCGGCGTATTTTCCTGATTTTCTTCGCTTATTGCCATAATTAAATTTCTAAGGTGAGTAAATATTTACGCAAACCTCTCTTAGTTGTTCAAAATACCAGCTTTAGATATTTACCTGGATTTTAAAACTGAGACGCTTGCTTGGTTGTAACAACGTTATTCCCTTTAGTTTTACGAAAGCTGATTCGGACAACTCAGGTTAACCCAACCCATGCCAGAATTTTAAACATTGACGTTGCCGGGAACCTTTTATGAAAAAAAAATTACCTCCTGTTCAGATTATCCCGCTTGGCGATGCGGCGGTTATTGTTCAGTTCGGAGAAATTATTTCGCCGGCTATACACGCTTGGGTTAAAGCTTTTGCCGAAAAAATAGCGCAGCATCCTTTTTCCGGCTTCGTTGAAATGGTGCCGGCTTATACCACTGTAACCATACATTATAATGCCTGGGTGGTCAGCCAGGAAGGAAAATATAACCCTTATGACGAAGTGGTTGGATTCATTCAGCATCAGCTGGCTAATTTAACCCCTGGACATAAGAACAAGCCCCGACCAGTAGAAATTCCGGTTTGTTACGGGGGAGATTTCGGCCCCGACCTCGACTTTGTCGCCGACCATAATCATTTAACTCCCGCCGAAGTAATTGCCCTTCACGCTGGTGGCCACTACCTGGTTTACATGATCGGTTTTGCGCCGGGTTTCCCGTACCTGGGTGGCATGAGCAATAAAATAGCTACCCCGCGTAAAAAAACACCCCGGACTACAATTCCGGCCGGCTCGGTTGGTATTGCAGGTACCCAAACGGGCATTTATCCATTGTCTACGCCAGGGGGCTGGCAACTCATTGGCCGTACGCCGTTAGCCTTGTTTAATCCGGACCGGGAACCGGCAAGCCTGCTGCAAGCCGGCGATTTAATAAAATTTGTCCCTATAACTGTAGCCAGGTACGCGGAAATAAAGCAGCGAGAAAATGAGTATTAAAATCTTAAGTCCGGGGTTGTTAACTACTATTCAGGATACCGGCCGGATTGGTCACCGGAAAGAGGGAATTATTTTAAGCGGGGCAATGGATAGCCTGGCATTGCGCCTGGCTAATTTACTCGTGGGTAATCCGGAACAAGCCGCCGCGCTGGAAATTACTCTAACCGGACCGAAAATACTTTTTCAGGAAAATTGCCTCCTGGCACTTACGGGAGCTAACCTTAACCCTAAAATTAATGGCTGCCCGGTAAAAATGTGGCGGCCGGTAATGGTAAGGGCCGGCAGTATTCTGGCATTTGGGAAACCAGTTCTGGGTTCCCGGACCTACCTGGCAGTTGCCGGCAGCTTTCATATTCCTAAAATATTGGGTAGCTATGCGACCTATTTAAAAGCCGGTATCGGGGGCTTTAACGGCAGAGCCCTGCAAACCGGCGATAGCATTCCGGGTAATTGGCCTGCCCCAGCAGTTGCACCTATATGGAGGAGCTTAGAAAAGAAACCAGCACCAAACGGTTTTGCAGAAGTTAACTGGCGTTTAGGTTCTTCTTTTTACCCCACCCTCGTTCCTAACCCAGTAATACGCGCACTTAAAGGCCCCGAATACGAATGGTTTGCGCCGGATTCACAAAAGGCATTTTGGGAGTTACCGTTTAGTTTAACAAATCAATCGGATCGGATGGGTTACCGGTTAAAAGGCCCTGCTTTAAATCTGCTTAAAGAAAAAGAGTTATTGTCTTCCGCCGTTACCTTTGGTACAGTACAAGTTCCTGCCCAGGGCCAGCCAATTGTGCTAATGGCCGACCACCAGACCACCGGCGGGTATCCGCGCCTGGCGCAGGTTATTACAGCCGATTTTTCTTTATTAGCGCAGGTACAACCAGGGGCGAAAATTCAGTATAAAGAAATAAATTTACCCGAAGCGCAGGGCTTGTTATTGGCTCAGGAAAAAAGAATGAATCACCTGAAAAATATTTTAAGCCTGAAGTTTAAAACTTAATATGAGCCACTATACCGTAGATTTAAATTGTGACATGGGCGAAAGCTTTGGCGCTTACACGATTGGGCAGGACGAAGAAATCCTCGACTACGTCACTTCCGCCAATATAGCCTGTGGCTTCCACGGCGGCGACCCAGTGGTGATGCAAAAAACGGTGAAGCTGGCTTTAGCTAAAAACGTAGCCATTGGCGCACACCCGGGTCTGCCGGATTTAGCTGGTTTTGGCCGGCGCGAAATAGCCATCTCCCCTGCTGAGGCCTATACCATGGTAGTTTACCAGATAGGTGCCTTGTGGGCTTTTGTGAAGGCCGAAGGCGGCCAATTACACCATATAAAGCCCCACGGAGCGCTGTACAACATGGCCGCGGTAAACAGCAATCTGTCCGAAGCCATTGCAGAAGCCGTTTACAAAATAAATCCGGAGTTAATAATATACGGCCTGGCTCACTCCGAACTAATTAAAGCCGGTAAGCGCCTGGGCTTAAAAACGGCCCAGGAGGTATTTGCCGACCGTACTTACCGGGCAGACGGCACTTTAACACCCCGCCAATTACCCAATGCTTTAATAACTGACCCGGAGGAAGCCGCCCGGCAGGTAATCCGGCTGGTGAAAGAAGGTGTTGTAAAATCAATGGACCAGATAGATATTGTCATGGTAGCCGATACGGTTTGCCTCCACGGCGACGGCCCGCACACTTTAGCTTTCGCCCGCCTCATAAAAGAAGCTTTGTTACAGGAAGGCGTAATTCTTCAACCCCAATAAGGTTTTAACTATGCAGCAAAAACGCAACTGGGGCATCTTATTGGGGGCAGCCTTCCTCATGGCAACCTCCGCCGTTGGTCCGGGATTCTTAACCCAGACTACCGTATTTACCCAGCAATTAGGAGCCAGTTTTGGGTTTGTCATTCTGGTATCTATTATTCTGGATATTGGGGTACAATTAAATGTATGGCAGGTAATAGCCGTTGCCCAAAAAAGAGCCCAGGATATAGCCAACCATTTACTGCCTGGTTTAGGAGTGCTTATCTCCCTGTTAATTCTGCTGGGCGGACTGGCATTTAACATCGGCAACATTGGCGGCACGGGATTAGGTCTTCAGGTATTGCTGGGCATTTCGCCGGAAACCGGGGCTTTACTGGCGGCAGCCATTGCCATTGGGTTGTTCCTGGTAAAAGAAGCCGGAAAAATAATGGATCGCTTTGCCCAGGGGTTAGGTCTTCTCCTAATTTTACTCATTGTTTACGTAGCTTTTTCATCAGCACCCCCCTTAGCCGAAGCCGCCATCAAAACCTTTGTTCCCGAAACCATTGATTTTGTAGCAATTATAACTTTGGTGGGCGGTACCGTGGGTGGTTATATTACCTTTGCCGGCGGGCATCGGTTGCTCGATGCGGGTATCACCGGCGAAGCCGCTCTACCTCAGATAAAAACCAGCGCCCTTGCGGGAATTGTGGTCGCCTCTGTAATTAGGGTATTTTTGTTTTTAGCTGCTTTGGGCATTGTAGCCAGAGGCATACTGCTGGATCCGAATAATCCGCCGGCGTCTGTTTTCCGGCTAGCTGCCGGTAATTTGGGTTATAAATTGTTTGGGGTGGTAATGTTTGCTGCGGCTATTACCTCGGTGGTAGGGGCAGCCTACACATCGGTAAGTTTTATTAAATCCTGGCACCCCATTATTCAAAAGAACGAGAACTGGGTGATAATCCTATTTATCTCAGTTTCTACGTTTATTTTTGTTACCATAGGCCAACCGGTTCGGCTGCTTTTGCTGGCGGGTGCGCTTAATGGCCTGATTTTGCCGGTAACCCTCGCCACCATTTTAGTAGCAGCCCACCAAAAGAAAATTATTGGCACTTACCAACATCCGCGCTGGCTTACCATTTTCGGCATTCTGGTAGTATTGCTAATGACCTGGATGGGCGGGTATACGTTAATAACCCAAATGGAGAAGCTGTTTTAAATACCAGATAAACCAGGAAAAACTTTGTTGCCTGTCGTTTATAATGGCTGCAGGCTGGGGCTCAGAAAATTAATTAATGGTTTTTGGTTGAGCAGATCCGAAGTAGCTAATAACGCAATGTAAGTCCGGTAAATTTCATTTTTAAGCTCCACCTGAATTTTACGCAGCTTTAATAACTGGCCGTTAAACTTAAGGGTAATTAAAGGGTTGTTGTTCGTTAAAGCATTTACGGCCGAAACCGTCTCGTTTTGCTTATAAGATGCTATTTTCTGCTCCAGCTTCTGATGCTGCACCAGATAATTTTTTAATGCCCCCAGCAGGTTAGTTACTTCATCGGTCGCCTGTTGTTTTTCCAGGGTCAGTTTGGTTTCGGCTTCTAATACATCCAGCTTCTTTTGGGCCATGTCCGCTTTGTTTGGGTTAAACAACGGAATCGTAACTCCCATTGAAATGCCCATTGGGTTTTTACTTTCGCTAAACCGGTAAGGCATGTACTCCGTCTGAATAAAACCCGGATTTATATTAGCCTTCTGCAGGGCGTGCTCGTAATCGGCCAAAGCCACTTTTTCCTGCCGGTAAGCCAGTCTGGTCGAGAATAGCGTTGTATGCAGCAGGCTATCTACCAGTTTCTCCAGACGAGGCAGGGAAATTACTTCGGCATATCGCCAGGCCGGAACAGTTTTATTGCCGGTTGGGTAAAGCTGCTGCATATCTTTTGTCTTCTGCTCCACCTGAAAATTAAAAGACGCTATATCAACTTGTTCTTCCATCTGTTCTAACTTTAATTCCACAAAATCTTCAGCATCAAAAAAAGAAGAACCTTTTTGTTTCTCCAACACCGTTATCTGATTTTCTGTATTCTGAATTAAAGCCTCTCGGATATCCCGCAACTCATTTAAATAAAGCAAGTCGTTCACTACCTGGTACCGTTTTTCTAAAAGCGCTTTAAACAGTAATTCTTTTTCCAGCGACAAGGCCATTTGCTGGGTTCTGAAAACCCGGTTGGTATATTTTATTTCCCAGGGGTTGGCCGGATTTAATCGAAACTCATATTGTTGTTCTCCGGACCCTAACTGACTGTTTTGCGTCCGGAATTCGATGCTGCGCACCGGAGCTAAGCGGTACTGCCCTTTGTTTAAATAATTAATTTGTTTTGAAAGAACTTCTAGCTCCGGGTCTTGCATGGCCGAACCCAGAAAGTCTCCCATTCTAACCTGGGCCGCAGCAGCAAAAACCCAAAAGTAAAGGCCTAAGAAAAAGCCGATTTTTTTTATGTCTGACCAGGTCATTATCTTATCAATACTTTTTCACCGTTGGCAAACTGGTTATTTTCCGGAATTTTTATAAACACTTCCTGGCCAAAAGCTTTAACTGCGGTAGCTTTCTGTAATAACTCCGGCAATTCAGTTACCGCCCCAAAACCTATAACCTCCCCGGTGGTTGTAATATGTTTCTTATCGTAAGAAGAAACTATTAATTTGGCGCCAATCGGAATTTCGCGGGCTTTGGCTCCTACCATATACCCTACCACCGAACTCGGATGAACAGGATTTATAGATATTATAGGAGCGTAAGCTTCTATCTGTTCGCCGGACTTTACAAATACGCTTTCTACAACACCACTCGAAACGGCGTATTTGTTCAGCTTTCGCTTTTCATCCTGCAGCAGGTCCAGCTCACGTTTCAGTAAATTAATTTCATTTTCCAGAACCAGTAATTCGCTGGCATTATCTTTTACCAATTCCTTCGATTTAATATTTACTGACTGGTGGTATAATTCCTTTTTTTCTTCTAAAGATTTAATTTTTAAATCGTGCGGACTCACTTCAGCAGGTGTAATATTGCCCGTATTAGCAGCCGTAAACTGTTGGGTTAATTTGTGGTTCAACTCTAATTCCGATTTAATTTGTTCAATTTCGGACTCGAACTCTCCTACCTGAATGCCTCCTTCGGCTTGCAAATAATCTATTTTTGATTGCACCAGGGTTGCTTTCTCCACCTTCTCTTTTTTAAGAGCGGCAATCTTGGTTTGCAGCTTGGCCAGATCCATTTCCAGCAAATTGTTTTCCATCTCAACCAGCAAATCGCCGGCCTTAATTTCCTGCCCCGGTACCACCCGTATATTTTTAATTAAACCGGATTTCTCAGAACTGATTTTATAAACATTGGCATCGGTTATGCCAATGTTGGTGCCCGAACTACCTTTAAAAAATTTAAAATTAACGAAAAGCATTCCCACAAAGAGCAAGGCTATAAAAAGATAAAAGCCACTTATTTTCTGATTTTTCATGTTTAATCCTTAAATTCCGTATCCGTAATTCTTAGTTGGTGTACCCCTTCTATTTTACTCATTTCCTGGATCAGGCTTATTTTACCCGCCGCCTCCGTCAGGACAATAAGGTATTTAAATTGGGTTTCATTTTTTTTATTAACCGATATATCGGTTAAGCTGCTTTCGCTGCAATATGGCTTTAATATTTCCGTAAGCTGGGGCAATGTATCGGTATTGACCAGGGTAAAAGAAAGTAAATGCTTATGGCTATTGCTTCTGAAGCGGGAAAGGTGCAAAACAGCTGCTACCGAGCAAAATATTAAAGTGCCCCCAAAAGCCGTGGTATAACCATAAACGCCAATGGCGATACCGGTACTTAGCGCCGCAAAAAGAAACAACACATTACGGGGGTCGTCAATACGAGTACGAAACCGGATGATAGCCATGGCTCCGAACACTCCCAATCCCCGGGCCAGACTATCCCCAATGGCCATCATTACCATGGCGGTGATAATGCCGCCCAGTACCATTGCTTGGAAGAAGCTTTTAGAATAATTTTCTCCCTGAAACGTTAAGCGGTGGGTAATGGCTACTACCGAGGATAGCAGAAACGACCAAACCAACGCGTATATAATATTTATTAATGGCGGATATTCATAGCTGGGCTGATCCGGGAAAATATCAAACATGCTGAATGAGCTAAAGGTATACGCTGGTGTATGTGAGGATTACCTATTTATTTGGCATGCCCGGCGTTCCGGGTGAAAACGTTGTCCAGATGCCCGCACCGGAAGCCTGACGGCCGAAAGATACATCATTAACCTGCGGACCAAAGGTAGTTTCATCAATTACCTGACCGTCTGCCGTATAAATTCCTAAATCTTCGCCTTCGGCACTTAACTTAAAATCAACGTGCAATTCGCCTTGTGCCAGATCGCTATCGGCCCATAGAATAAGGTATCCACCTGGTGGTATAGTAGTTTTTACCGGATTGGAGGCGGGAATTTTGTATTTAGCTTTATAGTTTTTATTGTCGGAGATGTACAGCCCGGCCAGATTTACCTCTTTATCACCGGCATTGTAAACTTCTATCCAGTCATCAAACTCTCCTTCGTTTTCCGGATCCTGATAACTAAAACTGTTGGAGGACATAAACTCGTTAATAACCAGCTTTGGCAAGTTAGCGGCCGATGTTTCCGGCTTAACTTCCTCTTTGGTGCAGCCGCTAAATAAAATAAAAAATCCGGCAATAAGTAAAGTGTTTCTCATAAGCAAAAACTACAGGTTTGAATTTGGCAAATTCTTGGGATTGTAATATATTAAAAATGTTATATTTGCAAGTGTATTCTGCATCTCCGGTAAGACGACTCAAAATTATAAATATAAATTTAATAATAAAAATAAATTTTAATTCTAATTACCTAAACTTGGAATTTTGTTATTATGTTTGTCTTATTATCCGCTTTTACACAATACAATACAAATTATCACCATTAAGTCTGATGAGAAAAAATTTACTTATTCTTTTTTATTTATGTCTTACCTTACTTAGTTGCAATAAAGAAGAAGAGCTGGTAATTCCGGAACCAGAAATTATACAACCTTTAGATACTCCTATTGAGTTTGGATTCAGACAAATTGACAATCCGGATAATTTAACCGAAGATGTGGTTGGCCGGTTAACCGCTGATCAAATTACCGGGGTGGCTCCGTTCCTGCTAAAGTCCGATTCTTTGGTAGCAACTTTTTCTGTACCCTCCGGCACCATTGTAACGGTAGCTAATAAAACCCAGATTAGCGGGGTAAGTAAGAATGACTTTAGTAAACCGGTTGTGTACACCTTTAAAACGCCACAAGGAACAGCCAAACAACTATCGGTAAACCTAACCACCTTTACCCAGTTACCTATATTATACCTGAACACCGCTGATACGCTGCCGGTAAGCTCAAAAGATGAGTATAAAAGCGCCAGCCTTAAAGTTAAAGGCAATGGGCAATATCAGGAAGGGTTATATAATGGAGGCATTCAAATAAAAGGAAGAGGTAATTCTACCTGGTACAGCATGCCGAAAAAACCTTATAAAATAAAATTAAACCAAAAGGCCCCGCTATTAAATATGCCGGCGGATAGAGAATGGGTACTGCTGGCAAATTACAGCGACAAAACATTAATGCGTAATTATGTTAGCTTTGAGTTAAGCCGCCGCCTGGGCTTAAAATACACGCCTCGTGCCCGCTTTGTTGAAGTATTTTTAAATGGCAATTACGAGGGTAATTACCTCTTAACAGAAGAAATAAAAATCTCAAAAGATCGGGTAGATATTGAAGAACTCGACCGTAGCGATAATAGTCCGGAAGAAATTACGGGAGGCTACTTGTTAGAGATAGATGTTAGACAAGATGCGGCATCGTGGTTTAAAACTAACAAGGATATAATTTTCTGCTTAAAATCGCCGGAAAGCCCATCGCCCGACCAGTACAATTATATAAAAGCTTATGTGCAGAAAACAGAAGAAATTCTGTATTCAGATAATTTTACGGACACCAAAGAGGGCTATGCCAAATATATTAACGTGGATTCTTTCGTTAATTGGTATTTATTAAACGAAATCACCAAAAATTCCGATGCGGTTTTTTATACCAGTGTTTATTTATTTAAAGATAGAAATAACAAGTTGTGTATTGGGCCGGCCTGGGACTTTGACATAGCAGCCGGAAATATCAATTTTTTAGATATTGAAAAGCCGGAAGGATTTTACATAATGAATTCTCTTTGGATAGAACGTTTGTTTCAAGACCCTGCCTTTGCAGAAAAAGTAAAAACCAGATTTAACCAGTTAAAACAAACGCAACTTAATACGCTTCCTCAATTTATAAACCAAACGGCTGCCTACTTAAACAAATCGCAGGAAGCCAACTTTAATCGTTGGGATATTTTAAATATTTATGTTTGGCCCAATGCGGTAGCTTTAGGGTCGCATGAGAAAGAAGTAGCTTATCTGAACAATTGGCTTCAGAAAAGAATAGCCTGGATGGAAAAGGAATTTACTATTAATTAATCAGGCTTGGAAAACTGCCAACTTACCAAAATAATGATCTGTACTTACCAAAGGGCTTGCTGAACCAGCAGGCCTTTTTACTTTACAGCATCTTCAGAAGAAAAAATAATCTGTTTATTAATAAGCCAGTAAGGCGGTTTATTCGCTATTTAACACCTCAATTCAATCTTTTAAAATTTCTTTATTTTATCGTTTATTGCATTGTTAATCAGAATACTATAACTTAAGGTAAATTAAAATTGGCTATAAAACATTTACCTAACGGCTGCAACTATGTATCATCCCAAAATAAATTAAAATTTTCCTTTTCTTATATATTAAAAATAATATATATTTAGATAATTTTAATTTCCATCATAATCTTTAATGGTTGATTACATGCATAAAAATACCACTCCTATCTGCCAGTTTACTATTAGATTAAAAACTAATATCATTTACCTGGTAGTAGCAGTATTTTCAACCATTTTAATAAGCTGTGAGAAAACGCCTGTTGAAACTGTTCAGAAATCCTTCCGAACCCAAAATGTTATTATTGTAGTTATAGATGGCCCCCGCTATTTAGACACCTGGGACAGCACCAGCCTTGCCCGGATTCCGAATATGGCAAAAATTTTGCGCCCTAAAGGAACATTCTTTTCCAAATTTTACAATAACGGCTATACCTATACCAATTCTGGTCATACGGCAATTACTACCGGTAATCGCCAGCCCATTGATAACAATGGCAAAGAGCTGCCCAAAAACCCTTCTTTATTTCAGTATTGGCTAAAACACTCGGGAAAACCCGCCAATTCTGCCTGGATTATAACCAGTAAAGGAAAATTAAATATTCTGGCAAATACCCAGCATCCTGATTGGCACAATACCTATCAACCATCAACTAATTGTGGCATTGAAAATACCAATAATGGTTACCGCAACGATTCGCTTACTTTAATAGAAGCCAAAAGAATTCTGAAAGAGCACCAACCAAACCTGGCCCTAATAAACTTCAGAGAACCAGATGCGGCAGGTCACTCTGGTAATTGGCGCGAATACCTAAAAGGTATTACCACTTCGGATAGGTACGTAACACAACTTTGGGACTTTTTACAAAAAGATACCTTTTACAAAGACAAAACAGCCCTGTTCATCACCAACGACCATGGTCGCCATACTTACGGTTCCAGCGGAGACTTTATTAACCACGGTGACCAATGTGAAGGCTGCCAGCACATAAGTTTACTGGCTTTAGGACCTGATTTTCCGAAGGGCAAAACAATAGAGACAAAATATAACCAGACCGATATTTCGGCTACGGTGGCAGCTTTGTTAGGATTTAGCTTTGATGTTACTGAGGGCCAGAAAATCCAGGAATTACTTACAAAATAGAACTTACTCCTGTAAGAACTTTTATAGATTTGCTTAACAATTAATAATCTTATAATTCTTTGAAATTCAACTAGACAAATAAAATACTTTTAGTAAAAACAAATATTTTAAAACGAATGATTTATATGTTTCCAGTCTTCCTGCCAGATTTGTTTATTCTTAATTAAGAGTAAGAATACCGCTTCCAAATTCAATGCGCGGGTTTCAAGTTCTGGCTCAATAACGCCACATTTTATCATATATTTCCGCCACATAAAAAGAAAAAATATCAATCGGTTTATATTATATTCGCTGATTATTTCAGGGTGAAGAAGCTTGAGATTGGCAGGTTTAACTGCTTTTACCCTTTAATTAGCTGTCAGTACTAAGTTGTGGAAATCATGCTGGTAAAATTGAGGCTATATAAAAGTCCAGATGCACTAACAGGCTGCCAGCATGTAAAAAGCACGCTTAAAGTCAGATAAACGCTCGGTACATTTGGTCACTTTTAAAATATTAAAGGGCAGATCTTAAATTTATACTTATACAAAATTATTAAAGCAACTATATAGAAGTTAAAAATGGTTCATGAATAAGTTGCGAATCGGAATTATAGTTTACCCGGAAAATGAACCAACCGATGGCGGTGGTTATTCCTACTTTAATACCTTATTTAAAGGAATAAATGATTTTACTTTTTCTCCCCAAATAGAAATTATAAATATTATTTTTTACCAAGGTCAGTTACCCCAATTAAGCCTAAAAAACCCTGCTATTTTAATTAAAGCAGGTTTTGGAGATAGGTTAAAAAATTTTATTAAAAGGAAACAAAAGAAGTCAGGCACCACTTTTACCAATAGGAACCCACTAATCAGTTTTCTTTATAATTTATCTATCCGGAACCGAAATAAGAAAGTAGAACGCTTGCTCAAAGACCACCGGATTGATTTTGTTTATTACCTTAAACAGCAGGATACCATTTTAAACTATCCGTTTATTGCTACTCTCTGGGATGTATCGCATAAATCTACCAATGGTTTTCCGGAACATAGTCTGAACAAAAATTATGAAATAAGAGAAAAGTATTACCTATATACCTTAAATAAGGCTTTTCTTATTTTGTGCGAGTCAGAAGCAGGTGCAACTGAACTAAAGAAGTACTACGCTATATATCCTGAAAAAATCAAAGTTTTACCGCTTTTCGCCAGCAATATAATTAACTGCCAGGCCTCTCCGGAATCAGAGCATACTACTTTAAATAAATTTAACGTAGAAAAAGAGAAGTTTTTTATTTACCCGGCCCAGTTTTGGCCCCACAAAAATCATTATAATTTAATTCTGGCCTTCCATAAACTTCTCCGGGAAACAGGAAACCAAAATCTGAAGTTGGTTTTATGCGGAAGTGATAAAGGGAATTTTTTATACATTTTAGACTTAATTAAGTCTTTATCTTTAACTGATAATATAATCGTGCCCGGCTTTGTTTCGGATGAGTCTTTATTTATTCTTTACCGGAATGCAATTGCGCTTACAATGCCTACTTTTTTAGGGCCAACCAACATTCCAATAATTGAAGCGGCTCATTTAAATTGTCCGGTTTTATGCTCTGATCTGGCTGGTCATAAGGAAATCATGGGTAATCATGCCTTGTACTTCAATCCTTCCGATGCCGAAGGAATTAAAGCAGCAATGATACAAGTACTTGATCAGAGCCTCCGGTCAAAATTAATTGAATCAGCCAAAGCACATATTACACAATCTCCATTTACTATAAATAACAGTTTGCAAGTACTGAACCAAATATTTTCAGAGGTAATTCCATTACGTAAGGCCTGGGGAGTTGATTATTTTTTAAATATCTCCTTTTTACTGACTATTGGATTGAACTGATAACCCATGGGCAAGCATTTCAGGATGTTTGTTGCTTTAAATTTTATAAAGATGTTGGTGTTTTGCTTGCTTGGTGAAAAATGTATTTAGTTGCGCGAAAAATTTATGATAAGGCAGGTTTAAATCCGGCCATTATCTTTAATATTCTAACACGAATTGTACAAAGCGCAGCCGGAATATTAACCCTGCTCTTGATTACCCGCTTTTTAGACAAGAATGAACAAGGCTATTATTATACCTTTACTAGCTTACTGGCCATTCAAATATTTTTTGAACTGGGGCTTACAAATATTATAACACAATATGTGGCGCATGAGGCCGCTCACTTATCGTGGTCCAGTAACTATCAACTTACCGGAGACTCTTATTATCAATCCAGGCTGGCATCCTTAATCCATTGGAGTATTAAATGGTTTTTGGTTCTGGCTGTCTTGTTGTTTATTTTCTTATTTTACTTAGGCAAACTATTTTTTACAAACTATAATGCTAATTTAGATGTCGATTGGCTGTTTCCCTGGTTTATATTATCGGTTTCAGCTACCTTTTTGCTTATTGTAAATTTATTTCTAGCCATATTAGAAGGTTTAGGAAAAATTGAGGAAATAAACAAAATTCGTTTATTGCAACAACTAATAAACTTAGGTCTGCTAACCTTCTTTTTCTCTATTAACTTTAAACTGTTATCTGGTGGTTTAGCTATCCTGCTGTCAAATATTACAGTAGGCTTCATTTTATTTTCTGGTTACAAAAAGATCATAATTAATATCTGGAAAACCGAAATAAAGTGGAAAGTAGATTTCAGAAAAGAAATTTTTCCTTACTTATTTAAAATTGGGTTAGGCAGTATAAGTGGCTATTTAATTTGGCAAATAATAAATCCGGTTTTATTTGCTACCCAAGGCCCCGTACTTGCCGGGCAGATGGGAGCCACACAAACTTTCTTAAATGGTATTTTAGTCATTTCATTAAGTTGGTTATCTACCAAGGTAGCTATATTTTCTAACTTTGTATCAAAAGGAGAATTTAACCAACTTAATGTCATTTACCGGAAGAATTTTGTCATCTCGCTGGTAGTTTGCCTGGTTGGTTTGTTTTTATTTATTATCTCTATTTTACTCCTGCAAATCTATTATCCAAAGTTGGGCAACCGGTTTTTAGATATCTTGCCTATTATATTTCTTGGTTTAACCCAACTGGTTAATTTAGTAGGAAATTCTCAAGCCTATTACTTAAGAAGTTTTAAACAAGAACCATTCTTCATTCCTTCCATTGTTATTGGTTTGGTTTCGGGTATACTAACCATACTATGTAGTAAATACTACGGAATTGTGGTAATGACTTTTGTATATTTTATAATTAATGGCCTGATTGCTTTGATATGGGCCATTATAATTTTCAGAAGTAAAACCTTTGAGTGGACAAAAACTCGTTTATCTATTTAACGGGGCAATTTATAATCCCAATAGTTTTTCCGGAGCACCCATTCTTTTACTTTGGGGTTATTCCTAAATGCTTCCTGATGAAAATCAAATCCTGCTTTTTCTTCCTGTTGAAGAATGGCCATGAGTTCACGAATTTCTTTTGGAATAAATTGATTCTTAACATATATTAAAAGATTTTTCGCGGGCCTTAATATATTTTTAACGCTAGCTAAAGAAATTATCTTATCACCGGCGTTATTATATAAATATTTCTTTCTTAAAAGCGTAAAAGAATTACAGACACCTTGGTAGAAAGCCCTTTGCTTAAAATATTTAACCGTTAACCTATCAGCGGAAATAAGATGATGAAGTTGTAATTGAGGATGATAAAGCGCTTTATAACCCAACGATTGCGCTTTCATGGTTAAGCCGGTTTCCCCATCCCCCTGAAAAAACTGAAGTTTAGCAGGAATATTATCAGGATGAAAGCCATCAAGTTCCTGGAGGGTTATTTTCCGGATGCAAAAATTCAGTCCCCACACGCAGTTTGGTTCGACTAACTTTTTATTACTTCCAAAATCAAATAAGCTTAGCCAGGTACAAGAAGTACCTGACCATTTAGTTTTGTTAAAAAAATAATAAATCCATTCTGGCGGATCAACCTCATATTTAGGCAGACAAGGACCTGTGGCTAAAAGAACTTCCGAATTTTTGAAAGCTTCTTTAACGCCGGAAACCCAGGAAGGATTAAGTTCTACATCATCATCTATAAAACATAATATGCTACCTTTTGCCAAGGATGTTCCCAGGTGTCTCCCGGTCAGCAGCCCTGGTTCCGAATTATAATAATACCTGAATTGACCAGGTGAATTAATTACAAACCCGTTGCAAATATCCTTTGTTTCATCAGAAGATCCATTGTCAATAATCAGCACTTCAAAATCCATCTTATCCGTTTGCTGATAAATTGAATGAAGCGTAAGTTTTAAAGATTTTGCACGATTTAAGGTAGGAATGATGATTGAAATAAGCATCTATTTATATCTACTTGTAATATCTAAAATTCTAAGATTGATAAGTCATAGATTGGAAAGAGCCTAAATAACCGCCACAATAAAGTTTGTTTATATTCATTACAAAATCTAATAAATAAAATTTAATTCAAAAAAATAAATACTTCGGCAAATAATTTTAAAAGAAATCATTCATACGTACAGCTCACCATTTAACGGTTTTGATGTGCCGCAATTTCAGTATTTTTCATGTTGTTATACAAGGTCATTATTTATAATAACGGTATTCTCACCAGAAATAGAATAGGTATACTTACTAAAAGTTTTATTAATAGCTACAAAAAAAGGTTTAGAACAATCCTCCTCCAAACAATCATGTAGCTCAATTATTATCATTTTTACTTTCGGAAGCCAGCCTTCGTAGTTATCCAGGAATAATATTTTTTCACTCGTTTCAATATCTAATTTTAATATATCAATGGTATTAATAGCGTATTTACAAACTAACTCATCTATTGAAATAGCCTCTATATTTCCTTCTGCCTCACTTTCTTCAACTACCATTGCCCATTTACCCATTTCAAATTTATCGTAAATTTTTAGCTTTGTTTTCCTATTCCAAAGGCCTAGGTTTTCACAATAAACGTTGTTGTAGTTGGCTACATTTTTCTGAAGCATTGCAAAGTTGTCTTTATCTGGTTCAACACTTATAACTTTAGCTTCTGGAAATTTATTTTTCATCAAAACCGTAAAAAGGCCAATATTTGCCCCGCCATCTATAATAACTTTAGGCCTTTCTATAAAATCTATCTTGTATTCATTTAAAACAAATACCTGGTAGAAAGCATCCGAATCAGAGGTTCCTTTTCTTAATGATATACTGGAGTTAATATTAGGAAGCCTTAAGTTATCTAACCTGTTTAATTTAAAATTAATAAATAATGAAATTCCGTATTCAACCCCAAAATTCTGCAGTAAGCGGAATAAAGTTTTAATGCTTTTTGTCATGTATGCCATCGCTTACCGCATATAAAGTACATATTGGCTAAGCTTTTATATCTTTAATATTATTTATTTTTTAATTGAATTTAATTAAACTAACTTAATTCTACCAGGCAACAATTTACAACTTTTATAACTTGTAATCATGCAAAAAATTCTGCTTTATTGCTGTTAAAACTAACAATTTAACAGTCTTGAGAAGAACTCTTAACCCGTTTATGTTTTACAATTTAAGTGGCAATTGTCTTTTCTACCAATATTAATTTAAACCGCTAAATTTTAGTTTTAATTTTAAAATTAAGTCTGTTTCAAAATCAATAATTTTTTTTGAATCAGCACAAATTAACCTTTCTCTCTTTACTAAACGGCTAATTTTAATATTCTAAAATATTATAAAAATTCTTAGGCTATTTTTAAATAAATAACCAATATTCAGTTTTTTACCATAAATTTTTAACACTGCAAAATAAATATTTTCAGGCGGGGAATATAGGACATCTAAACCTTACCAAGAAATATTATATTTACAAATTATCCGACACTTATTTCTACAACCCAAACAGTTAATTAAATGATCCAAACTATTATCCATCAAGAAAAGCTAATAGCTTTAATTATTCACAACAGTTATAATAAATCAGGGGTAAATTTTTTAACTCCTTCCTGTTTTTCTCAACAATTAGCCTTTATTAAACATTCTGAAGGCCATTTAATTGAGGCGCATACGCACAGCCCGGTCAGTCGGGAGGTTTTTTTCACTCAGGAAGTATTAGTAATTAAGAAAGGTAAATTAAAGGTTGATTTATATGATATTGACCAGAATTATCTGGAAAGTCATATTCTGGAACCTGGCGATGTTATTCTACTAGCTGCTGGTGGTCATGGTTTTGAGGTATTAGAGGACTTGGAGATGATTGAGGTTAAGCAGGGCCCTTACGTTGGGGATGACAAGATCCGGTTTAAGGGTATTCAGGCCGAAGTAAGCAATCTTGTTTAAGAAGTACAAATGGATTCAGTAATTCCGGTTAATGAACCTTTGCTGGATGGCAACGAAAAACAATATTTAATCAACTGCATCGAGACTGGCTGGATTTCGTCAGAAGGCCCTTATGTTAATCAATTTGAAGCGCTTTTTGCAACTAAAGTAAATCGCAAATTTGGAATAGCGGTTTGCAATGGTACGGTAGCTTTAGAAACAGCCGTTCTGGCTTTAGGAATTGGTAAGGACGACGAAGTAATTATGCCAGCCTTTACTATTATTTCCTGTGCGGCGGCTATTGTAAGAGCCGGAGCCAAACCCGTTTTAGTTGATGCGGACCCGGTAACCTGGAACATGGATGTGAACCAGGTAGCAGCGAACATAACGCCCAGAACCAAAGCTATTATGGTGGTGCATATCTACGGTTTACCCGTAGATATGGCCCCTCTATTAGCCATAGCAGCGCAGCACGGGCTTAAAATTATTGAAGATGCGGCCGAAATGCACGGCCAGACCTACAATCAAAAGCCTTGTGGAAGCTTTGGCGATATCAGTATCTTCAGTTTTTATCCTAATAAACACATTACCACCGGCGAGGGTGGGATGATTGTAACTGATAACCCGGAACTTGCAGCTAAATGTCGTTCGCTTCGTAACCTGTGCTTTATTCCGGAAAAGCGGTTCTACCACGAAGAATTAGGTTATAATTTCCGGATGACCAATTTACAGGCAGCTTTGGGTTTGGCCCAATTAGAAAGGCTGGACCATTTTATTCAAATAAAAAGGGCAATGGGCCAAAAGTACCACCGACTACTGCACCAGGTACCGGGCCTGCAGTTGCCATTGCCTACTACTCCTTTTGCAAATAATATTTATTGGGTCTTTGGTATTGTTTTAACCGAAGAAATACCGTTTAACGCACTAGTTGCTATGCAAAAATTAGGAGCTTTAAAAGTACAAACCAGGCCTTTCTTTTACCCCATGCACCTGCAACCCGTATTTCATAAGATGTCCCTTTTTCAGGGTGAGCACTATCCGGTTGCAGAAAAACTAGCCGAAAGAGGTTTTTATTTACCCAGCGGCATGGCTCTAACGGAGGAACAAATACATCAAGTAGCGGAACGCCTTCAGGCAATTTTAGTATGAGCACTTTTGATTATTACGCAGCCTATTATGATCTTCTTTACAAAGACAAAGATTATGCAGGTGAAGTAGATTACCTGTATACATTAATAAAAAAACATTCGCCCACAGCTAAAAATATATTAGATTTTGGTTGCGGAACTGGTAAACATGATTTTTTACTTGCCGAGCGAGGCTTTCAAGTGTTCGGGGTAGACTTATCAGAAAAAATGATTTCGGAAGCCAATCAGAATAAATCCCGAAATAACCTGAACGTTAACTTTTGCCAGGGAGACATCCGGAATATCAGATTAAACCAAACCTTCGATATAGTTACTTGCCTCTTTCATGTTATTAACTACCAGATTACGAACGAGGATTTACTAAAAACTTTTGAAACAGCTAAAGTTCATCTGAAACCTAACGGACTTTTTATTTTTGATAGTTGGTATGGGCCAGGGGTTTTAACCGATTTACCGGAACGACGGATAAAAGACATGGAAGATGCGCGTATTTCAGTGGAAAGAATTGCTGAACCCATCCTGCATTTAAATCAAAATATGGTAGATGTAAATTATACCTTACAAATAAAAGATAAAATTCATCACAATAGCCAGATAATAAGAGAACAACACCGGATGCGGTTTTTATTTTATCCTGAGATCGAAATGCTCGCACAATTAAATGGCTTTGAAGTTATTGGCTTTGAGAAGTGGCTCCAAGGAGGAATTCCTCATTCAAACTGGTTCGTTACGGTTGTGTGCAGAGTTAAATAACCATTTTGTTTAAATTTTTTATTTATAAAAACAACTAAGCCGATGGTACAAATCGGCTTAGTTGCTATTTACTGTCCTGTTTCTTTATTCCGGATACCCAAAATTATTTCCATTTTCTCTTTAAATAATTGCTCTTCTAAACCTACCGGATATAAATGCGGATTAAGGAAGCGCCGGATAGATTCGTGCAGTTGGCTAATTTGCTGCCGGGTACGGGCCTGAATAGTTTTTAAATCCGGCTCCTGGTAAACCACTTTTCCATTCCGGAATACCGGCACTAATAAATTTTCAAAGTCTTCGTCGGCGGATAAAGTTCTGCGGCGGGTTACATCGGCGGGGTCTATAATGGTAGCGTCAGTCGGCACAGGTTGTTCTTCCGAGTAAATCATATCGGCTATAAAGTTCTGGGTGCCATAATAGCGGCGCACCTGTAAAATTCCCGGGGTCGATATTTTTATCAGTTGCTCCGACAATTTGAGTTTATATTCCCAATGGCCGTCGGTTCCGCGCAAAGCAGCCAGTTTATAAACGCCGCCCAAGGCCGGTTGGTCGTAAGCCGTTACCAGTTTAGTACCAATGCCCCAGGTATCTATCCGGGCACCCTGTAATTTCAGGCTTTGTATTAAATATTCGTCCAGGTCGTTGCTGGCCAGAATAGAAACCTCCGGCAGGCCTGCTTCATCCAGCATCCGGCGGCCTTCCTTGCTCAGGTAAGCCAAATCGCCGGAATCCAGACGGATTCCAAGCAGTTCGGCTCCTTTCTCGCGGAGTTGTTTAGCTACCATTATGGCTTTCTTAATACCCTGCAGGGTATTATAAGTATCTACCAGAAAAACAGAATCATGCGGAAATACCTCGGCGTAAGCCGCAAACGCATCCTGCTCTTCCGGAAACGACATAACCCAGCTATGGGCATGCGTGCCTTTAACCGGAATATCAAAATAGCGCCCGGCCAGTAAATTGGAGGTGGCCCCAATTCCCCCGATAAAAGCGGCCCTTGCTGCCGACAAAGCACCGTCCGGCCCCTGAGCCCGCCGCATGCCAAATTCAATTATACGGTCACCCTGCGCCGCATCCACTAAGCGGGCTGCTTTGGTGGCAATCAGGGTCTGAAAATTAATAATAGTAAGTAAGGGAGTTTCGAGGAGTTGGCATTGTAAAATAGGTCCCTGGATGCGCAGCAACGGTTCGTTCGGAAAAACCACGGTACCTTCGGGTATGGCATCGACCTGGCAGGTAAAAGTTAAGTTCTGTAAATAAGCCAGGAATTCAGTTTCAAATAAAGGTTGCTGCTGGCTACCCTTCAGACTACCTAAATAAGCAATATCATCCGGAGAAAAACGAAATTCTTTTAAATAATCAATCGCATCAGCCAGCCCCGCACAAACTGTATAGCCGCCATTGAACGGGTGCTTCCGGAAATACAGATGAAAAACCGCTTCCTGTTCGGCCATACCCTTTTTCCAGTAAGCCTGGGCCATGGTAAGCTGGTACATATCGGTAAACAAGGCAAGCGAGGTAGCGTAGCGGCTGGTAAATTTCATAGTAGCAGATATTTGTCAGATTCAGAAAATTAAAGGTAGTTTAAATTAAAGGTTAAAGTACCGGAGCATTATTCCGTGCACAAACGAAAAAAGCTTTCCTTTAGATTTATTTTAAAGCAACCACGCCGCATTTTACCCCAATAAATGATTACTATTGATTAATAACCGGTAAAACTAAATAATGGATAATTTTTAGAAGCGATAACGTACCTGGCAACGAATATCGGTCCGCACCGGACCAGCAATTTCTTCCAGCCCCGAACCGATGGTTTCCTGGTGCCGGTATTGAGTATAGGCAATTTTGAGCCAGGCATCCAGCTTTCCCGTTATAGCTTGTTGCGCCACCAGGTAAACACGGGTACCCGTTCCAAAGAACGCCGGCACCGAAAAAGCGGATAATACATCCCGTTCGGTTACGTATTGCCGGGTGTCATAATCGTCAGTATCAAAAAGGGCAAAGCGGGCGCTGAGTACGGTCTTTCCGAAAGAAAATATTCCTTCCTGGCCGATATAATATCCGGTTTCCCAGGGATGTTCGTGCTGGTACCGGCTCATTTGTACCCGCGAGCGTAAACTTAAAGAAGGCAGCGGCGAGAAATCTAAGTAAAATAAATAATTGCGGCGGGTAGCCGGTGCCACATAATCCAGCGGCCGGCCGTTTTCGCGGCGGTTTAAACCTTTGGTTTCCTGCCGGAATTGCGCGTACAGGTTTGCGGTTTTAGTAGGTTTATACAGCAACCGCACCAAATATTCCTGTCCGCCCGAGGGTGCATCTACCCGGTATTTAAGCCACGGAAACCGGAACCGATCGTAATAAGCAGTAATTTCCCATTTTATGGCCGGCTTTATCTTCAGGCCGGTGTACCAGCCCAGTTCATTGGCATTGCGGGTGTTTTCGCCGAAGGCATTTCCGTAAAAACTATGAAAATTCTTGGCATAGTTCCGGTAGATTAAGGCAACATCTACTTGCTTGGATAAGCTGGCCATTAACCCATTTACGGTACCTAAACCACCGCTGTACGATCTGGCCGTTTCGCCGAAAACATTTACGTTTAGCAGATTGTAGCTGTAATGAAATCCAATATTGGCACTTTGCTTCCCATTAAAACTAAAGGCGTGGTAGCTGGCATTCTGCCGCTGCAAAGGCAAATTATAGCTGGTGTGTACAAAGGTGAGGCCGGTGGTGAAGTGGCGTGCTGATGTTTTAAATATTATGTTACCCCCAAATATATTTTCGGTTAGTTGGTGCTTATTCCGGCGTTCCGTAGGTGTGCGGTGCAGCCCGGAGGTTTGTACGCCGCCAAAAGAAAAGGCTTGTGCAGCTAAACTATCGGCCGCGGCTCCCAAAGTGCCATCCACTCTTTTGCGGGAGAAAAAGCCGGTCAGTTCAATATTTTGGTGAATAGTATAAGTGGCCGCCGTCCCGCGGAAAAAGCCACTTTCGAGTACCGACGAATACGGCCGGATGCCCACGTTGCTGCGGCGAACAGTGGTAATGGTTTCGCTGCCTTTGCCAACCGAGAAACCCGAGGACAGCAACAGCCCCTGCCCGAACTGCAACTGATAATCGCCCAAAGCCAAGGCCTTAAACCGGCCTTTGTTGTATACCTGAAAATGAGCCGAATAAAAATCCATCCCGTATTGATGCCTGGTGGGTTGCCAGCCGAAGGCCTCTCCGGCATCTTTTTCGGTGGTAAAACCAATACTAAAATCATGGGCGTGGCTGTTGCGGTAGCGCATCAGATATTTATCCGGCGAACCGGAATAACGGGTGGTCAGACGGTTACCGATGGTATCGGGTGGTGAATAGCCTTTGCGTTGCTGCCAGGTACGGTCGTAACGGGCTAATAAATAATGGTTGTTGTTTTTTAAAATGCGTTGCCATAAATCCTGCCGGGTAGCCAGCAGCCCCGGTTCCTGTACGGTAACAAAAGGTAATATTTTTTGGATGGTAATTAAATCCCAACCCGGTACGGATTGCAGTTCATAAATACTCAATAATTGCCCATTTTGCCGGATATGCGTAAATAAATTATTTATTTGGGCAGGAGTTAAAACAAACAAAGCGGTCAATTCATCGGCATTCGTATTATTCAGGTTGATAGGATTTTGGTAGTAAAGCAGCAGGTTTTCGTAAACATCTTCGTAAACCGGATTGTCTTCTTCTTGTTGTGCGAGTAGTTCCTGCACCAATAGTTCCAGGTTAATGGCTGGTCGCTGGTATTCCTGGGCTGCGGCAGCAAACCAGCTAAATAAAGAGAACAAAAACAAAGCTAATTTTCTGCCCATAAGCCTTTATTCAAACCCAAATGATATGGAAAGATGATTGCTGATACCTAAAACCGAATGACTGCCCAAGGCATAATCGATGCTGAATTGCCGGCTTACAAATCCAACACCAGCTGTAGCGGCTTGCCGGGCTGTAGAAAAGCCTGTGCGTAAGGCTAATTGGGTTATTGGTTTATATTCTAAGCCACCTTTTAAATCAGCAGCGTGTTCCAGGTCTTTTTCGGTTTCGAGGCTTAAGAGCAATTTAGCACTGGGTTGATAAGCCAGGCCCGCCTGCATAACAGTTGGGAATCGCTCGTTTTGGTAGCTGGCCAGTTTGGCCTGGTTGAAGTTAAAAATATGGGCCCCGAAGGTGAGTTTGGGTATTATTTCGGATTGGCCACCAAACGACAAAGCCACGGCCCGGCGGCTTCCCAACTGCTCCAGGTGTAACTGCAGCAAGGTTGCTTTTAAGCCTAAACTTACCGGCCCAATGCGATGGGCATAGCCCAGTCCTAGTTTTTGCTCGTTGTAAAGTTTATCCCCAAACCGCATCAACTCAATGCCCAAAGCACCTTGTTTGGCGATAGGATAAACACCCTGCAGGGTAACCGTACTCAGGGCTTTTAAGTTAAAACGATTTTCGGCATAAACGCCGGCGGCTGGTTTTTTCAGAGCGGTGATACCGGCAATATTGTTACTAACGGCCCACACATCGGCCAGTGTAACGGCTACGCCCGCCAACCCGTTGGTCCGGGCACCGGCAGGATTCGGGTAATTATCCGCCTGGGCAGAAGACAAGAATAATACAAAAGAGAGCAGCAGCGGAATTTTATATTTCATAGACTCACCTAAGTATTGCTGATTTAGATCTTAAATTCGCCCCGTTACCAGAGCTATTTACGTATTAAAGCCATCACCGATTCAGTTATGCAACAGCTCTTTAAACAATTTTTGCTTGGTTTAATCTGGGTGTACCAACGGCTGATTTCCCCGCTAAAGCCACCTAGCTGCCGGTTTACCCCCACGTGCTCGCAATATGCGGCTGAAGCGGTTACCAAACACGGTCCGTTGCGGGGTGGATGGCTGGCTTTAAAGCGCTTGGGGCGGTGTCATCCGTGGGGTGGCAGTGGCTACGACCCGGTACCCTGAGCCAATGCGTTAAAGTAGTTTAGTACTATTTTTCTAAACCTACCGCTCGCTTTTACGTTTTAATTCTTCTAAAAATAATAATCAGCGTTCAGGTTGACGTTAAATTCAGAAGAACGGGTATGCGCTTAATTTTTAAGATTTTTTTAGCTCTGATTTTCTGTTCGGTTGTACTGTATGGTTTTAACGGACAGTCTGCTTTTGAAACTTCCTCACCCATTCCTTTAGCAACCACCGCTCCGGCAAACACTGCTTCTGTTAATAAATTAAATGAAAATCTAGCTGTTAAAATAGCCGACTTGCCAAAAGAAATTAAAGAAAGTTCGGGTATAGAAGAAGGCGGCCAACTTGGTACGTTTTACACCCACAACGACGCAAACAACCCGGCCACGCTTTATAAAATAGACGATAAAGGAAACCTGCTGGCTACTATTAATTTAAGTAATGCCGAAAATATTGATTGGGAAGATTTAACCCGCGACGACAAAGGCAATATTTACATTAGCGATACCGGCAATAACAGCAATAAACGATTAAGGTTAAGAATTTATAAGCTAAACCCGCAAAACCCTGAGAAACTGGCGGAAATAAACTTTGAGTATGCCGACCGGAAGAATGGCACCGCGGATAAAACGCATTACGAATTTGATTGTGAGGCCCTTTTTTGGCACCAAAATAAATTGCACCTGGTTACAAAAGACCGGGAGGATGGCGTGCTGGCCAAGTTATACGAACTTCCCGATCAACCTGGCGATTACGAAGCGAAATTAATCGAAAAGCATGATGTAAACCTACCCGTGACAGCCGCCGACATTAGCCCTGACGGCAAAACACTCCTACTTTTAAGCAAGGGAAAAATTCATTTGTTTCATCCTTCCTGCAAAGGGCAGTTCTTCAGCGGAGAGATGCAAACCTTAAATCTTGGGAAAGTAGGACAAACCGAAGCTGCCGTTTTCACCGGCAATAAGACAGTGGTTATTACCAACGAAAACGGCCAAATGTACCGCTATAATCTATAAATTTAATATCGGTATGATTTACTTATCTTAAATATCCTTTTTGAATTTCAGCTTTTTGCCTAAAAACAAAAGCATATAAACAGATGTCTATCTATTTTTCCTTCGCCCAGATTTCGTAGATTTTATTGCCGGTAGTGCTCAGGCCACGGTGGTGCCAGTCGCCGTTTTTCACTTCGTAATCAAAAGAAATGCTCATGCCCACCCGTTTTGAATCGCGGGAGAAGAACTCGATATTTTCGGTGTACTTACCGTCCTTAAGGGTATAAGTACCGCCGCCGGTACCAAAAAACTGCTTTGTTTCGGTGTTAATAGCCGCCCACTGAAACCGCTTCCCCGACAGCCATTTAATGGTTTTGCGGGGTCCACGCTGCATAACCGACATTTGCCCAGGCTGGGTTTCGCGTTCGCGGATGCGCCAGGCGCCGGTTAAAGCACTACCGCCCGCATCTATTCGCTCCCAGGTTTCGGTTATGTTTTGGCCATTCTGGGTTCGGGTAAGTTGCAGGGTGTTGCCTTTGGCACTTAAATTATAAGCCAAGTTGGTACCTACTTTCGTAGAATCGGTGGTGAAATATTCCAGGTTTTCGGTATAACGGCCATTATTTAAGGTGTAGGTACCGCCCTGGGCCCCAATATAAGCTTTATCTTTCAGGTTATAGTCGGCCGCCGTAAAATGCCCATCAACCATTATTTTCACCACGTTGGGTGCCGTTCGGGCAGGGTCAGAGGTTTTTACCAGCCGCCAGGCACCCGTCAGGATTTTAGCAGTTGCATTGCCGGGTTGCTGTTTTTTACTACTTATAATCGTTTTGGATTGTTCAAAACGAAAGCTGAAGGCGCTTGCGCTTAATAAAACTAAAACTAGAAACCCCAGTGGAAAAAGATTTATCTTTTGGTTTACTTTCATGTGTTTACAGGTTAAACGGTTAAATAAATCAGCTAAGTACTTACCATAAAATTCATTTCGAAAATATTTATTTAGCCGGCACTACCGGAAAAGCCACTACTCGCACTTTGGTGCAGCCAAAAGGCACCAGGGTAATTTTTTCTACTTCTTTCTGCACTTCGCCTCTAAAAATACCGGTTCTATCGGTTACCGGCTGGGGAGCCACATCATTTACAATGCGCCATTCGGGTATTTTGCGGGCCGAAGTAGTAATTTGAATAGGCGCATGCTGAATATTCCAGATAAATTTATCTGTAACCGGCTGCACTACTTTCACTTCCAGGTTCTGAACCGGTTCTTTTACAATCGTTTCCAGCAGGCCGTAATTCCAGTCGCCCTTCGGGTAAACGCTAAAATAATCACCTTCTTTTTCGTCGGTGCCTTTTTCCCATTTTTCTTCCAGCTTTAAGGCGTACACCAAGGGGCCTCTTTCTACTGCCCGCGAGTTGCGGCCCCAATTAGAGGTTGTCAACGGCATGGGTAACTGCAGGGTCATTTTGTCTTTATTTTTCCAGGTGCGGTTTACGGTAATTAACCGTTTACCTTTTTCGGTGCTTAATTTCTCCCCGTTTATTAGCACCGTTGCTTCCTGGCACCAATTGGGCACCCGTAACTGCAGCGGAAAAGCAACTGCCTGCTTAGTCGTGATTTGGAAATTAACGACATCGCCAAACGGATAATCCGTTACCTCATTTATGGTTACTTCGGTGTTGGCTTTACCTACCTTGGCTTTTACTACATTGGGACTGTAAGCCAGTGCAGCCAATCCGTTATCCGGAGTCGCGTACCACAAGTGCTGAGTAAATTTAGTCCAGCCCTGGTGCATATTGGCCAAACAACAAGTATACCCGCTCCGCATACCGTACACGTTGTTCATTTCGCGGCTAAACGGCAGCGAGAAGTTAAATACCCCACGTTTTACTTGCACCTGGTTGGCTATCTGAAAATATTGCTTGGCATTGTAATCGTCGGTGGTTTGGGGTGGCAATGCATTAAAGGTCATGCGTTCTAAGGCATCGGCGTACTGCATGTCGCCGGTGATGCCTAATATTTCTTCCAGCGAATACATGGCTTCCACAATGGCGCAAAGTTCCGTGCCCTGGGTAGGGTCGTTGCCGTGTAAATCTTCATCGCCCGAAAATATTCCCATCGGCAATCCGTGCAGCTGCATCAGATCGTTCCAGCCGGTATTTAACGATTTTAAATATTGCTGGTCGCCGGTGCGTTGGTAATTAATAGCCGGTGCTTTCAGGGCCATGCCTACGTTTACGGCGTGCCGGCGCATCCAGTGATCACCATTTTGCTGCGCGGCTGCCCCAATTACCCAATCGCGGTTACCCAGCCAGGTACTCCACGGAAAAGACTGCGACTCTATTAAGTTAGCCAATTCCAGCAAGGAGGGTTCTTTCGTAATGCCGTACAGCCACTGTGCCAGCATAACGTTATCGGTTCCGCGGGAGGCGGCCCATTCAGTCCACTTGCCAATGGGGCATTGCTGCAAGGATTTTAACTGGTAATTAAAATACTTGGTCATGAACGGAATAACACGCCGGTCCTGGGTAGCCGTGTAATACTGCCGGATGGCTTTCAGCATCACCATTTTGGGCCACCAATCTTCGCCCTGGCTACAGTTTTCGGCCGCAACCTGGATGCCTTGCTCCCGTTCGGCTTTGGTAATCGGTCCAAAATAGCCGGAAGGGCGCTGGTTATCGAGCGTCCAGTTAATATATTTTAATACTTTAGTTTGGAGTTGCTTATCGTCCAGTAAATAAGCCAGTGGCACCGCTCCGTCCAGCCAGTAAGGCGTTTCTTCCCAATTGTCGCCTTTGCCTCCCAGCCAACCATTGTCTTTTCTAATTTTTTCGTGCACCTCGTCTAAATGCCCGGTAGTGCCATTGCGCATTATTTGCAACTGATTCAGCAGCCAGCCTTTTGGTTTAACACTGCCTAAAGGCAACGGGGTATAAGCCGGCGTTACATAGCCCGCAGCAGATTGCGGCGGTTGAACCACTCCCTGCTTGGCGGGTTTAAAAGAAGTTATGAAGAAAACGGCTAAAGAAGAAATGATTAACTTTTTGTTCATTTACCTGGACAATTAATATTCCTGTAATCGAAAGCAAAAATGATGAAGCTTTCAATTTAAAGAATTATTTACTTAATCCAAAAGTGAAAACAAGGCTCCAGAATATGCTGCCTATTGCTTTGGTAAATAGTCTTTGTCCGTTGAAGATTATTTACAATTTTAACGGATAGTTAAGCTTAAAACCAACTGAAAAAGCATTTATACTTTGGTTGGTTATCGCATGAACTGGCAGAAATCATTATCTTATATTAAGAATATTCCTCCAATAATAGGTGTATTCTATTTAGAAATTATGTCGGCCGTGATGGTGGCTGTTCTGTATTTATGATTCTATCAAAACCTAACGTCCTCAATGGTGTTCTCAGGGCCTATTTTAATATTTCTGGCGGATTAGTCACTGGTGAAAACACTACCAATGGCCGCAGTTTTTACCAGCTTTTGAACTTCTAAACGGCTTTAGTTAAATTAATAAAGCGAAGCAAACATTTTCTTTGTTGCCAGGCACTAAAAATCCTGCTTCGAAGGCTTATTCTTACCTGTAATTTTTCAGAACCGGTATTTTTAGATACTGATTTGAAATATAGGTAAAAAAGCTCTCAGAGCAGGATTTGTCTAAAATAATGCTATGGTTCCGGTATTTACCGGTTGTTTACTTTTTCACTTTGGTATTTGCTTTTACTTCATCGGGGTCGTAGGGATTTATCTCCGGCACTACCGGGTGGGTATACGAACGAATCAGCACAATTAAGCCTATAATTATTAGCGGCACACTCAATAACTGCCCAATGTTCAGCCCAATGGTTTGGAGTAAGAAGTCTTCTTTATCTACCTGGTTTTCTTTCAGGAACTCGTAAAGGAGCCGCAGGGTAAATAAAATGAATACAAACAACCCGAATATACGGCCGCGCGGGGTAGCGGCTTTTAACCGGCTCCAGAGGAAATAAAGCCCTAAGAATAACAAAAAGCTGGAAATGGATTCGTAAAGCTGGGCCGGATGCCGGGGCACCTGCGGGAATTCGAAATTACGGACGAATATAAAAGCCCAGGGTACATCGGTGGCCTTGCCTACTATTTCGGAATTAAACAAATTGCCCAACCGGATCAAAGCGCCGCCCAATGCCACCACAATTACAATGCGGTCCAGTACCCACAAATAATCAAACTTATATTTTCGGGCGTACAGGTAAAGCGCTAATAATATACCCACGGTAGCGCCATGACTGGCCAAGCCTCCCTCCCATATTTTTAAAATCCGGATGGGATCTTTTAGATATACTTCAGGTTCGTAAAACAAACAGTGGCCCAGGCGGGCACCCACAACGGTACCCACAATCATATACAGTGTAATTACGTCTACCCATTTCTCCCGGACGCCTTCGGCTTTATAAATGCGGGTTAATATTATTTGTCCGAAAACAAAGCCTAACGCAAAAAGCAACCCGTACCAACGCAGGGCCACACTGCCAAAAATTGGCAGCGTAAAGCGAAAGATTTCGTCAGATACGTCCCAGGTAATATAATTTAGAACAGCCATAGTTAATTGTGTAAAAACCAAAATTACGATTTTGTAGGGAGTACACAACAACTGCCTTTTTATAAACAGACAAAGCCCCCATCTCAGATAAGGGCTTTGTCTGTACTTAACATATAATTTTAGCTATTTACTTCAAAAAATCTAATTCTTCTTGAAAACCGCCGCTTAATATCGGGAAGCGCAACCAACTCCGGGGGTCCAGGTTGTAATCATCGAGGTGAAAGGCGGGCGCATAGCGTTCCCGTTTCCACTGGTTCCGCGACCAAAGGGTATAAAACCGACGGATGTGCATTTTCAGTAAGTCGTCGGGTTCGGTGCCGCGCATTTTTTCATAAACCTGCTGCGGCGATAAGCGGTCGTAAAATGCGTGCCGTTCGATCTGGTTTAAAATGGGGTAAGGCATTAAATCTTTTTCATCGGTTTGGGCTTGCTCAGCAGGGCGCAATTCAGCAGTCGGTTGCAAATTATTTACGTACTGCAGGCCTTCGTAACCCAGTTCACGCTGTGCCCATACGAGCCACTGCCGCAAAAAAGCTTTATCTACGCCAGCCAGCGGCGAAATGCTTCCGGCCGTGTCACCGTCCATGGTGGCGTAACCAACAGCGGCTTCGCTGCGGTTAGAGGTAGAAATAAGCAAGGAACCGGTTAAGTTAGCCAGCATCCAGATAACCGGGGCCCGTACGCGCGCCTGAATATTTTGCAAGGTAACGTCGTCGGTTTCCCAGGTCAGCTTACGGCCGATAGATTTTTCGATTTTATTTGTATAACCAGCCACTTCATCGTCGATAAACCAGTTATAAAAAGTAGCGCCCAAACTTTTAGCCAGGCCTTCGGCCGATTGGAAAGTATCTTCGGAAGAGTTGCGGGACGCCTGATAGGCACAAATGAGCAAACGTCCGCAAAGCGCTTTTACCTGAGCGTCTTCCGCTAAGTTTTTAAGTTCAGCAATTTCTTCTGGTTTAAAAAAGCCCAGCCGGTCCGTAAATTCATCTAAGCCAATTTCGCAGATTGCCCGCCGGATCATTTCGACTACTGCTACGGCGCACATCGAAGAATCGGCGCCGCCGCTGAGCGATAACACAAAGCCCCGGCTCCGGCTCTTGCGCAAATAATCGAACAACGCCAGGCTCAATGCCGCTATTAATTCTTTTGATTCGTCAATTTCACCTAAACCAGCCATTTGCTCAGCCGGCGGTAAAGGATTGATAAAATCTACCGCGGCGGCTTCCATATCTACCCGTTTAAAGCTGAGTAAATTATTCCGGAGCACGAGGTTACCGTTTTGGGCAATTAATATTTCGCCGTCGTAAATCATGCGGCCGGCCTCGTTGCCCAGCAGGTTTACGTACAAATAAGCGCAGTTAAATTTTTTAGAGGCATTCAGCACCAGCTTATAGCGCAAATCCGTTTTGCTCATGGCAAAGTGGCTGGCACTAGGGTTGATTATTAACTGCACCCCTTTTTCTAAATGCCGAACGGCCGGCCGGTCGGTATCGGGCCGCCAGGCATCTTCGCAAATTTCAAAAGCGTATTTTACGTCCTGCTCTTCGTACACAATATCGCCGATTTGGTAAGTATGCCCGCCCATCTGAAATTCGAGGATTTCGTTAGCCGGCCACGACGAAAACCAGCGAGGCTCGTAGTGTACGCCATCGTTGGCCAGAAATTGCTTGGCCGTAAACCCTATAATTTCGCGGTTTCGGATAACGCAGGCAGTGTTAAAGACCTGGCCAAACACCCGTACGGGTAAGCCCACACAAACCGTTAATCCACTGCACCATTCTTTTACTTCGAGTAATTTCCCGAAAGCCATTTCGGGCAGCCAAGGGCTTAAAAACAAATCTTCGCAACCGTACCCGGTAATGCAAAGCTCGGGTAAACACAATATATCTACCTGCTGTTGCTGCGCCTGGGTGATGGCAGTTTTAATATTCTGGAGATTATTTTCCCAATCGAGCGGGGTCTGGTTCAAGGCGGCGCCTGCCAGTTTTAAAGAAGTTTGCATAAGCTTATAAAAAAAGGAAAAACCTGATTTTAATGTGCGTATACGCAAGGCACACCAATCCAGCCGAAATTACGCAACCTGGAGTAAGGTTAAACTTTTTTCGGCCGCTGCCTGTTCGGCTTTCTTTTTAGAGTAACCCGTGCCGGTAGTAATCGGTTTATCGTCGATGGTTACTTCGGCGGTAAATTCGGTGGTACTGCCCGATTGCTTTTGCTGCACAATTTCGAACCGGATATTTTTATTCTGGCTTTGGGCCCACTCTATTAATTTACTTTTGAAATTAACGGTGGTATTTAATAAGGTGTGGAAATCGAAATGCGGCTTAATGAGTTTATCCAGGATAAACTTTTTGGTGGTTTTGTAACCCTTATCTAAATAAATGGCACCTACCAAAGCCTCCAGCGCATTACCGTTAATCGATTTAAACCGGGTATTGTGGTTTTGCTGGTCTATTTTTACCAGCGTATTCAGGCCAATTTTTACGGCAATATGGTTCAGCGACTCGCGGTTTACAATCCGGGATCGGATTTCGGTCAGGAAACCTTCGTCTTTGTAAGGAAATTTTTTAAACAGAAACTCGGCCACCACCGCTCCCAGAATAGAATCCCCTAAAAATTCGAGCCGCTCGTTGGTTTCCTGCTTCCCCGATTGGTTTTGTTTCGCAAAAGAGGTATGGGTAAGGGCAAGGGTATAGAGGTAAACATTATCCGGCGTAATGTTTGTAACGTTGGTAATGGCTTTAATGAAAGCCCGGTCTTTGTGTAATAATTTATTAAAGAGTGTAAACACCAACTTAACAGGATAACTTCTACTCCGTTACCCGGCGGAATATTACCGAGGTATTATGTCCGCCAAACCCAAAAGTATTACTTAAGGCCACATTTACTTCGCGGGCCTGCGCCTTATTAAACGTAAAATTTAATTTTGGGTCGAAACTTTCATCGTCGGTAAAATGATTGATGGTAGGTGGCACCATGTTGTTCTGGATAGACAAGATGGCCGCTACAGACTCTATGGCACCAGCCGCACCCAGCAAGTGGCCGGTCATGGATTTGGTAGAGCTGATGTTTAATTTATAGGCGTGTTCGCCAAAAACTTCCTGTATCGCTTTGGCTTCGCTTAAATCGCCCAATGGCGTAGAAGTACCGTGTACATTTATGTAATCTACTTCTTCCGGATCTATGCGGGCATCGCGGATTACATTTTTCATTACGTTTAAAGCGCCTAATCCTTCCGGATGCGGAGCGGTAATGTGGTAAGCATCGGCACTCATGCCGCCGCCAATAATTTCGGCGTAAATTTTAGCACCCCGGGCTTTGGCGTGTTCGTATTCTTCCAGCACAATGGCCGCCGAACCTTCGCCCAATACAAAACCATCGCGGTCTTTATCGAAGGGGCGGGAGGCAGTGGCTGGAGAATCGTTGCGTTCGGATAAAGCTTTTAAAGCATTAAAACCTCCCACACCGGCTTCGGTTACAGCGGCTTCCGAACCGCCACTTACAATTACATCGGCCATTCCTAACCGGATGTAATTAAAAGAGTCGATTAAAGCATTGGTTGCTGAAGCACAAGCCGATACCGTTACGAAATTAGGGCCCCGGAAACCATATTTTATGGAAATATGCCCGGCACTAATATCGGCGATCATTTTGGGAATAAAGAAAGGATTGAAGCGTGGGGTACCATCGCCGTGGGCGAAAGCCACGCATTCTTCCTGAAAGGTGCGCAAGCCCCCTATGCCGGAACCCCAGATTACCCCAATACGGTCCGGATCAAGTCCATTCTGCAACAGGTTGGCATCTACTACGGCCTGTTCGGCAGTAACCATGGCAAACTGCGAGAAAAGGTCCATTTTACGCGCCTCTTTTCTATCGAAATAGTTTTCGGCGTTATATCCTTTTACTTCGCAGGCAAATTGAGTTTTAAATTTACTGGCGTCAAATCGTGTAATAGGCGCGGCACCACTCACCCCGTTAACTAAACCATTCCAGTATTCTGAAACGGTGTTACCAATCGGGGTGAGTGCGCCAAGGCCAGTAATTACAACTCTCTTAAGCTCCATAAGCTAGCACAGAGGGTGGAAAATAGGAAAAGTGATGAACAGAAAAAATAATTTTGGAAGAATTACTATTTAGCGTGCTCTTCCAGGTAGCTGATGGCCTGACCAACGGTGCCAATGTTTTCAGCCTGATCATCGGGAATTGAAACGTTGAATTCTTTTTCAAATTCCATAATAAGTTCTACGGTATCCAAAGAATCGGCACCTAAGTCATTGGTAAAGCTGGCCTCCGGAGTTACTTCTGATTCTTCAACACCTAATTTATCGATGATAATAGCTTTAACTTTTTCTGCGATTTCTGACATTTTCTTTATTTTTTTGAAATACTGTGCAAATTAAGAGATTTAAAAACACAATGTCAAAAAAATTTATGCAGATAACTTTGTGGATAAATGTTTTCCTGCTTGGGTGAAGCAAGTAATACAAAGGCTGCTTATTTTTAGCGTCCCGTTCAAATCCATTAGGCTTTCACCTTTTAATCTATCCTTTATATGAAAACATTTAAGCTGGAAGTAGAATACGATTATGATTTTGACATATTTGGTTTGGTTTCTTCCAGTAAAGAACATAAACTTGCATGGGCATTGAATAAATGCTTTAGAATAAGACTAATCAAACAGCAAGACTTAAAGTACGACTTTTTTAATAAAGGCCGCCTCGTGATATCAAACTACCTGCACGCCACCGAACACAGTACTTTCAGACTTATCCGCAACAAATCCGTAGACCTTAGCACGTTAAAAAAACCTTTTCTGGTACCCGATATTAAAGAATATGATTATATCATTCAGATTTCCGGCGCGCTCAGCAATTGCCAGCAGGAATTCCTGAATCGCTTTAAACTGGTACCATTAGTACAATACGTAAAAAAATTCGACCCAAATTCCTTTCAATTTAAGGAAAACCTGATGTTTTAATATTTTATGGAAGTAGCATTTAATAAGACCAAAATTATAGCCACGGTTGGCCCGGCCAGCAACAATTACGACATGCTTTCGGCTCTGATTAAAGAAGGCGTTGATGTATTCCGGCTTAATTTTTCGCATGGCAAACACGAAGACCACCGCCAAGTTGTAGAAATGGTGCGCCAGCTGAACCAAGAGATGGGCACCCATATTTGCCTGATGCAGGATTTACAAGGCCCCAAAATCAGACTGGGTGATGTAGAAAACGGCCAGGTAGAAATTAAAGCCGGCGATCAGATAAAACTGGTTTGCGATAACTCGGTAAGTACCGCCACCCGCTTATCTACTATTTACATGGATTTGGCCCGGGATGTAAATGTGGGCGATGCTATCCTGATTGACGATGGCAAAATTGAGCTGCGGGTGTTGGCCACTGATAAAGACAAAGAAGTAGATGTGGTGGTAATTTACGGTGGTCCGGTAAAACCCCGTAAAGGCATTAATTTACCCGATACTTCAGTTTCGGCCCCCTCGCTAACCGATAAGGATGTTGAAGATTTACATTTTGGTTTAGACAACGATGTAGAATGGGTTGCCTTATCGTTTGTGCGCAAAGCCCAGGATATAGCCGATATAAAGCGGATTATTAAAGAGCGGGGCAAGAACACCCTGGTGGTGGCAAAAATTGAGAAACCCGAAGCCATCCGGAATATCGACGAAATTATCTCGGCTACCGATGCCATTATGGTGGCCCGCGGCGACTTAGGCGTAGAAATAAAAGCGGAGGACGTACCCATGCTGCAAAAGATGATGGTAGAGAAATGCAACAAAGCTGGCAAACCCGTAATTATTGCTACCCAAATGATGGAAAGCATGATTACCAACGCCCGCCCTACCCGCGCCGAAACCAACGACGTGGCCAACGCGGTATTTGATGGAGCCGATGCCGTAATGTTAAGTGCTGAGACTGCTGCTGGTTCTTACCCCCTGGAAACCATCCGGAGCATGAGCCGCACCATTGCCTCGGTAGAAGCTAACGGCGAAGTGTACCACAAAATAGTAAAACCTAAGCCTAATGTAGAGTCCTTCTTCAGTAAAACGGTTATTTCTAATGCCTGTGCCCTGGCCCGCGATACCGAAGCAACTGCTGTGGTGTGCATGACCCGTTCAGGTTATACGGCTTTCCATACGGCTAAACACCGCCCCAAGGCGCATATATTTGTATTTACCGATAATCTTAGGTTAGTAAACCAACTGAATATGGTTTGGGGTATCCGTACCTATTATTATGATAAGGAAGTAACCTCTACCGATAATTTGATTGCCGATTTCCGGTCGATATTAACCAAAGACGGTCATGTGATGGATGGAAATGTGGTGGTAAATATTACCAGTATGCCGGCCACCGACCGCACTAGCGCCAATACCATTAAGCTAAGCCGTAAATAATATCGCTGATTTTAATGATTAATTAGATTGCCCTGATTTCATATTTTAGAGATAAAAAAGCCGGTAAATATTTACCGGCTTTTTTATTGCTCTTCTCTGAACAAAATTAAAATATGCTACCACTGGCATCTAAAGTACTTGCGTATTGGCGCAGTTCGCCTGAGCTTTAGGCATAAAAAAAGCCTTACCCAAAGGCAAGGCTACTGATTATAAAAAAACAGGAAAATCTCTTTAAATTGGCTAGGCCAAATTTTTAAATAAAAAGCCGCAATACATTAAGCAGCAGTTGCCAGCGCATTAATGTGCTTAGCCAATTTAGATTTGTTGTTGGCCGCTTTATTTTTATGAATAATGTTGCGTTTTGCTAAACGGTCCAGCATAGAAGAAACTTTTTTGAAAAGTTCCTGGGCTTCGGCCTTATCAGTAGTACCTTTTAATTTTTTAATAAATGTACGGGTAGTTTTAGCCTGGTATCTGTTTAACACCCGCTTAGCGTCGTTAGCTCTGATTCTTTTTAATGCCGACTTGTGATTAGCCATGATTTATATTATAAATATTTTTTATTCTTTTTCTGAATGAGGTGCAAATTTATAGCTTTTCCTAAAGCTTTCCAAACATAAAGCTAAAATTTCTACGGTATTTATACCTAAGCCGCTCCCGCTCGTTCGTAAACCTTTTTTCTGACAAACTTTGTTATTAGCGTAAGCAGAATAATTTGTTATAAATATAAACTTACAACGGCTGCCAAAGCAACTATCTTTGCGGCGAAACTTATTTTAGCATGCCTGTATTACATTCCGGATACCGGGGCGGACCATTTTACTTTTTCAACCGGCACGTAGAAACCATTGTTCCCAGTTTATTCCGGCAGGAAAAAAGCGTATTGTACCGCCGAGAGCGCATCGAAACGCCCGATCATGATTTTCTGGACCTGGACTGGGCCGAAAAAGGTTACCGCCGGTTAGCTATAATCTCCCATGGCCTGGAAGGCAGCAGCGACCGCCCGTATGTAAAAGGCATGGCGAAACAAATGCATAAAATAGGCCTGGACGCCCTGGCCTGGAATTTCCGGAGTTGCAGCGGCGAACCGAACAAGCTCCTTCGCTCCTACCACATGGGCGCTACCGATGACTTGCACACGGTAGTAGAATATGCTTTAAAAACCGGCAAGTACCATGAAGTGTATTTAGTTGGCTTTAGCATGGGCGGCAATATTACCCTGCACTACCTGGGCCAGCAGCCCGAACTCGTACCGGAACAGGTTAAAGCCGCAGCGGCTTTTTCGGTACCCTGCCATATTATTACTGCCTCCGCCCAAATGGCGCGTCCGGAAAACCGGGTGTATATGCAACGGTTCTTAAAAACCCTGCGCCAAAAAATAACAGATAAACTTACACTGCTGCCCGAAGGCATTACCCTGGACGGTTACGATAAACTAAAAACTTTTCCGCAGTTCGACGACCGCTATACGGCGCCTATTCATGGTTTTAAAAACGCCGAGGATTATTATAACCGTTGCAGTTCGCGGCAATATTTGCCATCCATTAAAATTCCTACCTTGTTGGTTAATGCTCAAAACGATCCGTTTTTATCGCCGGAATGTTTCCCGGTAACTGAAGCGGAACAAAACCCCAATTTATTTCTGGAAATGCCGCTGCATGGCGGACACGTAGGGTTTGCCGAAGATTTCCGTAAAAATATTTACTATTCTGAAAAACGGACCGCCGAATTTTTTACTTCTATTATAAGCAAATAAAAATTTACAGCAGACCAAACTAGTTGAGGGCCACTAAAACTTTAGGTTTTCGTCTCAGGAAAATTAGCTTCAACTAAAGTTTAAACTGGAAAGAAACCCGTAACCCGAATTTTTTTACGGCCGGATCATTCAGATAAGTTAAACGGTGTATCGCATCTACGCGTAGTACCCGGAATATATTTTCGATGCCATAACCCACTTCTGCATATGGGCCGTTATTTAAGGATTTAAAAGAATCCGGGGCCATGTTATCCGAACCGTTGGGTACGATTAAGTTTAAATTTTCTTTACTCAAGTGGCCGTACAGCACGTTAGAGGTAGCCAGCAACCGCCATTTTAGTTTTTTTATCAGCGGCAGGCTATTCAGCAGCAAACCTTCAAAATATTGTTCGTAGTGCATCGACGCGTAAGTGTCGCTGGCAAACTCAAAATTATTCATCAGGTTAAAAGTTTGCACGTAGTAAAACGGCGTTTGGTTACCCAAGTGCATCTCCAGCAACGGATACGGTACCGGGGTAAACACTTTGCCGGCCTCCAGGCGGTAATTAGCCTTGCCCAGCCGCCCCATTACAAACGTTTGGGTTATACCGGCGTCTACCCGCTGGTAGTCTACCGTAGAGCCCAGGAAATTTTTCAGGCCCAGGGTGTATTTAAAGGAAACTACCGGCCACTTGCCGTTGCCCAAGCTAATCCGGTCATTATCATTCGTTACTTTTACTTCATTGTTGGCATAGCGGGTTAAAAAGCTAAGTTCGGTGGTCGTAAAGTTTTTGGTGGGTACCGGCTGATTATCGGCTCCCTGGTTATAGAACGCAAAGTCGTACAAGGGCTGAAATTCGCGGTTAGACAGCGTGATGCGCTGGGTTACGCCCCGGGAAATATCCCGCTGCAGGTAGGCACTGGTTTCTTTGGTAAAAATAGGCCGTCGCAAATCGCCGAACCGTGAAAAGCCCATCAGGAACGGACTGGCCGCTAGTTTCTCCGACATAAAGCCCACCCGCTGCACATCTTCGCGACGCGAAAAGCCTACTTCGCTCCAATGCTTGCGCGTAATAATATACCGCACATTGGTACCGTATTTTAATTTCTGATCGAGCGTGCCATAAGCTGCGTAGCCGCTAAATTCCCATTTTTTACTAAAATAAATATTGGTTTTAAAGCCACCCTGAAAACGGTGACCTTCCAGATCGTTATGGGCATATAAATAAGGATACGGACCAAGACTGAGCTTGCCTACCCTTAAATATCCGGTAGCCAGCACCGTGGCCAGTTTGGTAAAGCGGGCCATTCGCGGCGAATTTTTAATGGAATCTACCACCGTATACAAGCGCTGGTCGGCTACACTTAAAGAATCGTGCCGGTTAGCTTCCCAAAAGCTTTCGGAGTTAGCAGCGGCTGTTGGGGCTATTTGGATGGGTTCATTAAAAAAGCTCAGCTTTTGCGGGTTATTTACTTTTATTCCCTTAGCCGAAGTATTAATATCTACCAGAATTCCTGGCCGGGTTTCGTTCAGCGGAACAAATTTCATGTGGATGCGGGTTTTTACCGGCATCCAGGCGCCAGCCTCGGTAGGCAGTTCTTCCTGCACCAAATGCACCCCCTCCACAAAATTTATATTTGCCGACTTACTAATGGCAGCATCTATTTTCCGGATGGCAAATGTTTCTTCGTCAATCCACAAGTATCCATTAAAGGCCAGGTCCTGCGCTCTTTTCTGGTTAAATTTTATTTTATAACACCAATTATCCCCTACAAAAAGGCTATCCTCCAACTCATATTCGTAAGAACCTTTCCAGCCATCCGCAATCGGGCTGATAAAATCTTTCCGCAGCACACTTACCCAGTTCTGGTAAAAATTGTATTCCTGGTAACTGTTACCAATTACCTGCGATACCAAACTGCCATCCTGCAAACCAATGCCCGAAACTTTGGTGGCTTTAACCAATTCCTTCGTTTTCCGGGGATCGCGGTTGTAGTAATAATCCGATAAGCCCTCCGAAATAAAAAACGGCATTACCTTTTTACCATCCTGGCTGGTTACAAATAATTGGGTATCTACGAGGGTTGTAACCGCCGACCGCAAGCTTATTTTACCTTTTTTCTGGAGGAGGTTATCGGCCTGAAACTGCATACGGGTATAGGCCTCGTATTGGTAGGCGGTTAGCTTACGCTTATCGTTCTTCTTTTTATGAGCCATTACCTGTCGCATAATCCGGATGGCCGGATTTTCCTCGGGCCGGATTAATATTTCGTTCAGGCTAACGCTGGTTAAACCTAAATCAAAGTTAATTACCTGATTGGCAACACCCTTTTTAACAAACTTCGACTGGTTTTTGTACCCCACAAAAGAAGCAGTAAGCGAATCGGGCAAATTAGAAAGTTTTATACGATAGCTTCCATTCTCATCGGTAGAGGTACCAATAGTTGTATTTTTTATATATATACTTACAAATGGCAAAGCTTCGCCGGTGCGGGCATCCGTAACTTTTCCGGAAATTTGGTTTTGTGCCAGGGCAGAAACCACCGTAAAAGATAATAAAAATATTAGGAGGCTTTTCATATATCAGGCTAATAGAAATGCAAATATCTTGTAAATAATACAATTATGCACTAATAAGGCTGTTAATTTTGTATTTCGATTTCTATTTAGCTGTAAGTAAAATATTTGCACTGGTCATATGCTAACGTCTTTATCCAATATTGGATAAAAGTCAGGTTTTTAGTTCCACCAGGTAGAGCTAAAAACCTTGCAAATGGTTGCACGCAGTTTAAAAGAATTTACTTTTTTCTCTGTCCGTTTTTGGGCAGGCGTTTGGCGTAAGGTAGTGCGGTATTTTTCTTTAGGTGGGAAAACGGGCTCCGGAGCATCCGGGTTAAAGAGAAAAAATATTTCTTTTTCCATAGTTGTAATAGTTTAGATTGGTGATTCAAAGGTATACTATGGAGAAAGCGAAAAAATATTTATTCTACCGAAAAGAGACTTTATTTATTTAAAATTACCTGTTGTAAATTATTAGTAATCAAATAATTAATCGTAATTAATCTGACTTTATCTTATTTTAAAATTATATCTTTTTCGCCTGATTTTAGCCTAAATAAGTATTAATTTAAATGAAAATAGCTGTACCGGCGGGTGTATTTACCTTAAAAATGGGTAACGGGTACAAAAACTACTTTCTTCGTTTCGAAAAATTCCTCTTCAAAATAATCTTTTAAATCGTGTACTTGGGTAACCAAACCCGATTCCGCAATTTCCCCGGTTAAATCTCCACCTTTTAGGTAATAAAGGCCGTGTAAATCATCGGTAGGTTGTTTAAAGCTGTTATGAATCCAGGTATAAAATTCGCCGAGTTGGGCTACGGCGCGGCTTACCACAAAATCATACTTCTCCGTAACCTGTTCGGCCCGGCTCTGGGTGGCTTTCACGTTGTATAAATGCAGTGCCTGGGCAATTTCACGCACAACGGTTATTTTTTTGCCAATAGAATCAACCAGATGAAACTTTACTTCCGGGAACAGAATAGCCAAGGGTAAGCCAGGCAAACCACCGCCCGTACCCACATCCATTACTGCACTACCGGCCGGGAACTGTACTACTTTGGCAATACCCAGCGAATGCAGAATATGGTGGAGGCCAATCTGATCCATGTCTTTCCGCGAAATAACGTTTATTTTCAGGTTCCAGTCGCGCAGCAGTTGTTCTAACTGGTTAAACTGGTTTTCCTGACGGGTGGTAATATCCGGAAAATATTGCCTAACAAGGGTGGCAGCCTGAACAGTCATGTTATTTTAATTAATGTGCTAGTTATTTAAGGTGCAAATGCAGGAATGTGCTAATGTACTGATTGGGCAATTTATTAAATCGGGAATAAGTTTAAGAGACTTTATTTATGTACCCGTAGTTAATATTTTGCTTCCTGAAAACAAGTTAAATTTAGATGAATGAGAATTTTGTTCATTTAATTGTTTAGCCGGACCTAACAGAATAAATATTAGGTTACATCCGCAAATAACGGGCGAAGGTAAAAAATAAGCCCCGGTACCTGAACAGCAACGGGGCTTATTTTTAATATTTTCCTAAAATTTCTTTTATCTAAAGAAAGAACAAACAACTAAGCACTAATAATTTTAGTCTAAATTAAGTGCTTCTTGTTTTTAACCATGTCGTAGAGCAACTCGCGGGCGCGGTGCAGTTGGGCTTTTACAGTGCCAAGCGGTGCATTCAGTTCAGTAGCAATTTCTTCGTACGATAATTCATCGAAATAACGCAACGTTACCAGGCGCTGGTATTTATCGGGCAGCTTGCTAACGATAAACTGCATAATCTGGATTTTCTGGTTCTTAATAGCGCTTTCCTGCGGGTTCAGGTTCAGGTCTTTAAAATCAATATTTATCTCGTCGCCGTTATCTATTTTAATGGCCGAGTCGATGCTCATGGTTTTGATTTTATTTTTCCGGATAAAGTCGATACAGTTGTTCGTGGCAATCCGGAAAAGCCAGGTACTAAAAGCATATTCCGGGTTAAACTTATGCAGGTTCCGGAAGGCCTTGGCAAAAGCCTCAATGGTTAAATCTTCGGCATCGTCGGGGTTGCGCACCATTTTAAGCACCACGTGGTAAACGGGTTTTTTGTATATGTTCATCAGCTCCGCGTAGGCTTTTTCGTCGCCCTCCTCTACTGCCGCCTGAATAAGTTTAAAATCGTGTTTCGCTTTAGCAGAAAATTGTTTATTGTTTATTTCCATCTTACTTTATTAAGAATTAATACAGAGGCCCCCAGCATCAGGTAGTTCAAAAAGTAAACCAAATCGAGCACGGGCAAGAGAAAAACCGATAAAGGCTCTTTTATTTTTTGGGCTAACAAAACATATACAAAGTATACAACGATACTCCGTAGGGTAAAAAGTATGCCAAGGAAGATTAAATTATCCGGCACAAACAAAAGAAAAATAGCGGTTAAATAAAAGAAAATATTAGATAACATAAAGATCCCTACCCGCAATTTTTCAGCCAGTTTGTAATAACGGCCCACATTCAGGTGCCGCCGCTTCTGAATAACCCATTCTGAATACGTTTGTTTGGGAATACTTTCGGTCTGACTTTCTTTACTAATAGCTATGTTTACTTTGTGCCGCAAGGCAGCGTCTTGTACAAATAAATCATCGTCTCCTCCTAAGATATTTATGTGTGAGGTAAATCCATTACTTTCATAGAAACATTTTTTAGTATAAGAGAGGTTCCGGCCTACGCCCATATAAGCCCTGCCCTTTACACTAAAAGACAGATACTGAATTGCAGATAACAAGGTTTCAAATCGGATTAAATGATTTAAAAACCCTGGTTTTTTCCTATACGGTGAGTAGCCCAGCACCATCTCCACACCACTGGTAAAACCCGACATTATTTCACCTATCCAATTGTTACTCAAAGTCATACAATCGGCATCGGTAAACAATAAATATTCAAACCGGGCCAAACCTACTCCTTGGGTAAGTGCATATTTTTTCTGATTTATTGTTCCATCCGTATTTTCAATTTTAATATACCGGAAATTACGGAACTTATTTTGGGTTTCTGCCAAATAATCTGTTGTGCCATCCGTAGATCTATCATCTACCACAATTATTTCAAACACAGGATATTGCTGGGAAAGTACAGCGGGCAGCAGGCGCTGCAAATTATAAAGTTCGTTGTGGGCAGCAATTATTACGGAAACGGGCTTGGGCGACTGTTCCGGATCGGCTAACGGCGGGGTATAAAAATAAAACGGCAGAAAATAATAAAACACGTACCCCCACTGAATGAGCACACATACACAAAGCAGGAAATACAAAACACCAGTGGCCAAAAGATATTCCGGAATAAGCGCGTAATATTAGCTTATTTTTACCGATAATAGGTTGGTTATAGGAATAAACGGGTGCCGGTTCGGCAAATTAAATATTTAGCCGTAATTTTGCCTGTTATTTTTATACCAGAAACCGGTTTGTTTTTTTAAGAAAGCCTTGCGCCAAAACAGACATTCCGGCAGCACCAACCATGACATTCGAACTTACCGCCAAAGATATTCATTCCAAAGCCCGCGCCGGCGAAATAACCACCGCGCACGGCACCATTCAAACGCCCATTTTTATGCCCGTTGGTACCGCCGGCACGGTTAAGGCCGTGCACCAGCGCGAACTTACTAATGATATACAGGCGCAAATAATATTGGGTAATACCTACCACCTATATTTGCGTCCCGGTTTGGAGGTGCTGGAGCAAGCCGGTGGTCTTCACAAGTTTAACGGCTGGGACCAACCTATTTTAACCGACAGCGGCGGCTACCAGGTTTATTCACTCTCGGGCACCCGCAAAATTGTGGAAGAAGGGGTTAAGTTTAAATCGCACATCGACGGTTCTACCCACTTTTTCTCGCCCGAAGGTGTAATGGATATTCAGCGTACTATTGGGGCTGATATAATGATGGCTTTCGACGAATGCACGCCTTACCCTTGTGAATACAATTATGCCAAAAAGTCACTGGACATGACGCACCGCTGGTTGCAACGCTGCTGCGACCGCTTCGACAGCACCGAAGGCAAGTACGGCTACGACCAGACTTTATTCCCGATTGTGCAGGGCAGCACCTATAAAGATTTGCGCATCCAATCGGCCGAAACCATTGCTTCTTTTAACCGTGAGGGAAATGCAATAGGGGGTTTATCGGTGGGCGAACCGGCCGAGATGATGTACGAGTTTACGGAACTGGTTTGCGATATTTTACCCGCCGACAAACCCCGCTACCTCATGGGGGTGGGAACACCGGCCAATATTCTCGAAAATATTGCCTTGGGCGTAGACATGTTCGATTGCGTACTGCCTACCCGCAACGCCCGGAATGGGATGCTTTTCACCTCGCAAGGCATTATTAATATCCGGAACGAACGCTGGAAAAACGATTTCTCTCCTATAGACGAAACGGTTGGCGGTTATGCCAGCACTTTTTATTCTAAAGCTTATTTGCGGCATTTGGTGCACAGCGGCGAAATGCTGGGTTCCCAAATATCCAGCGTACATAACCTTACTTTTTATTTGTGGCTGGTAAAACAAGCCCGCGAACATATTATTGCCGGCGACTACCTGGCCTGGAAAGACAAAATGGTAAAACAAGTTATGCAGCGGTTGTAAATTTTCGTTATTCGTTGGTCGTTAATCGTTGTTCGGATATGATGATGAATTTGCAAATCTTCTTAAATGTAATTTATCAACCTTACAACGTTATTTACTAATCAAATAAAATTAGCTTAAAAATTTAAAGTACGATATTTTACGAACAACGATTAACGACCAACGAATAACGAAACAAGTTATTTAGACGAATGAAACTCCTCGATAAGTATATACTTAAAAAATTCCTGACCACGTTCGTTTTCGTGGTTTTGATTTTGATTGCTATTATTTGCGTAATCGACTTCACTGAAAAAAACGACGATTTTATTCAGCATAATGTATCGATAAAAGAAATTTTGTTTGATTATTACATCAACCTGATTCCATTTTACGCCAACATGCTCAGCCCCATTACGGTGTTTATTGCCACCGTTTTTGTTACGGCCAAGTTGGCTTCGCATACCGAAGTAGTGGCTATTTTGAGCAGCGGCGTGAGTTTTAAACGGTTTATTGTGCCTTACGTGTGGGGTGCGGCTATTATTGGCGGGGTAACATTTGCTTTAATCGGCTGGATAATTCCGAACGCGAATAAAACCCGGGTGGCCTTCGAGGTAAAATATATTAAAAACCCGTACACCTTCGACCAGCGCAATATTCACTTTAAGCTGTCGCCGACCCAATATGCTTACATGGAAAGCTATAACAACACGGCCAATATTGGCTACCGCTTTACCATGGAAACCATTGAAGACGGCACCTTGAAACGCAAATTAACTTCTGATGCCATTAGCTGGAACGAGGAAAAAAAGAAATGGCACTTAGATCGTTACGTGCTCCGGGTAATAAACGGCGACAAAGAAGAAATAATCGTGCATAACAGCCCCGTAGATACCACCTTAAATTTATTACCCAAAGACTTTGCGAGTACGTACCGCCTGGCCGAAACCTTTACCCTACCCGAATTAAACCGCTACATCTCCGAACGGCAGATGCGGGGCGCCGATGATGTAGAAATATATTTGATTGAGAAATACGAGCGCTTCAGTTACCCGTTTGCCATAATTATTCTCACGGTTATCGGGGTAATTCTGAGTTCGCGCAAGGCGCGGGGTGGCGTTGGTTTCCAGATTGCCTTGGGGTTTGTGCTGGCCTTTATCTTTATTATTTTTGTAATTATGAGCCGCAGCCTGGCCCAGGTGGGCGATGTACCGCCCATGGTAGCATCCTGGATACCTTCTATTATATTTACTTTTATCGGAATCGTCCTCTATAAAACAGTGCCACGGTAAATTTATTCAACCCAATAGCTCAAGCCACAACCACCACCAACCAGTTTATTTTTGTACCAACTTTATTTGTTTTAGCCGGTTAAACTCCGGGTAAGGCTAGTTAATTATTCTTGTTTTGAAAGAATCTGTCAGTTTTAAAAATTACCTGGAACTCCATTTCATTGTTTTTCTATGGGGTTTTACGGCCATTTTGGGTAAATTAATTTCGATACCGGCCGTAGAACTGGTTTTTGTACGAACGTTGCTGGCCGCCTCTGCCTTGGCCCTAATTATTTATTTCCGGAAAATTTCCTTTAACGTTGGGCGGAAAGCGCTCATCCGGATATTAGGCGTTGGCTTTATTATTTCGGCCCATTGGATTTTGTTTTTTGCCTCGGCGCGGGTTTCTTCGGTGGCCATTTGCCTGGCCGGCATGTCTACTATCAGCCTCTGGACCGCCATTCTGGAGCCTATTTTCACGCAAAAGAAAATACAGGCGCACGAAATATTTATGGCCTTGTTGATAATATTAGGGTTATATCTGATTTTTCGGTTCGAGTTTGATCACGTGCTGGGTATTGTGATGGCCGTGGTATCGGCGTTGCTGAGCGCTGTTTTCTCCATTGTAAACGTGCGTCTGGTTAAAACTTACCGGCCGGCCATTATTAGTTGCTACGAAATGGTTGGCGCTTGTCTGGCAACCGCCTTATTCTTTCCGGTTTATGCCCGCTGGTTTACCGATACCGGACAAGTAAATTTAGCGCTTACTTGGTTAGATGTACTCTGGCTCTTGATTTTGGCTATTGTGTGCACCGTATACCCATTTACCGCTTCGGTCCGGCTCATGAAAAAAATATCGGCTTTTACGGTAAACCTGAGTATTAACCTGGAGCCGGTTTACGGCATTTTGTTCGCATACTTTATTTTTAAAGATTCCGAGAAAATGTCGGGTGGCTTTTACCTGGGCGCCGTTATTATTTTATTCAGTGTTTTTTCGCATTCTTTAATTGAGCGTTACCTGAACCGGCGGTATAAGCTTAAAGGAGCCCCCGCCACACCCGATACGCAGCCGGGAACGTTAGTTCCATAGCCTGTTCTTTCAGAAAAATACCAAAAACTGCCGAGCCGGAACCAGTCATGGCCGCATACAAGGCTCCGGCCTGGTACAGTTGTGCTTTAATTTCACCGATTATGGGGTAACGCGGAAACAAAGCAGCTTCAAAATCATTTTTTACAGTTTCTTTCCAGGTACTAATATCTCCTTGCAAAGCCGTGAGCAAGGGTTGCGCTGGCGCTTGTGGCACTACCTGGCTATAAGCTTCGGCGGTGGTAATATGTAAATCGGGGTAAACCACGGTGCAGCCGTAACCCGTTAAATCCAGATTAATGTCCTGGAAAACGTCACCTTTTTCAACAGCAAATACCGGTTTGTTTCGGATAAAAAATGCACAATCGCTGCCGAGCCGGCGAGCGTAATCCTCTAGCTGTTCCGTACTGATATTCAGTTTAAATAAATCGTTTAACAGTTTTAAGGCAAACGCCGCATCGGCCGAACCGCCTCCCATGCCGGCACCAATAGGAATATTTTTGTGCAGGTGCATAAACACCGGCGGCAAATCATAATCAGCTTTTAGCAATTCGTAAGCCTTCAGGCACAAATTGGTTTCGGAAGCACCGGGTACCGGAATGCCGGATAAAGAGAACTGCATGGCTTCGGCTGGCAATATTTCCAGGGCATCGCACCAATGCACCGGGTAAAAGCACGACTCCAGATTTCGGAAACCATCGGGCCGCATAGAAACCACGTTTAAGCCAATATTTATTTTTGCATTCGGGAATAAAATCATGGCTGCGAAGTTATAGAACCGGGTGCAGACAAAAAACCATACGCTCCTGTTTTGTTTGGCGAGTTTTATTGTAAATCATTAGATCAATTAGGCACAAAAATTATCTATTAGGTAACAGGAAGACTGAAAACCAGCGTATTATTTCGAAAAACAAAAACTTAAGTTTAATTTTGAGATTGTTCTGAAAGATCAAGTATGTATCAGCAATATTTTAAAAGAGCTTTAGACTTAGGCTTTGTAATCCTAAGTTTGCCGGTAACCTTACCGGCAGTGCTCCTGACTGCTTTATTGCTGCTGATTATTCAGAAAGGAAACGTATTTTTTAAACAAGTCCGTCCCGGCCAGCACGGCAAATTTTTTACCATTTATAAATTTAAAACCATGCGCGATGCTTGTGCGCCCGATGGCACGTTGCTGCCGGATGCCGAGCGTTTAACCCAAATTGGCCAACTGGTGCGCCGTTATTCCTTAGACGAATTACCCCAACTCTGGAACGTACTGAAAGGCGATTTAAGCCTGGTTGGTCCGCGGCCATTACTGCCCGAATACTTGCCTTTGTACTCGCCGGAACAGGCCAAAAGGCACCAGGTAAAGCCGGGTATTACGGGTTGGGCACAAATAAATGGCCGTAATGCCATAACCTGGGAGCAGAAATTTAATTATGATGTTTGGTACGCAGAAAACCAAAGTTTCTTTTTGGACCTGAAAATATTAGCCCGCACCTTTGTTAAGTTATGGAAGCCGACCGATATTCAGGCTCCGGGCAGTGCCACTGCCGAACGTTTTACCGGAACTTTACCTCATGCCTCATAAAGGAACCCACTCTTACCTGAAAAATATTGCCATTTTCGGCGCCAGCGGCCTCGGCCGGGAAGTACTCATGCTCATCCACCAGATAAACCACTATATTCCTACCTGGAATATGATTGGTTTTTACGATGATAATTCTGATACGCCCAAAACCATTAATAAATACCCGTACCTGGGAGACCTAAAAGATTTACAGGCAGTAAAGGAACCTCTTTATGTAGCCATTGCCATTGGCAACCCCGGCCTTAAAGCCCAAATTGCGGAGAAAATTACGAATGAAAATATTCAGTTCGCGACCTTAATTCACCCGGCGGTACCCAACGAAGCTTACCAGTTTAATCAAATTGGTGAGGGCTCTATTATTACGCAGGGTTGTATTTTAACCACCAATGTTGTTTTAGGCCGACATGTGTTGCTAAACCTGGGCTGTACGTTGGGCCACGATGTGGTACTGGGCGATTGCTGTTCGCTCATGCCCCACGTAAATATTGCCGGTAATTCCGCTTTGGGCAAGGGCGTATATGTGGGCACCAACGCTACTGTTATTCAGTTTCTGAAAGTTGGCGATAAAGCAATAATTGGAGCAGGAGCCGTGGTGCACCGCGATTTACCGGCGGCTGTTACAGCGGTGGGCGTACCGGCCAAAGTTATTAAACGGCACCATGGCTGATTCGTCGCGGATATTTTTGTCGCCGCCGCACATGAGCGGTGCGGAGCAAGCTTATATTCGAAAAGCTTTCGACGAAAATTATATTACCACAGCCGGACAAAATATTCAGGATTTCGAAAAAGAACTTTGTCAGAAATTTAGTGCTAACTATGCAGTTGCGCTTAATTCCGGCACGGCCGCCATTCACTTGGCTTTGCGGGTTTTAGGAGTTGGTACCGGCGATGAAGTGCTTTGTTCTACTTTTACGTTTGTAGCTACTGCTAATCCCATCCTATACCAGGGCGCCACGCCTGTATTTATCGACAGCGAACCTGACACCTGGAATATGTGCCCGGAAGCTTTAGAAAAAGCTATTCAGGAACGACTGCAATTAGGCAAAAAGCCCAAAGCTATTTTACTGGTGCATTTATATGGGATGCCGGCTAAGTTAGACGAGGTAATGAATGTTGCCAACCGCTATGACATTCCCGTTATAGAAGATGCGGCCGAAGGGCTTGGTTCGACTTACCAGGATAAAGCTTTGGGCACTTTCGGGGCGATAGGTATTTATTCTTTTAACGGCAATAAAATTATTACTACTTCTGGCGGCGGTGCCTTAGTTACTGATAATGCCAGTCTGGCACAGAAAGCCTTATTCCTGGGTTCGCAAGCCAAAGATCCGGCCCCGCATTACCAGCATTCCGAAGTAGGATATAATTACCGGATGAGCAATATTTCGGCAGGGATTGGTTTAGGCCAGTTGGGTGTGCTGGAAGAGCGGGTGCAGCAACGACGAAAGATTCACGAATTTTACCAACAGGCGCTTTCGCCCATAACAACTATCCATTTTTTACCAGAATTGCCGGGAGGTTTTTCTAATCGTTGGCTGTCGTGTATTACTTTAGATCCTGACCAAACCATAACTTCCGAAAAACTCCGGCAAGCCCTGGAGAGAGAAAATATTGAAGCCCGCCCGCTTTGGAAGCCCCTGCACCAGCAGCCGCTATTTGCCGGTAACCCTTTTTATGGTGGCTCAGTGGCCGAAAATTTATTTAACCTGGGCTTATGCCTGCCTTCCGGCTCCGCCTTATCCCCAGAGCAACTCGAAAAGATTACGGCCGTTATCTTAAAACAATTTAGATCCGCATGAACGACTTTTCTGCCATCCAACATATTATCCAAACCCGCCGGACTACCAAACCGCACCTGATGAACGGGCAGCAAATTCCGGAGGAACAAGTAACCGAACTGCTGCAACTAGCTAACTGGGCACCCACCCACGGGCTAACCGAGCCGTGGCATTTTGTGGTTTATGCCGGCGAAAAAGTAAAAGAGTTTTGCCAGCAGCACGCCAATTTATACCAGCAGCATATACCGGCAGAAAAGTTTATGCCCGAAAAATACGATAAACTGTTGCACATGGGCGATTTGGCCTCGCATGTAATAATTGCCATTATGCAGCGCGGACAATTACCGGCTATTCCGGTACTGGAAGAAATTGCGGCCGCCGCCTGTGCTGTTCAGAATTTATTATTGGGTGCTACCGCACTGGGTATTTCTTCTTACTGGGGTTCCGGCGGCATGGCCTACCACCCAGCTATGAAAACCTTCCTGCAACTACAAGCAGAAGATCTTGTTCTGGGAATTATTTACCTGGGCTATTCCGATAAAGTATTAACCGGCCGCCGCAATTCCCCTATACATGCCAAAATCACTTATATAAAGTAAACATTTTAGCTAGGTAAATTACTGACAAATGAAGTTCTGTTGAGAAAAGATAGCCAATGTACATGAAATCCACAGTTGTCAAACAGGAGTAACCTATTTAGTAAGCTGCTAAAAAGCTTCCTCCTGAATGACAGATATGAGTTAGGGCGTAAGTAAAAGCATTTAGCTCAAAATCAAGATAAAGTATTTAACGGTCTGCTTAAATTACTTTTAAAGCTTCTTTCAGTTCGGCTAATATTTCTTCTGGTTCCTCTACGCCTACTGATAACCGGATGACGCCCATGGTAATACCCAATGCATCGCGTTTGACAGAATTTAAAGAGCGATGTGAGGTACGAACCGGGTGCGAAATAGAAGTACTTACGCCCGCTAAAGACGGCGCGAACGGTATAGAAGGCAGGCTTTGCATAAATTTATTTACCACTGCTTCGTCGTCGGCAATAGCAAACGACAGCATACCGCCAAACAAGTCCTGGCCTTGTATTTTAGCTAATTCGTAGTCCGGATGCGCTGCCAGACCCGGGTAATAAACGCGGTTTACCTTGGGGTGCGCGGATAAATATTGGGCAATCGTTAAGGCATTGCTGCTGTGTTGTTTTATCCGGAGCCGCAGGGTTTTCAGCCCCCTAACGGCAAGCCAGCTTTCAAACGGACTGAGGTTTAAGCCATAATGCATCATAATTTGCCGGATGCGCTTTACCTGTTCTTCGCCTTTGGTAACCACAATGCCCGCCGTTACATCGCTGTGTCCGGCTAAATATTTAGTTACGCTGTGAATGACCGCATCGGCCCCCAAGGCTAAAGGTTGGGTAATAATGGGCGAGGCAAACGTATTATCAATTACCAGTTTGATGTTCTCTTGATGGCAGGCGGCGGCTACTTGCGCTATATCCAACACCCGCAGCAAAGGATTACTCATGGTTTCGGCAAGCAGCAGTTTGGTATTAGGTTTTGTAAAGCTGCTTAGGTTGTATAAACTTTCAACTGGCACATAAGTTACCGTTATACCCATTCGGTTGAGTTCCTGGTTCAGCAGCACCGACGAACCCCCATAAATTTCTTCGGCGCACAACACGTGGTCGCCGGCCTGGCAAAAAAGCAAAATAGCCGCAAAAATGGCCGACATACCCGAAGAAGTAACGACGGCACCATCGCCCTGCTCCAGCTTATTTACTTCCTCGGCCAGTTCGTTGGCGTTGGGATTACTGTACCGCGCGTACATATACCGTTGCGAAGGTTGCTCAAAATATGCTTCCAGTTCGGTGAGGTCATCGAAAGTAAAAACCGAAGTTTGGTAAATGGGGGTTACTTTGGGTTTAATGGGCGGGTTGTGCTGGGCCATCTGAATCTTTTAAGAAGTAAGTTGCGCAAAGGTAGAGAATGCCTTACTTAAATGAAAAGTTAAAAATTTTCTATGCTTTACTGTGTTAAATTAATCCCAAAAAATTTTATAAAATAAAAGCCTTTCCCTGGATAGAGAAAGGCTTTTTACTTTTTATATCAGGAGAGATTATTCGGTAACAGCTTCCGCCAAAAGAATAATTCTATTTTTTAGAACTTCAACCACCCCGCCATTTACATTAAAATATTGATTACCCGTGGCCGTGGTAACCCGGACTTGACCGTTCTCCAAGGTACTGATTAAAGGCGCATGGTTATTCAGCACTTCAAAAGAACCTTGCGTACCCGGAAACTGAGCCGAGCTTACTTCGCCTTCAAATACACTTTTATCCGGGGTAATTATTTCTAAGTACATTATTTCGTTGTTCGTTATTAGTTATTCGTTATTCGAATCGCATTAAAACTAATAACGATTAACGAACAACGAATAACGAAAAATTATTTTGTTTCAGCCATTAACTTTTCGCCTTTGGCAATCGCATCTTCGATGGTACCAACCAGGTTAAAAGCTACTTCGGGTAAATGGTCTAACTCACCATCAATAATCATATTAAAGCCCCGGATGGTGTCTTTAATATCAACCAATACACCTTTTAAGCCGGTAAACTGCTCGGCCACGTGGAAAGGCTGCGATAAGAAACGCTGTACCCGACGTGCCCGTGTTACCACCAAACGGTCTTCTTCGGATAATTCGTCCATACCCAAAATGGCGATAATATCCTGTAATTCTTTGTAACGCTGCAGGGTTTCTTTTACGCGCTGAGCCGTGTTGTAATGCTCATCGCCGAGAACCTGGGCATTCAGAATACGGGAAGTTGAATCCAATGGGTCCACCGCTGGGTAAATACCTAACTCAGCAATTTTACGGCTCAATACGGTAGTGGCATCCAAGTGGGCAAAAGTTGTTGCCGGAGCCGGGTCAGTTAAGTCATCCGCCGGTACGTAAACGGCTTGTACCGAAGTAATAGAACCGCGCTTGGTAGAAGTAATCCGCTCTTGCATGGCACCCATTTCGGTAGCCAGCGTTGGCTGGTAACCTACCGCCGATGGCATACGACCTAAAAGGGCCGATACTTCAGAACCTGCCTGGGTGAAACGGAAAATATTATCGATAAAGAAAAGGATATCACGACCAGCACCGGTACCATCGCCGTCGCGGAAGCTTTCGGCTACGGTTAAACCGGATAATGCCACGCGGGCACGGGCCCCTGGCGGCTCGTTCATCTGACCGAACACTAAGGTTGCTTTAGAATCTTTCAAGGCATCGGCATCTACTTTAGATAAATCCCAACCACCTTCTTCCATTGAATGCTTAAATTCTTCGCCGTATTTAATTACGTCCGATTCCAAGAACTCGCGCAGTAAGTCGTTTCCTTCGCGGGTACGCTCACCCACACCGGCAAATACCGAAAGACCACCGTAAGCTTTGGCAATATTATTTACCAGCTCCATGATTAATACGGTTTTACCTACCCCGGCACCACCGAACAAACCAATTTTACCACCTTTTACATAAGGCTCCAGCAAGTCGATAACTTTAATACCGGTATATAATACTTCCGAAGAAGTAGCTAAATCTTCAAAACGGGGAGCATGACGGTGAATAGATAAACCGCCGGTGCTTTTTGGCTGGGCAATACCGTCGATGGCTTCGCCTACCACGTTAAATAAACGGCCACGCACGTCATCGCCGGTTGGCATTTTAATTGGTCCTTCCAGGTCCGTTACCTCGGCGCCACGGGTAAGACCATCCGTAGAGTCCATCGCAATGGTACGTACCCGGTCTTCGCCCAGGTGTTGCTGGCATTCCAGGATGATTTTCTGGCCATTGCCTTTGGTTACTTCCAGGGCATCCAGAATGTTTGGTAATTTAGAGTTTTCACCCGAGAAGCTAACATCCACCACGGGACCAATAACCTGGGTAATTCTGCCAATATTTGCCATATTTTTGATTAAAGTATTCTAATCCTATTCTTTTCAGGGCGCAAAATTAATTTATAATTCGCGTAATTCAAATTGGTTGGTTAAAAGTTTTTAGTAAAAAAAAGAAAGCTGAAAATATCTCTTATTATAAGAACCTGCAAACAGGTAATATTTGAAAACGAAAGTGTTGTGGATTAATATCAAAGATACCACATTTTAATTTATAACCGGCAGTTTTCATTATCGCAGACCAGAAAGTAAAAAATAACCAGCCCTCAGTAAAATTAATACTTAGCTATAAGTATTATTTGTATTAAAATTGAGCGTGTGCCGATTAATAAATACCAGAATACCATTAAACTTAAAGCAGAAAAATATTACCACGCGCAGGCATGTTAACCTTCCGGAACTTTAACAAATATTACGGCAATCACCTGGTACTTTCTATTCCGGAACTCCAAATACCGGCGGGGAACCATTGGATTAAAGGACAAAACGGATCGGGTAAAACTACTTTGTTCCGGGTGCTGGGTGGCTTAATTCCGTACCAGGGCAATATTTTGCTGAACCAAAGCATAAACCTGCAGGCACAGCCCCTGCTGCACCGCCGCCATATTAATTTAGGAGAAGCCGCGCCACTTTATCCGGGTTTCTTAACCGGTACCGAATTAATAAATTTATTTGCGCAAGCCCGAAAGGCGCCGGCCGACCAAGCAACTACCTTAATTAAATATTTTAACACAAATTATTTGCACCAACCTGTTCGTACTTACTCCTCGGGTATGCTCAAAAAGCTGTCGCTTATCCTGGCTTTTATTGGTCGGCCTAGTTTAATATTACTCGACGAACCACTGGCTACGCTGGATACGGCTACGGTAGAACTGGTTTATAATTTAATTCAGGAGTATAATAGTAAGCACCAAACCAGTTTTCTGGTAACCTCGCACCAGGATGCGCAGATGTCTCAACTAACCCTAACGGCTACCTGGCTGGTGCAAAACCAAACCTTAACCCAGCTTTCGGTCTCCTGATGATTGCGCTACTCAGAATATTAAATAAAGTGGTGGTGCAGCAATTTTACCAGCTTAATGCCGGCTTTTTTCTGGTTGTGTTTTTCCTATCTTTTGGAATTCAGCAGTCGCCAACCATGCTGGTAAGTCCGTATTTTCTGACTGGGGCGGTAACTTCGCCGGTTTTTATATTTTCGGTATTAGGAGTTTTTCTGTTATATTACCTCAAGTGCTTTAATTTTTTGTTAAAAACTATTCGGGCTCCCGAAAACGAATATTTATTCATCACTAGTTTATTTCCCCGCCGGATTTTGTGGCTTGGGTTGGCTTTAACCCATTTACAGCTTTTTTTACCGGCGTTGGTTTATACAATATTAATAAGTTATTACGGTCTGCAAACTGCCTACTATTGGGTAATAGGGGTAGTTACCTCATACAATCTGCTATTAATATTATATACCTTATTTTATTTCGGTCGGCAAATTACCCAAACTATTCCGGAGGCGGCAGACAATATTATATTGCGCAGCGGTGAAAAAAGAATATTAGCGCACCCGGTTTTATGGCCGTTGCGGTATTTGGTCCGGCAGGAAAAAGTGATGCTGGGCTTAACCAAAATATTATCCTTGGGCGTACTCTATGCCTTTATGACGCTCTACCCCTACCCCAAATACGATTTACGTCCCACTTTCATTGGATTTCTGACGGCCGTAGTAACTCAGGCTATGCTGGTGCAACAGGTACAGCAATTTCAGGAAACAGCTTTAGTTTTTTGGCGGCAGTTGCCCTTTCCGCGCTGGCACCGGTTTACTTACCAAATTATACTTTTTAGCCTTTTACTCGTGCCCGAAATAATAATGGTTTTACGGCTCAACTTTAATCCGGCGACCATAAGCTCTTTAATATTCCTGGTAACCTTTGGCATAAGCGTTATTTCCCTTATATATACCTTGTTATATTTAAAGCTAAACCAGGAGGCTTATTTAAAGTGGGTATTCTTTATTTATATAGGCTTGCTCTTGTTTTTACTGTTGCACCCACCGCTTTACCTGCTAACCATCTTGCTGTTTCTGTTGGCTTATTCTCTCTACTACCGCTATTACTATGTCTATTAGAAATAATATTAATGAAAAGTCAATATTCAACTATTTTAAAACGCTACAAAGTACGTATCTAGTTACAGCAGGCCCGGCGGGTTTAGGATACCCGCTAGGCCTGCTGTAACTAGATATCCATTTGGCAAAAAATTAATTTAAACAGAAGTAAGTTTTGCCAAACTGCAACCAAAGAGAGGGAATGTATTAATACCAGCTTTTAGCCAGTAACTATTTGTTTCTCACAGCCAAAAATACCCGCTGCACCACATTGCGAAGTGAAGCCTCACTTTTGGATTCTACGCTTTTCAGAATAGCTACATATTGATTTGCGCCTACTCTAAATTCGACAGTATCGCCGCTGGTTCCGCCACGATATAAATTGCAATCACCCAAACAAAGATGTATGGTGTCGCTGTAGGATTTACCCTGTGATACGTTCAAAGTAACAGTAGCAAAACCGGACATTATACATGTAGCGTTAGCTGGACAACTTCCGTCCTTAGCTTCTATCATCTGCACCAAAAGGGGATTTTCATTAGCTACTTGCACCTCAGTGGCCCCTCCCGTTAACTGAATGGTTTGGTTTAGCTTTAGCGTAAACTCCTCGTTTATTTTACCGGCTATCTGAGAAGGAGTTGTTTCTCCATCTGCACAGTTGGTAAGTAGTGCTATTAATAGCAAGGTGTAAAAGTATAATCTCATAAAGCTTATTGTTAAAGATGGATATTTGTAAGTAAGTAAATATTAAAGATAAATCCTAAGTCAAAAGAATAACCGTTAAACCTTACGGATTAGAAACATCTTTTACCTTCATGACTCTCCAAACGACTAAAACGTTGCAAGCCAATAATATTATTTAACCGCATTATATAAGTTGCATTAGAGTACCACAGCTACTGCTTAGAATATGTCATCAGGCGTAAGTAATTCTAATATAAAGTATAGCTTAATACTTATATTAGATTGATAATTCTGTACATTTTCCTATTTGAAGATAATTTAAAATATTTATGAAGGCTGATAAACGAGAATTACATAATTTTGCGCTTCATTAAAACTGCTACCGGCGTGGAACAACAGCTAACAACCGTAGAAACTGCTAAGAAATTAGGACTTCTTCCCGAAGAATTCGAAAAAATAAAAAATATATTAGGCCGTACGCCCAACTTTACCGAGCTGAGTATTTTCTCGGTAATGTGGTCGGAACACTGCTCCTACAAGAACTCTATTGTCTGGCTGAAAACCTTGCCTAAGAAATCGGCGCGAATGTTGGCCGAAGCCGGCGAAGAAAATGCCGGTCTGGTAGATATTGGCGACGGCTTGGCCTGCAGCTTCAAAATCGAATCCCATAATCACCCGTCGGCCATTGAACCGTACCAGGGTGCCGCCACCGGCGTGGGTGGTATAAACCGCGATATTTTTACGATGGGTGCCCGCCCGATTGCCCAGTTAAACTCACTACGTTTCGGAAATATACAAAACGATAAAACCAAGCGCTTGTTAAAAGGCGTGGTAAAAGGCATCGGCGATTACGGCAATGCTTTTGGTATTCCCACGGTGGGTGGCGAATTATATTTTGATGATTGCTACAACGTAAACCCATTGGTAAATGCTTTCTCAGCGGGTATTGTAGAAGTTGGTAAAACCGCTTCTGCTATTGCTGAAGGCGTCGGCAATCCGGTATTTATTGTGGGTTCCGCTACGGGTAAGGACGGTATTCACGGGGCTACTTTTGCTTCCGAAGATATTACCGAAGCTTCCGCCGAAAAATTACCTTCGGTGCAGGTGGGCGACCCGTTCCAGGAAAAATTATTACTCGAAGCTACCTTAGAGGTATTGGAGTCGGGTTGTGTGGTTGGTATGCAGGATATGGGCGCGGCCGGCATTACCTGTTCTACTTCCGAAATGAGCGCCAAAGGCGAAAGCGGCATGGAAGTATGGCTCGATAAAGTACCTACCCGCCAGAAAGACATGGTGCCTTTTGAAATATTACTATCGGAAAGCCAGGAACGCATGCTGATTGTGGTGCACAAAGGCCAGGAAGATAAAATAAAAGCCATTTGCGATAAATGGGATTTGTACTGCGCCCAGATTGGCGAAGTAACCGATACCAAACGTTTAAAATATTATATGCACGGCGAGTTGGTAGCCGATGTGCCCGCCGAAGATTTAGTGCTAGGCGGCGGCGCCCCGGTTTACCACCGCGAATACCGCGAACCCGCTTATTTTGCCGAAGCCCAGAAATTCAGCATCGACCAGGTAGCCGAACCAACCGGTTTAGACGAGTACCGGAAAATAGCCGAATTCTTAGCCAGCCACCCGAATATTTGCTCCCGCCGCTGGGTAAACCACCAGTACGACTCAATGGTAGGTACCGCTACCATGACGACCAACCGGCCGAGCGATGCCGCCATTGTAAAAGTTAAAGGCTCCGACAAAGCCATTTCGATAACCGTAGATTGCAACAGCCGCTACGTAAACGCCAACCCTGAAGAAGGTTGCGCTATTGCGGTGGCCGAAGCGGCCCGGAATATTGTGTGCTCCGGTGGCGAACCGGTTGCCATTACCAACTGCCTTAATTTTGGTAACCCCTACGTACCGGAAGTTTACTGGCAATTTGTAGGCGCCATCAAAGGTATGAAAAAAGCCTGCGAAAAATTCGAAACGCCGGTTACCGGCGGGAACGTGAGTTTCTACAACCAGTCATCCGACGAAGGTCCGGTGTTCCCGACGCCTACCATTGGGATGTTGGGAATCCTGGAAAACAAAGAACTGGCTACTACCCTAGCGTTCCAGAATGCCGGTGATTTAATATATTTAGTGGGTTCGGCTCAGAACGACATTAATTCTTCGGAATATTTATACTCTTACCACGGCGTAAAATTATCGCCTTCGCCGGCTTTTAATTTAGAAACCGAGTACCAGGTACAGGAGGCTACGAAACAGCTCATCCGGGAAAAACTGGTACAATCGGTGCACGATATTTCGGACGGCGGCTTGTACATTGCCCTGCTGGAATCGGCTATGCCAAAGAATTTAGGCTTCGATATTAAAACAGATTCGGCTTTCCGGAAAGACGCATATTTATTTGGTGAGAGCCAGAGCCGCATTGTTATTTCGGTAGCACCGGCGCAACAAGAAGCCTTTGAATCTGCCTTAAAAGGCCGGAATACCGCTTTTACCTTATTAGGTACGGTTACAACCGGCGAATGCCGCATCGACAATGAAGCCTTCCAAAATACCGCAGAAATTAAGAAGCTGTACGACACCGCTTTAGAAAAACTAATGAATTAATTTTCAAAAAAATTAATTTTAGATTTTGAAAAAGAAAAGTTCGCCGTATATTTGTGCCACCAAACGATAAGCGAATGGGAAATTGTCCGATGGTGTAACTGGCAACACGTCTGATTTTGGTTCAGAAGAGTCCAGGTTCGAAACCTGGTCGGACAACAAAAAGATTAACAATGTGCGATTTCCAAACGGGTAAAACCAGGATGTAGCGCATTGTTAATTTTGTTAATAGGCCTTTTGAAAGCCCTAAGAGCGATTAATTTAAATTAATAGTAACTAGTTTTATTATTTTATAAATTCGCGTTCCGCTTTCAAAAATCAAACGCAAAATGCCTCAAGTTAAAATCTTTTCCGGATCTCAATCCCGGTACCTCGCCGAAAAAATTGCCGCCGCTTATGGCATCGCGTTGGGTGATGTCTCCCTCCAACGGTTCAGCGATGGTGAAATTTCTGCCAGCTTCAACGAGTCGGTACGCGGTTGCGAAGTGTTCCTGATTCAGTCTACTTTTCCGCCGGCCGACAACCTGATGGAATTAATGCTGATGGTGGATGCCGCCAAGCGTGCTTCGGCGCATAAAGTTTGTGTGGTGGTGCCTTATTATGGTTACGCCCGCCAGGACCGCAAAGATAAACCCCGGGTGGCTATTGGTTCTAAAGTAGTAGCCAATGCCTTACAAAGCGTCGGCGCCGACCGCCTCATGACCTGCGATTTACATGCCGGCCAGATTCAGGGATTTTTCGATATTCCGGTAGATCACCTCGATGGCTCGGCCATCTTTGTGCCTTACATTAAAAGCCTGAAACTGGATCGTTTATTATTTGCCTCGCCGGATGTGGGTGGGGTGGTAAGAACCAGGGCTTTTGCGTCTAAATTTGGCGCCGAAATGGTAGTTTGCGATAAGCAACGGGCCCGTGCCAACGAAATTGCTTCGATGCAGGTAATTGGGGATGTAGAAGGTCAGGACATTGTAATGGTGGATGACATTGTGGATACGGCCGGCACTATTTGCAAAGCGGCCGAACTGCTCCGGGAAAGAGGAGCCCGCAGCGTACGGGCTATTATTACCCACCCGATTTTGTCCGGCCCGGCTTACGAACGTATCGAAAATTCAATGCTGGAAGAGCTGGTTGTATCGGATACTATTCCGTTGCGTCATGCTTCGCCGAAGATTAAAGTTTTAAGCTTTTCGCAGTTATTTGCCCGGGCCATCAGCAACGTCGTAACGCACGAATCTATTAGTTCGCTATTCTTGTAGCTTTTAGCCATTAGAAGTTATATCTATAAGTAGTTCGGAATTAAAAGAAGAGCGTTGGGGTTCAGGAAAACAGAATAAGAATCAAGAAGAAATTAAATATTAAAATAATACGGCTAATCGCTAAAAAGCTAATAGCTAAACACTAACAATCAATTTTAACCATTTAACAATTTAATAATGAAAAGTATAGAGATTATAGGGTTTAAAAGAGCAAATCTCGGTAAAACCGAAGCCAAGCAGCTTCGCGAAGAATCGTATGTACCATGTGTATTGTACGGCGGTAGCGAGCAGGTTCACTTCCGTGCTCCTATGATTATGTTCCGCGACTTAATTTATTCACCGGAAGTTGCAACGGTGGATTTAAACATAGAAGGTACTGTTTACAAAGCTATCCTGCAGGATGCCCAGTTCCACCCGGTTAATGAAGTATTATTGCACGCCGACTTTTTACAACTGAACGATGACAAAGAAGTAAAAATGGAAATTCCGGTTCGCTTCGTAGGTGTATCGCCAGGCGTATTATCGGGTGGTAAATTAGTGGCTAAACTGCGTAAGCTTAAAGTAAAAGCTTTACCGGCTAACCTGCCTGATTATATCGATGTTGATATTTCGGATTTGGAATTAGGCCGTTCGGTTAAAGTTGGCAAAATTAAAGCCGAAAACTATACCATTTTAACCAACCCGGCTTCACCGGTAGCAACCGTGGCTATTCCACGGGCGCTGAAACAACAGCAGAACGAGAAATAATTTTAAAATATTTCTGTTTTCCGAATCCTGCCTGGTCTTTTCGCCGGGCAGGATTTTTTGTTTTTAATAACCGGCTTTTTGGTTAATTCCTGTAATTTTGCGGCAAAATAAATACGCTTGGGCGGTATCATAAATATAATTAAAGCGGCTTTTGGTTTTGGTGCCACTACCAGTCCAGCTAATGCCGTCGAAAACTTTCCTCCGGACATGAAATATCTTTTAGTAGGATTGGGCAATATTGGTCCCGAGTACGCCGAAAGCCGTCATAATATCGGCTTTATGGTAGTAGATTACCTGGCGCAGCAACACGAAGCCCGCTTTGAAATCGGCCGCCACGCTTTTGTAACCGAAATAAAACACAAAGGCAAAAGCTATACCCTGGTAAAACCTACCACCTACATGAACCTGAGCGGCAAAGCCGTTGCGCATTATCTTACCTCGCTTAAAATACCGGTAGCCAATATGCTGGTTATCACCGATGATTTGGCTTTGCCCTTCGGTAAGTTGCGTATGCGCTCCAAAGGCTCAGCGGGCGGCCATAACGGTTTAAAACACATAGAAGAAACGCTGGGCTCTAACGAATATGCACGGCTGCGGTTTGGTGTCGGGGACAGTTACCCGAAGGGTCGCCAGGTTGATTACGTGCTCAGTCCTTTCTTTAAAGAAGAGCAGGAACAATTGCCCGCATTAATCGAAAAATCCGCCGAAATGAGTTTGGCCTTCGGAACCATCGGACTGGAACGCACCATGAATTTCTACAATAAGTAGTCTTCTGAGCCGGAGCTAAATTCTTAAATTTTTAATATTTACTTTTTCGCTGCTGATCCAAGGCATTCCAAAGTTCGTTCGGTACCTGGTCGAAATGGTTGAACTCGCCGGCGCCATAAAGCCACTCCCCGCCATCGATGGTAATTACTTCACCGGTGACAAATGACGCATAATCTGATATCAGGTAAGCCGCTAAATTAGCCAGTTCGTGGTGCTCCCCAAAACGCTTTAGCGGGATGCGCTGAATGGGGTCGAGTTGCTGGGCTAACTGCGGCGGAAACAGCCGGCTCATGGCGCCTTCGGTGGGGAAAGGGCCCGGAGCAATGGCATTGGAACGAATATTGTATTTCGCCCACTCGGCGGCCAACGAGCGGGTAAGTGCCAGCACCCCGGCCTTCGCACAAGCCGACGGCACCACGTAACCCGAACCCGTAGAAGCATAAGTCGTAATAATATTTAATATAGCAGCCGGTTGCTGTTGGCTAATCCAATGTTTGCCCAGAGCCAGGGTACAGTTGTAGCTTCCTTTTAAAACAATATCAGTTATCACATCAAATGCTTTATGGCTCAGGCGCTCGGTGGGGCTCACAAAATTACCGGCGGCATTATTTACCAGTACATCTATTTTATTAAACCGGCTTAAAGCTCCTGCCAGCATTGCTTCTACCTCACTATAATTTCTTATATCGCAAGCCAAGGCCAGCACTTCGCCACCGGTTTCTTCGCGTAATTCCCGGGCAGTCTGTTCCAGTACTTCTAATTTCCGGCTACAAATAACGGCTTGGGCTCCTAGTTTCAGAAAGCAGGCGACCATCGATCTGCCTAAGCCGGTACCGCCACCGGTTACCAGAATGGTTTTGCCCTGCAGGGCATCGGCTCGCAACATGGGTTCTGCTGGCATGGTTGTGGTAGTTAAAGCATTAGCCTCCAATTAAATATTTATAAGTGCTTGAACAAAATTAAATTGCACTTTAATTTTTATACAAGCTTTACAGCTAATCTACAGCAACTTATTACTTATTTAGCTTATTTCTTTCTGCCGTACAAGGCTATCTTATGGTGTAATTCCTCCGGTTTAAAAGGCTTGTTCACAAAATCAGTCAGGCCGCATTCCTTTATTTTCTGGTCTATGTCGGATTTGGCAGATGCTGAAAGGGCAATAATGGGCAACTGCCGGTACTTAGGTTCGGGTAAATTCCGGATCCATCGGGTGGCTTCGTAGCCGTCCATCACCGGCATTTGCAAATCCATTAAAATCAAGTCAAAATCGGTCTGGTTAATTTTAGATATTGCTTGCAGGCCGTTGCGGGCCACCTCATAAGTCACCCCCCAGTCTTTCAAATATTTCTCCGTTACCTGAATATTAATGCTATTATCTTCAACCAGCAGCAACTTAATGCCTTTTAAAAGCCCGGCAGCCATAGCACTATTTTGGTTAATACCGGAACGCGAGGTAGTTGCTTTGCCTATTTTTAACTTCAAATCAAAGCTGAAAGTGGTGCCTCTGCCCGGCTCACTTTGTACGTCAATTTTACTGTTAAATAAATTCAGGATGCGTTTGGTAATGGTAAGACCTAGTCCGGTGCCGCCAAATTGCTGCTCGGTATCGGCAGTAGCCTGGGCAAATTCCTCAAATATTAAGGTTAACTTATCTTCCGGAATGCCAATACCAGTATCTTTAATTCTAAAATGAATGTTTACTGCATCTTTTTCATAGCCCAAAAGGTCTAAAGAAACTTTAACGGCACCTTGGTCGGTAAATTTAATGGCATTACCCAGCAAATTGGTCAGTACCTGCCCTATTTTTACTTCATCAGCATTTATATACGCGGGTATTTGCTCATCTATAAAAACTTCCAGCAGGATATTTTTCTCTTCGGCCTTAACCGTAAAGCTGTACAAAATGCTATTTACCAGTTCGCGTAAATTAAAAATATGCGGGTTTAGGGTAGCCTGCCCCGCTTCCATTTTACTCAAATCCAGAATATCGTTTATCAGGTTAAGCAGGCTTTCCGACGAAAACTTTAAAATATTCAGGTACTCCAGTTGTGCTGGTGTGGGACCGGTATTTAAAAGAATATCGGTAATGCCGACAATGGCATTCATGGGCGTTCTTATTTCGTGGCTAAGCGTAGAAATAAAATCGGCTTTAACTTTGGTGGCTTCTTCGGCTTTCTTCTTAGCTAGTAATAATTCCTGTTCGTATTTTTTCCGGTCGGTAATATTAAACAGCGTCACCCGGTTCATTTGTGGTTCCCCGTTTTCGTTGCGTAGCTGAACCGTGTTCGCCAATACTGGTACCGGCGCATTTTCCTTCGGCAGCAGGTCAAAATTTATTTCGTTGGCAAACCCCTGTAGTTTAAGTAAAGGCGTAAAGTGTGTTTCGTAAAATATTTTTCCGCCGATGGCCAGAAAGTCGATAAACTTCTTTTTAGAAATAACTTCTTTGCGGGAGTAGCCCAGCCAGTTTAATAGGGTTTTATTAATTTTAACAATAGTGCCGTCCGGCAAGAAAGATACATAGCCGCAGGGCGCATTTTCATATAAATCCTCCGCACTTTCCAGTATATATTCTTTGTAATCTACCCTGCTCATCATCCCTGCATTACACCTTAACTCTTATAAAAAATTCTTTATTGCCGCAATGGTCTCTTCCGGATGACTTAAATTGGGGCAGTGGCCGGTTGCTTTCATAAATATTAATTTGCTGTTGGGTAATTGCTCATGCACGTATTCTCCTACTGTTGCGGGGGCAATTACGTCTTCGGCGCACTGCAACACCAAAGACGGCGTATGTACTTTTGGTAAATCGGACCGGTTATCCGAAAGGAAAGTTAGCCGGGCAAAGTTCTTCGCAATTTCCGGATTGGTACGGCAGAAACTGTTGGTTAATTCCTGGCCTAACTCCGGTCGTTCCGGATTGGCCATAATCACCGGCGCCATAACACTGGACCAACCCAAATAATTGCTGTCTAAAAAATCGATCAGGCCTTCAATGTCTTCGGCATTAAAACCACCCACGTAATTTTCGTCGTTAATATAACGCGGTGATGGGCCAATTAAAATCAATTTCTGAAACCAATCAGGTTCTTTTATGGCGGCCAACACGCCAATCATAGCGCTAACCGAGTGCCCCACGAATATTACCTCTCTTAAATCCAGTTCCTCGCAAATCTCCAGCATATCATCGGCGTAAGCCTGCAACGAATTATACTTACCCGGCACAAAAGCCTTTAAATCAGATTGCCCGAAACCCACGTGGTCGAACAACACTATTTTATATTCCTGCTCAAAAGCCGGCGTCATGAGGCGCCACATGCTTTGGTCGCAGCCAAAACCATGCGCAAACAACATAGGTATAACGCCCTGACCGCTTACTTTAACATTATTTCTATGCAGAATATCTATCATGAGCCTGTTCCGAAATAAAGCTGAGCAATTTATTAATTATAATTTTATATAATATATATCTAAAGTGCAATAAAATAAAGTCTATTTCTTTTAACGAGCCATCTCCCCTACTGGTTATATTTTTTAGGAACCCTGCCTTATTCTGCGAAGGCTGCCTTCTCGGCATCTCCTGACTGGCAAAATACAAAGGAAGATGGGATGCAACCTAACTAACCCTTGATTAAGAGGAGTTTGCATACGTCTTAATTTTATAATGGTGGTTTTAGGTTAAACTGTTTTTTTAATTAAAGTACTTTTAAGATATTCAAGTCAAAACAAATTAATTATGCTCCTTGATCCGGAAACCTTACGCTTAAGCCAACTTATTTGGGATTATCATCACGTTAACCATTTGCTTTCCCCTGCCGATTGTATTCTGGCCCTGGGTAGCCACGACACCCGGGTAGCCGAACGTGCGGCCGAACTATTTCTGGAGGGCTTCGCGCCGCTGCTGATATTTTCGGGCGGGCTGGGCCGGCTTACCGATGACCTGTGGGATGAACCCGAAGCCGATAAATTTGCCCGCATTGCCCGCGACCTGGGAGTTCCAGCCGATAAAATTCTGACCGAAAACCGTTCGACCAACACCGGCGAAAATATTGCCTTAACGTATGCTTTGCTGCAGCAACACCAAATACCGGTGAAACGCCTGATTTTGGTGCAAAAACCGTACATGGAAAGAAGAACTTTTGCCACCTTTATGAAGCAATGGCCCGGCGAACCAGTAGAAATATCGGTAACCTCCCCCCAGATCAGTTTTGCCGATTACCCCAACCACGAGATTTCGCAGGAAATGGTCATTAATATTATGCTGGGCGATTTACAACGAATCCGGCTATACCCGCCCAAAGGCTTTCAGATTTACCAGGACATTCCGGAAGAAGTGTGGAGCGCTTATGAACAGCTGGTCCGGAAAGGATTTACGAGCCATTTAATGCCTGAAAATTAACATCCCAATAACATCCTTTCTAAAATACTAATGCATTAACTAAAACATGCTTAGTCTGGTTGAGGATAAATTGTAATTTATAATCGCTGCCTTTTAGCCTGACAAAGCACCAACTTTACGGGCTGACGCTGCCACGTAAGTTGTAATTGCATATTGCGCAATACCTTAGTTTTTAAGCCAATATTTTTTAACCTGAATAATAAAAATGGAAGTACAACCTTATTTAAACTTTGAGGGCAACTGCGAGGAGGCTCTGAATTTTTACAAAGAAACCCTGAATGGCGAAATCCGGATGTTAAGTTATTTCGATAGCGCGCAAATGGAAGTACCCGAGGCTTATAAAAAGAAAGTTTTGCACGCCGTTTTACAACTTGACAAAGCTACTATTATGGCTTCGGATTGTTTACCAAACCACCCACTAACCATCGGCAATAATGTTACCTTATCGCTTAATTTCGAAGATGTTGCCCAAATGGAAACTGCTTTTGCCAATCTTGCGGCTGGTGGCCAGGTAACCATGGCGCTGCAAGATACTTTTTGGGGAGCCCGCTTTGGTATGTTAACCGATAAATTTGGTATAAACTGGATGTTTAACTGCGAACAAAAAAAGTAAAGTTTAAGCTTTAACTGTTTTTGATAATTACCCGTGCACCCTTAATAATATATTTTCATTTATTTCGGATTTTAAATATATGGCCTATCTCAGTTTATTATTCATTTCGTTCTGGACTTTCTTTACCCTGGAAACTCCCTCGCTGCCCAAAAAGCCTAAGTTAATTTGGTCGGATGAATTTAATTACCAAGGTCAGCCCGATCCTAAAAAGTGGGTGCCCGAAGAAGGTTATATCCGGAATAAAGAGCTGCAATTTTATACCAAAGGTCGCTTGGAAAATGCCCGCGTCGAAAACGGTAACCTGGTTATAGAAGCCCGCCATGATTCTTTGCTGGTAAACGGCAAAAAAGTACCGGTAACCTCAGCCAGCCTTACCACGCAGGGCACCGGCGAGTGGCAGTACGGCCGCATAGAAGTTCGGGCTAAAATTCCGTCGGCGCGTGGTACCTGGCCGGCCATTTGGATGCTGGGTAAAAATATTAAAGAAGTGGGTTGGCCGGCCTCCGGCGAAATAGACATTATGGAAAACGTAGGCTACGACCCGGATACGGTGCATTTTAACGTACATACCAAAGCTTACAACCATACCAAAAACACGAACAAAGGCCGAAAAGTAGGTTTAGCCAAACCTTCCGCCGATTACCATGTGTACGCCGTAGATTGGAACAAAGACAAAATAGATTTTTGGCTGGACAACAAAGTAGTTTTTACTTTTAAGAACGAAGGTACCGGTACCGATACCTGGCCATTTAACCAACCTTTTTACCTTATTTTGAACCTAGCCATTGGCGGTGGCTGGGGCGGTCAGAAAGGAGTAGATATGACAGCCCTCCCGCAAAAATTTTACATCGATTACGTTCGGGTTTACCAATTGTAAACCATAAAAAGGTAAACAAAAGAGCCGGGTGAAAGTTAAATTTTCACCCGGCTCTTTTGTTTCATTAGAAGTTTAAGCCACTGCTTTCTTGCGCAGTTCTAATACCGTAATCTCGGGCCAGATACCTACCCGGCCAGTAAAGCCCAGAAAACCAAAGCCCCGGTTCACGTACAAATACCGGCTGTTTGCCTCGGCCAGCCCGGCCCAGTGGGCGTAGCGCAATTCCGATGGGCTCCATTTCATGGTAGGCGTTTCAATGCCCATTTGCATACCGTGCGTATGGCCCGATAAAGTCAGGTGTATGTTAGACGGGTGGGTATTAACAATATTTTGCCAGTGTGAAGGATCGTGCGACAGCAATATTTTAAAAGAATCTTTATCTACGCCATTCAGCGCTTTTTCCAAATCGCCTTTCTGAATAAAGCCATCACCCCAGTTTTCTACACCCAGTAAGGAAATTTTTTGACCGTTTTTCTCCAGGGTAATATTTTCATCGAGCAATAACCGGTAGCCCATATCGGCATGGTGTTTTTTCAGTTTGTCCAGGTTGGCAACTTTGGCTTCTTCACTTTCCCACTCCATGTAATCGCCGTAATCGTGGTTACCCAGTACCGAAAACTGACCGAACGGAGCCCGCAACTGCCCAAAGAGATTCATCCAGGGCTCAACCTCATCGGCTACGTTATTTACCAAATCGCCGGTAAAAACAAATAAATCCGATTTTTGGTCTTTTATCATGTCAATCCCCCGCTGTACGGCTTCGGCATTATCAAAAGTACCCGTGTGCACATCCGAAATCTGAGTAATGGTAAACCCATCGAATTCTTCGGGTAAATCGTCAAAAAATAAGGTATGCCGGTGCACTTTGTAATCGTACTTGCCTATGATCATGCCATAAAGAGAAGAGGCGAACGGAATAGCCGCCAAAGCTAAACCCAATTGGCTCATAAATTTCCGGCGTCCAGGTTTTGCCGGCTTATCGCTAGTTCCGGAATTAAAAACAGTTTTAATCATGCCAACTATCAGGCGGTAAATATCTTCGCCAAACAAAACCAGGGTAAAAACCAGTTTGGTTACAAACAAGGTAAAAAAGATGCTGAGAATCCAGTAAGTAAAAGCGTTTCGCATACCAAAAACCGGATAAACCAGCATGGTGGCAGTTACACCCCAGGATAATGCCCAGTAACCCCGCCGTATAAATTTCTTTAATTTAGTTGATTTCCAGTTATCTGTAATGGTACGGATGCCCGCGTAAACGTATTTATCTAGTAAAAATGAAAGCAGAACAACTAGAAAAACACCTATAAAAAATCTTGTTTGATGCATTATTTAATTTTGTATTTAGTAAATAGAGAATAAACCTAAAAAAGGCTTCCCGAAAATATTCAGACTAATTCCAGCTTAGCAGAACGCTTGTTAAATAATAAAATTAATTTATTAAATATTTTTTCGCCCCAAAGGTACTCCGCTCCTGCCATTATGGCAAAAGTTAAAAACTAACTTCCAAGGCTGATCCTTGCTATGTTATCAGCTATAAAGATTAACTATTAAATAGAAGAACATAAAAAAAACAGGTAAGTTCTAATTTCTGTTTATACAAATATTGTGCAAACATTCTCCTGAATATGTTTTATTATAAAATTTATGTTCTGGACCAGATTAGTAAGTGTTATTTGAATTCATTTTATTCCACCGGCATGCGAACTGATAGTTTAATGCGGCAAAGTTCTAATGAATTTAAAAGTAAGTTAAACTTGATTTTGAATATTGTTCATCTGATTGCTTAAGCCGGCGGTATAGTGCTTTAAAAGAAACGCTTGTTCTAAATAATAAAACCGTACCTTCGCCCTCCGGGGAAGGTCTAAATCTTGTAACTGCCTCCATAAAGATAAATAATGCAGTAATTGAATTGTTACGCCCGGAATAGAGTTATACAACAGAACCAGCCGGTAAAAATTATAAAACTATCCGAAACCATTTCGCCGCAACACAGCGGAAACCCGATTACTAAAACCGGCTTATAAAAACCAAGAATGACATTTAATCAATTAAATTTAATAGAGCCCATCCTGAAGGCGCTAGAAAAAGAAGGTTATACCCAACCGACCCCTATTCAGGAACAGTCTATTCCGTTGATTTTGCAACGCAGAGATTTGCTGGGCTGTGCCCAAACCGGAACCGGGAAAACAGCCGCTTTTGCCATCCCGATTCTGCAATTATTAAAAAACGAACAAACAACTGAGCGTGGTCCTAAAGGCATAAAAGCGCTGGTTTTAACCCCTACCCGCGAACTGGCAATCCAGATTGAAGAAAGCTTTACGGCTTACGGTCGGTTTACCGGTTTGCGGCACCTGGTAATTTTTGGCGGCGTATCGCAACACGCCCAAACCGCTGCTTTGCAGCGGGGCGTCGATATTTTAGTGGCTACGCCGGGTCGCCTGCTCGACCTGATGAACCAAGGCTTTATCAACCTGAACAGTATTAAATTATTTGTGTTGGACGAGGCCGATCGGATGCTGGACATGGGCTTTGTGCACGATGTAAAAAAGGTGATTGCGAAATTACCGGTTAAGCGGCAAACGCTGTTTTTCTCGGCTACCATGCCCCCCGAAATCACAGATTTAGCCAATACCATTTTGGTAAATCCGGCCAAAGTAGAAGTTACTCCGGTTTCTTCTACCGCCGAAACCATTAAGCAAGCCGTTTACTTTGTAGAGAAAAACAACAAGCGTAAACTGCTGAACCACGTACTGGAAGACCGCAAAATAGAAACGGCCCTGGTATTTACGCGCACCAAACACGGTGCCGACCGCGTAGCAAAAGATTTAAATAATGCCGGTATTCAGGCCGAAGCGATTCACGGTAATAAATCGCAGAATGCCCGCCAGCGTGCGCTTACCAATTTTAAGAGCCGTACTACCCGCGTGCTGGTTGCTACCGATATTGCTGCCCGGGGCATCGACGTAGAAGAACTAACGCACGTAATTAATTTTGAATTACCGAACGTACCCGAAACTTACGTGCACCGCATTGGCCGGACTGGCCGGGCAGGCGCCAGCGGTATTGCGCTTTCTTTCTGCGACGCCGAAGAAAAGCCTTACCTCCGCGATATTCATAAATTAATTTCGAAAAATATTCCGGTTGTAGAAGATCATCCTTACCATTTCACCTCTATCGGCCATGCCGAAATTGTTGCCTCCAGCGCCGAGAAAAACCGGGCAGAAGTGAAAAAGAAAAAGAAGTGGTTTGGCCGCTCCAGAGGCTAAGCGAATCTAAAACAAGTCCTTATACAAAGGAAAATTTATAAACTTATTCTATAAAACCAGGTGCAAGCAAACACCTGGTTTTATTTTTTTAAAGGAGATAGCTAAATTTCACCAGTCCCGAAAGGGCATATTAGCTTTCCAAAGAACTAATATTTAACAGCAATAGTATACCTTTATTCATTTCAGCTATTCTGCTTATCTTGCTACCCAAACCGTTGAAAAAGCCAGTATAACTTTATGAAGAAAGAGAAACAGACACGTCGATTTTTTATGAAAGCAGCCGGACTGGGGCTGGCTGGGCTTCCATTTGCCTTCTCGGCTTTGGCCCAAAGAGATAAAAAACCGAAAGATAAATTTTACGCGGTATATGTGGGCACCTACGCCAAAGTCGGCGACCTGGGTATATTTCAATATCGGCTAAATGGCACCACCGGCCAGCTTACAAAAGTAAGCGGTTACAAAGGCGGCGCTAATCCTTCTTTTCTTACGTTAGCTCCAGACCAGCAATATTTATACGCGGTAAACGAAGTAGCCGAATTTAACGGCAGCAACACCGGGGCCGTAAGCGCTTTCTCGGTCGATAAAAAAACCGGCCGTTTAACTTTACTCAACCAGCAGGCCACCGGCGGCGGCGCTCCTTGCTATATCAGCCTCGATAAATCAAATAAATTTGCATTGGTGGCTAATTACGTGGGCGGCAATGTAGCTATCTTTCCATTGCAGCCCAATGGCAACCTGGGCAATTTAAGAACCAAGCAGCAACACGAGGGTTCTGGCCCCAACACCAAACGACAGGAAAAACCCCATGCACACTGCATTGTGCCGGCACCGGATAATAAATTTGTTTTTGCCGTTGATTTAGGTATTGATAAAGTAAAAAGCTACCGCCTCGACACCAAGCGGGGTGGTTTAATTGCTAACCCCGGAGGCGATTTTAACGCTAAAGCCGGCGCTGGCCCCCGGCATTTAACTTTTCACCCGAATGGCAAATTTGCCTTCTTAATTCACGAATTAGATAATACTGTTTCCATACTGGCTTATAACAGCACCAATGGCTCGTTTACTCAAACCCAATCTATTTCTACGTTACCGGCCGGTGTTACCCAGGAAAGTTTTTGCGCAGATGTACACGTTTCGCCAAACGGTAAATTTTTGTACGGTTCTAACCGGGGCCACGACAGCCTGGTTGTATTTGCAATTAATGCCGATTCGGGTAATTTAACCTTGGTAGAACACGTAAGTACCCAGGGCAAATGGCCGCGCAATTTTGGCTTCGATCCCAGCGGCAATATTTTACTCGTTGCCAACCAAAATACAAACAATATTTTTACCTATCTCGCCGACCCAAATACCGGTAAACTAAAACCTACCGGCCATTCGGTAGAAGTGCCTTCGCCGGTTTGTGTACAAGTGGTGCCGGCTTTTGCTTCCTAATTACCTGCAATATTTATTAAATGCCAAAATAAAAGGCTTTGCTCATGGGCAAAGCCTTTTATTTATTAATAATTTGCTAAGGCCTAATGCTTTAAGGGCGTTGGTAGTTTAGTTTAATCGTTCTCTTCCAAAATAAAAATATCTTCTACTTTCTTCTCGAACACCCGGGCAATTTTAAGCGATAACACCGTTGACGGCACGTATTTATTCAGCTCCATGGCATTAATGGTTTGGCGGCTCACCCCAATTAAGCGGGCCAGTTCTTCCTGGGTAATATTTTTAATTGCCCTTTCTACTCTTAATTTATTCTGCATGGACCTTAAGGGAGTAATTATTCTGGCTTAACATCAAATGAAACCGGATTATAAAGAAAATCAGCAGGGTAAACATGTTCAGCACCATGAAGGTAAGAAACTGGGATTCATACACCAATAGCAGGCTAAGCAATAAAAAACCATAATTCAGGTAAGTGGCCCAAACCAACGACTCCAACCGGACTTTAGCAATATACTCGTCTTCCTGTTTTTCCTTTGAAAAATTCACCAAAATAGCCCCAATGAGAAAAATTATTCCGGCTATTTCATTGGTCAGGTTATTGTAAACCACATGGCTGGCTGGGGTTTCGTTGTTAAATAACGGTGCATTCTTAAATAGCGAAAATACTTGGGCATTTAAGAAGGGCGCTTCATAATCTAGAAATACGACCATTATGCCTAGAATAGTACCAGGAATTAACAAGAGCCAACCCACTTTCTTAAAGGAGTTGGGAAATAAGAATGATGTTTTCATAGTGATTAGGTTTTAAGTTCGTTACAAATGTAAAACATATTTTACAAAAGTCAAGTATTTTTTACATTTTGTATTAAATATTTTACCATTTAATTTATTATCATAATTATAGCCCTAAGGAACCAGAATAATATTCCGCTGACTTAATGTCTAATTTTTAAATTTACCGTCTAAATAAGCCTTGTCTGATGAACCGTGTTTTAACCTTGTACCGCAACGCTTATGGTGGTTTGTCGAGGCCGGCCTGGATGCTGGCTATGGTTATGTTTATAAACCGGAGCGGGGCTATGGTGGTGCCTTTCCTAAGTGTTTATTTAACCGAGGCTTTGGGCTTTTCTTTGAAACAAGCGGGGCTGGCTCTGAGCGCTTTTGGTTTAGGTTCTATGTGTGGTTCTTTTTTAGGCGGCTGGCTCACCGACCGGGTTGGGCATTTCCGGGTGCAGTTTTACAGCCTGATTCTGGGCGGCAGCTTTTTCTTTATGTTGCTGCAATTAAAAAGCTTTTTACCGTTTGTGGGCGGTTTGTTTATTTTAAGCCTGATTACGGAATGTTTGCGGCCGGCTAACTCTTCGTCGGTTGCTTTTTACGCCAAACCCGAAAACCTTACCCGCGCTTTTTCGCTCAACCGGATGGCCATTAACCTGGGCTTTTCTATTGGTCCGGCAATTGGCGGCTTATTGGCGACTATATCGTACCAATGGTTATTTATGGCTGATGGCATTACCTGCATTTTAGCCGGGTTGTTTTTTTACTTTTATTTTAACTCCCGCAAAGGTTACCAGCCCAAAATTCAACCGGAGAAAACAGTTGAAAAAAGTAATTCGTCGCCTTACCAGGATTATCCTTACCTGGTTTTTGCTTTTTTGTGTACCTGCTTTGCGGTGGTATTTTTTCAGTTTTTCACTACTTTACCGCTTTATTACCGTCAGGTTTATGTGTTGTCGGAGGCGCGCATTGGTACGCTGCTAGGCCTGAACGGCTTTATTGTTTTCCTGTTTGAGATGATATTAATTTACCTCATCGGGCAGCGAATTTCTTTTACCAGGTTAATTGTAAGCGGTATTTTGCTCAACGGGTTTTCTTTTATATTATTAAACCTGGTCTACGGGCAATTTGTATTATTTATCGCCATGTTATTATTGAGTATGGCCGAAATATTTGCCATGCCTTTTATGGCTACCATTACGGTTAACCGTTCCAACGACCACAACCGGGGCGCTTACATGGGCTTGTATTCGCTCTCTTACTCGGCGGCCCATATTCTGGCCCCTTACCTGGGCACCAGCATTGTGGCTGCTTATGGCTTTACAACCTTGTGGTGGCTGGCCGGTATTTTTTCGGTACTTACGGCCATTGGATTTATGGTGATAACACCTAAACTTAATACCCATGCTCCAGCGGTTTAGTATTAAACGGCAACGGTGATTCCTCAAAATCGTAAAATCAGAATCTCCGAAAATAATTCTGATATACTATTCTAACCAGATATTTTAGCTCCGGGAAACTATGGCCATTACATTAACCGGTAAGGTTACAAACAAAGACTGGCTGGCTTTAAAGCCTTATAAAACTTTCAACGACTACGATAAACCTTTTCTGAAACTTGCCAGCGAGGTAAATAACCTGTTATCAAAGGAGAAAAAGTGGTTTTTGAAATACGAAATGGGCAGTGAAAACCTAAAGGAACTGGCCTGTATCTTAACCTCTTACTTCGAAGATTTTATCAGCGAAATCGGAATCTGGCAGACATTTATAAACCATAATAAAGAAACCTGCGGTTTTTACCTGCCTTTTTACGATTTAACAGAATACGATACCGAATACCTAAACCCGCAGGATATTGCCTACCTGATTTGGCACTACATGTCAAAAAACTATGTAGATTCTACCCTAGCGCCGGATTTCCCTTTAACACTAGTGCTTCACCAAACT
>NZ_BJYS01000044.1 GCF_007991635.1 Adhaeribacter aerolatus | reverse complement strand
GGACTTTCGCAAAATGGTTTTTTAACATTGTAAATCCTCCCCCTTGCCCCCTCCGAAGGGGGACTTTGGATAAATTTGCGAAAGTCCTGACAATATAAAAGATATAAATATGATACTGCAAAACACCGGTTCTAAAATTCCAACTTCTAAAGCATTCTGCTCTTTTTTATTCTTGCTATTTCTGCTGGTTAGTTACAAAGCATCGGCGCAGCAACAAGATATGATGGTGCGGATTTCAGAAATCGAAATAGAACCGGCTTACCTGGAAGAATACAAAGCTATTCTGATAGAAGAAGCGGCCGCTTCGGTGAAAAAAGAGCTGGGGGTAATTGCTATTTTCCCGATGTTTCAGAAAGAAAATCCTACTCAGGTAAGAATTCTGGAAATGTATGCCAGCAAAGCCGCTTACCAGCAACACCTGAAAACGCCGCACTTCCTGAAGTACAAAACCACTACCCTAAAAATGGTGAAATCCTTAAAGTTAATTGATATGGAAGCCTTGGATACTGCAACCATGCCTTTAATTTTTAAGAAAATGAATAAAAAGAATTAGTAAGGCGCTTGCCATTTAAAATTTCCCAAGAGAATATTATTACATGTACCGGAGAACTGGACACTATACATATATTTTAAGGAAAAGTACCCAATAAGAAAGCAAGAAACGAAACAGGGATGTTTATGGAAAAACCGGAAAAGGTAAATAAATTATATATTTTTATTCTGCTCCTTGCGACTACTGCTGCATTAGTAGCGGCGTGTAACTCAAGTAAAAGCAGTACCGGAACTATAAATATTCAGCAGCAAGGCAGTTTTGCCGTAGGTGGCACGGTACTAACCAATCCCGGCACCTTCGACCCCATAAAACACGGCGCATTTAACCCCACCAACCAGCCGGCGGAAGGGCAAACGTTGCACGGCGACCATGCCTACGTATTTTACCAGGTACCGGAAAAGGCCCGGAAATTGCCGCTGGTTTTCTGGCACGGCCACGGGCAATCGGCTAGAACCTGGGAAACAACTCCCGATGGCCGCGAAGGATTTCAGAATATATTTTTGCGCCGCCGCTTCCCGGTTTATTTACTCGACCAACCCCGCCGGGGCCGCGCTGCCCGCAGTACCAAACCCATAACTATTGCCGCTACCCCTGATGAGCAACTATGGTTTGGCATTTTCCGGTTGGGTGCTTATCCCAACTTTTACCCTGGTGTGCAATTTTCTAAACAACCGGAAGCCTTAAACCAGTTTTTCCGGCAAATGGTACCCAACACCGGCCCGTACGATGCCCAACTAAATATTGATGCGGTTTCGGGGTTGTTTACTAAAATAGGGCCGGGAATTTTGGTTACGCACTCGCAAAGTGGTGGCCCCGGCTGGCGTACGGCCTTAAAAAATAATAACGTAAAAGCCATTGTGGCCTTTGAGCCGGGCGGCGATTATGTTTTTCCGCAAGGCGAAGCCCCGGATAGCATAAAAGTTTCGGGCCGGATAATTATCCCGCCCACCGTACCTTTGGCCGAATTCAGGAAACTCACCAAAATTCCGATAATTATATATTACGGCGATAATATTCCGGATAAACCCTCGCCAATCCCGGGGCAGGAGCAATGGCGCGCTTTCATGGAGGTCGCCAAAAAATTCCGCGAGGTGGTGAATAAACACGGCGGCGATGTAACGCTGGTGCATCTGCCCGCAATCGGCATTAAAGGCAACACCCATTTCCCGATGTCGGATTTAAATAACCTCGAAATTGCCAACCATCTTGCTGTGTTTTTGAAAGGCAAGAATTTAGATTAACCCAACTAGAGCCTTATTAAAATCTGTATGAAATCAGCAAAAGTTTTCCTAATCATTGCAATCCTATTATTGGGGGTGACCGCCAACTTATATGCACAACAAGTAGTGAATAAAAGTGCGTCTTTAGATGCCAAACAACAAAGCATTGTACCAATAGCCGCTTTCACTGCAAAAGGAGATTTAATGGCATTAAAAGGGGCATTAAGTGATGGCCTAGATGCCGGTTTAACCATAAATGAAGTAAAAGAAATACTGGTGCATTTGTACGCCTATGCGGGGTTTCCCCGCAGTTTAAACGCCATTAATACCCTGGAAGGTGTGGTTAATGAGCGTAAGCAAAAAGGCATTAAAGATGTTGTAGGTAAAGAACCTGGTAATATATCCGCTTCAAAAAGCAAGTTTGAGTTTGGTAAGGAAGTACAAACAAAGCTAACCGGTACCACCGCCACGGGGTCAGCTCAAAAGTTTGTTCCTATTATCGATGTCTTTTTAAAAGAGCATTTATTTGCTGATATTTTTGGTCGGGACATCCTGGACTGGAAAACCCGGGAAATTGTCACCATCTCTGCTTTAGCCTCGTTGGGTGGTACCGAAAACCAGTTGCGTTCGCACTTAAACGTGGGGTTGAATACCGGGCTAACCGAGGCACATCTCAAACAAATTGTATTGATGATGCAGAAAAAGGTCGGCAGTAAAGAAGGCAATACGGCTCAGCAAGTGTTGCAATCTGTTCTAAATAAGCAAGGTGCTTCTAACGCCATAACCAGCCCGAATCAGAATGAACAAGCGAATCCAGGGGTAAATACCATATTCCCTAAAGGAACAAAAATCGCAAACGATAATTTTTCCGGTCCGGCTTGGGTTCAAATGTTCGGCGATAACAATAACACTTTAAATACCTCCGTCGGAAACGTAACTTTTGAACCAGGTACCAGAACCAAATGGCATTATCATCCGGGCGGACAGATATTACTGGTTACGAATGGCAAGGGGCGTTATCAGGAAAAAGGCAAGCCAGTAAGAGAACTCCGTCAAGGAGAGGTAATAATGTGTGAACCCAATATTCATCATTGGCACGGGGCTGCTCCTGATAGTGAGTTCAGCCATATTGCGGTTGGTACGAATACGCAAAAAGGGGCAGTGGTATGGTTGGAGCCGGTAACAGATGAGGAATATAATAGTAGAAAGTAGGTTTATAGATTAGGTGCAAGATTTAAAAATGAAATCTGCTATTCTGGCTAAGCAGTTACGAGATGCTCGAAAGGAATTAGGATTAACCCAAAAAGAACTCGGCGAAATAATTGGCGTGACCCGGCAACGTATTACCCGCATTGAATCCGGCACGCAGAATGTAACAATTGAAACACTTCAGAAATTAGCCGCTGCCTTAGACTATGATTTTACGATAGAACTGAAGCAAAAGAAAAGAAGCAAGCGCTTGGCTTAGTTTAGCTTTATTTATAAACAATCGAATCAAAAAACGATTAAATCAAGAGATTAAAAAGACCTGGTAGCTCCAGGTCTTTTCTGTTGCTTTTTCATCTAAATGAGCATCTCAACTTTTATCTTTATGCACGCTTGGTAGCGACTAGCAGTTGTTTTAAAAAGGCTAAGTGTATGTTTGAACTGAAACAACCTGATAGAAGAATATTGATGTTTAAATATTAACCTGGCCGAAAAGAAACAAGCAAAAGAATCAAATATTCTCCAACGGATTGCGGCCTTTCCAGGTACCGGTAGCGGAAATAACGCGGAAGCGGGCAAATAATTCTTCGGCGTACCAGTTGTCCTGACGGGTTTTGCGGATTACCTGCTGGTGGTGGGCATTCTGGTAAGCATACTGTACCATTTGCTGTTCGTTTTCCCAGATGCTGAAAGTAGCCTGCCGCACAAAAGGTAGTTCGCCTAAACCCACGGCTGCCACCAGGCCGGGCGCTTGCTCCAAGGCTTTACTCGTTTCTTTGCCGTATTTCCAGAAAGCCGGCAAGGCTCGCAGGTTAATGGAGGCCCGGGTTAACACCGCTAGCGGCCCATTAATTTGATTATATTCGGGTGCCGGTATAAACGGGCTCTTTCCATCCCATTTCCCGTGGGCTTTCAGGGGTAGCAGTTTTACGGTCCAGCTTTCTTGGCAATGTTCCTGGTATTCCCGAATAATATCGGAATGGGAGAAAAAAATATCCGCTTGCGCTTCTGTTTCCCAAACGGCCATTAGGCCATACAAGTAAAAATCGGGGGTTAAGCTAAAAACCCGGCCTTTGCCGCTGCCCAGCAATTTAAAAAACTGCAAACCCGGAGTTTGTTGCAGGCGGGGCGGCATGGTACCCATTTGCGCCAAACCCCAGCGCCAATGGCCTTTCTGGATGCCAAATAAAGTAAGCGTTGTAATGGCTTGAACAGTCAAAAATTAACAGCAATTAAAAAAATAGCCCGACCAAATTAATTTTTTATAACAAAAAAGGAGAAACCGATTCTCCTTTTTTTATTATTAGGGTAAGTTAACTTACGTTTATCTTTTCGTTATCGCCGGGGTGGTAGGGTTCGCCGGTAACTACCGCTTTGGCATACCCAATTAAATGCACCACCGGGCTGGTAGGCGTGTCCCAATATTCGGCTTGCGTTATTTCTACCCGAATGGCGGCAATATTCGGGTCGTTTTTACCTTCGGGGAACCAGGCTTTAAACGGCTCACTCCAGAGTTCATCTATTTTCTGGCGGTCGCGGGTAACGGAAGCAACACCCGAAACAGAAACATATAATTTATTACTTTCGTCGGCAAAGTTCAGGTTTACGTGGCTGTCGTTTCGTATTTCGTGCGACTTCGGCGAATTGATTGCGGTTAAAAACCAAAGGTAATTGCCGTCTATTTTTAAGGTTTGCATCGGGCGGGCCCGCAATGTGCCGTCTTGCTCGGCGGTAACCAGCATGGCGGTTTTAATATCTTTTATTTTTGCTGCCAGCTTCTGCAGATTTTCACTTGCGTTATTTTCCATAGTTTTAGGTCTGTAGTTGTTTAGGGTACGCGGTCAAAAAGCAAAAGTTCTGTTTTACCCTGAACCAGCGTAGTACACCCTAAACCAGTGCCTGCCCGTATTGTTTAGTAATTACTCATTTTAAGCCAGCTTACTTGAATTATTTAGCGCATTCTTTTTTATCGGGCCAGGACGAGGAACTGTTGGTAGGCAACTTTATTGCTGATTCGGTGCGAGGCAGCCAGTTCGGTTTATTCCCCCGGAAAATTGCGCAAGGCATTATTCTGCACCGCCAGATAGACACGTTTACCGATGCGCATCCGGTGGTACAACAATCCAAAGAGCGGCTACGCCCCGCTTACCGCAAATACGCCGGCGTAATTGCCGATATATATTACGACCACTTCCTGGCCATTAATTTCGACAGATATTCAACGGTAGGGCTGGGCGTTTATACCCAACAGGTGTACGATTCGGTGCAACGCCACCATGCCATTTTACCCGACCGGGTAAAATATTTTCTACCCTACATGATTGAGCAGAATTGGCTGCTGAACTACGCTAATCTCGAAGGTATTCGTCGGTCGCTTACCGGTTTAAGCCGCCGCACCGCTTTTATTTCGAATATGGAAACCGCTGCCGACGAATTGCGGGAAAATTACCATTTATACCTGCACGAGTTTAATACTTTCTTCCCCGATTTAATGGCTTTTGTAGAAGAACAACAAAAATTATAACACAGCTGATTGCTTATTATTTCCCAGAAAACCCTTATATAAAATACCTAATATTTAGTATTGAATTTCTTTGCATAAAATATTAACTTTAAATAGTTTAGGGTACTATATTTATATTTTTAGAAGTGTAAGTAATCTGGTTTGATTAAAACCAGCCGTAAGCCGGTTTTAGTTCAATATCAATCTAATGTCTGTCATTAACCGGAACGATTCTGAATTCATTGATATAAATGTTATTTAGTTTAATCCTGAATAGCTAAACTTTTACCAAAAATTAAGATTTAGTTTATTCGTGGGTAGGGCAGGGGAATATTTCCGGTCGCCATTAGTGGTATTATCATCGCCAATAAGTAAATTTTTTACCAGACTAATTACTGGTGAAACCATACCGCAAGGGCAGCGGCTTCAGCCAAATTACCAAATACAAACAGCTACTTTGTTTTTACTTGAACGCTCAAAATAAAATTTCATGGCCCGTTTACCCTCTGCCTACCTCTGGCTGCTGAGTCTGCTATTTATTACCGGTTGTGCCAATACCCGGTTAGTAAGCTTGCACAGCTCCGATAATATTCAGCATCATACCGCTACCCGGGTAAATTACCTGTGGGGACTGGTGCAGCCCAAAGATATTCCGGCCCAATGCGAATCCCAAAGCATTTGCCAGGTAGTTACGCAAACCAACCTGGGGTATATTTTGCTTTCGGCCGCTACTTTGGGCATTGTAGTGCCACAAAAAGTTGTTTGGGATTGTTGCCCCCCCGTGGAAAAAGAAGAGAAGCTATAACTGTAAAAAGAGAATGTTATGGAACTGCCCGATGGCGTAAAGCTGCTGAAACTAAACCAGGATAAATTTATCAATGCCCACGCCAATTTCACCCAGAAACTAAGAAAAGACGCCTCTTTTGAGTTAAGTGTTTCGGATCCGTTATTCAAACAGAAATACCCCACATTTAAAGAAAAATATAATAAGACTACCCAAAATATTCAGTGGCTGATCAAGCACGCTATCGCGAATAATACCAGGATACGGGCCATGGGCAGTGGCTGGTCTCTCAGCAAAGTAGCGGTTTCCGAGGATGGCATCATCAACACCAAGAAACTTACTTTAAAAGCCGAATTATCAGCTTCTCAGGTTTCCGAAGCTTTTCTGCAGCAGGGCGGCGACCCTACGGATTTGCTGTTTGCCCAGTGCGGCAACGAAATAATCCGGATTAACGATTTGCTGGAAAAAGAACGGCAGCCGGCTAAAGCATTGCGAGTTTCGGGCGGCAGCAACGGCCAAACCATTGTAGGCGCTTTTAGCACCGGTACCCACGGCGCGGCCTTCCGGACGGGTTCTTTATGCGATTGCGTGGTAGGCATGCACCTAATTGTGGGCCCGGACCGCCATGTGTGGCTGGAGCGGGCTTCTTACCCGGTTACTTCGGCGGCTTTTACCAATTGGATGGGGGCCGAAGTTATCCGGGACGATGAATTATTTAATGCGGCCCTGGTAAGCTTTGGCAGTTTTGGGTTTATTCATAGCGTTTTAATAGAAGTAGAGCCCAAATATTTACTGGTGCAGCAACTCCTGAAAATACCGTATAATGCTGCCCTGGTAAATGCCATCAAATTTAACGACTTCTCCGGTTTAGCCGCCCGGCTCAACTTTCCGCCGGAACAATTATACCACTTTGAACTAGCCATTAATCCGCATAACTTTAAGCAGGATGGCAAAACCGAAGAGGTTTATTTGCGGGTGATGTATAAGCAACGCTACCACACCAATTATACGCCCTTCGACCACAATGCCAAAGGAAAGTTTACCTACGGCGACGATGTACTGGGCCTCATTCAGACGGCATTGGATGTGGTGGAAAAAATACCAGGCAATAAGATCGATTTAAAATTAATTCCGAATACTGTAAACGCGCTGTTTAAAGTAGCTTACGATCGGCCAGCCACGGCCACTGGCACCATCGGCGAAACTTTCCGGAACACCATTTTTCGGGGCAAATTATTTAGCGCCGGCTTTGCCTTCGATCAAAAAGATATACCCGACGTAATACAGCTTTTTCTTAGGTTAAACAAGCAAACTCCATTTTGCGGGGTAATGGCCTTCCGGTTTGTGAAAGGCACCAAAGCTACCTTGGGCTTTTGCAAATTCGAACATTCGTGTGTGCTGGAGTTAGACGGGGCCGATGCCAAGTTAAACCATCAGTTTACCGAAGCTTTTGCCCGGCAACTGGAAACCGAAAATATTAAATACTCAGTTCATTGGGGCAAGATTAATAATTTTCTGACTAGAGAACGCGTAAGAAAAATTTACGGCGAAGCAGCCATTCAAAGCTGGCTCCAATGCCGCCGTCGGCTGTTAAACGACAAAACCTGGGCCGTTTTTAACAACCAATTTCTGGAGCTTTGCGGGTTAGATAAGTACGAAGAAGTTATGGTTTAGAAATAATAAAGAGGTAAAATGAAAAGGCCGGGAAATAAATCCCGGCCTTTTTAATAATGATTGTACAAAATAAAATATTAATGGTGGTGTCCGCCCGCGCCGTGTACATGACCATGCGAAATTTCTTCTGCCGTAGCTTCCCGCACCGATAATACTTTGCCGTCGAAAAACATTTTCATGCCGGCTAAAGGATGGTTAAAATCCATAACCACTTCATCGCCCTGAATTTTCATAACGCGGCCTTGCATGTGGTTGCCTTCGTTGTCGGCCATCGGAATGTAATTGCCTTCCTGCAGCATTTCATCGTCAATTTTACCGTCTACTTCAAAAACATTCTTCGGGATCGGCACCAGGGCATTATCGTCGTATTCGCCGTAGCCTTCTTCTGCTTCCAGCGAAAAAGAAAAAGAATCGCCTTCCTGTTTGCCTTCCAGATATTCTTCAAACTTTTCGGGCAAACCGCTTACACCATATAAAAATACCATCGGGTTGTTTTCATCGGCTGTTTCTACGAGCGTTTGTTCGCCGTCGTCGTTTAAAATTTTAAGCTCGTAGGTGAGCGAAACCACTTTGTTTTCACTTATTGCTGTCATAACAGGTTTGGTTTAAAATGAAAGCCGATATGGCGCTTTTTACAGTTTTAAAGTATAAGGTACCCGATGTAAGAAAAAATTGTTTTAAGCTGGCCGGTAAAAATGATCGCCGGTAACCGCCATTATAGCAATCTGCGGTAAGCCAAAAAACCCAGAATTGGCATAATTCAGGCTGAAAAGTTCACAACTTACTATTTTAAAGGCACACCCTAAAACTTTCTAAGAAATATTTAAGTCGGCCATTAATTCCCAGGCGCTCCGGTAAGCATTAATGCCTTCGGTATAACCCACAAACGCATGGTAAAAAGGATGTTGGGTTAAGGTGGCGCTATCGCCTACGATTACCAATTTTTTACGGGCCCGGGTCATGGCCACGTTCATCCGCCGGATGTCGCTTAAAAAGCCAATTTCTCCGTCATCGTTGCTGCGCACCATACTGATGTAAATAATATCACGTTCCTGTCCCTGGAAACTATCAACAGTGCCCACGCTTAACAGCCGCTTGTTTTGCAAATCGTGTAGCCAGGGGTTATGCTCTACTTCATCTTTCAGGTAATTAATCTGAGCCCGGTACGGCGATATGATACCAATTTTTAAAGGCGCTTCGTTCTCAGCGGCTTCATAATCTTTTAACAAGTGCTGCACGTGCCGCAAGAGTAAATCAGCTTCTTCGGGGTTAGCCGTGCTGGCGCCTTCGGCAAAAGATTGCTCGTTGTAGCCACAACCGGCCGTATCCACAAATTCTACCGCTAACTCCGGCGGAAAAGCGGGGTTAAAAGCATGTAAATCCGTCTGCACCACACTTTCGTGGGCCTCCAGTTGTCCGTTGTAAAACTGCTGATTCGAAAACTGCATAATATGCTGGTGCATCCGGTATTGGGTGCGCAGCATAACGGCCACATCCGGTTGCCGTTGAATACACTTTTCAAACAGCGTAACTTCTAAACCACCTTTTTCTGCTTCTAAAGATTTAACGGTGGGGGGTAGCTGGCAATGATCGCCGGCCAGCACCACCCGGTTCGCGCGGGTTATGGGTATCCAGCAGGCAGGTTCCAGGGCCTGGGCCGCTTCGTCAATAAATACCGTATCGTAAGTTAAATGGCGAATTACCCGGTTAGCCGATCCTACCAGGGTACAGGTAATTACCTGCACGCGGTCGAGCAAGTCGTCGGTTATGTAGCGTTCTATCTGATCGGCTTCGGCCAGTAAAGCCCGGCTTTGCTCTTTTAACAGGCGGCGTTGTTCGCGCTCTTCCCAGCCAAACTGGCGTTTAAACTGATAAGCCATGGCTTTGGATTCTTCGGCCTGTTTCCGGTATTCTTTTACTTCTTTGTAGGCCTTGTGGCCCATAATCTGCGCATCCAGCGTATGGTGCAGCAGAATATCCGAAACCCGCGAAGGATTCCCAATCCGGATAACGTTAATGCCCTCGGCGGCCAATTTTTCGGTGAGTAAATCTACCGCCGTATTACTGGGAGCCGTTACCAGCAGGCGCCGTTCCCGTTGCAGCGTGCGCCGAATGGCCTGCACCAGGGTAGTGGTTTTTCCTGTACCCGGCGGTCCGTGAATAATGGCCACATCCTTCGCTGCCTCAATATTTTTAATAGCTTCGTTCTGCGATTCATTTAAAGTTGCATCCGGAGCAAAGTCAGGCTTAGGGTAAAATACTGCCGGTTGCGCACCGTATAAAACATCGCGGAGTTGGGCCAGGCGAGTATCTTCGGCTTCGGTAACTTTGCGCATAGCAATTTCCATCTCCTTGTAACTCATCTCGTCAAAGGTCAGGTCGATGCCCAGCTTGCCATCTTCAATCCAATCAGGCAAATCTTCTTTGGTGGTGGCCAGCGTTAGTTTATTGCGTTTCAGGGTCATGATTACCCCGCTAAGCTGTTGCGAGTCGTGGCCCTGACTGCCGTTGGCGTTGCTGAAAATAGAAGCTCCTTTACCGGTCTGGAATAAATGCAGTTGATCGCGGCTGCCCGTGCGCTCAATTTCTACCACTACTTTGTTACCAAAACCAATTTCGGTTTTGGTAATGGTAATCGGGTACCAGCACAAGCCACTTTTTTTACGTTCCTGAATAGAGCTGCGGGTACTTTTTATTTTATATTGAGCGAGGTCTTCTTCCTGCTCCAGTTTTAGTAATTTGCTTACTTTATATAATTCTTCTTGTATCTCGAACATGAAAATTTCACAATGCCGGTGCAAGTTACTTAATAAATAGCCTGCTACCATTTTTTATAAATAGGCGAACAGTATATAAGCTTCCGGCCAGTGAAAAAGTTTCAGAAAATCAGGAATTTACTATTTATCTTTTTGCTTTCTTTTTACTCCGGCGGGAGAAGGCAAAAATGGCTAAACCCAGAATAGCTACCACCGAGGTCGCAAGTAAAGCCTGTAGTTTCTGAATGGTTTCTTTCGATCCGGTTAAGCTTTCTTCCAGGGCATTCAGTTGGCGCTGTTTTACTTTCTGCTTATTTTCCAGACTCTGAATCTGGGCCTTTAAATCGTACAGGTTATCCGATACCACCCGCTTATCGTCCATGGCCCGGAATTCAATTTGTTTTTTCTGATTTTCAGCCTGAGCCTGGGCCGCTTTTATTTCGGCTTGCCGTTTCAGGTTTACCAGGTTAATTTCTCTGATAATGTCCGAATCTTTATTAATTACTTTCTTCAGTACATCTATGATGTTGAGTAAATCTTTCTTCGATTTCTTGCCCCAAAAATTGCTGTTCTGCGCATTGTAGTACTCGTAATCTTTAATCATCTGCGCTCTTTCCTGTAAAAGGCGGTTTAAGTTAGTGATTGGGGCAGCGGGGGGCGGGGTACCTGTAGTAGTAGAATCCTGGGCCAATACTAACCCAAAGCAGCAAAAAATTAAAGCGAAACAAATAAGAATTCTGAACATATATTTAATCTAGGTAATTTAGACGGGGCTCCAAAAAATTAATATTTTAAATCCCAATTTGAAAGTTTAATCTCTAACGCACAAGCAACTTATTCATTTTAACCGTAAGGGTAAACCGCTACAAAGTGTTAAATATTTTTAAATTTAATAAACTTTAAAGATGAAGCTGGCGCGGCATACCAGGTAAAAGAAAATTAAAAATCTTAGGTGCTTTCAGAATTCTTTCCTTATTTTCGGTTGTTTTAAGGTCAAGCACATGCAACAATATCAGCAACTTCTTCGGCATATTCTGGAAAATGGTACCAGGAAGGAAGATCGTACCGGCACTGGCACCCTTAGTGTATTTGGCTACCAGATGCGGTTTAACCTAGCCAAAGGTTTTCCTTTGGTTACCACCAAAAAGGTACACCTGAAATCGATTATACACGAGTTGCTGTGGTTTTTAAAGGGCGAAACCAATATTAAATACTTAAAAGAAAACGGAGTTTCTATTTGGGACGAATGGGCCGATGAGAATGGTGAATTAGGCCCGGTTTACGGCTCCCAGTGGCGCAGTTGGCCAACCCCGGATGGCGGCCACATCGACCAGATTACCCAAGTGGTAAACCAGCTTAAAAATAACCCGGATTCGCGCCGCATTATTGTGAGTGCCTGGAATGTAGCCGAGATAAACCAGATGAAGCTGCCGCCCTGCCACGCTTTTTTTCAGTTCTATGTAGCCGATAATAAATTGTCGTGCCAGTTGTACCAGCGCAGCGCCGATGTATTTTTAGGTGTGCCATTTAATATTGCTTCCTATGCCTTGCTTACCCAAATGATGGCCCAGGTTTGCAAACTTGATTTAGGTGATTTTATCTGGACCGGCGGTGACACGCACCTGTACCTGAACCACCTGGAGCAAACCGAATTGCAGTTAACCCGGGAGCCCCGTTCGCTGCCCCGCATGGAGTTGAACCCCGAGGTAAAAAGTATTTTCGACTTTAAATTCGAGGATTTTAAACTGGTAGAATACCAGCCGCACCCAGCTATAAAAGCGCCAGTTGCTGTGTAATAATTCTAATGATAGAAATAAATGTAAATCTGTGGGGTATTAAATCAACCAACTCACCCGCTGAGAATACCCGCAGTTTTAATTATTTCTTTCAAAAAGAATTAAATAATGCCGCCAGTGCAAAACCCTTAACTTTAATTTTTGGAGCGGGCACGTATGCTTTTGATTTGTTAGAAATTGGCAGCAGCCATAAAACTATCACTGATTTCCAACTGAAAGGAGCTGGTATTGGCAGAACAATTCTGAAGTTTTCTGGTAACGAGCATACTTTTTTATACCTGCACCATTTAAACAATTTTACAGTATCTGATTTATCTATAAACGGAGCTGGGGCTAAATTCGAAGGTGGTTTATGGGTTAAAGGGAACTGTCAGCATGGACTTATAGAAAGAGTAGAAGTGTATGATGCCCATGATGTTTCGTGTGTAGTATCCGGCCCGGACACTTCTCATATTACTATCCGTAATTGCCAGGTTTTTAGCCAGCGGAATTTCACAGGTAAGTCCAAATCCATGTTTCTGGCCGGTGATACCGCTGAGTTTGTTACTTTTGAAAACTGCCAATCTTTTAGCCAAAGTAAAGATAAAAAGCACTTTTCCGTAGCAGACCATTTTGATACGGATGATGCCAAATACGTTAATTATTTAAATTGCACGGCTAATGGTGAAGGTTCGCAAGGGGGAGTAGGATTCTGGAATGAAGGAGAAGGTGAGGGAGTAAAAGCCATATCTACTTACTATGGGTGTACGGCTTATAAAACTCATGGAGGATTGGCCACTTCTGAAAACTCCATTGTCAAGGCTTTTGGCATGAACTTCATCGAGTGCAGCGCCTTTGGTTGGACTGTTTGGTCAAAAGGGTTGCATCCGCACAGTTCATTGAGTTTAGATGGCGGCTATTTTAAAGGTTGTGGCAGTACTCCAATTAACAACCGCTTTGGAGGAATCCATATCGAAGCTAATACGCACATCACCAATTGTATTTTTGAAGACACTCCAAAAGGTTGCTTTAATATATCCTTTTATAAATTCGGCGAAGCATTACCACCGGATTCCTATACCTATATCACTAATTGTATTTTTGATAAGGGTGTTCAGATAAATAGTCCCTTTTATAACGATGGACCTAGTATCCGAAATTTAACCATTCAGAATTCCATATTTAAAGTGGGTGCGTATTTTGCGGCCTTACAAAACCCATTGCAGTACAATATCCGGATTTCTGGCTGCACCTTTTTCGACAAAGGATTGGTGTTGGAAAATGTAAATAAAATAAAAATTTTAGGTAACACTTTTACCTGTCAATCTGAAGAAATCACGCCTATCGAAAGAAAAGGTTTGGTAAGTGGTATTGTACAGGATAATTTATTTTCCGGTTATAAAGATACCTATCTGATTTTTAATAATTCAACATCAGACCAGCGAATGAATGTTTACTTTAATGATTATGAGTAAAATCCTGTAAAATTATTTTAATTAACAGGAAATGGCTGTAATTCATTTCAAATAGTTTATCCCTGTTTTTCATTTAACTTATACCAAATCACTTAAAGCTGTTTCCATAGCACGCTAGTTAATGAAATATAAACAACTTAATCAATCTGCTATCTGTCACTTTGAAAGAACCTTCTGATTAGGTAAGGCAATAGATTCTTCCAGCATGACAGGGTTGGGTAGAATTAATTTATCTTCTATGGAATAGCGTTCCTGTGATTTTGTATTAGTTGTTTCGGTTTTAACGGGTAAAGGCTGCCCAATTTAATAGGTGGTTTTCAACCTGCTGAAAATTCCGGTGCCCTTTCCGAAACTTGACCTAATGTTTCGGAAGGGGTACCGGAATTTTAAATTATAACTATTTAAAGTTTTAGATGATATTAAAAGAAATCAGCTTACAATAATACCTTAAAGATTTTGCATTTACTTTATTAAAGCATCCCACAACACCTCCAACGTATGCAACGCTTTACGGCCGGTACCATCTTTTATCTGGTGGCGGCAACTGGTGCCGGGGGCGGCAATTATTACGTCTTCGGGCGTTTTACGCACCGTCGGGAATAATACCAGTTCGCCAATCTGCATTGATACCTCGTAGTGCTCGGCTTCGTAGCCAAAAGAACCCGCCATACCACAGCAACCCGACGGAATAATATCGATCGAGTAATTAGCGGGTAAAGTAAGCATCTTCTGGGTATGTACCAGCGTTGAAAGGGCCTTTTGGTGGCAATGGCCGTGGAGTTTAATATGCCTCTTTTCCTGCGTAAAAGCTTCCGGCGAAATATTGCCTTTGAACCGCTCCATGGCAATAAATTCATCTATCAGCCAGCTATTGGCCGCTATCTGCTTAGCCGCCGATAATTGTTCGTCCTCTACCAAATCTAAATATTCATCGCGTAAAGTCAGAATAGCCGATGGCTCAATGCCGATTAAGGGCGCATCTGCATTCACTGCATCTTTTAATAAGGCTACGTTGCGTTGCGCCAGTTTTTTGGCATCGCGCATCAAACCTTTCGATAAGAAAGTCCGGCCACTTTCATAGTGTTTCGGCAACCGCACGTCGTAGCCTAATTTTTCTAGGAGCAAAACGGCTTTAATACCAATATCGGTATCGTTGAAATCGGTAAACTCATCGCAGAAAATATTAACTACACCTTTGGCAGGAGCTGGCACGTTGTTTTGTTGCCGGTGCTTTTTAAACCAGCTCCGCAGGGTGGTTTTTTGCAAGGTTGGCAGGGGCCGTTGCGGGGCAAAGGATAATACTTTTTTGGTAATATTGCTGGTTAAATTATTAGTTGCGAAAAAGTTAAAAATACCCGGCGCTACCGAACCCAGTTGGTACGCCTTGGTATAATTGCCAACCATACGGGTGCGTAGCGAAATGCCATTGGCATCGTAATAATGCTGCAGAAATTCGGCTTTCAGTTTGGCCACATCAACGTTGGAAGGACACTCGGATTTGCAGCCTTTGCAGGACAAGCACAAATCCATGGTGTCCATTATTTCCTGGTGGTCGAAGCGGTTGGCTTTCGGGGAATTGGTAAGAAACTCCCGGAGCATATTGGCGCGGCCGCGGGTGGTATCTTTTTCGTGCCGGGTGGCCATGTAGCTGGGGCACATGGTGCCGCCTGTAAGCTGGGTTTTGCGGCAGTCGCCGGAGCCATTGCACAACTCAGCCGCCCGCAAAATGCCTTGTTCGTTCCGGAACTTAAATACGGTATCAAACTCCGGCGTTTCCTGCCCGGGCTGGTAGCGTAAATTCGTGTCCATGGCCGGCGTCTTCACAATTTTGCCCGGATTAAAAATATTGTCGGGGTCCCAGGTGCGTTTGATATCTTCGAGCAGGCGGTAATTTTTTTCGCCGATCATCCAGGGAATAAATTCGCCGCGCAAACGGCCGTCGCCGTGCTCGCCGCTTAGAGAGCCCCCGTATTTTTTTACAAGGCGCGCAATTTCTTCGGCGATGGTCCGGAACAAGCGGTTGCCTTCTACGGTTTTTAAGTTGATGATCGGGCGGAGGTGCAGCTCGCCGGAACCGGCGTGGGCATAATGCACACAATATAAATCCTGCTGCTTCAGAATTAAATTAAACTCCTGAATAAAATCGGGCAAGTCGTTCACATCTACCGCCGTATCTTCTATCACGGCCACGGGCTTGGCATCGCCCGGAATATTAGACAGCAAACCCAAACCTGCTTTACGCAACGTCCAGACTTTTTTGGTATCGGGGCCGGTTACGAGCGGGTAATGGTAGCCCAGGCCAGCTGCTTTTAAATCGGCAATGAGGGCGGCGGCTGTTTCCTGTACTTCAGCCGGTATATGTTTGGCAATTTCTACAACCAGGATGGCCCCTGGGTCGCCCTGCACAAAAAAGCGGTTCTGCCGCTGCTCAATATTGGCTTTGGTGCACTCCAGCACGTAATGGTCCATGAGCTCGCAGGCACTGGGGTGGTGTTTCAACGCCACCAGGTTAGCCCGCAGCGACTCGTCTATGGTATTGGTATGTACGCAAAGCAACCCAATTTCTTTTGGTGGCAGCGGTACAACGTTTAATTTTATTTCGGTCAGGATAGCCAACGTACCTTCGGAACCGGCAATTAATTTGCAGAAATTAAAATCTTCAGAGCCGGTCGTGAAGGGGTTGGTTTCCAGCAGTAAATCAACCGCATAACCGGTGTTCCGGCGTTCCACGGTTTTCTTTGGAAACTCCTTGCGGATTTCGGTTTGGGTCTCGGGATGCGACAACATGGCTTTTACGGCCTGGTACACACGGGTTTCCAAGTCCGAAGCAGTGCCTTCGCCCTGACATTTGGCTTCAAACTCGGCGGGGGATAAGCTGGCAAATTCCGTTTCGGAACCATCGCTCAAAATTGCTTTCACCGACAACACGTGCTCGCGGGTGCTGCGGTATACAACCGAGTTAGAGCCGCAGGAATTATTACCCACCATGCCGCCAATCATAGCCCGATTAGCCGTAGAGGTTTCAGGGCCAAAATACAGCCCGTGCGGTTTCAGAAAGAAATTCAGCTCATCCCGAATAACCCCAGGTTGTACCCGTACCCAACCTTCTTCTTTATTCAGTTCCAGAATTTGCGTAAACGTGCGCGATACGTCTACCACAATGCCATTGCCCACTACCTGCCCGGCCAGCGAAGTACCGGCCGTGCGCGGAATCAGCGACGTTTTTTGGCGTCGGGCAAAGGCGATTAATTTCTTTATATCGGCAATATTTTTGGGAAAAGCTACCGCCAGCGGCATTTCGCGGTAAGCCGAGGCATCGGTGGCATATAAGGTTCGCATGGTGGTATCGAAGTGCAATTCTCCTTCGAGTTCACCGGCTAATTTTTGTAATAATTCCGTATTCATGTTGGTTGTTCCTCACCCTTTCAGCAGGAAAAAACGTGTTCTGTTTTCGTACCATTTAATGCGCTAAACATTTAGTTCTAAGATTTTTTTCCGCATTCTCCTTTAAATATTTTATTTATCGAAAGCGGATAGCGCCAGGGTACCTTTTACTTTTTTACCACTGCAAACGGTGGTGTAAAGAAAGAACATTTTATTCAAAACTGCACCTTTTGGGTTCTTGCGGATGCTACAAAAATAGGGGATCTTAATAAAGTTTGAACGAACAATGACCTTTAAAGGGAAATTAATCAAGCCAATACTAATTGTTCGATTTGCATTACCAACGGGTGATTGGTTGCGAATTGTTTTTGACCAATATACAAAATGGGCCGCAAGCCCGTTACATTAGAGGTAAAAACAGCTTCGGCTGCGTATAAATCGGATTTGGTGTAAAAACCTTCCCAAACTTCTATTTTTAGCATTTGACAGGCACGTAAAACATTTAACCGCATAATGCCTGCAATACAACCTGATTCCAAACTAGGGGTAAATACCTGGTTATTTTTTATCCAAAATATATTAGATACCAGGCACTCCGAAATATTTTTCTGCTCGTCCAACAATATGAGTTCATCTAAACCGGCCTTCTTTTTAGCTAAACTTGCCTGCACATAATGCAAGGCATAAGGGCCTTTAAAAAAAGAAAAAGGCGTAAAGCGGTTCGGCAGGCCAGTATAAAAATCAGCTTGGCCGATTACCGCCGGAAAAGGTTGCTGCGGCGCTACGGTTATCAATATTTCTGCTTCTTCCGATTCGGGGGTAAACAAGCCGCCAGATTCCCGCCAGATATTAATTTTTATTCGGATGCTCTCGGTATCCAAGGTATTTTGCCGGATAAGAGCATTTGCTTCGGTTTGGAGAAAACTGGCCGTTAATTGCGGGAGCTGGGTTAAGCTTAAAACCTGCATGGCCCGCTTGATGCGGTCCAGGTGATCGTCCAGGAAGCGAATCTTTCCCTGGTGCCATATTAAGGTTTCGAAAAAGCCATCGTTGTACTGAAAGCCCCGGTTTGCATAAGAAAGCCCAAAATCGTGTTCGGCAATTATTCTGAAATTATAGGAAACAAACATGTTAGATTAAGCTGAATTTTTTGCCCGGCAATGCTTTTACCACGCCTTTAAACTCCAAGCCCAACAACAAAGAAGAAATCTGGTTTATCGGAATTTGGGTTTTCCAGCTCAACGTGTCAATTTGTTCTTCTTTTATTTCCTGCAGCACCCGAATAATTTTAAATTCCTCCGGAGTAAAATCTTCTGCCTGGTATTTGTGCAAGTCATGTTTACTCGTTGAGGAATTTCCATTCTCCAAATCCCAGTTCAGCAGCTCCTCTAAATCTTTTAACTCGGTATAAACCGCGGCCTTAAGCGACTTAATCAGGTAGTTGCATCCCGCCGAAACCGGGCTGGTGATGGCGCCCGGTACGGCCATAATATCTTTGTTGTAGCTGTGGGCAATATCAGCGGTAATCAGGGTGCCGCCTTTTATAGCCGACTCCACAATTATGGTAACATCGGCCATGCCTGCAATAATGCGGTTACGGGCCGGGAAAAAATGGGCATCGGGTTTGGTACCAAAGGTGTTTTCGGAAAGTAGGCCGCCATTATCCAGCATTTTTTCGGCAATTTTACGGTGCACCGCCGGGTAGATGGTGTCTAAACCGTTGGCCATCACGCCCACCGTTGGCAAGTTATATTGGGTAGCAGCCCGGTGGGCGGCAATATCAATACCGTAGGCGAGTCCGCTAACAATAAGCGCTTGGTGCTTGGTTAAGTCTTTTACAATTTGCTCGGTAATTTCTTTGCCGTAGGGCGTGCATTTGCGCGTGCCCACAATGCTCACGATTTTACGTTGATTTAACCTGCAATTTCCTTTATAATATAAAAGGGTAGGTGCGTCGGCAATTTGCTTTAGGCGGTCGGGGTAATTTTTGTGGGTGTAAAATAATAGCTGAACCTCTTCTTTCTGGGCTTGTGCTAAGATGATTTCGGCTTGTTTTAAAACACTTTTGCCATGTTTAAGCGAGTTCAGGGCCGTGGGACCAATGCCAGGAATTTTTTCTATTTTACCTGGTGGCGAATGCCAAACCTGTTTAGCGGAGCCGCAATAACTAATAAGCGTACGGGTTAAATAATTGCCGATGCCGGGTAATAAACCTATGCCTACTTCATAAACTAACTCTTCGCCCATACTATCCAATTTTGCTCTGGTAGCTTAAACGCAAAAATTAGCTTGAATGATCGTGTAAAACTTTCCAGCCGGTTTTGGTTTTAGTAAAAACCAAAGAATAACGGCCGCTTCTTTCGGGCTGATCACCGCCGCTTAAAATAAATTTACCGGTTAACAGGGCAAAATCAGTACCCAAAGGCTTCACCTGAATTTCTTCGAAAGCTAGTTGCTGTACCGGTTTAGAACCGTTAAAATATTTTTTCTGAAAATTCTCTTTTACCGTAGGTATACTAATTAAGCCATTAGCGCCCATAAAAGTAGCCGCCGAATCGTAAATGGAAAGGTGCCCGTCCAGACTACCCTCGTTCCAGGCCGTAGCCGATGAATCCATTATTGCTATGAATATTTTCGGGTCCAGGGCTGTAGGAGCAGCGGCCGGCTTTTCCGGCGAATTACAATTCCACAAGAATAATCCCAGCAGGAAAAACGTAACGTGTATTTTATAATTCATAAGAACCTTCAGGAAACAAACAGATGGGTATTAACGAAAACTTTTAACTTGCAACCTAAAATATTACCCTAACTGATTTTTAATATGAGTTAAGAAGTCGCGAACTTTTTCCAGCGATTGAATTATTTCGTATTTATCTCTGGTTTGCACCCCTTTGTTTTTTAAAACCTCGCGGGCTCCTTGAATGGTAAAGCCCCTTTCTTTTACCAGGTGGTACACAATGCGCAGGTTTTCGATATCTTTGGGCGTAAACAGGCGGTTGCCTTTTTTGCTCTTCTTGGGCTTCAGTACCTCAAATTCGGTTTCCCAGAATCTTATCAGCGATGGCGCTACCTCAAACATAGCCGCAACCTCGCCAATGCTGTAATATTGTTTTTCTATATCTTTTTCCTTAAAAGGCATAAGTGTTTGTGTAATGTAATTTATTTACCAGTAGCCCGGCATTTGGGTTGTCCCTGTATATAAATTAAGGAGTTATTACCGTTTCTTTTTAAAATATACTACTTTTGCCCCCAATCAGAAACAGGCAATACAGGAGAGAAAGTAAGGTGCAAAAATTAGCTTATTTTTTCAGATATACAATAAAGCTGTTCTGGTAATATTAAGTTAATTCAGTATTTATGAACGCAGCAGATATCCGGCAGAAATTTTTAGATTTTTTCGCTTCAAAAGATCATCATATTGTTTCGTCGGCCCCCATTGTGGTTAAAGACGACCCGACGCTGATGTTCACGAATGCCGGTATGAACCAGTTTAAAGATTATTTTCTGGGCAATAAACCTGCGCCGTATGCCCGGGTAGCCAACACGCAAAAATGTTTGCGGGTATCAGGTAAGCACAACGATTTGGAAGAGGTAGGTTACGATACTTACCACCACACCATGTTCGAGATGCTGGGTAACTGGAGCTTTGGCAACTATTTTAAAAAAGAAGCGCTGCCCTGGGCCTGGGAACTGCTTACGGAAGTTTACAACCTGCCCAAAGAACGCATGTATGTGAGTGTTTTTGGCGGCGACGAAAAAGATAATTTACCCAAAGACGAGGAAGCTTTCGGGATCTGGAAAAAAATATTAGGCAGCGAAGAGCGAATTTTGTTTGGCTCCAAGAAAGATAATTTCTGGGAAATGGGCGAAACCGGCCCTTGTGGCCCTTGCTCCGAAATTCACATCGACTTACGTTCCGACGAAGAAGTAGCCCGGCAATCGGGTTATGATTTAGTTAATAACGACCACCCGCAGGTGGTAGAAATCTGGAACAACGTGTTTATGGAGTTTAACCGGTTAGCCGATGGCTCATTGGTGAAACTGCCTGCGCAGCACGTAGATACCGGAATGGGTTTTGAGCGTTTGTGCATGGCTATCCAGGGCAAGCAATCGAACTACGATACTGATGTATTTCAGCCGCTGATCCAGTTTATTGCCGGCGAAGCGGGCTACACCTACGGCACCGACGAAAAGAAAGATATTGCTACCCGCGTATTAGCCGACCACATCCGGGCCATTGCTTTTGCCATTGCCGACGGACAGTTGCCCTCGAATAACAAAGCTGGTTATGTAATCCGCCGGATTTTGCGCCGGGCGGTGCGTTATGCCTTTACTTTCCTGGGCTTTAAAAAGCCGTTCCTGTACAAACTGGTACCAGTATTAGCTGATCAGACCTTGGGAATATTCCCTGAGTTGAAGGCCCAGCAGAATTTTGTGGTACGGGTAATTGAAGAAGAAGAATTGGCTTTTCTGCGTACGCTGGAAAACGGCTTAAAGCGGATTGATAGCCTGCGGGATAAATTTACTTCCAACCAGAATATTATTGACGGCAAGACAGCCTTTGAATTATATGATACTTTTGGTTTTCCAGCCGATTTAACAGCGTTAATTGCCAAAGAAAACGGCTTTAGCGTTGACGAAGCCGGCTTTGAAAAAGAAATGCAGGAGCAGAAAAACCGTTCCCGCAATGCGGCTCAGGCCGAGCAAAGCGATTGGGTTATCCTGAACGACGAGGCCGAAACTGCTTTTATTGGTTACGACAATTTAACCGCCGAAGCCCGCCTGGTGAAATACCGCCAAGTGAAAACCAAAAGTAAAACCGAATACCACCTGGTGCTGGATAAAACGCCCTTCTACGCCGAGAGTGGTGGTCAGGTGGGCGATACCGGTTTTCTGGAATCCGAATTGAGCCAGGTGCGCGTGCTGGATACGAAAAAAGAAAACGACCTGATTATTCACGTTACCCACGATTTACCGGAAGACCTTAATTCTTCTTTAACTTGTCTGGTAGATACCGGCCGTCGTTCGCTTATTCAGAAAAACCACTCGGCTACGCACTTGCTGCACGCTGCTTTAAAAGAAGTGCTGGGCGACCACGTAAACCAGAAAGGATCTTTGGTAAACGAGAAATTATTGCGTTTCGACTTTTCGCACTTTACCAAAGTAACCGAAGACCAGTTGCGCGATGTAGAAAGTATTGTAAACGAGCATATCCGGAAAAATATTCCGCTCAACGAGCAGCGCAATGTACCGATTGAAGAAGCCAAAGCCATGGGCGCTATGGCCTTGTTCGGCGAAAAGTACGGCGATTTTGTGCGGGTAATTACCTTTGATAAAGATTTTTCGGTGGAGTTGTGCGGTGGTATTCACGTGCCCAGCACCGGCGAAATTGGTTATTTTAAAATTGTTTCGGAAAGCTCCGTAGCCGCGGGCGTGCGCCGCATAGAAGCTGTAACAGCTGTTTCGGCAGAACAATACGTGCAGGAGCAATTGCAGCAACTCGAAGCAATAAAGGAATTAGTTGGCCAACAAGGCAGCTTAACCAAAAACGTGGAGCGCCTGCTCGAAGAAAATAATCTGCTGAAAAAGCAACTGGAGCAGTTTGAATTAAAGCAACTGGCCAGCCAGAAATATACCCTTATAAGCCAGGCTAAGAAAATTGACCAGATTAGCCTCATCGCCGAAAAAGCGGATGTGAGCTCTGCGGATTATTTGAAGAAACTGGCTTACGATATCCGGAATGTAGTGCCGGAAAACCTGGTGCTGGTGTTAACTGCCGAAATAGACGGCAAGCCCCAGTTAGCCGTAATGCTGTCGGATAATTTAGTTGCCGATAAAAGTTTGAATGCCGTAGCTTTGGTAAAAGAGCTGGCGAAAGAAATTAAAGGCGGGGGCGGTGGTCAGCCGTTTTACGCCACGGCCGGCGGTAAAGACGTTAGCGGTTTAGCAGCCATTCCGGCCAAAGCCGAAGAGCTGATTGCCAAAGCGGTTGCCGTTTAATTAAACCAAAGCCATTTAGCTAGCTGGCTTTTACCTGTTTAAAATAATTTATTTAAAACGTATAAATATTATCCTCATCCATGGATAAAGAAATATTAGACAAATACCAGCCCATTATCGGTTTAGAAGTACACGCCCAGTTACTTACCAACAGCAAAGCTTTTACCGCCGATACTACGGAGTATGGTTCGCTGCCCAATACCAATATTAGCGCTATTACGCTGGGGCATCCGGGTACTTTGCCGCGCCTGAACAAGCAAGCCGTAGACTTTGCCATTAAAATGGGTCTGGCCACTAATTGTGAAATAACCCGCACCAATATTTTTGCGCGTAAAAATTATTTTTATCCGGATTTGCCAAAAGGCTACCAGATTACCCAGGATAAAACCCCGATTTGCCAGAAAGGTTATGTAGCTATTCAGTTAGCCGATGGGCAGGAGAAAAATATTCATATTACCCGCATCCACATGGAAGAAGATGCCGGTAAATCGATGCACCTGGCCGGTGAAACTGAAACTTTGGTTGATTTTAACCGCGCCGGTGTGCCGCTGATTGAGATTGTATCGGAACCGGATATTCATAATTCCGACGAAGCTTATGCCTACCTGGTAGAAATTAAGAAACTGGTGCGGTACCTCGATATTTGCGACGGTAACATGGAAGAAGGTTCTTTGCGCTGCGATGCCAACGTTTCGGTGATGCTGAAAGGTGCCGAAAAATTTGGTACCAAGGTAGAGGTTAAAAATATGAACTCATTCCGGAATGTGCAGCGGGCCATCGACCACGAAATAGAACGTCAGATTGCGATGCTGGAAGCCGGCGAAACGATTGAATCGGAAACCCGGGGCTTTGATGCGAATACCGGTTTAACTTCCGGTCAGCGCTCAAAAGAATCGATGAACGACTACCGGTATTTCCCGGAACCGGATTTAACGCCGCTGGTTATTTCGGAGGAGTGGCTCGACCGTATTCACCGCCAGATGCCGAGTTTGCCGCACGAGCTTTATGCCAAGTTCACCAAGGAGTTTGGCTTACCGGAGTACGATGCGAATGTACTGACTGATACAAAAGAGATTGCGGAATATTTTGATGCCGTTTGTAAGCATACTACCAATTACAAAGCGGCTTCTAACTGGGTTATGGGTCCGGTAAAATCGCACCTTAACGAGCTGGCACTGCATGTTTCGGAGTTTCCGCTGCAACCGGCTCAAATTGCCGAGATAATCTCTTTAGTAGAAGCAAATAAAGTAAACCACACGGCCGCCACCCGCAATATTTTTCCGCACCTGGTTAAAAACCCGGACAAATCGGCACTGGCCACAGCCGAAGAGTTAAACCTGATTCAGGAATCGGATGATAATGCTTTGGTGGGCTTTATTGACCAGGTGCTGCAAAATAATCCGAAAAAAGTAGCCGAATACAAAGCTGGTAAAACGGCATTGGTGGGTATGTTTATGGGCGAGATTATGAAGCTGACCAAGGGCAAAGCCGACCCCAAAACAACGAATAAATTATTGCAGGAGAAACTAAAAGCCCTGTAAAATATGTAATTCATTGGCGGGCTGCTTTGGGTGCGGCAAATTTAATGTATTGCGCTTAGGGTAATTCATACTAAATCAGCCTGGAAGGAGTTTACCTGGTGAGAGTTTAAATAATCAGAAATGAAAAAAAATGTTTTAGTGGCTTTTTTATTCTTAACCGCAGCTTTTAGCGGTTGTAATAAAATAGGCTCCAAAAATGGTACGCAGGAAGATTCTTTTACCATTAAAGGGAAACTGCAAAACCAGACTTCGGGTAATATTTACCTGAGCGAGTTAGGCGAGCAGCAATTTGTTTTCCGCGATACCGCCGAAGTAAAAAGCGACGGTTCTTTTGAATTTACCGGCAAGGCCGATGACCCGGGCATTTACCGGATTTCGCTGAACGACCAGAACATGATGTTACTGGTGGTAGATACCCAGCGAATTGAAGTGACTGCCGATGCCAAAGATTTACGTAAAACCAATACGGTTCAAGGCTCTAAAGAATCGGAAAACCTGAAGCGCATTGAGGCAGTGTTAACCAGTATGCAGGAAGCCGGCGCTAAACTGGAAAAACGTTTTGTTGCTGCCCAAACGGCTGGTCAGGAAGATTCGCTCGCGGGTTTGCAGCAAAAGTTTATGGATTTGCAAAAGGCAAATAATCAACGCCTTAAAAATATTATCCGCTCCAAATCTAATTCGGTGGTATCGGCTTTTGCCACACTTAGCCTGATTAACCCCGACGAAGAGTTTGCTTTTGCCGATAGCATGGCAACTGCCTTTAACAAAACTATTCCGGATTCAAAATTTACCCGGGCGCTAACCACCAAATTAAGTACCCTTCGAACTGTAGCAGTTGGCCAACAGGCGCCGGATATTAGCTTACCGGCTCCCGATGGCAAATCCGTTTCGCTGTCTTCGCTGCGTGGCAAATACGTGTTAGTCGATTTTTGGGCCAGTTGGTGCGGCCCATGCCGCCAGGAAAACCCGAATGTGGTGCGGATGTACAACCAGTACAAAGACAAAGGCTTCGAGATTTTTGGCGTATCGCTGGACGAATCGCGGGATAAATGGCTGAAGGCGATTGACGCAGATAAGCTTACCTGGCCGCACGTTTCGGACCTGAAAGGGTGGGAGAGCAGTGCTGCCAAATTGTATAACATCCAGGCTATTCCGCAAACCCTGCTGCTGGATAAGGAAGGAAAAATTATTGCCAAAAACCTAAGAGGCCCTTCTCTGGAAGAAAAATTAGCTTCGTTAATGAAATAAAACCTAAGCTTTATAAATAACGAAAATGCCTTCTGAAATGGAAGGCATTTTTATTTTAAACCAATCTGCTAACAGTATATACAAGGTGATAATTAATCGTGTAAACCATCTTTTAAAACTGTTACCTTTTTTTTCTTTAAAATATCTAATATTTGAAAGTATTACAGGTAAAACCAGTAGGGCGGAAACTTCCTGTATTACTTTCTAACTTCCTTTCAGGATAGCAAACTTGGTGGGTTTTTATTAAATGGTAGTTGTTTAAGGCTATTCTTTTATTTATTTAAAAATATTGCCTGTAAGCCGCTCCATAAATTTTTTTTCCGGTTTACATCATTCTCAATGTATTCTAAAGGATCGGCCAGGAGTAATGGAACTTGGCCAACGGCGGCCGGTTTATATAGGTGTATCTGAAAGCCAATCGCCAAATCAACTAAATCTTTACCAAAGGCTACTACTTGCTCCAACTTTGTTTCTTTCGATAAATCGAAAATATTAATTTTATAACCAGGCTCCAGATTTACGTAAGCCACATCGGCGGGCATATGCTGAATAGCCGCTAACACCTTCGTGAGGAAAACATTTTGCGGCAAGGTGGCAAACTCTGCGGCGGGTAATGAAAACAGCAAAACCAATCCTTTTTTATTTTCGCCGGATACATAAAACTTTTTTGTTAAAGGCGTATCGCCGCTTACCACTTCGGGCCGCGGCGGAACTGCCGGTTGCGCCGGAATATTAGCATTGGCCGAACCGGTTTCGGGTACTACAAACAAGTGCTCCGAGTAAAAATGCTGGTAAAATGGTAATAAGTCTGGCTCCGCCATTTTTATCCTTGCTGCAAATTGAAAATAGATTTTAATTCTACGGCTTCTTCGGGTTTCATGCGGCCGGCCAACACCAGGCGTAACTGCCGCCGCCGCAAGGCCCCTTCGTAAAGCCGCATATCCTCTTCCGTTTCTGGTATGGCATCGGGCACATCTATCGGGTTGCCCGATTGATCTACGGCCACAAAAGTTAAGAAAGCTTCGTTCGATTTTACTTTGGTTCCGGAGGGAATATCTTCGGCGTACACATTTACGTGTACTTCTATAGAAGAATTAAAGGCCCGGGTAACCTGCGCTTCTAAGGTAACCACGCTGCCCAATTTAATGCTGTTTTTAAAAGAAACATTATCTACAGAGGCGGTAACTACCATGCGGTTGGAATGTTTCTGCGCCGAAATGGCCGAAACAATATCCAGCCAGTGCATCATGCGGCCGCCCATCAGGTTATTCAGGGTATTGGTATCGTTAGGTAAAACCAGTTCCGTCATGGTGGTGAAAGAGGCTTTTACACTTTTTTGTTTTTTCATGAATGTTTTTATGTATCGGAAAAGTGCGCTTGCGCGAAGGGGTAAACCAAGTGTCTTAAAATAGGTTCTTTATAAATTCCAGCCGGATTTACCTAATAGCGGTACAAATTTAAAGTTATCTAATTCTTCGCGGGTAAACTCGTCTTCGCCTACCCGGGTAATCCGTATCATTTTTTGGTTGTTCGTATCGCCTACCGGTATTACCAGAATGCCGCCAACCTTTAACTGCGATAGTAAAGTTTTAGGTACCACGGGAGCACCAGCTGTAACCAATATTTTATCATAAGGTGCATAGGCGGGTAACCCCAAAGAGCCGTCACCCAAAAATGTATTCGGTTTCAGGTTCATGGCTTTAAAAAAGTTTACGGCTTTCTGGTACAGAATTTTATTGTATTCGATGGTATAAACGTTGGGAGTTAATTTCAGCAGAATCCAGCATTGGTAACCCGACCCGGTACCAATTTCCAGGACCTTATCAGTAGGCTGCACCTCCAGCAGTTCGGTTTGATACGCTACAGTGTAAGGTTGCGAAATAGTTTGGCCTTCGCCAATCGGAAAAGCTTTGTCCTGGTACGCATGTTCCAGAAAGGCTTTTTCAAAAAAGAAATGCCGGGGCACGTCGGCTATAGCCTGCAACACCCGCTCGTCCCGGATTCCTTTTTCCCGGATTAACCGGACCAACCCGTTACGCATGCCTTTGTGTTTGTAGCTATCGGTAAACATGAATAATATTTAATAATGGTATATTTGGCAAAAACAGGCATCCTGAACCTTTCGGGTTTTAATGGCCATTAAGTTAATTTACGTAATGCCAGCGTTTTTAATCCAACGAATTGCGAAATTAGCATTTAGAAACCTAAATTCTAGGTTGCCAGTGAAATTTAACCGAAGTTATACCCTTTTTTAAAGCATTAAGACAACTGTTTTTGGCAGGGTTAGTTTTAAAATTTACGTTAAACCAGAGATTAATTATAATTTAAAATAAATGTTTACAGGCATTATAGAAGCGCAGGCGCAGGTAGTAAATATTCGGGAAGAAGGAACGAATAAACATTTTACGCTGACTTGCCCTTTTTTATCAGAATTAAAAATAGATCAAAGCGTGGCGCATAATGGGGTGTGCCTGACTGTAGTAGATTTGCAGCCGGAAAACTACACCGTAACGGCCATAGACGAAACGCTGCAAAAAACCAACCTGAATGATTTAAATATTGGCGATAAAGTAAATCTGGAGCGTTGTATGGCCGCCAACGGGCGGTTTGACGGGCACATTGTGCAAGGCCACGTAGACCAGACTGCCGTATGCACCGAGGTTAAAAATCAGGATGGAAGTTGGCTTTTTACTTTTGAATATGATCCGGCTCCGGGCAATATTTCGGTGGAGAAAGGTTCGGTTTGTGTAAACGGCATCAGTTTAACGGTCGTAAATTCCGGACCTAATTATTTTTCGGTGGCTATTATTCCGTATACGTACGAACACACCAACCTGAATCAGGTGCAGCCCGGTACCCGCGTAAACCTGGAGTTCGACATCATCGGGAAATATATTGCCCGAATTTTAAAGGATAAATAATTAGGAGGTAGACAAATATTAAAGGCCGCCCTTGGGGGCGGCCTTCGAAATATTAATCGCGGTTAACCAGTTTGTTAAAGTTGCCTTTGGGGTCGTGGAGCAGCGCCAGTTTGCTGTGCTCAAATTCTTTAAAAAATTCTTCCCAACTGATTTCTTCAAAATTATCGTCCTGGTCGCTTTTGTCCGGAAAATGAATCCGCAGTAAACCTTCGCCTTTACCTTTTTTATCGGTACCTTTAATAATGGCAGGCACGCCGCCGTGCTTTTCGGCCCATTCCTGAATTTCTTTTCGGTTCGTTGTTTTCTTCGCTTCGCTCATCGTTTTAATATTTGATTTCAGAATAAGCTATACGCAGGAACAAGCTAACAAGATAAACCCTTTTGTACTAAGTAAAGCTCGAAAAGATTAGTAGTTCTATAATTCAGCGGGTTTCTCGGGGTAATAACGATTCCGGGTCCACCAGTACAATTTACCAATAATATAGCCTAGTAAAATTCCGAGGAGCGCTCCAAATAACACATCGCCCGGATAATGTACCCCCAAATATATGCGGCTGTACGAGATAAAAGTGGCCCAGACAAACAGGAATAATTTAAGATAAAAATACCTTTTGTCGAGCAACATAGCCGCAATCATAGCCAAGCCAAAAGTATTAGCGGCATGCGAGGAAACAAACCCATACTGCCCGCCACAGCGGTCTATAATTACCACTATATCGGCCAAGGCGGCATCGTGGCATGGCCTTAAACGACCAACCAAGGGTTTAATAATTTGGGCCGAAATGCCATCAGCAGCAGCTATAGTCAGGCCAATGGCTACTAATTTCAGGATGCTCTGGTTCCGGAAGGTATATATCAGGTAAAAGAGCAAAAAAGCATACAGCGGAAACCAGAATTTCCGGTCCGAAATCTGAATCATAAAAGCATCCCAGAAGGTATGGGTATAGCCGTTGAGGTAGTCAAATAATTGCAGGTCTAGTTCTTTCAGGTATTCCAGCACAGGCGTTACAGGTTAATCCAGTCAATATCTTTTTTCAAATACTTTAATGTATCGGCTTCCGGGCTGTTGGCCTCAGGCTGGTAATTATATTCCCAACCCGCCAGCGGCGGTAAACTCATCAGGATAGACTCGGTCCGGCCGCCGGTTTCCAGGCCAAAACGGGTACCCCGGTCTAGCGCCAGGTTAAATTCAACGTACCGGCCCCGGCGTAGCAATTGCCATTGCTTTTGTTCCGGCGTGTAAGGTAAATCCCGGTTTTGGTTCATGATATCCGTATATACTGGCGCAAAGGTATTAGCTACGGATTGTACAAAGGCAAACCTTTCGGGTAGGCTGATTTCGGACGTGGCCAATAACCGATCGAAGAAGATACCGCCTACGCCCCGGGTCTCCTGCCGGTGGGTCAAGTAGAAATAATCATCTGCCCATTTCTTAAATTCGTCGTAATAGCCCACGTGGTGCTGGTCGCAGGCTTTTTTAAGAGCTTTATGAAAGTTTACGGCTTGGGCTTTATCTAAATAAATCGGGGTTAAATCAATGCCGCCGCCAAACCAGGCCTCGCCGTTGCCCGCTTCAAAATACCGCACGTTCATGTGGGTAATAGGCACCATGGGGCTGATTGGGTGCAGCACCACCGAAACGCCAGTGGCAAAAAAATGAGGGTCGGGCAATAACAAGGCTTTAGCCGCCGCTTCGGGCAAGGTGCCGGTAACCGCCGAAAATAATACCCCGCCTTTTTCCAGCACCTGACCGTTCTGAAAAATGCGGGTGCGACCGCCGCCTTCTCCTTCGCCTTTATACCACAAATCTTCGGTAAAAAGAGCCCCGCCATCGCAGCTTTCCAGTGCGCTGCATAAATTGTCCTGAAATGATTTAAAAAAAGCTTCTACTTCTTCTTTCATCGTTTACAAATAATATCTAAAGGGCAAATTTATAGGATAAACGACGGTTCGCAATTTTCGGCGTCCAGGATTGCCTTAATCTTCCGGATTTATTTTTCGTAAACCAATATACCAAACCTGACCCTAACCCAACAACAAACAACCGTTTCTCTGTGAAGATCGACCCTGCGCTTTTATTAAAGGCATACCGGCTTATGTTAACAGCCCGCTGTATGTCGGATATTTACGAAGAAAACAAACAGATTTGCTCTAAATACGTGCATAGCACTTCCCGGGGTCACGAGGCCATTCAGCTGGCAGCGGCTTTTGGGTTGAAACCCCACGATTATGCCGCTCTTTATTACCGCGACGAATCTATCTTGCTGGGGTTAGGGTTAAGTCCTTCGGAACTCATGTACCAGTTATTTGCCAAAGCCGGCGATCCTTTTTCCGGGGGGCGCTTGTATTACGGCCATCCTTCGTTAAAGCGCGAAGGTTTCCCCATAATTCCGCACCAAAGCTCAGCTACGGGCATGCAGTCTATTCCGGCTACCGGCATGGCCCACGCTATATTATACCTCGAAAAACAAGGTATCCTTAACCCTGCGGAAAAACGGGTTGTGCTGTGTTCGTTAGGCGACGGCTCGGTTACCGAAGGGGAGGTGGCCGAAGCGCTGCAAATGTCGGTACTGAAAAAATTGCCTATTGTGTACCTGGTGCAGGACAACGGGTGGGGCATTTCGGCGAAGGCTTCGGAAATGCGGGCCATGGATGCGTACGAATTTGCCGCCGGTTTTAAAGGCTTGCACCGCCTGCGGGTAAACGGCTCCGATTTCCGGGCCTCCTACGAAACCATGCAGGAAGCTTTTAAATATTGCCGGGATAAAAGAAGCCCGGTGCTGGTGCATGCTAAGTGCCCGCTGCTCGGCCACCATACATCGGGCGTGCGGCGGGAGTGGTACCGCGGCGATGACCTGGAACAGCAATCACACCATGACCCATTACCTATTCTGCAAAAGTTTTTAATTAAGGCCGGCTTAAAACCGGAAGAATTATTAGAACTGAACCAACAAGTACAGGTTTTTGTGCAGGATCAATACCAGAAAGCACTGGACGCACCCAACCCGGACCCCGATACATTTGCCGAACACGTATTTGCCCCTACACCGGTTACAGCAGAAACGGGTGAGAGAACCCCGCCCAATGCGGAGAAAATAACAATGGTAGATGCGGCTTTGCACGCCGTAGAAGAAATATTAAAGCAGTACCCTGCCGCCTTGCTATACGGACAGGACGTGGGCCGGCAACTGGGCGGGGTGTTTCGGGAAGCGGCCTTACTGGCAACCAAGTTCGGCGATGAGCGGGTTTTTAATACGCCCATTCAGGAGGCCTATATTATTGGTTCTACGGCCGGTATGTCGGCGGTGGGTGCCCAACCGATTGTGGAAATTCAGTTTGCCGACTACATTTGGCCCGGTTTGAACCAATTGGTAGAAGAAATTTCCAAGTCCTGTTACCTGACGCAAGGCAAGTTTCCGGTACAAACCTTAATCCGGGTACCGATTGGCGCTTACGGTGGGGGTGGTCCTTACCATTCCGGCAGCATCGAATCTACGTTGTTAACCATTAAAGGAATTAAAATAGCTTACCCTTCTAACGCTGCCGATATAAAAGGTTTGATGAAAGCGGCCTTTCTGGACCCCAACCCAGTAATTATTCTGGAGCACAAAGGGTTGTACTGGTCTAAGTTGCCCGGCACCAAAGAGGCCAAAACCGTAGAACCCGCCGAAGATTATATGCTGCCTTTAGGCAAAGCCCGAATAGACTTACCCGCCAATCCAGAAAAATTAAGTGCCGGCGATACGCTGGTAATTATTACTTACGGCATGGGCGTTTACTGGGCCAAAGCTGCGGCTAATCGTTTTCCCGGACAGATTGAAATTATTGATTTAAGAACTTTATTTCCCCTGGACTATTCGCTGCTACAGCAATCGGTACAAAAGCACGGTAAAGCTTTAATATTAACCGAAGAGCCCGCCACTAACTCCTTTGCCGAAGCCCTGGCCGGCCGCTTATCCCAAAGCTGTTTTCAGTATTTAGATGCGCCCATTCGGGTGTTGGGAGCCGCTGATCTGCCGGCCGTTCCGTTAAATATTGCGTTAGAGAAGATGATGCTACCTAACCCCGAAAAAGTAGCAGTTGCCATCGGCCAATTACTTGCAGAATAATATTCTTTTATTTGAACAATAAGCCAGTCAATACCATGAATACTTGTTCCCCGGCCTGTGCCCTCACCGGCCGGAAGATAAGGCCAAACTTTGTGGCAAAAATAAAAAAATATCGCTTTCAATCTCTTGGCTTGCCAGGAGACAAGCCAAGAGATTGAAAGCGATATTTTTTCTTAGCCGGACGGCTATGGTAAATACACGCAGCAAGGGCAGCGGTTTAGCGTATTAAGATGAAATTTTAAAATGGATAACCAATGCCCAGGTTAAAAGCCAGGTTGTAGTAATTATCAGAGTTAAAAAGGACCGTTTTATCCAGTACAAACCGTTTGCCCAGGGGCAGGGAAGGGTCGTATACTTTGGCCGAAAGGTCTATCCGGGCAATCAGGAAAGTAAAATCGAACCGGAAACCAAACCCGGTTCCAACGGCAAATTCCTTCCAGAAATCTTTAAACTCAAACTGAGAGCCGGGCCGCGCCGGATCATTGGTGAGCATCCAGATGTTGCCGGCATCCAGAAATACAGCCCCGTTGACAAAACTAAACAGGTTAAACCGATATTCCATATTTGCTTCTAACAGCAATTCGCCCTGTTGCTCGCTCTGGATATCGCGGCGGTAAGTGCCATCCGTTTCATATTCAAACCGGCCTAAAGAATCGCGGCTGACGGGGAAATAAGAGCCAGGACCTAAGCGGCGCGGCCGGAAAGCCCGCACACTGGTACCGCCCCCCGCATAATAATACCGGTCGTAGGGCAAGTAATCGTTTTTATCGAAAGCACGGGCCAAACCAATATTTAACCGGGACACTAAAAAAGTAGTCGGGGCTAATTTAAAGTAACGACGGACATCGGTGTTAACGCGGTAATATTTGAATATTTTTAAATAATCATTCCCCAGCGGAATCGAGTCGCGGCCCCGGAAAACCATGCTGCCTAACAAACCCGACTCTTCCACAAATAACCTCGTGAATATAGCATCCAGGGTATGGTTATAATTATTTGTGTTGAAGACGCGGGTATAGTTCATGCTGGAAATAAACGACGAAGCAAAGCTTTTCTCGTAGGTAGTGGCTACCTCCCGGTTCTGCTCGGGTCGCGCATTTATCAGGCGTTGCTTAAAACCTGGATCAATGTTATGGGTGGAGTTGATGCTTAAATCAAACGGCGTAAAAACGTGCTGCAAGCGGTTCGACATCTGCCAGATATAGTCGAAGGTGGTTTGCTGGTTCGTACGGGTAAATTCCTGGCGGTCGATATAGGTATAATTTAAATTCACGCGGGTGCGGGGACTGTACCGGATAAAATACCGGTTGGCATTAAAAGGCACCAGAAATTGCGGAAAAATAATGGCCGTATTAGCTCCCAGTTCGGTGGTATAAACCGAACCCGGGCGCTGGGTATTACCACTGCGCCCGTTTAAGGCAAACTGACCTTCTAAACCGCCCCGAAAACCAATTTCGAACAACTCGGCGCCGCCAAATATATTACGAACCGTAAGGCGTAAATTGCCGAAAGGGCCGGGCAGGTAAGCGCTGTAACTTACGCCGGCTTCGGTAGTTTCCTGGAACCGGCGGCTGGGGTTCGCGTTAATATTGGCCGTCAGCAAAGTTGAGTTTAGGGTATCAACCTGGTAATTAATACTCAAAAACCGGAACATATCCAGGTTGGTGAGGAGGCGGTTAGTAATAGATGTGCGGCGTAAACTGTACCGCTGGCCCGGCCGGATGGTTATTTTTTTATCAATAATGCGGGGCGATATGCGGTGGTTATAGGCCAGATAATAAATACGGTTAAACAAAATGGTGTCGCGCTCCAGGCCGAACCGTTCCAGGTTGGCATCGGCTTTAAAATTTACCCGCCCCAACCGGAATACCTGGTGGGGGATGGTATCATTATCGTTGTTAATAGTAATCTGCAGCCTTACCTGGTTCTGTTCGAAACTGGTATCTACATCGGCCACAATAAATTGTTTTTTAAATTGGTAGTAGCCCAGGTTTTTCAGGAGCAATTCAATCCGGTCGCGCTCGTTTACAAGTACCTCTTCGTCGTAGTGCTGGTTTACTTTTACCAACGATTCTGCACGGGTAGAATCAATAATGGCCGCCACAGCGGTATCTTTTATGTTGTAATTAACCTGGGAGTAGGTATAAGGCACGTTTTCCTGAATGTTGTAGTTCAGGGTTAATTTTTTGTTTTGGGAATCGGTGGTAAAAGAAGCCTGGTGTTTAAAATAACCTTTGGAGTTGAGGTAATTATGAATTTGCTGGAGCGTGGCCTGGGCCTTGAGCGAATCATAAATTACGGGCGGCTCGCCAATCTGCATAATGGCGTTGCCTTCTTCCAGGTGGCTGGTTAGGCGCGTAATCTTTTTTTCGCGTTTGCGCAGTAGGTTCTCAATTTTATTTGAATCGGTTCCTGCCCGCTGAATTCGCCGGTCAAACTCGGCCCGTTTCTCTACCAGGCGCTGCTCAATTTTTTTGGGGTTAAAGAATTTTTTGCCAAAATAATAAATAGATAGATATGGCGTAGCGCCCAGTACTTTTCGGTTGGGGCGCTGCTGATACAAGGCCATAATCCGGTTCGGGTCGTTTTCTTCTACACCCCGTAGCTTTATTTTGTACAAAAGCCTTTCGTTTTCGGCTAAATGCTGGGTGGGAACGCAGCTACCTAAAAATAATATTGTGATTGAAAATACAAATATGTAAAATCGAAGTTTCAAATGCAGTTGCCGCTATGTTATCGAAAGCCTTAATTAAGTATATTAACTCCCTGCAAATAAAAAAATATCGGCTTATTCACCAAGCCTTCCTGGTAGAAGGCGCAAAAAGTGTGCGGGAATTGCTGCATTCGGATTTTGCCATTGAAAAGCTTTTTATAACCGAAGCCTTTTACCAATCAAATACCAAAATCCTGCACAAAGGTTATGCTTATGAAATTATTACCGAAGAAGATTTGGTAAAAGCCGGTACGTATGCTTCTAACAACGCTGCGCTGGCTATTGCCAAAATTAAAAAACCAGCTCCGTTTAACCCTTCCGAAAATCCTTTTACCATTGCTTTGGATGATATTCGGGACCCGGGTAATTTAGGAACTATTAGCCGGGTGGCCGATTGGTACGGCATTAAAAATATTATTTGCTCCCATACTTGCGCCGATTTTTATAACCCCAAAGTTATTGCAGCCACCATGGGTTCTTTTTGCCGCGTTTCTGCAACCTACGTAAATTTACCGGAATTTTTAAACCAATATTCCAGCCAGTTTAATATTTATGGTGCCGCTCTCAATGGCCAGAATATTCACCGGCTGCAATTGTTACCCGAAGGAATATTAGTGATGGGCAACGAAGCTAATGGCCTAAGCCCGGCCGTAGCAGATAAAGTAAAAAGTTTAATAAAAATACCTGGTTTCGGCCAGGCCGAATCGTTGAATGTGGCCACCGCTACGGCTATTCTGGTTGATAATTTTTATAGGAATGTGGGTGAATAGAATAAATTTATCTACACAATCTTATACTTGTAAATGTGAGTTGGAAGCTTACAGTTAACTTTTAAAGTTGTTGTTCCCATCTTTGTCATTCAGGAGAAACCTATTTAGCAGGTTGCAATAAAGATTCCTCTTGAATGGCAAAGATGGGTTACTTGAACTTTAATCTTTAATTAAAAATGGTTAATTCATGAAACAAAAAAGGAGCTTTAAACAGCTCCTTTTTTGTTTTATTTCACAATACAACAGGTTTTAAATTCTAAAACCGAAGCTGATAACATTCATTTGCGGACCGCGGTTTTCTTTGAATAAATTATTCAGGTTATACTTGGTATATACTTCAAATTTGCGATAGCCGATGGCAAAGTTAACGCCGTACTGAAAATCCTCCAGGTTGTAACTGCTGCGTTCCTTGTCTTTTTCGGTGTCGCCTTCCAGTTGGTATTTTAGTTTGGTGTGGCTACCCAGCCGATAACCTACAAAACCGCCCATTCCAATTTTAAAACCATCTTTGCCGCTCTTCTCCCGGAACCTTAACTCGGGCATTAAAGACGCATTAATAGAAGAAGTGGCCAGTTTGCTTTTTTCAAAAGAGCGGGTGGTTTCTTTCACTATCCGGGAAACACCATTATCGTCTATCAAATAATTGTTTTTATCAAACATATAATTGTTGAAGGTTAACTCTAAACCCGGCTTCAGGTAAAATGGGCTGCCCTGGCTACCAATCCGGATACGGTAATATTGTACCAGATTTACGAACCGCGATCCCGTTGATCGTAAATCATACGTATCGCCACTGTTCTTGGGGACATTTACGAAGGTATTCAGACCAACATCCGCAAACGACTGGCTGGTTATCCGGCGGTTCGCTTTCTCTTTTTTTGCCGCTACTTTAACTGAATCTTTATCGACGGTGCTGTTATTCTTTTTATTCTCCTGGTGCTCCACAAATATTTTAATGCCTTCTATAAAACCTTTGCTTTTGGCTTTGTCGTGCATGGTACTAACTGATGATGCCGATAAGGTAATGGTAATTTTTTCCGGGGCACTCGGGTCTTTCTGGTCTTTGGCTGGGTAAAATGTCATGGTTAGTTCTTTGCCTTCCTGGTACCGGTTGGCTTTTTCCATGTTTTCAATTTGCTCCACATATTTGCCCAGCATCTGTATTAATGAATCTAGTTTGTAGTCTTTCAGTGATTTTAGTTCATCGGTATTTTTCACAATCAGGTTCATGCCGGCCCCGTTGGGTAATTTTATAAAAATGGTGTCCTTTGGGTTAGGGGTAGGGGTTTTAAGCATTTCGGCGCGTAAAGGCAAACCGGTAGCCGCGACCATTAAAATGGCCAGTATAAACGTCAGGGGTTTCATAATTATTTAAAGATTAGAGTGAGATAACTTTGTTTAATTTTTGTTTAATATTTTCTTTTTCAGAGTTAATCTTTTCAGGGGTCAGGCCCAAAGCCGCCAGCTCTACCGGTTCGCCGTTTTTAAGATTGCGGGCCTGTTTGTAAATATTTTTCAGCAGCGCCCCTTTCTTGCTGATGTTTTCCCGGAGGTCGGTTTCTGTGTTATAGGCAAGTGCCGCTTCATCGGTATTATCTTGTTTTACCAGCACCTGCACCACCTGGTTGTTTATCTCCTTATTAGCAGCAACGCTTTGGTTATCCGGTGCAATTATTGTTTTGTTTTCCAGGGCCAAGGCTGGTGCATTATCTTTTTTAGTATCTACCGTTGGCGTAGCAGGCAGTTCACTTCCGGATTTCTTACCAGCGCCTTTCGGTTTTACCTGAGCCAATTTTGCATCTGTGTTCTTTCTGGTAGTTTCTTTCCTAATTTCAAGTTTGGGCTCCCGGTTAACTACCTCTGCTTTTTTATCTACTTGTGCAATTACCGCTGTTTCCGAAGTAGATGTCGTTTCGGGCGGTGTGGTTGCCTGGGTTATCGGATTTTTTGAATTATTCTTTTCAGTCGGCATCGTAACTTCAGTTTGCGCCACGGTTGCGGTTGGTTCCGGGTTATAATTCCGTAAAAGCAACAAACCCGATATCAGCAAAATAACCACACTGGCCGCCGCATAATAAATCCACATGGTGCGCTCCTTTTTGGGCGGCTCCATTTTCTGTTGCAGCCGCATCCAGGCATCTGCCGAGGGCGGCACCGGCAAATTGCCGAGGCGGTTCTTAAATAATTTATCTATTTCTTCTGGTTCCATAAACTAATAAGTTGATATTTCCTGTCCGGTAAGTCTTTTTTGCAAAAGGGCCCGGGCTTTACTTAATTGCGATTTTGAGGTGCCTTCGGTTATATCCAGCATCTCGGCAATTTCTTTGTGCGAGTATCCTTCTATGGCGTACAGGTTGAAAACGGTGCGGTAACCGGCCGGTAAATCGTGCAGCAGGTTCAATAAATCTTCTACTGCTAAATCCATTTCGGCATTGGCATCTGCGGCCACTTGTATGTGTTCTTTCTCAATGGCCAGGTGCAAGGGCTCTTTCTTCCGCAGAAAGCCCAACGCTTCGTTAATCACAATCCGTTTCATCCACCCCTCAAAACTGCCTTTATTTTCAAATTGCCCAATATTCCCAAAAATCCTCACAAAGCCGTTCAGCATTATTTCTTCGGCATCCATTTGGTTTTTGAGGTACCGGATACAAATACCCAGCATAATGGCCGCATACTTTTCGTACACAAACTTTTGTGCTTTACCTTCGCCTTTCAGCAGTCCTTTAATTATTTCGGGTTCGCTCACGGTGGTGGTAAATGTATTTCGATATTATAAGTATTGCTATTTGTCTAGGTAGATGTAAACCGGGGTAAGATGGTTGCCTGAAGATTAAAAAATTATTCGAATAAATTACTGCTCCGGGTAAAATGTACTAAAATCAGAACTTAATATTTTCAGTATGAATATTTTAGGTGAATATTCGAAATTAATCTTTTTAGCTAAGAATATCCATTAATTATTGAAGCGGGCTTTTGCTGATGCAGCGGAGAATAAAGTGAAGGCAAAAAGAATATATTTAATTGTTGAATTTTTTCGAAATAAGAGAATAAAAAAAGGGGATTATTAATAATCCCCTACTGATAACATAATTAAGGTACAACCATGTACTGTTTTAATATTGGCTTCCCGGGCCATTTTTTCGAGTTCGTGGTTTTCGGTCCCGGGATTAAAAATAATACGCTTCGGCTTTAAAGATAAAATATAATCGTACCAGCTCGGTAAATTATTGGTGCCCACGTACAAGGTTACCGTATCTACGTCTTCAATCGGTTTCTTCTCCGTAATAATTTGCTCGCCGGCTACTTCGCCCTTCCGGATACCCACCGGCACCACCGGGTGGCCATACCGCTTTAGTTTATTGGCCGCCAGGTAAGCGTACCGCGAAGGGTTATCGGAAGCTCCTAATACAACAGTTTTCTTCATGGTTTAGGTTTTTAGGGGTTAGTAATTAGTAGTTAGTTCTAAATAAATTAAGGGTAATTAATTAGAACCTAAAACCACTTTATATCAACCATTCAGTATAAATTTTAACTCTTAACTTATTTACGTATTTTCTCAAAAACCTTTTCGGCGCAGCGTTCGCCGTCCATGGCTGCCGAAACAATACCGCCGGCGTAGCCGGCTCCTTCGGCACAGGGATAGAGGTTTTTAATGTGTACGTGTTCCAGTGTTTCTTTATCCCGGGGTATGCGCACCGGCGATGAAGTTCTGCTTTCTACGCCAATTATCTGGGCATCGTTGGTTAAATAGCCTTTCATCTTCGAGCCAAAGTGCTTAAATCCTTCCTGCAACCGGTAGCTTATGTGCTTAGGCAACAATTCGTGCATATCTACGGATGCCAAACCAGGCTGGTAAGAAGTCTCTAACAAACTATCGGATGTTTTGCGCCGGGTAAAATCAAGTAAGCGTTGGGCCGGAGCCGTTTGGGTACCGCCCCCAAAAATCCAGGCTTTTCTTTCCAAATCCTGTTGCATCCGCAGGCCAGCCAAAGGGCCATATTTTGACAGATTTAAATCTTCCAGGTCGATGGCTACTACAATGCCGGAGTTGGCAAATTTAGAGTCGCGGCGACTCGGCGACATGCCGTTTACCACCACTTCGCCGGGAGCGGTGGCAGCCGGTACAATAAATCCGCCCGGACACATACAGAAAGAGAATATTCCCCGCTGCTTGTTGTCCAGAGTTACCTGGTGCACCAGGGCATACGACGAAGCCGGCAAATATGGCCCACGGTCGGCACATTTGTACTGCACCTGATCGATTAAGGCTTGCTGGTGCTCTACGCGTACGCCCATGGCAAATGGCTTGGCTTCAATCAGAATATTTTTGGCGTGCAGCAACTCGTAAATATCGCGGGCCGAATGGCCGGTTGCCAGAATTACGGCTTCACCCTCTAACTTATTGCCGGCTGCCGTTACAACACCAGTCATGGTATCACCTTTTAAAATGAAATCAGTAACGCGGGTATCAAAATAGATTTCGCCGCCGGCCTGCAAAATTGTTTCGCGGATGTTGGCGATAATTACCGGCAATTTATTCGTGCCGATGTGTGGATGCGCATCAAATAATATTTCGGAGGTAGCACCGTGCTGAACAAAAATTTGCAATACCCGGTTGATATCGCCACGCTTTTTAGAGCGGGTATATAATTTACCATCCGAATACGTACCGGCACCGCCTTCCCCAAAACAATAATTAGAGTCTGGATTAACTATATGTTCTTTGTTGATGGCGGCTAAATCGCGGCGGCGGGTCCGAACGTCTTTACCGCGCTCCAAAATAATGGGTTTCAAGCCTAGTTCCACACAACGCAAGGCGGCGAACAAACCAGCCGGACCGGCACCCACAATAATTACCGGGCGGGCATGGCGCACATTGGGGTAGCGGTAAACGGGACTCAGAATATCAGTGGGAGGGGTAGCGGTATAAACATCGGCTTTAATGCGCATGACCACTTGCTGGCCGCGGGCATCAATCGAACGTTTTAATTTATGAATAGCGGTGGCACCGGTCTGGGGAATACGAGCCGCTTTTAGTATTTCCTGGTCTAACAGCTCGGCATTATAAGCTACTTCTGGTGTTACCACCAGTTCTATTTCTTTTTTCATGGGTTAATCGTGTAAGGCAGTTAACCTTAAATTGATTATTTTATTAAACTTAAAATCCTGCTGTTTTTTCTTCTAAATGGGCAGGGCAAATGAGTATATAAATATTTAAAAAACGACAGCTGGGATATTTCTCATAAACGTAAAGGGCCAGGAATAAATTCAAAGCCAGCTAAACCTCAAATGCCTAGCTTTACACAATAATACAGTAAACATAAAACTTTAGAAGGGAACGAAGAATTAGCTACAAATCTTCCAACACCTTTTCTACCCAGCCTTTACCCCAATCGTCTATTTCCTGTTCGGTCCATATTTCGGGATAGAATATTCTTTTTTGAAATTTGGGGGGTAAATATTGCCGCCAATTGGTGCCGCCGGTGGCCGGTAAAGCGCCGGCTTGCCGCTGCAAATACCGCACCGCCGATTTATAATGCATTAAGGGCCAGTTTACATTTATGTTGGCGTCGTTTTCTTTTAAAATCCTGATTAGCTTAGGGTTTTCCTGGTCTTCCAGGGGTAATTCTTTAAATTTGGCCCATACATTTTTATTTTCGTAGGCCAGGGCATGATGCATTAAAAAGTCGGTATATTTTTCTTCAAATTGCAGCAGGGTTAACGTTTTGGTATTGTCTTCCTCCTGGGTGGCGCCGGCTTTCCAGTAAATGCAGCCCATTAATTCGTCGTGGGTGGTTTGTAAGCCCATGGCTTTGCGTTTTTCCTTATCAACGAGGTTACGCAAATCGGTGGCGCAAATTTCTATCATCCGGAACTGTACTGATTGAAAACCGCTGGCCGGCATCAGCGACATCCGGAATTGCAGAAATTGCTTCGGATCCATGCCGTCTACCATCACATCAAAAGAATCAATCAGGTTCTCGAAGTAACGGTTGATGCGTTGCAGGCGCATAATTAAGGTGCTGGCCGTTAGGTGCGTGTCTTTGCCAATGAGCTCGTATTCGTTTAAGCAAAGCTTAAAGTAAAGTTCGGTAATCTGGTGATAAACAATAAATACCTTTTCGTCCGGAATATTCGTGCGCGGTGTTTGCAGACTTAGTAAGGTATCCAAATGAATATAGTCCCAATAGTTCGTAAAATCGGCGTAATACAAGCCTTCCAGGTAGTGTGCCAAATCCTGGCCGAGGGCATTATATTTTTTCTCCAATCTTCTAAGATGCTCCAACACCTCCGGTTTAAACTCCTGTTCCATGTGCTATTTGGGTTTTAGGCTTATTTTGCTGTAAACATACTAACAAAATAATATTTAGTTTAAGAAGTGGCAGGCAACCTTTGTATATTTTTAAGCATCTTTCCGGGATATGGTGTTAACCAAATGGTATAAACGGTATTAATAAGAGAGCTGCATCTTTAGCAATGGCGCCATTTACCGGCAAAAAATCGCCGTTTAGCTACAAAAAACAGATTCATGCTAAATATTTACCATAATTTTCTGAATATTGTAGAGTTATATATAAATGGGACATGGCTGAAAAAAGCAGCATATTCGATATGATTGGTCCAATCATGATTGGGCCATCCAGTTCCCACACGGCGGGGGTGGTGCGCATTGCGCGGGCTGCCATCCGGATATTGGGTTGCCAGCCCGAAACGGCCGAAATTACTTTCTATAACTCTTTTGCCCGAACTTACGAAGGCCACGGCTCTGACCGGGCTGTAATTGCGGGTTTACTCGATTTTAAAACCGACGACCTTCGGATAAAAGAATCATTTCGTTACGCAGACGAAGCCAAATTAAAATATACATTTAAATCGGTAGGCAATGCTTCGGCTATGCACCCCAATACTTTAAAACTAAACCTAAGCAGTGGCAACCGGCAGGTAGAAGTAGTGGGCCAGAGCCGGGGCGGCGGCGTTATCCGGATTGTAGAAGTAGATGGTTTTCCTTCGGATTTCTCGGCCAATTTACATACCATAATAATTCAGGCCAACGATGTAAAAGGCAGCATTGCTTTTATAGCCGATGTAATTGCTCACGACGATTGTAATATTGCCACCATGACCGTTTCGCGGCGCGGCAGGAACCAGGAAGCCCGCCAGTTTATCGAAATGGATACCGCCCTGAAACCTTTAACGCTCGAATATATCCGGCATTTAAGCTGGATCAAAAATATTACCTACATCCCTAATATAGAATAACCCATGTTAACCTATACCAAAAAAATCATGCCGCTGTGGCTGCTTTCGGCGGGCCTGCTGTTTACCCGGCCGGTACTGGCCCAAAATCAGCCCCAGACGCAGCAGGTAACCAAAACCACCTGGACTTTGCCTGAGTGTATTGATTACGCCCTAAAAAACAACCTACAGGTAAAGCAGCGACAGCTCGATGCCCGGTTAACAGATATTAACCTGAAAGGAGCCCGCGCCAATATGTTGCCCTCCTTAAATGGTTCGACTAACTACGGATTTAACTTTGGGCGCTCCATCGACCCGACCGAAAATACCTTTACCACGCAGCAAATTCAATCGGCTAATTTCTCAGTTTCTTCCAGCGTGCCTTTATTTAACGGGTTTCAGATTCAGAATACTATTAAACAAAACCGCCTGAATAAGGAAGCTGCCGAAACCGATATTACGACGGCGCAGAATAACCTGATTTTGGATGTAGTAGCGGCTTATTTACAAATTATATACAGCGATGCTTTGCTCGAAAACGCGAAGGTACAGTTAAGCAGTTCGCAGCAGCAGGCCGAACGGACACAGAAATTATTTCGGGCCGGCAGTGTAGCCGGCAGCAACGTGCTGGAGATTCAGTCGCAGGTAGCTACCGATGAACTGGCTATTATTAATGCGCAAAATCAGAAAGATATTGCCGAACTTCGGTTAATGCAGTTGCTGGATTTAAAGAAGGTGACGGATTTTGAAGTGGTAAAACCCGATATTAAAGATCCGGGACAAGAAATAATTAATTTTGATCCGGAAGAAGTTTACGGCATTGCCCAGCAGAATATGCCCGAAGTGCGGAGCGCCGAATTAAGGGTGAACAGTGCTTTGAAAGGTATTGAAATTTCCCGGGGAGCGTACTTTCCGCGGCTGGCTTTGGGGGGCAATTTAAATACCCAATATTCGAGTGCTCGATCGTTATATTTAGGTAGCAATACCTTTGTCCAAAGGGCGCTGGGATTTTCCGATGCTGCCGGCACGCAACCGTTGTTTGTTTACGTTCCTAATCAGGTTGCCCAAAAATACCCGTTCCTGGATCAGCTTACCGATAACCAGGGGAAGAGCCTTTTCCTGAGCCTGAACATACCCATTTTAAACGGTTTGCAGACCCGGAATAATGTGGCCAGGGCGAGGCTCAATCATGAAAGCGCAGTGCTGAACACCGAAATCGTACGCAACCAGTTGCGCCAGAATATTCAGCAAGCTTATGCCGATGCGCTGGCAGCGCAAAAGAAATTTGCCGCCACCAGCCGCCAACTGGAAGCTTTGGAGCAAACTTTTAAAAATGCCGAGATCCGGTTTAACAACGGCGTATTAAACCCAACGGAGTTTAACGTGGCCCGCAATAATTTTATTCGGGCCCAAACCGATTTAATACAAGCTAGATACGATTACACCTTTAAACTAAAGGTTTTAGATTTTTACCAGGGTAAATCCTTGTCGCTTTAATATTACTAACCTACATGGCTATCAAAAACTCAAATCGTAAATTTTATATAATAGGCGCTGTATTAATCCTGCTGTTGCTGGGAGCTTTTGTGGCTAAGAAAAACGGCTGGATAGGTAAAAAGGTAGGTACCGAAGTAACCGTAGCTAAAGTTAAAAAAACGAATATTGTTGAAAAGGTAAGCGCTTCGGGTAAAGTGCAGCCCGAGGTAGAAGTAAAAATCAGCCCCGATGTACCCGGTGAGATAACCGAATTACACGTAGAAGAAGGCGACTCGGTGGTGAAAGGAAAGTTACTATTAAAAATTCGGGCTGATAATTATGTATCGGTGGTACAGATGCAGCAGGCTCAGGTAAATACCCAGCGGGCTAACCTGGCCCAGGCCAAAGCGCAACTTTCCCAGACCATTGCCAACAGCGCCCAAACCGCCTTAACCCACAAGCGCAACACCGATTTATTTAAACAAAAGGTTATTTCGCAGGCCGATTTTGAAGCCAGTAAGGCCTCTTACGATGTAAGCCGCCAGGAAATTGAAGCTGCCCGGCAACGGGTGCGCGCCGCCGAGTATAATTTGCAAAGCGCCTTGGCGAGCTTAGAAGAATCGCGCAAAAATTTAAACAAAACTACCATTTACGCCCCGGTAAGCGGTACCATTTCAAAACTCAGCATAGAAGTAGGCGAGCGGGTGGTGGGTACCTCGCAAATGGCCGGTACCGAATTATTGCGCATTGCCAACCTGAACTCGATGGAAGTGCGGGTAAACGTAAACGAGAACGATATTATCCGGGTAAACGTCGGCGATTCGGCCATTGTAGAAGTAGATTCTTATTCGGGTAAGGACGAGAAATTCCGGGGTGTGGTCACCCAGATTGCCAACACGGCCAAAGATGCGGTTACCCTGGAAGCTGTAACGGAATTTGAAGTACGCATCCGCTTGCTGAACGATTCGTACAAACATTTAATGGATGCCAAACGTCAGGTTACTCCATTCCGTCCCGGCATGACGGCTTCCGTAGATATAATAACCGAAAAGCGGAATAATGTTTTGTCGGTGCCGCTTTCGGCCGTAACCACGCGCACGGCCGAGGAAGGCAAAGCCGGCACCAAGATACGGAACACGAGCAACAACAATGCCGCCGAAGCCGAACGGCCTAACGAAAATGAACCGATTGACGAAATTGTATTTGTACACCGCGATGGTAAAGCCCAGGCGGTAAAAGTTAAAACCGGTATCAGCGATTTCGATAATATTCAAATCTTAAGTGGGTTAAAAGAGGGCGATGAAGTTATCTCAGGGCCATTCCGGGCGGTGTCGCGGCAATTAAAAGATGGTAGTTTTGTGGTGGTAAAAGACGAAGCTTCCCTGGCCAAAACCGGTGGCACCGAAGAATCAGAAGAACAAGAAGATTAAGAAAAGAATCAGGTTTGGAAAAAATAGCAGTAATTGGCGGTGGCAGCTGGGCCACCGCTTTGGTTAAAATATTATCCGAAAATAAATCAACTGTTAATTGGTGGCTGCGAAACCCGAACGATGTAGTCCATTTACTGAAGTACCATCACAATCCCCGGTATATAAGCGGCGTAAACTTCGACCTAACTTACGTTAAACCTACCACCGATTTAATTAACTGTTTAGAAAAGGTGCGTTGGGTTATTTTGGCCGTGCCGGCAGCTTTTATTCAAAGCGCTTTAGCCCCATTACCAGCCGACGCATTTACCGGCAAAATATTGGTGTCGGCCGTAAAAGGTATGATTCCGCACCAAAACTTGTTAATTACCGATTACCTCGAAAATACCTTTGGTGTGCCGGCTACGCACCAGTGCATTATCGCGGGGCCTTGCCACGCTGAAGAGGTAGCTTTGGAAAAACAATCGTACCTGACCATTGGCTCCCACGATTTGGCGCACGCCGAGGAATTTTGTGGCCTGCTGCGCAACCGCTACGTAAAAGCATCGCCGCTCGATGATCTGGATGGTATTGAGTACGCCGCTATCATGAAAAATATTATTGCCCTGGCGTGCGGCATTGCCCACGGCTTGGGTTACGGCGATAATTTCCAGGCCGTTATGGTGTCGAATGCCATGCAGGAAATAGGCCGTTTCCTGCACGCCGTAATGCCCGTTAACCGCGACTTAAATGGCTCGGCTTACCTCGGCGACTTGCTCGTAACCGCTTATTCGCAGTTTAGCCGCAACCGGACTTTTGGCAACATGATTGGCCGGGGCTATACCGTAAAATCGGCGCAGTTCGAAATGAACATGGTAGCCGAAGGTTATTACGCGGTAGAAAGCATCTATGCCCTTAACCAGAAGTTAAAGATAAGTATGCCCATAACAGAAGCCGTACACCGCATTTTGTACGAAAAAGTAGCGCCTACCGTAGAAATCCAGATTTTAAAAGAGAAATTCAGATAGGCGTAAACTTAATTTCGGCACTACTGAACACACATGGTGGTAAATAATCTGGATAAAACCGGTTACTTAGCCTGGATTTACGTATCTTTCTTTAAATAATTTCTCCGTTAAAATCTCTTTGCCACATCGCTTTTCTGATATTGCCCTGGTTTTATTTACCCGTACCGCTGCAGAAGAGGTTCGGGAAAAAAACTTTTTGCCGCAGGGTAGCCCGGCCCAGCAATTGGCTGTGGCCGAAAAGCTTATCCAGAATAGTCATAAGCTACTGGCCTGTACCGGTTTACCCTACTTTATTTATTCGTCGGCGGAGCAGAAAGGAAATAATTTTGGTGAGCGGTTACAGAATGCCTTTGCCAATTTTTTCGCACTTGGCTTTAAGCGAGTAATAATCATCGGCAATGATTGTCCGCAACTTACCCCAACTGATATTTTGCGAGCGGCCAGCAAGCTCCAAGAACAGGGGGTTGTGGTGGGGCCGGATACTTCGGGCGGCGTTTACCTGCTGGGTTTAACCCAAGCAAGCTTCACGCGTAAATCATCTTTTGAACATATTCGTTGGAATTCCGCCCGGGTACTAACCGATATTGCGGCTGCTTTTGACATTGCTGCGGCAGATTTAAACTTTTTAGCCAAGTATACCGACCTCAACAACAGCCGGGCTTTTGCCAAAGCTTTCCGGCAAAAATTATTCCGGTCTGGCTTACGCCGGTTTTTCCGCCAACTGCTAGGCCTAATAACAACCCGGTTTAACTATCCGGAAACTTTTCGTCTTCCTTTTTTTTACACCCGCAGCTTGTGCTTCCGCGGTCCTCCCTTTCTTTATTAAACTTTTTTAAGACTGCTTTTTTATTCAGATTTCCGGTGTCGTTTGCTTTGGCGGCAACACTGGTTGTATCTATTTATTTACCTAAAAAATATCTATACAAAATTAAATATGGAAAAGACTTATTATAACCCACAAGACTTAAAGAAATTTGGCAATATCAGTGAGTTTTCGCCGGGATTGGCTGAGAAGTTTTTTAGCTATTACGGCGAGGTTTTTGCCGAAGGCGAGCTGACAGCCCGCGAAAAATCTTTAATAGCGCTGGCCGTAGCGCATACGGTGCAGTGCCCGTACTGCATTGATGCCTATACCGTAGATTCTTTGGAAAAAGGTTCTACCGAAGGCCAGATGATGGAAGCCATTCACGTGGCGGCGGCTATCCGGGGCGGGGCATCTTTGGTACACGGCGTGCAGATGATGAATAAAGTAAAAGAAATTGTGATGTAAGGAATGCAGCAGTCTTTAAAAAAGAGTAATCACCAACTGGCCGATACACTGATTCAACTGGAGGTATTAAACCAGGCTACCCAACAAGGCAGCCAGTTTCCGGCTTTCACCCAAAAATTGCGCGGCCTTAACTTGTTTCCGTTAAAACCTACGCACCTGGATATTTTCCAGGTGAACGTAGGTAAAATGTGTAACCAGGTTTGCAAGCACTGCCACGTAGATGCCGGTCCGGATCGCAAAGAAATAATGACCCGCGCTACCATGCAGCAGTGTTTAACGGCCATTGCGGCCAGTTCGGTACGTACGGTTGATATAACCGGCGGCGCCCCTGAGATGAATCCGGATTTTAGGTGGTTTGTAGAAGAAATAAGTAAACTGGGCCGGGAAATTATTGTGCGGTGTAATCTCACCATTATTGTCGCAAACAAAAAATACCACGACTTACCGGCGTTTTACAAGACGCATAACGTGCACGTAATATCTTCGTTGCCTTATTTTTCGGCCATGCGCACCGATGCGCAGCGGGGGCAGGGCGTTTTTGAAGATTCAATTAAAGCCCTAAAAATGCTGAATGCCGTGGGGTACGGGCAGGAGGGAAGCGACTTAATATTAGATTTGGTTTACAATCCCTCCGGCGCCTTTTTACCCGCAAGACAGGCCGGACTGGAGTTAGAGTTTAAGAAAAAGTTAAAAGCCGGGTTCGGCGTAGATTTTAATAATTTATTCGCCATCACCAACCTGCCCATCAGCCGGTTTCTGGATTATTTAATCCAAAGCAATAATTACGAAACTTATATGGAAAAACTGGTAATGGCGTTTAATCCGGCGGCAGCGGCTAATGTTATGTGCCGCAATACTTTGTCGGTAGGTTGGGACGGTTATTTATACGATTGTGATTTTAACCAGATGCTGGAGTTAAAAGTATCGCCGTCGGCCCCACAGCATATTAGTGCCTTTAACGAAGCGGCGCTTAATAATCGGAACATTGTGTTAAACCAGCATTGTTACGGGTGTACCGCCGGGGCAGGTTCCAGTTGCGGCGGCACTACTGCCTAAAGGCAAATATTTATGTTAAGCAGGGTATTAATAGGTTTATGTATGTTCTTAAGTCACCAAAGCTTTGGCCAGTTTTTATACGACCAGAAGCTAAAGCTTTTGTATAAAAATACGGTTCCGGTAATTTCGGCCGCCACTCTCAACCATTTGGTTGCGCAGAAGGCCCCGGTTTACCTGCTGGATATCCGTTCGCCACGCGAGTACGCCGTAAGCCATTTGCCGGGTGCCCGCTTTTTTAATTACGATACTTTCGAACCTGCGCAGGTAAAAAATATTCCTAAAAATGCCCGGGTAGTGGTTTATTGCGCGGTAGGGGTGCGGAGTGAGGAAGCCGGCGAAAAGTTGAAAAAGGCCGGTTATAAGCAGGTGCACAATTTGTACGGCGGTATATTTAGCTGGAAAAACGAAGGTTTTCTGGTGGTAAACGCCCGGCAACAGCCAACCGACAGTGTACATACTTATAACAAATATTGGTCGGTTTGGCTCCGCAAGGGCATTAAAGTATATGAGTAAGAATCTCCTGATAATATTTGTTAAAAATCCGGTAATAGGTAAAGTTAAAACCCGTTTGGCCGCTACCATTGGCCCGGAAAAAGCCTTGGCCATTTACCAGCAGTTGCTGGCGCATACCCGGGAAATTACTTATGATTTGTCCTGCGACAAAGCACTCTATTATGCCGATTTTTTACCCGCGGAAGATGATTGGGACAGTACGGTTTACACCAAGTATTTACAGGTTGATGGTGATTTAGGCGACCGCATGAGCCAGGCTTTTCAGGATGGGTTTACCCGGCAGTATAACCGCATTTGCATCATCGGCAGCGATTGTTTCGAACTGAATGCCGCCATCATTCAGCAAGCCTTTCAAAAACTCGAAGCGCATGATGCAGTAATAGGGCCATCGGCGGACGGTGGCTATTATTTACTCGGACTGACGCAACCACAACCCGCTTTATTCCTGAACAAGCACTGGAGCACCGATACCGTGTTGCGGGATACCCTCTGGGATTTAAAAGCTAAAGGCTTAACCGTAACCTTACTGCCCACCCTGACCGATGTAGACGAGGAAAAAGATTTAACAACTATGCTGCAGGTAAAGCGATAATCTTTGTAATTGTCTATTTCATTGTCCGGGCAACTTAACTTGACAAAGTCTTTTCTAGGTAATTAAATTCTATAGCCAATTACAATTACCAAGTGCTATAAATTAAAACCTAACCGAGATTCAAGACCTGTGAGTATTGTGCATTGTTATAGGTCTAATACTTTGAAGGAATCGTATTTAGATGATTGGGTATAAAGCCTTAACCTTTTAAAGCGGACTGAAATACGGCTGTTTTAAGATAAGGGCGGAACTCCAGGTCGTCGATGGCCCGCTGCACAAAAGATTTATCGGCTTGTACCGCTCGTTTCAGGTGCGCCGCCATTAAGTTTTCGTCTTTGGTCCGGGCCGCAATAATGGCTAAACTGTAATAGGCCAGGGCATCATTCGGCTTTATCTTAAGGGCGGCTTCGTAAAATTTAGGAGCGTCCTCATAATTTTCTTTCAGCATGTAGCACAACCCGGTGTTAATATAGTTCTGGTAGCTGGTTCCGGCATAATGCAGGCTGTTTAGGGCATCATCTACTTGGCCTATTTCTATTTCCAAAGCGGCTTTGTCGGCAAATACTTTTTCCAGCAAAGCTTTGTTACCGCCCAATTTTATAGCGTAATCGTAAGCTTGCAGGGCCTCCAAGGCATTACCTCGTAAATGGTGCGCCGAAGCAGCGTGGTAAAAAGTGTTAGCGGCAGGGTTCCGGTGGCTGGCATATATTAAGTTTTGCGCTGATTTTTTTAACAACTCGCTTTTCAGTTGCGGACGGTGTTCCTGTTTGGCCATTAATAAGTAGACCACGCCCAAATTATGGTAGGCCTGCCAATTATCGGTGGTACGAATAGCCGCCTCGTAAATTTTTCTTTTTTCGGCCAGCAACGGCGTTAAAGTGGCAGCGTAGCGGAGTTCCTGTTCGGTTAGCGCCGATTTATCAGCAGCTTTTTCGGCTATTTTCTTGGAGAGCAGGTATATTTCGTAATCTTTTTTAGGAACCGGCGTATAGGCAATTTTTACTTCGGCAAAACGAAGAACGGGATATACATACAATTCCAAATATTCATAAGATTCCAGTTGCTGCAGTTTCTCTTCTTTTTCGAGGAAGCTGCCTTCGCCGTTCACAATAGCCATAATTTTTTCTGTCTCCTCTTTGGGCAGCGCCGAAGATTTTACTTTTTTGGTAAAAGCATCCCACCCCGGTTGTTGAGGATTGGTTTTAAACCGGATAGCTTTGGTGTTATTAACATAATCGCTGATATCGAGTTTATGTTTGTAAAACTTCTGTAAGGCCTGGGCCCGCTGGGCGGCCAGCCGGGGCTTTTGAATTTCTTCTTTCTCCGGCGAAGTGCCGGCTACAATTTCTATGGCTTCGGTCTTGTAATTCGATTCAATAAAATCGTTCAGTACGGTTACGTTGGTGCCTAAAAAATCGCGCAGTGCCGTTTGCCCTTTATCAAAGTAAAAAGTTAAGGTATTTACACTTTCGGCTTCCGGTTGGTAATTATCGAGCTCGTACGATACTTCGTTGTTGCGCGCTACCAATTTAGAGGTGGTAATAAGGCCGGTGGCTAGTTCCTGCGGCTTGGTTCGCTTTTCGTGCCGTTTTTTGTTCATGGCTACGCCCTCCATCATCAAACGACCGGGATTTTTTTCGGGTGTGTACGGGAAGGAAAATTGCCGGGTGATGGTAGGCAATTTGTTTTCGTAAATAAATTCGCCGGGGTTAAAGGCTATGCGGCCAATGGGTTCTATTTTATCTTCACCATAGTGATAAGTTAGTTCCAGGCCGTAGACAGCTTTTTTCTGAACCATTTTCAAGGGTACTTGGGCTTTTACTTCAAACAAAACGTTGTCGCCGCTCACTTCCAGTTTGTTCGGAATTACGGTAACCTGTTGTTTATGGCTCATTTTTATGAGCCGTGGGAGGGTGCAGCCGGAGGCTAAAATACTGCAGATGAGAAAGAAAAAATAAAAATTTACACTGCTTAATTTCATATCCTGATTAAAAAATATTCGTATACCGCACACAGGTTTAAATATTTAATAGTATATTTCTGTTTACTTCTTAAATAATTGAAAGCCTGAATTTACGTTAATACTTTTTTAAATATTATTTTTACACCGTATTATGGAACGTTTGCAATTCTTCCTGGAGTCCCAAGCTTTTGGCGTCTGCACAAAAATCGGTGAAAAACTAGGTTTTGCTACCAGTAGTATCCGTTTTTCTTTTATTTACCTTTCTTTCCTTACTTTCGGCTCGCCGGTAATTATTTACCTGATGTTGGCTTTCTGGATGAATATTCGTAAATGCCTACGCCGGCAGCGCAGCACGGTTTGGGATGTTTAATTGCGGGTAGGTTTTTATACCATTTAAAAAATATTCCCCAACCAAACTTTTCGGGTAAATCAACTCCGGGCTAATTACTGCCTGGTGTTGTATTTGCGCTCGCCGCTTTTGCCAATATTTACGGTTTTGCCATAAGTGCCAGTGAGCCCGGAGAACAGCCAGGGCATCGTGCCGGAAACCGGTTATTAAAAATTTAAAGGCCGCTACCCAATCCAGCACAATCCGGGTTATTAATATTTTATATAGGTTTTCCGGTCCGATGTTTTTGTATAACAAGGCCAGCCCGTTCCGGAAGTTTAAATACGTTTTGCGCGGACTGTTCTTGGGTAAGGTGCCGCCGCCTACATGAAATATTTCGCTGTGGCCGCAATACATTATTTTATAACCCATCAACTGCAAGCGCCAGCATAAATCTATTTCTTCCATGTGGGCAAAAAAGGCGGGTTCCAGCCCCTGCGCCTCCCAGTAAGCCGTTGCCCGTATAAACAAGCAAGCCCCGGTTGCCCAGAATATCGGCCGGACATCGTTATACTGCCCTTTATCTTCTTCAATGGTTTCGAATAAACGGCCGCGGCAGAACGGATAGCCTAAATAATCTATTAAACCACCGGCCGCTCCGGCGTATTCAAAACAATTACGTTTATAGTAAGATTTTATTTTGGGCTGGCAGGCGGCTATACGCGCATCTGAATCCAATAAGGAAATGATGGGGTCCAGCCAGTTGGGGGTAACTTCCACATCCGAATTCAGCAACACATAATATTCGGCATTTACCTGCCCGAGGGCACGGTTATAACCTTCGCAAAATCCGTAATTTTCCGAATGCAATATTAATTTTACCGCCGGAAATTCTTTCTGCAAAAATAGAACTGAATCGTCCGAGGAGGCATTGTCGGCTACCACCACCTGGCAACCTGGCGAATACGCAATAACAACGGGCAGAAATTTCTGTAAAAATTTCTGCCCGTTCCAATTCAAAATAACAATGGCAACACGCGCGGCAGAATCAGAGACCAAGATTGTTTAAATCTAATCCCGGAATATTTGGCAGCAAACCTTCGGTATGGCGTTTCATTTCGTCTTTGGCCTTTTCGCCGGCCTCGTCCATGGCTTTGTTCACAGCCGCTACTACCAAATCCGAAATCATTTCTTTGTCCTCTTTATTTAGAAGGGAATCGTCTATCTCTAAGCTGATGAGCTTACGCTGGCCATTTACCTTGGCTTTTACCAGGCCGGCACCCGATTCGGCCGTAACCGTAATAAACTGCAGGTTATCCTGGGCTTCCTTCATCTTGGCCTGCACCTCTTTCAGCTTGCCCATCATGCTAAACATATCAAACATAAAGCTCTTTTTAAAATATTGAACATACAAAATTAAGCAAGGCCGCCTATTCACCAAAAATAAAAACGGACTTGCTTATTTTACTAACGTAAGGGTTCCGGTTTGGGTAATATTTTTGCCGGTACCATCGGTGGCCGTAAGGGAATACACGTAAACGCCAACGGGAGCATCCTGGCCTTTAATCTTTCCGTCCCAGCCTTGCTGCTGATTGGTACTTTCAAAAATTATTTGTCCCCAGCGGTTTAAAATTTGCAGCCGGAAGTTACCGTATATCTGGCCTTTTACTTCGAAGCGGTCGTTCAGGCCGTCGCCATTCGGCGAAAAAGCCGTGGGCAAGGCAAATTTACTTTCCAGCTGCACCAGCACCGTGTTGGAGAAAGAAATTTCGGTTGGGTTAACCCCCGTAGCTTTTATCCGGAAATATTGCCGCTGGTTGGTGGTGTTCATTTTCTGGCTGAAGGTATTGCCAGTGACTGGGGAGCTGCTTAAAACGCTACCATTGGTATCTACCTGCTCCAAAAAATATTGTACCGGACCAGCGAACCCCAGGTAATCTGTCCAATTCAGGTTTAAAGTACCATCGTGGTTTAAAGTAGACTGTATTAATACGGGGCAGGTAGTATTGCTGGCCGCGGAGGCTTTACCGCAATTATCTTCAAAAAAAGCCTGGTAGCATAGTTGCCCATTATTGGTGCTGCTGTTGGCATCAGTTAAGGTGGTTTTATCGGAAGTGGCTAAATTCGTAAACGGTGAATTGTTCTGGCTTTTCTGGTAAGTAATGGTTTTAGGTAGATTATTGCCGGCAGGTTTGAAATTTAGTTCCACCTGATTATTAGGGGTAAATGTACTGCTTAAAAAACCTGCTTGCGGAGCGTTGGTGGTGGTTACCAATGCACAGCTTTCAATCGAGACGGAACTAAAATTACTTTTTAAAGCGGCTGTCAGTTGGTAACAATAATTAGTGCCGCAAACCACGTCGGTATCGGTGTAAGTAGTAATATTAGCCGGCAAAGTTTGCAGTAAAGTGCCATTGCGGTATACTTTATAATTTTCCAGGTTGCCCCCTTCCCGGTAAAAAGGCCAGGATAAAACTACCTGGTTATTGCCCGGCGTAGCGGTTAAGGGCTGACTGCAAATATTGGCCAGCGTTACGTTTAAATTACTACCGCAACGGTCGGTGGTACGCAACCGGAAACAAGCTGGATTGGCCGTATTAATATCTTTAATAGTATAATTAAGAGTGGTATTAGCCGGGTTTTTTAAAGTATCTATTAAAGTGGTACTGGACCCAACTACGCGCTCCAGAATATAAAAATATTCCGGTTGCAGGTTTTTAATGCTTAAAGCTAAGGTGCCGGCTGTGCCCGGTGTAGTAATCCGGATGCTTTCCAGAACCGGGGCCGCAGGAGCGGGCAAGGGCTGCACCGTGGTTTCGGCCTGGCGGGTGCAGGTAGCCCCGGTATAAGAACCGATTACTACTACTTTTAGAGCCGTACCCGGGCTGTATTGGTGGCTAATAGAAGCGCCTCTGATCAGGTTCTGTTTGGTGCCGTCGCCGAAATCAACCAGAAAATTATTGTAATTGGAATCGATAATGGTAACCCGCACCTGGTTCTGGGCACAGGCTGTAACGGTAAAAACCGGCGGTGGCGTATCTACCACCACAAAGGTTCTTTCATTCTGAAAAATTTGCCCGGTGTTAATTAACTGGGTTATTGTGTAAGTGCCGGCCCGGTTATAAGTGAATATTTTGGTTGTGTCCGTCGAAAAAGAAACATTGTTGCTTTTATCAAAGTCGTAATACTCTTTGTCTGGTTGGGTATTGGGCAAGCATGATTTAAACCGTATGGGCTGACCTACGCAAAATTGGGTTACTTCTTGCCCGGCGGCGTTATACGCTTTAAACTTCTCAGGGCAGGAATTAACCTGCGCCCATAACATAGGCGACCAAGTGAGCAGGAATACCAAAGAAACTAACTTTTTCAAGTTAAGGGCGCAGGAGTTGTTATCCGGGTAAAGTCTACTATTTTTTGTAGCTGGTCCGAAGCCATTTTTTTAGGAACGAAGAAAGCCGAGTGGTAATATGCGCTTAGAGTTAAATTTCCGGGTGTTAAGCTGAAAACTTTGCCTACCTGCGTTACCGACCAGAAAGCCAAGGCCATAATTTGCTCCGTGAGGTTAATTGCTTCAGATAACTCATGGTGCAGCAGCCGCATATCTTTGTTTAAAATAATGGTATCGGTGGGGTTCAGGCCGGTGAGGTTAAGCTGTTTTTGCAGCGATTGTACCAAGTCCGAAGCCTTGGCAAAACTGGTTGTTGCGGGCGGTTCCGAAGTAGAAACCAAGTTATCGTAAGTTTCGGAAGTTAAATCGGTAAGAGCCGCCATCACTTTAATCAAGAAATTCAGCAAACCCAAAACAGAATCGCGCACTTGGGCTAAATCCTGCTTTTCGACTGGTCTGGCATAATTTTCCTGAATAATGCCCCGCGTATTTTCCAGCGCAGCCTTCAGCTTTTGCCAGTTTGCCGGCAAAGAGGCAGGTTGATCCGAGGCAATGCCATCGAATACGCCGATTAAATATTCCAGCCAGTTTACCAAAGGCTGAAACCGGAATAAATAATAGAGCAGGTTAGCGTAGGTAAATGTATTTTGATTGATAAAATTATCTACTTCCGGAGCGGTTAAAGTGAGCGGTTGCCAACTGAAAATATCCATCACGTCAGCGGCATTTAGCTCATATCCCTGGAAGCTTACTTTGCCTAACCCAAGCAGGGGCAAACCTAATTGCGTTAGCTGGCTGGTGGGCAACCCATGTTCGTGTACTACCGGCCAAACTTCGCGGTTGTGAAAAGCCAGTAATCGCTGCAAAACATCAGGTTGAACCGGCTGCGACTGCTGCAGGAGCGTAGCGAGTTGCAAAACCAGCGTTAGCCGGATAACGCCTTCGGGCACCGCCGGACCGAAGCTTAAACCATGAGAGAGCAAAAAGGCTTCGGCCGTGGCAGAGTCGGATTTAAGACTACCTTCTTTGGGGCGTAATTTTGCCAATAGTTCCGGTGAAATCTCTAACAAAGATTTTTCTTCGTAGATCTTCTCCAGGTTTTCCAGCGACAGCGGTTCGGCAGCTAAGGTGTAGGCCATACTTATATTTCCAGGAGTTTGGAGATAACACCTTCAGCAGAAACAGCCATTTGCTCGCCGGTCTGCATGTTTTTCAGTTGCAGCAAGCCGGTTTGCATTTCTTCAGAGCCCACTAATAACACAAAAGGAATTTTTTTCTGATCGGCGTAGGTCATTTGTTTTTTCAGCTTGGTTGCCTCGGGGTATAATTCGGTAGCAATACCCGCATTCCGAAACTGTTGTAACAGCGGCAGCGAATATTCTTCCGAAGCTTTATCGAAGTTACAGATTAATAATTGGGTGATGGTTTGGCTGGATGCCTGGAACAAGTTTAACTCTTCCATTACATCGTAAATCCGGTCCACGCCAAAGGAAAATCCCACGCCTGATACATCCGGCAACCCGAACATGCCGGTCAGGTTGTCGTAGCGCCCGCCGCCGCTGATGCTGCCCATGGATGCATTGTTAACCTTCACTTCAAAAATGCAGCCGGTATAATAGGAGAGGCCTCGTGCCAGCGCAATATCTAAGTTTACCTGGGCATTTCTCACTTGGAACCGGGAGAGGTAATTAAACACTTCCTCTATCTCGGCTAAGCCGCGCTGGCCTTCTATAGAAATTTTTAAAATGGTTTTTAAGCTATTAATAACGTGTTGGTTATTTCCTTGTATATCAAGAATAGGTTGTAAGGCAGAAATCGATTCAGCGCTGATGCCCCGTTCAGATAATTCTGTATTTACTCCTTCTTGTCCGATTTTATCAAGCTTATCGATGGCTACGCAGATTTCGGCTTCCCGGCCTTTTTGTCCGATTGCCTCGGCTATGCCGGCCAGAATGCTCCGGTGATTAATTTTTATAGTGAAATCGGTAATCCCTAAATTACTCAGCACTTCATCCATCATCAGCACAATTTCGGCTTCGCAGAGCAGCGATTTGGTGCCTACCACATCGGCATCGCACTGGTAAAACTCTCGGTAACGGCCCCGCTGCGGCCGGTCGGCGCGCCAAACCGGCTGAATCTGGTAGCGCTTAAACGGAAAGGTAATTTCGTTCCGGTTCATCACCACAAAACGGGCAAACGGCACGGTTAAATCGTAGCGTAAAGCTTTTTCGGATATTTTGCGCAGCATACTTTTGCTGCCCTGTTCAAAATCGGATGCAGAAGTTTTGGCCAGGTAGTCGCCGGAATTTAATATTTTAAATATAAGCTGGTCGCCTTCCTCGCCGTATTTGCCGGTTAGTACCGATAAATTTTCCATGGCGGGCGTTTCCAGCGGCTGATAGCCAAATTTTTCAAAGGTTTTCCGGATGGTCGAAAATATATAATTTCGTTTTACTACCACCTGCGGGCCAAAATCACGGGTTCCTTTCGGAATAGCGGGTTTATCTTTACTCATGGTTAGCCTGAATTGGCCGTAAAGTTAAGTATAAGTCTTAATTTTTTAGATTTAAGTTAAGGTGTAAAAATATAATAGAGCAGTTCTAAAAAATATAAAAGAAATTACTTTAAACAGTAAAGTTGAATATTGTATTGATTATAAATAAATTATAGATGTTTGTATAAATTGTTAATACAATAAAAAAGCACCAGGTTCTGCCCGGTGCTTTTAGCTGTAATATTGTTTTGGAACTCAGAATTGAATATTAAAATACCGTATCGGTAATTTCCTTTTTCAACAACCAACTCAGGCTGTAAAGGTCTTTCCGACGATCACGGAGGTTCCGGACGCTGCCGCCGGTATTTAGATCTTTCAATAAATCCAGGTCCAAATCAGCAATTAGTGTCATCTCGGTATTGGGCGTAGCTTCAGCTACCACGGCATCGTGCGGGAAAGCAAAATCAGAAGGCGAAAACACCGCTGATTGCGAGTACTGAATATCCATGTTTTCGACACGCGGTAAGTTACCCACGCTGCCCGTTATAGCTACATAGCATTCGTTTTCGATAGCCCGCGCCTGGGCACAACGCCGTACCCGGAGGTAAGCATTTTTGGTATCGGTCCAGTACGGCACAAATAATATTTTCATGTCCATGTCCGAAAGCATCCGGGCCAGTTCCGGGAATTCTACGTCGTAGCAAATCAGAATACCAATTTTTCCAATGTCCGTATCAAAAACCTGTAATTTATTACCGCCCCGGAGGCCCCAGTAATGCGCTTCGTCGGGTGTAACGTGCAATTTATATTGCTTATCCCAGGTACCATCCCGACGGCAGAGGTAGCTCACATTGTGCAACTGCTTATTATTATATTCGGGCATACTGCCGGCAATAATATTAATGTTGTAGGAGAGCGCCATATGAATAACTTTCTCGCGTACTTCATCGGTATAATCAGCCAGTGTCCGGATGGCAGCGGAGGGGGACGGATCGTTCGATAAAGCCATCAGCGGTGCATTAAAGAATTCCGGAAACATGATAATATCGGCTTTGTAGCTACTAACTGTATCTACGTAGAATTCAATCTGCTGCAATAAGTCCTCAATTGAAGTCAGGCTGCGCATTTGCCATTGCACAATACCTATGCGCACCACTTTTTTCTGAACACCAATAATGTCTTCGCTGGGTTCGTAATATACGTTTATCCATTCCAGTAGCGTCGCATAAGCTTTAGACTCCTGGTCGCTCGGCATATAGCCTTTTAATATTTTGCGCACGTGGAAATCGTTACTCAGCTGGAAAGTGAGGATGGGATCGTAAATTTCTTTGTTACGCACCAGCTCAATGTATTTCTTCGGCGACATTTTCTCAGCGTTTTCCTGGTAACCGGGTATCCGGCCGCCGGCAATAATGGCCCGCAGGTTTAGGTTTTCGCAAATTTCTTTCCGGGCATCGTACAACCGCCGACCTAGCCGCAAATTGCGGTAATCAGGATGCACAAACACATCTACGCCGTAAAGCGTATCGCCATCGGGGTTATGCGTGTTAAATTCGCCTTTGCCTACGATTTCGTCGTAGGTATGTTTATCACCGTAGTCGGAATATTTTACAATAATACTTAAAGCGCCGGCTACTACTTTGCCTTTATCGGTAATACAGATCTGTCCTTCCGGAAAAGCATTTAATAAATTTTCAAATTCTTTCTTCGTCCAGGAACCGCCCAGGTTCGAGTAAACCGTATCCATGATAGACTTAACGGCTTTAAAATCAGCGAGACGGAGTTGGCGGAGGGTTAATTTATGTTCAGTATCTTTTATCTTATCAGCCATATGAAAGGGATAGAATTTTTACAAAAGTAGGATTTTGATTATTGTGTAACAGCGGATAAGACAAATAAAGTTCTTAAAGCCAAAACGGGATTTGGCTTTGACATAAAGACTTTTAATAAAGGATATTTTTTAAAACGTAATTTCTGGAATTTCACCTTCCACAATTAACTGTCCGGCCGTAGCTTTTTGTATTTCTTCTACCGTTACGCCGGGCGCTCTTTCCAGGAGTTTAAAGCCATTTGGCGTAACATCCAGCACCGCTAAATCGGTTATAATTTTTTTTACGCACCGCAGACCCGTAATCGGTAGGGTACATTCCGGCAACAATTTGCTTTGGCCGTCTTTAGACGTATGCTGCATGGCCACAATAATATTGCGGGCCGATGCTACCAAATCCATAGCGCCGCCCATGCCTTTTACCATTTTACCGGGTATTTTCCAATTGGCAATATCTCCCTTCTCCGACACTTCCATAGCCCCCAGTACGGTTAAATCTATGTGTTCGCCGCGAATCATGCCAAAGCTTTCGGCCGAGTTAAACAGCGAAGAACCGGGTAATGTGGTAACGGTTTGCTTGCCGGCATTTATCAAATCAGCATCCACTTCTTCTTCCGTCGGGAAAGGCCCCATGCCCAGCAAACCATTTTCCGACTGCAGTACTACATTCATTTCGGCCGGAATATAATTAGCAACTAAGGTCGGGATGCCAATGCCGAGGTTTACATAATAACCATCTTTCAGTTCCTGCGCAATCCGTTTAGCAATTCCGTTTTTATCTAAAGCCATGTTTTTAATATGCTAATTTTTTAATGTACTGATTTACAAACGAATAACCGTCTAATCTTAAAGAAAATTTAACAGGTAGCGTTCAAGAAATCCACTCGTGTCATTCAGGAGGAAACTCGTTAGCCGATCACGGATAAGTTTCCTCCTGAACGACACAAGTGAGTTCCTTAAACCTCATTTTTAACCTAGGTATAAAATCAGATATTTAGCTTTAAAGAACCATTCATTCTTAGATATATATTTACCTATTTGTTCAAATGTCAGCCCATTACCTAATTAGCACATCAGCACATTAAACAATTAGCACATTACTCCATCCTTCGGATCGTTCGTTGCTCAATGCGTTTTTCGTAGTGCTGGCCCTGGAAAATGCGTTGGACAAAAATTCCGGGCGTATGAATTTGGTTAGGGTCGAGAGAACCGGCGGGCAGTAGTTCTTCAACCTCGGCAATGGTAATTTTACCGGCGGTGGCCATCAGGGGATTGAAGTTGCGGGCGGTTCCTTTATAAATAAGGTTGCCGGCCGTGTCACCCTTCCAGGCTTTAATTAAAGCAAAGTCTGCTTTTAGCCACGATTCAAGTAAATACATTTTGCCGTTAAACTCACGGGCTTCTTTGCCTTCGCCCACTTCGGTACCGAAGCCGGCCGGGGTAAAAAAAGCGGGAATACCTGCGCCTCCCGCCCGGATGCGTTCGGCCAATGTACCCTGCGGAATTAAATCAACTTCTAATTCACCTGATAATAATTGTCTTTCAAACTCCGCATTTTCGCCGACATAGGAGGCAATCATTTTCTTAACCTGCCTTTTTTTCAGGAGCAAGCCCAAGCCAAAATCATCAACGCCGGCGTTATTAGAAATGCAGGTTAGATTTTTAACATCAAGCCGGATTAATTCAGCAATGGCGTTTTCGGGAATACCACACAAGCCAAAACCACCTAACATGATGGTGGCGCCATCAAATAAATCGTGAAGGGCAGCCTGAACGGAAGGCACTACTTTATTAATCATACTAAAGAAGATTAAAAAAGTAATATAGTTTATAATTTCTGATTTAACAACGCTAAGGCTGCTTCCTGATCCTGGTGGAGTTGTTCTTTTAACGCTTCCAGGCCCGGTAAGTTTCTTTCTTCCCGGATGTACGCTATAATATAAATAGTTATTTCCTGTTCGTAAATATCCTGGCTGAAATTAAAAATATTGACTTCTATGGTTTGTTCGGTGCCACCTACGGTTGGGTTGGTGCCGATACTCAGCATACCTCCGTATAGCTGGCCTTCTACTTTTACCCGAACGGCATAAATACCCTGACCCGGAATTTGTTTATGCGGATCGTTAACAGCGATGTTGGCAGTAGGGTAGCCAATGGTGCGGCCCAACTGACGGCCCCGGTCAACTTTGCCGGTTAAAGCGTAAGGCCGGCCCAGGTAAGCGTTGGCCATAGCAATATTGCCACTTTCCAAGGCTTTCCGGATTTTAGTTGAACTCACCGCCACATGATCAATATCACGGGCCGGAATTTCTTCTACCTGGAAGCCAAATAATGGTGCGTGTTGCTGCAAATAGGCAAAGTTGCCTTCGCGGCCTCTGCCAAACCGGTGGTCATAACCGATTACAAATATTTTGGTCCGAATAAAATCCAGCAATATTTTCCGGATATATTCTTCGGAAGTTAAGTTAGCAAACTCTTTTGTAAATGGAATTATCAGGAGGTAATCGATGGGGAAGGCGGCAAGTTGCTCTATGCGTTCCTCAATGGTGGAAAGTAATTGGAGCGAGGATTGGTCCTGGGCTTGTAACACCAGCCGGGGATGCGGCCAGTACGTTACCACCACACTCTGCCCGTTGGTCGCGCGGGTAATTTCCAGGAGCCGTTCTATTATTTTCTGGTGGCCCAGGTGTACCCCGTCGAAGGTGCCGCTGGTAACCACCGCCTGCGGCAGCACCGGAAAATCGGCCAAATCACGAATGACTTTCATCTTCTAATTGTTTTTTCCGAAGCTGAAAAATATCATCCACGGTAAGGGCGTGGCTTAACTCGTAAGGACCAATACGGGTACGAACCAGTTTAGATAAATGCGCGCCGCAGTCCAGCTTTTCGCCAAAGTCGCGGGCCAGGCTGCGGATGTACGTGCCTTTAGAGCAAACTACCCGAAACGAAACCAGTGGTAATTCGACCCCGGTAATTTCAAACGCTTTTATCTCAATTTGTTTGGCTTTTATTTCGGCACTATCGCCCCGACGGGCCAGGGTATAAGCCCGTTCGCCGTTTATTTTTACCGCTGAATAAAGGGGGGGCGTTTGCTCAATTATTCCTTCAAAACTTTGGGCAGCCGCCTGTATCTGCTCTTTCGTCAAGTTACCAATATCCCGGGTTTGATCTACTTCGGTTTCCAGATCGAAAGAGGGCGTAGTTTGGCCCAGCGTAAAATGGCCGGTATATTCTTTTTCCTGGGCCTGAATTTCTTCTATTTTTTTGGTGAATTTACCAGTGCAAAGTATCAGTAAGCCTTCGGCGAGCGGGTCTAAAGTGCCGGCGTGACCGATTTTTTTTATCCGGAGAATGTTCCGCACCTTTTTCACCACATCAAAAGAAGTCCAGGTGAGGGGCTTGTTAACTAATAATATTTGTCCGTTTTCGTAATCTATTTCCATTAAACAACCTCCAGTTTCACACCCATCGCCAGCAACACCAATATTAAAACTCCCACGATAATACGGTAATACCCAAAAACTTTAAACCCATATTTGGTTAAAAAGCCGATAAAAAATTTAATCGCCAGCATGGCCACCACAAAAGCCACGGCATTGCCAAATAATAGAACTTTTAAATCTTCTACGGTAAGCTGGCTTAAAGCGGCTTCTATCTTAGGTCGGTTAAATTTTAATAGGTCGTCTTTTATATCGAGGTGCAGAAAATCGGTGATAAATTTATAGGAAGCAGCGGCCAGCATGGTGGGAATGGCCAGGAAGAAAGAAAATTCGGCCGATGCTTTGCGCGAAATACCCTGGGCCAAACCGCCGATAATAGAAGCAGCCGAGCGGGATACTCCTGGAATCATGGCAATACACTGGGCTAAACCAATTATAAAGGCTTGTTTGGTAGAAGGGGTGGAATGGGTAGGATCGTTTTTAAACCAGTCGTCAACAAAAAGCAAAATAACCCCGCCTACTACCAAAGAAATGGCCACGGTTAAAACACTTTCAAGCATCTGGTCGATGATGCTGCTTAACAAAAAACCAATTAATAATGCCGGAATACAGGCTATTAACAGCTTCTTGTAAAAAGCAAAAGATTGGAAAAAGCGTTTCCAGTAAAGAACCAGCACGGATAAAATAGCACCGAACTGAATATTTACGGTAAACATTTTTGTATATTCTAACTTGCTGATGCCCATCAGGCTGGAAGCAATTATCATGTGCCCGGTAGAAGAAACAGGCAAAAATTCGGTTAAGCCCTCCACGATGGCCAACACAAAAGCATGCCACCAGGTCATTTATGCGTCTTTGCGATCTTTTACCATAATGGCAAAAAACTCGATGATGAAGCCAATAAAAACTACAATGGGGCCCAGGGTTAGTCCCATAAAGCCCAAGCCATACGCCTCTTTATCTAAAGTCATGATAAAAAAACCAACAGCCAGGAAGGCGAGGCCCAGAAACATCAATAAATAATTTTTTCTACCGAAAGCAAAGTTGTTTTTATCTTCCATTTATTTTAATAGATATTCGATATTAGCTTGTTCGATGTTCGATAATAAAAGTAATTTAAAGGTCGAGAGAAGAAATAATAATTTTATGTGAAACAAAATATAAAATCCATTATCGAACTTTGAATAATCAAACACCAAACAATCGTAACTTAATATAGCTCATCTAACGACATGCCCAGGTATTTTTTGATGGCCCGGTATGAGCTGATAAAGCCTAAAATGCTTCCCAATACTACCAGAAATAACAGTAAAATACCAATCTGAATTTCGTCGCGTAATACGTACAATTCGTTAATCTGGTAATAGGCATATTGTAGCAGCCCCAGCAGCATAATAGAAGCCAGCAAACCACTAACCAAGCCTTGCCAGGTAGCCCGGTTCAGGAAAGGCCGCTGAATAAAACCTGGCGTGGCGCCCACCAATTGCATGCTTCGGATTAAAAACCGCTGCGAAAACAAAGCCAATTTTAAGGTGTTATTAATCAGGATAATAACGGCTAGCACCAGAATAGCGGCAAAGCTCAGCAAAATTATGCTTAATTTCTGAATATTACTGTTAATGGAGTCGATGAGGCTTTCTACGTACTGCACCTCGTACACCCCCGGAATATTTTCTAACTCGGTTTTAATTTTTTTGAGGCTGGTCGAAGTGGCAAAATCTGCTCCGATATTTAAAATATACGCATCGCGTAAAGGATTTTCCCCTAAAAAGTTGAGGAAATCTTCGCCGGTTTCCTTTATAAATTCCTTGGCGCCTTCTTCTTTGGAAAAGAACTTGATTTGGGCTTTACTGCCTTCGTAAGCAATAAATTCTTTCTTAGCCAGGCGGTTCTGCACCGCCACCAGTTGGGTTTCGGTTAGGTTACGTTCCAGGTAAACCTGCACCTCGATGCTTTGTTTTACAATATTTGAGAGCCTGCCCGCATGAATCAGCAGAATGCCAAACAACCCAATAACAAATAAAGCCAGCGTTATGCTAAATATTACCATTGCATACGGGTAGCTGCCTAATTTTTTTTTACGAGTGGGTTTTAACTGATCTCTTGCCATATTTTCCGCGGTGCTGCAAAATTAAGAATAAATACCACAACCAAAACCGCTTTATAATTCTTTGCAATTATTTAATATCATCGTAACGGATATCGGAGTCTAAAATTATTTTTTCCCGCTCATGCTGTAAATAGCGCCGGCGTACTCTTTTGCGGGCAAATAATTCGCTGAACCGGTTAAATTGTTCGGTATGCAGCAAACTGATGTTAGTGGTGGCCGTGTTGGTGGTGCTGGCAAAACGGCGCTGCGAGGTAATATATTCCATCCGCAGGCGCAGCTTCCCGTTCTGGCCCAGGTAATATTCTACCCGCCAGTCGCCGGCCAGGGTGCTGGTGGTGCCATAAAAATTATCGGAGGTAGTATTGTTATAGTTGCCATTGTTGAGGCCGCCTTCGCGGGTAACCCGCAGCCGTCCTTCGAGTAAGCTATAACTTAACCTAACCTGCAGGTTGCGCAAGGCTACCTGGTCTAAGGCGCTGGCGTTCGGGTCCGACGAATTAATGCCAATATCAACCTCCAGATTAGAATCTACCTGCGACAAAAAGTTGCCGAGTTGGTTTGTTACCAGTTCGCTTAAACTACCGGTAATACCGGCTTCCAGGGCGTTACTGCCAAAGTTGTTTCTATCCGATAGTCTTTTTAAAATAAGTAAGCTAAATACCTGCCGGTTCAGTTCGTCCTGGTCGTTCCGAAGATCGGCTAGCACGCGGGCGAGTTGGGTTTCTACATCGTTAGGTGCATTCTGAAATTCCAAGTCTAATCTGATTTCCGGGGTTAAAATATTGCCAGTCAAGTTCATAACAGCCGTAACCGGAATCCGCACATTAGATAAAGTCTCGTCATTGTTTACCAAGCTTTGCGGTATGGTAACGTTTTGGGTGTAAGTGGCGGTAATATTCATAATACCGGCATAAGGGTCGCCGTTCCAGGTAATAGTGCCGCCGGGCCGAATGGTAAATTCCTTGTTTATAATATTATAAAGCGTAAAGTTATAAGCGCCCCGGGTAATTTCTACCTGCCCATCCATGGTAAACTCGCCGCGGGTATCAATATTCATGCGGATGCGGCCGTTACCCGAACCCCTTACCATGTCGCCGGATGTTTGGTCCAGAATAATTTCCATGTAAGCATCGGGGGTAATCTGCAAATTAAAGTTCAGGTTAATGCCCGATAAATCTACTTGGTTAGACACCGCGATGGGCACTGCCGACGAAGAATCGGGAACATTGCGGTTTATAAACCGGATAAAGTTTTGGCGGGAAACGGTGCTGTTGTTATCAAGCGGAATAGAAAGACGGGTACCGGCCTCGCTGCGGGCATCAATATTTATTTGCAGGTTAGAAGGCGCACCTAAAACCGTAGCAGACCCGGTGGCAACGGCCGTGCCGTAGTATAACTGGTTTTGTTCGCGGGTGGTGTTAAGTACCATAAACCGCCGGAATTCACCGCGCAAATCCAGAATCATATTTTTGAAACCCTGGTGAATTATACTGCCGCTAACCGTGCCCACATTGTTTAGGGGGTCGTACAATTTAACATCCCGGAAAGTAATATCGTTTTGGGTAAAATAAATCCGGTCCGAGAAAGTATAAGTTGTGTTCAGGTATTTAAACGTGAACCGGCCATTCGAAACCAAAGCTGAGCCCGAAAGATTAGGGCCGGCTAAACGCCCGGTAATTTGTAACCGGCCATCCATGGTACCCGACAGATCGGCAAATAAGGTATTTAATAAAGGTTCCACCAGTTTTACCGGGGCATCATCCATGATGGCCAGCAAATCAATCTGGTTGTTTTCTTCTTTCGGATAGTAGTAGCCGGTTACGTGCAGCACTTTTAAATTTTCACGGGAAATGCCCACATCCACGCCCAGGCGGTTGCCGGGGTTATCCCACTCGGAGGTACCGGCAATTTGTCCCACAAAATAATCGTTCAGGTAAACTGAATCGGCGGTTAAGTTGCTCGTCAGAATGGCTTGCCGGTAAACATCGCGGGCCGAAAGCTGCGCATTTAATATACCTTTGAAGCGGCTGGTGAAGAGCGGGTTAAGGTTTTCTAGCCGGAAATTATCTATCTGAACCTGCAAAGTCTTTTCCGGATTTTGCGAAAGCATTCCTGCTATGCTAATCCGTTGGTTTTCGTGGGAAATCACAAAATCCTCGAAATTTATTTCTTTGCCCAATCCGGAGATTTCAATAGTATTATTGGGCGTGATATGCCAGGCCTTGCCCAATACATTTACGTTAGAAGTGTTAAAAACAATTTGGAGCTTATTATTTAAGAAGGTTAGATTGCCGCTGATATTGGCCTGATTGGTAGAGTTTACCTGGGCAATGTTAGAGGTAAACTGAATGGCTCTTTCACTCCAAACGCCTTCCAGGTAAAGATTTTCGGTGTTGCCGCCGGGCTTTAATATTTGCTGCCGCGAATTTATGATAACGTTGGCCAGTACGTCGGGCGAGTAAGGCAGCTTAGAAGTATTTAGTTCCAGATCGTTGAGTAGGAACTGGTTTTTGCCATAGTACAAAGTATCGGTGTGGGCATAAAAGCTAAAAATAGCATTAGAGCCCTGGCGAAAGCTTCCTTCCAGGTTAGCGTTATCGGAAATACCCAGGTTGGGTACAAATGCCTTGATAATGCCGTTAAAATCTTTCAGGTTTATTTTGTACGTTAATTCGTATTCCGGTAAAATAGTGCGCTTTTTATGCTGGTAGTAAGCGGCCAATGCCGTGGGGTTACTTTCGAAATTAAGCCGGTACTCGTGAATTAAAGTGCTCAAATCGCGGAACAGAACGGTATAATCCCAGGTGCCGGTGGCGTTAATATCGGCTACATCGGATAATATTTGTAGGCTACGCTGGTTATTTTGCAGTTGGGAGATGAGCACTACCGAATCAGTCGGTACCACGTAATCGTTAAGCTTTAAAATAGTATTGGCAAAGTAAGCCCGCCCGGTTATATTATCCAGCTTCAGGCCACTAAAATCTACGGTAGCCTTGGTTTGCAGACTAATGGCTTCTTTGGTAAACTTCAGCGCTCTTAAGTCTAGGTGTTGAATATCAGCGACTAAATCAAAAGAAGGGCTTTGCTGGTTTAAGTTTACATCGCCGGTGGCGGTGAGGTTAATATTTGGGTCGCGGATGGTAATGTTACCGGAAAAATTCTGGCGGCTTAGGGTAGCCTTGGTTTTAATGTTGCGGTAATTATAGCCGTACAGATTAACACCATTAATTGTGGCATCGAGTTGCACCCGGGCGGTATTTACATCAAAGCCAACCCCTTTTACCCGCCCATCTATCGAAATATTAGAAATTAACCGGCTGTTGCCAATGAGCTTGCCCACGTCAAAATTATTCGTGCGCAAATATCCACTGTAAGAAGAAAGTTGGGTTTTCGGATTAATTTTCAGGTTAATGTCGGATACTACATTGCCCAAAGCCGTCTGGAAGGTGCCATTGGCTACAAAGTCGTTGTAAAAACCCAGGAAGTTGCCGGATAACTTTACAGTGCCGAGCCGCTGCGCAATGTCATAAGATTTTTTAGGAATATATTTTTGCAGATCGCGGGCGTTTACCACCGAGGGTTTTAGTTGCAGTTCAATAAAAGCTTCCCGGATGTTGGGCAAGCCGCTAGCATTCAGGTTGCCCACAATATGCGTGTTCCGGCCATAGTGCACATCGAGTTTATTGGCGTGAAACCGTTTTAGTTTTCCTTCCAGTTCACCGGTAAAAAGGATGCTGTCGTTTAAATTTTTCGCCTGCGGCACAAAGCGGGCCACATCTCTGGCATAAACCTGGGCGGCTTTTAAATTGGCGGTAACTTTTACACTATCGTTGAATTGGGTAAAATTGCCAAAAGTGCGGTAATCAAACCGGATGTAATCTTTTAAATGGCTTTTTCCTAAGCGTAACAGTACCTTATCAAACTCCCAGAAAGTAGGAGCAAAGGCCATTCGGGCGCTTAACTCGTGTAGCCGGGTATTGCTGCGGGTTTCGGTGGTTTGCAAATCATCTATCTTCACCCGAAGGGTATCGCCCAACTTTATTTCGGAGAAGCGCCCCGAAATACTATCGGCAATTAAATATTTGTAATCAACTTCGCCGGCGGCCGGGGCAGTGGTTTTGTTTTGGTCGTAGTACGTAAAGCGGCCATTATTAATGGCAACAGCATCAATGTTAAACTCGAAAGGTTTCTTGGTAGTGGTGTTATCTTTTTTTACCATTAAATTATTAATGGCTTTCAGAAACGAACTAAGGTTAAAAGAATCGGTGCCTTTGTAGCGAACCAGGTTGGCCTGGGGCTTTTGCAAAGTTAGAGTAGAAATATGTAACCGGTTTGGTTCGAAAATATTAAAGAAGCTGATGTCGGCTTGTAGTTGACCTACGTAAAATAATGCTTCGTTCTTATAATCGAGTACCTTAACTTTGTCTAAAATTACCCGGTTGAAAAACTGCACATCCACCCGTTCGATGCTTACCTCGTGCCCGAGTTTTTCAGATAATATTTCGGAAGCCTCGTGGACCAGTTTGGTTTGTACAGACGGGATGCGAATGGCGATTAATATAATACCGGCCAACAACAGCAAAAACAGTATTAGTCCGAAAATAATTTTCAGAAAAAGTTTTCCGGCTTGCTGCCACCTGTTATGCTGGTTTTCCAATTAAATATGAGTCCTACTATTTTAGCAATTGAATCTTCCTGCGACGATACCTCGGCCGCTGTATTTAAAGACGGCAAAATACTGGCCAATATTGTAGCAACGCAAGCTGTTCACGAAAAATACGGTGGTGTAGTGCCCGAACTGGCTTCGCGGGCCCACGAACAAAATATTATTCCCGTTGTTTCTCAGGCTTTGCTTACGGCAAATATAACAAAAAGTGAGTTAAACGCGGTGGCATTTACCCGCGGCCCCGGCCTATTGGGAGCCTTGTTAGTAGGCTGTTCTTTTGCCAAATCGTTTGCGCTGGGTTTAAATATTCCAATTATAGAGGTAAACCACATGCAGGCGCATATTCTGGCACATTTTATAGAGGAGCCCAAGCCCCAATTCCCTTTTCTTTGCCTGACGGTAAGCGGTGGCCATACCCAGATTGTATTGGTAAAAAATTATTTGGAGATGCAGGTATTGGGCCAAACCACCGACGATGCCGTAGGCGAAGCCTTCGATAAATCAGCCAAACTGTTGGGGCTACCGTACCCCGGCGGGCCTATGCTGGATAAACTGGCGCAAACCGGTAACCCCAATGCCTATTCTTTTCCGGTGGTAAATATGCCTGATTTCAATTTTTCTTTTAGCGGCATTAAAACCTCTATTTTAAATTTTATTAAAAATAATACCCAAGCTAATCCAAACTTCATTCAGGCGCATTTGCCGGATATTTGCGCCAGCATTCAGCAAGCTTTGATTCAGACGTTAATGAAAAAACTAGTTTTAGCGGCCAAAGAAACGGGTATCAAAGAGATTGCTATTGCTGGTGGGGTATCGGCTAACTCGGGTTTACGGCAAACCATGCAGGAATATGCAAATAAATATAAGTGGAATACGTACATCCCGGCCTTTCAGTATTGCACCGATAATGCGGCTATGGTTGTTATGACGGCACATTTTAAGTATTTGGCCGGCGAATTTGCAGACCAATACGCCAGTCCGGATCCCCGGCTTAGAATCGCCTTATAACTATTTGTATTAAAGGCCGATAGCAGACTCTGTTGATGAAATAGCTTTAATTAAAATTAATCCTTTTTTATTTAATATTGGCCGTATTATTTTTATTTTAAGTAAAGCTTAACTGTAAAGCTTTACCAATACATTACAAACTTCTTTAATGAAGCAAAATCTGTTATTTGGCGACACCAGTATTTTTCAGAAAATCGTAACAGAAGAAGACTTTACCCGGTTAATGGGGAAGTTATTGAGGCGGTTTGTTCTACGTTTGCGCTGGCGCTGGAGTGGGCTTCCAGATTATTTATTTTGGATATAAAAGATACGGATGAGGAAGGCACAGGTACTGGCTTAATAATCAACCATAAACATCCGGAAATCCCCGGCGACCAGATTACAGTTACGGCTACCGTGCAGAAAATAAATAGGAACGAATTGGTATGTTCGGTAGGAGCTACTGTAGGGACCAGCGTTATTGCTGAAGGTGAAACCAGGTAGAAAATTTTGAAAAAAGAAAAATTAGCTAAACTTTTGAACCCAAAGCGGGCATAAATGGCAACAGATAAAGAAAGAATTAAGAAAACGGTAAATATTCAAAATCGCCGGGCTTCGTACGAATACCACTTTTTAAATAAATATACGGCTGGAATAATGCTTACCGGTACCGAAATAAAATCGGTGCGCGAGGGAAACGTGAACTTAACCGATGGTTTCTGCGCGTTTTTGAGCGGCGAGCTTTGGCTGAACCAGGTGCATATTGCTAAATTTACCGAAGGCACCTACAACAACCACGAACCAACACGAGCACGCAAATTGCTGTTAAATAAAAAGGAACTGAACCAGCTCCGCAAGAAATCGGAAGAACAGGGGACCACAATAATTCCAACGCGGCTTTTTATTAATGACCGCGGTTTTGCCAAAGTTGATATTGCCTTAGCCAAAGGAAAGAAACTGTTTGATAAGCGCGAAGATATTAAAGAGCGGGATGTAAAACGCGAAATGCAGCGCGAACGCTTTTAGCGACTTTTTTTTTACTTTTAACTAATTAAATAATTAAAATTGTAAGCCCGATATCAGGTTTTTAGGTAAATATTTTCAACAAATATAACCTAATATTTTATATCCAACATTTAATATCTCAACCAGTGGATTACGGAATTTGTGCTTTAAGCCATGTGCCTGTTAGGAATGACCCCAGTGACAAAAGCGAATTAATAACAGAACTTCTTTTTGGTGAATGTTACACTATTTTAAACCGGGAAGGAAATTGGTTGCGGGTACAAAACGCGGCTGATAGCTACGAAGGATGGATTGATTTCAAGCAAAACTTTCCGGTCTCTGCCAATTATTTTTCAGAATGGCAAAAACAGCCGCATCCCCGTTCGTTGGATATGGTAGGATTAGTTACTGATAATGAATTAGGTATACCTATATTAATAGGGAGTATTTTACCTTTTTTCGATGGTAATAATATTAAATTGGGCCACCAGAGCCTAATATTTAATGGTCGGAGCGGTGATGTTAATTCAGTGGCAGATGCACGATTCCTTTTAAATATTGCCCGGACTTTTCTAAAGGCACCTTATGTTTGGGGAGGCCGTACCGTATTTGGCTTAGATTGCTCCGGTTTTGTACAGCAGGTTTATGGCATTTGTAATTATCAGTTGCCCCGCGATGCCTGGCAGCAGGTAGCGCACGGTGAAGAGGTTCATTTTGCTTCTCAAACCAAACCCGGCGATTTGGCCTTTTTTGATAATGCAGAAGAACGCATTGTGCACGTTGGTTTAATGCTGGAAGGAAACCAAATTATTCATGCGCACGGCGAAGTTCGTATTGATACACTTGACCACCAGGGTATTTACAACGCCAACCGCCAGCGGTATACGCATCGGTTACGAATAATTAAGCGTATTTTTCCTAATTTATAATTACGCCTCCAATAATTTAAGCTTCCCTGCAATCTACGCTTTAGTTTTCGTATAAATTCACAATAATGCCAACCTATCAGGAGGAAAGCAGATTTGGTTTTGTACCGGGTTGTTAATGTAATTTTTTTTTCAATTTACCCCTGAACTGACTTGTACTTTTAGATTCTTTTTGTAAGTTAGAAGAGTTTAATTAGTTATGGATCAGAAGGTATTAATATTAAATCAGGATTTTACGGCGCTAGCTCTTTGTAGTATACAAAAAGCTTTTGTGCTGTTATATTTAGAAAAGGCTGAATTAGTTCATAAGTCTGAATCAGCTATTTTACGCACCATCAGCAAGATTTATCCAGCACCCTCAATCATCCGGTTACAGCGTTATGTGCATGTGCCTTATAAAGGTATTTCTTTAAGCCGGCATAATGTTATGAAGCGCGATCAGTATCAATGCCTGTATTGCGGCTCTACCAAAAATCTTACGCTCGATCACCTGGTTCCTAAATCCAGAGGTGGCAATTCCAGCTGGACCAATCTGGCTACTGCCTGCATGCGTTGTAATACTAAAAAAGGCGACCGCACACCCGAAGAAGCGGGTTTAACCTTGAAGCAAAAGCCTAAGAAGCCCTCGCTTACCGCATTCCTGGCGGCTCACGCAGGTAATTTTGATCAGAACTGGGAAGTATACCTCCGGGTGAAAGAAAAATAAAGCTGGTTTTATATTTCGGTTAGTGTTCGTTTTTAAGCTCTCTTAGTATATAGCTTTAAAACACCTTAAAAATTGTCTTCGCAAAATTAAAACTACCTTTAAACCCCTAATAAAGCTTAAAATTTATAAGTTTTTAGTCCATTTCCTATTACCTTCCTGCCTAATATATTTTTTTATTATTGATAATCAGCTATCTTTGCCGCTCATTCAAAATGAATGGGCTTTGCAGGTGCAAAGATTTGTCTAACCAAACCGGCCGGTGGTATGCTCGGCTTCCGGTTTTATTACCAGAGCAAAATAACGCATGAGTGCAAATGACGATTTTAACTGGGACGAATTTGAGTCTCAGAAATTCGGTGGCAATTACTCCAAGTCTGAGCGTGCCGAGTTAGAAAAAATGTATGGTGATACCCTTAACACTGTTCAGGAAGAAGAAGTAATCAAAGGAACAGTAGTAGGTATTACCGATCGTGATGTTATCCTGAACATCGGCTTCAAATCAGATGGGTTAGTGCCTATTTCTGAATTCCGGGATCAGCCCGACCTGAAAATCGGTGATGAAGTAGAAGTTTTCATTGAAGACCAGGAAGATCCAAATGGCCAGTTAATATTATCGCGTAAGAAAGCGAAAATTGTTAAAGCCTGGGATAATATTTATAAAGCCTTAGAGCATGACACTATACTGGAAGGTATGGTTAGACGTCGGACTAAGGGTGGTTTAATCATCGACCTGAATGGGGTAGAAGCTTTCTTACCTGGTTCACAAATCGATGTGAAGCCTATCCGGGATTTCGATGTATTTGTTGGTAAGAAAATGGAAGTGAAAGTAGTTAAAATTAATGCTGCTTTCGATAACGTGGTAGTTTCGCATAAAGTCCTGATTGAGAAAGATCTGGAGCAACAGCGTTTTGCCATTCTGAATAACCTGGAGAAAGGCCAGGTACTGGAAGGTGTTATCAAGAACATGACCAACTTCGGGGTGTTTATTGACCTGGGTGGTGTAGATGGATTGTTACACATTACCGATATTTCTTGGGGTCGTATCAACCATCCGCAGGAAGTATTACAGTTAGACCAGAAAGTTAACGTAGTTGTTCTGGACTTCGACGAAGATAAGAAGCGGATTTCTTTAGGTATGAAGCAATTAACGCCTCACCCTTGGGATGCACTTTCTCCTGAAATTGCGGTTGGTTCACGCGTTAAAGGTAAAATTGTAAATGTTGCTGATTACGGCGCTTTCTTAGAAATTCTACCTGGTGTGGAAGGTCTGATTCACGTTTCTGAAATGTCTTGGTCGCAGCACCTGCGTAACCCACAGGACTTCATTAAACAAGGTGATGAAATTGAAGCTGTTGTATTGACATTGGATCGTGATGAGCGCAAAATGTCTTTAGGCATTAAGCAATTAACCGAAGATCCTTGGACTAAGCAAGATGTTTTAACCAAATATGCTGTAGGAACGCGTCACTCTGGTGTGGTGCGTAACTTAACTAACTTTGGTTTATTCATTGAGCTGGAAGAAGGTGTTGATGGTTTAGTACACGTTTCTGACCTTTCCTGGACTAAGAAGATTAAACATCCTTCGGAGTTTGTGAAAGTAGGTGAGAACCTGGATGTAGTTGTTCTGGAGCTGGATGCTCCTAACCGTCGTCTGGCTTTAGGCCATAAGCAACTGGAAGAAAACCCATGGGATACCTTCGCTACTTTATTCAGTGTAGGTTCTGTTCATAAAGCTACTATTCTGGAAAAATCAGATAAAGGAGCAGTATTGGAATTACCTTACGGTATTGAAGGTTTTGCTTATCCAAAGAACCTGGTAAAAGAAGATGGCACCACTGCTGAAGCCGGCGAAAGCTTAGACTTTAAAGTAATGGAGTTCTCTAAAGATGATCGCAAGATTGTTTTATCACATACCAACGTTTATACCGATCCGAAGGAAGAAGCAGCTAAAGCAGATAAATTCACAAAGAGAAAGCCAGGCGAAGCTCCAAAAGCAGCTAAACCAGGTGACAATAAGAAGCCTAAAGATTCTGAGCGTTCTACCCTTGGTGATTTAGATGCCCTTTCTGCTTTGAAAGACAGAATGATGAGCAATGAAGCAAATGCCGGTAAATCTACTGATGAAGCAGCGGAATAGTTGTTTTATCTATTCTGATAAAAATAAATTTTAAGTGAAGCCTTGGATTATTATCCAAGGCTTCTTCTTTTATATACGATAGTAGACATTGATAGATTTATTCAAGCATTAACCAAGGTTTTAGTAGCTTTAAATGGCAAAATATCTTTGTACCGGAGGTGCCTTTTTAAGATATTAGTAATAGCAAGACAAAGTAGGATTATGTTTTATAATTAGTAATCCTATAATTAAAGAAGACATTATTAGCTTATTATAAATGCGCAGATATAACTGGTAGCGTATAAAGTCAATCTTAAAAAAAATATTTATCTTCTATTGTTGTGAAAAGATGGAAAGATTACTACTTTTGCAAACCCAAACAGACAACCGGTCTGTAAAGTGGAAGAAAGTTGTAAGAATAGGAGGGTTTAGCCTTTATAAAGTTTTTAACATAGTTAAGTTTTATTCTTTATGGCTTAGTCATGCAGCGACAATAATAAAATAAATACTGATTAGAAGTTGCAGAGACGGAAAAGAATACTGAACTTTGTCCTCCCAATCAGGTCAGAAAAACGGCAGGTTTTTCTTTAAAAAAGTTGCAAATAGCATGGAACTAAGAACGTGCTTAAAAGTGTTTGGTTCTGGTGTTCTTTTCCAAGGCAATCTGAATAGTGGTTGCCAGCTGGTGAGGAGCGGGAAAGGATAAAGCGAAGAGCGGGGTTAAGGAGAAAAGAAGAAAATATTCTTCTTTATTTTTGCAAGTACAAAGATTCTTTTTACCTTTGCACTCCCAAAACGAAGTAAAGCTTTATAAGAAAGTTTCAGCAGTTAAAAGGGTTGGCCTATCAGGGTTAAACAACCGGAAAAAAGCAGATATCATTACGGTCGGTAATGACGATTTAGGCACCAGAAGTTTTAGCGACTTCGGTG
>NZ_BJYS01000043.1 GCF_007991635.1 Adhaeribacter aerolatus | reverse complement strand
TGGACTGCATAACCTCCTTCCTGCCTTTAAGCAAATTATTTACATTTATAAACAAGCTTGCAGCAAAAAACGACGTTAATCCGGTTCAGCCAAAAGATTTATTATATATTAGTACAGAATTATTCCGAACTCGGGATTCAACACAAAATCCTTTATTTTTTAATTAAATATTAAAGCTATGGGTTTACTGGATGGTTTAATGGGCAATGCTTCGGAAGTGTCCATCGAAAAGCTGCAAAATGACTTTTCTTCGCTTCTGGTAGAAGGAGAATATCTGGAAAAAGCTTTTAAGGTAATCCGGGATATGTTTGTGTTTACCAATAAGCGCCTGATTCTGGTGGAAAAGCAGGGACTTACGGGTTCTAAAGCCGAATATTTATCGATACCCTACCGGTCAATCATTAAATTTTCGAAAGAGAGTGCCGGCTTGCTGGATTTAGATGCCGAATTAAAGATATGGATTACCGGCCAGCCCGAACCAATCCGGAAAGAATTTAAAAGAGATAATAACATTAATGTGGCTTACCAATTGTTAAGCGCGCACATTCTGAAATAAATGCCGCGTTAGCTGGTAATATGCATTAAAGCGTAATGTGGGTATTATAATCGTAATAAAGAGTTATAACTTCTTTATTGCAGAAAGTATCCTTCTCTACCGGGGTTGCCGCTCGTATTTCGTGCCGGTTTAACTGGCCTACAAACGTATATAAATCGGTATAATCAAAATAAAGGTCTGCCGGAATAATCTGGGGCATAAAAAGCGCTACATAATGCCGGAGCAACCTTAGTATATTTTCGTTTAGTTTTGCCTCCAGCTCCATTGCCGGGAAACCTGTACTGGACTCAAATTGGAAACTATTATTTATTTTGGCCTGAACGGTATAGTCTTTGGGAATAACCAGGTACGCACAACCATCAATTTTTAATATTTCAAAACTCATCATAAACTATTTTGGAGTAATACTGCTTAAGCAAAGCTACTTCATTCAACCTATTGTTTTACCTGCCTGCATTTGGCTGTAGCTACTAAGTTTGGTATTGCTTAGCTTCTAAACTATTCGATTAAAATGCTCGCTTACTAAACAGTAAAATCAGCTATTTAGTATGCATGCCGCTTAATTATTTAAGTTAAGTATCTTAATGCAAGCTATTTGGCCTAAGCCAGGAGTTATACTTGAAGTATGAACAATTATTAAGGATGACGGCTGAAACTATCATTCTAACAGAACTTCTTTGGCTACCTGCAAACAAAAACCGGAAAAATCATTTGCGTGCGGCAGCATAACAGCGGTTGCGGGGTTAGTTTATAAAATATCAGTTCTAGCGTCACTTACCCTCCTAAAATTCAGCGAAAAACTTAACTGATTTAAGCGTTGGCACTAAAAATTTAACAGGAGTAAAGAGCAATTTCAAAGAAAAACTAATACAAGTATTCCAGTACTCTCAGAATCAAAAATATACAAAATCCAACTTAAAAGTACATTTTAGCACAGACTAAAACAAGCAATTAATATAATTATTTTATAATAAAATATAACTATAATTAATTATAGGTTTTTTTGCCGGTAACTAATTGCCCCAGTTTCATTCGATTTTATCTTTCAAAATGGGCGTTTTAACCAAAATAAAGCTTAAGAAAAGCTCCAATGTAAGTTGTAAAAAAACATCCTCTATAACTTTTCACTAGGTTAATGTAACTTCATTTGACGGGTTATTTTTAATTTTGTACCATGTATACAAGAGAACAAGCTTCGCAGTTGCGTCAGGCTTTCTGGACTACTTTCGGGCAATACATGTCACCGGTGCTATCGGCCGAAGGTTTAAAGCCCAACTGGCTGAATTACAATACAGGTCAGAAACATGTTTACTTCCGGATGAAAGCCGATAAAAAAACGGCCTCTATCGGCATAGAACTGACACACCCGGACGTAGAGATTCAGGAGATATTTTTTGATCAGTTTACAACTTTAAAAGCTTATCTGCACGAGCAAGTAGGCGAAACCTGGGAGTGGGAATTTCATATACCAGACGAAAATGGCAAAATTATCAGCCGGATTTATAAAGAAATTAGTCCTGTAAATGTGTTTAACCGCGACGACTGGCCTACGTTGATTTCTTTTTTTAAGCCACGCATTATTTCACTGGACCAGTTCTGGGGCGATGCGCAGTATAGTTTTGAAGAATTGCGTTAAAAATTATCGGGTAAATAAGCTACTACCGAATGCAAAATCAAAAATAGAATCAATAATATTTTTGCTTTATACAGCGCTACACGGGCAGCAAAAACCGGCTTTAAAGTAAAAAATGGCCAACTAAATTCGCTTTTCCAAAAGCTGCCGGCAAGTAATACCTGATTTAACCGGCAAAAAATAATAGGAAATACCCCGATAATATAGCTATTTTGTTCCCGTCAATTTTTCTAAATCTATTATACCACCAATTATGAAGAGGCCTTTTTTAGTTTTAGCCTTAAGTTTATCAGTAGCCGGAACCTCTTTCATGGCGGGTTGCCAGCAAAAAGCAGGCAATGCCGGAAAAAATACCAGCCAGAGCACCGCTACTTCTCCGGATTCAAGCGCTGTTGCTTCCTCCGACACATCGGTCACCAGTACGGCTGCCACTACTTCCACCCCAACAACGGCAACTGCTCCCAGCCAGAAGTTTGGTTACATCAACTCCGCCGAGTTGCTTAAAATAATGCCCGAAACCAAAAGGGCCGAAGCCAACCTAGAAGCTTTTGTAAAAAACCTGGAAAAACAATTCGGCGGGCTGCAATCCGAATATCAAACAAAGGTTACAGAATTTCAGGCCCAGGAAAAAACGATGGTTGATGCGGTTAAAGAAACCCGCATCCGGGCCATTCAGGATTTAGAACAGCGTCTGCAGCAATCGCAGGTATCGGGTCAGCAGCAGGTAGCCAAAAAACGCGAAGATCTGTTTAAGCCCATTCTGGACAAAGCCGAAAAAGCCGTTAAAGATGTTGGCAAAGAAAATGGTTACGATTATATATTTGATACCAACACCGGTTCTTTTATTTATGCCAAAGAAAGTCATAATATATTGCCGCTGGTAAAAACCAAACTGGGTATCAAATAGACTTTATATAACTTAATTTAATTTTAAAAGAGAGCACGGCCACCTGAAGGTCGTGCTTTTTTTATGTTTAGGTTGAACCTGCTTTAAAGTAATATGTTAAAAATGCTGTCTAAAATCGAAAGCGCTCTTAGGGGCCACTACAGAATTAATTGCATATCTTATAGGCTGTAAGCAACGCAAACTTTTAATTGGTTTGCGCATAATCTTTATCCACCCAACCCCAAACTAAAATGAGCAAACCAGTACTTTTAACATTATTAGGAGCCTTTATGTTCCTGCAGGCCTTTACCCCTGCGGCATTAGCCCAGCCAAACAAAATTGGCGTTTTCGATGGGCAAACCGATATTGGGCCTGTCATACACAGAGGTTCGGCCACTTACAAGGCCAGCACCCAGGAATATACCCTTTCGGGTGCCGGCACCAATATCTGGTTCGATAAAGACGAATTCCATTTTGTCTGGAAAAAGATGAAAGGTGATTTTATCTTGTATACCCGGGGCCGGTTACAAGGCAAGGGCGTTGACCCCCATCGCAAAATTGGCTGGATGGCCCGCACCAGCTTAGAACCTAATTCGGCGCACGTAAATGCCGTGGTGCACGGCGATGGCCTGACCGCCTTGCAATACCGGAAAGAGAAAGGGGCGGCAACCGAAGAAGTGCGGTCGGAGGTTACGGCGCCCGATGTGATACAACTGGAACGGCGCGGCAACACCTACACCATGCGGGTAGCTAAATTTGGCGAACCCTTTAAAACCGAACAGGTAGCAAATTTAAATATTGGCGAAGAAGTGTACGTGGGTTTGTTTGTATGCGCCCATAACAAAGATGTAGTGGAAAAAGGCACTTTCCGGGATGTGCGCCTGACCGTTCCAGCCAAAGAAAACTTTGTGCCTTACCGCGAATATATTGGCAGCCACATTGAACGCCTGGAAATAGCCACCGGTAACCGCGAAATAATTTATACGGCACCCAAATCGCTGCAGGCGCCCAACTGGACACCCGATAACAAAGCTTTGATTTATAACAGCGAAGGCCTGATGTACCGGTTTGATTTGGCCAAACGGACACCTCAGGTAATTAATACCGGCAACGTAAAAAGCAACAACAACGACCACGTCCTTTCTTTCAACGGTAAAATGCTGGGCTTGAGCAGTTCTTTACCCAACCTGGGCTCAATTATCTGGACGGTACCAGTTACGGGCGGCACACTTAAACAAATTACGCCTACCGGTCCTTCTTATTTACACGGCTGGTCGCCGGATGGTAAAACGCTTACCTTTACCGGCCAACGCAACAATGAATTTGATATTTATACCGTACCAGCGGCGGGCGGGCCCGAAAAGCGCTTAACTACCAGCCCGGGTCTCGACGATGGCTCGGAATATACGCCCGATGGTAAGTGGATTTATTTTAACTCGAACCGCACCGGCGCGATGCAAATCTGGCGCATGAAACCCGACGGCAGCAACCAGGAAGCCGTTACCACCACCAACGAATTCCACGACTGGTTTCCACATATTTCGCCGGACGGCAAGTGGATTGTATTTTTATCTTTTCTAAAAGAAGAGGTAAAGCCCGACGATCACCCATTTTACAAGCACGTGTATTTGCGTTTATTGCCCATTACCGGTGGCCAACCCAAAGTAATCGCCTATTTCTACGGCGGACAAGGCAGCATCAATACGCCCTCGTGGTCGCCGGACAGCAAGCGGGTAGCCTTCATCAGCAATTCCGACGTATCTACCCAACCATAATTAGGCTGCTTTAATTTAAGACTGAGAATCAGGTGTGCTATCTCTAAAGAAGATTACGCGTAGATAAAAACTATGCAGCAGCAGACAAATAGCCGCTTCATAATTGCTGTAACAGGGTGCCTAATTCCGGCTAATTATTTTTTTTGCCACCCAGCATACAGGTTCTCCGTAAGTAGTTGTTAAAAGCAAACAGCTTTTAACGTTTCACTTAATCTTTTGAACCATGAAGGATAACAAAAATAAGGACCAGGATCAAGATAAGAAACTTGTAAAGGATATTAACTCCGTATCTAAAATGGCTGGTAACCAAGGCAACGAAAATGTAGATGACCCCAAGCGACCAGCCAAAGGTGGCAGCCGGGGCACGAGCTCCGACCAGGATGGTGGCCAGGATGCAGGCTCATCGGCCGGAAGCCATTAATAATATTACCTAAAAGCCGGAAAGTCCCTGTTGCTCCAACAGCAGGGACTTTTTTTATTCTTTCTGTGCTGGTTTATTTTTAGCAACCTGCCTTTACTGTTTACTGATTTGCTACAATTCCTCGGTTTTGCCGCTTAATACCTTCGGGTTACTTATGGAATAGAATTTGACATTAGCTTATTTGCAGTGATTTAAACCGGCTTAACTAACAGAACTTATAAGTATTTAAACTGATTAGCAGGGCTATAATTTTTTTATATTTTTGCAACCATTATTTTTATAACTAACTAAAATCACCTTATCCACCAAATGAAAAAAAGTAACCGTGTTTGGAGCCTTTTATTAGCTGTGTTGTTTCTGAGCTGTATAACCATGGCCGTACCCGCCAATAGCGCGCCTGCCCGCGAATTTTACGAACTAAAAGTGTACTCTTTAAAAACAAAAGAGCAGGAAGACCGGGTAGAAAATTATTTAAAAAGTGCGTACCTACCCGCCATGCACCGTGCCGGTGTAAGTGAAGTTGGCGTTTTTAAACCAATAGGTAACGACACCGCCCGTATTAAAAAAATTTACGTAATGGTACCCATGAAATCGCTGGACCAGTTGGTTAAGCTGCCCCAGGCGCTGCAAAAAGATAAGCAATACGCCCAGGCCGGCGCCGATTACATTAACGCACCTTACAACAATCCGCCTTACACCCGCATGGAAAGCATCGTTATTCAGGCCTTTGAACTGATGCCCCAAATGGCTTTGCCAAAACTGAAAGGACCGAAATCGGAGCGCGTGTATGAACTACGCAGCTACGAAGGTCACACCGAAAAAACTTACCAGAACAAGGTACAAATGTTTAATCAGGGCGGCGAAATAGATATATTTAACCGTTTAGGCTTTAATGCCGTATTTTACGGCGAAGTAATTGCCGGCAGCACGATGCCCAACCTCATGTACATGACTACCTTCGAAAACCGGCCGGTCCGCGACGAGAAATGGCAATCTTTCCGGGACGATGCCGCCTGGAAAACTTTATCGGCTAAGCCTGAATACAAAAACAATGTTTCTAAAAACGTAACCTTGTTTTTACGTCCGGCTGAATATTCTGACATTTAAGCAGCTACCCGATAATAACTAGTAAGCGGCCCGTTTCCAAAGAAACGGGCCGCTTGGTTTCTGGCGGTAATTAGATTAAAAACTATTTACTTTTACCAGCTCGTTTTTCCTGATTGGCTATTAAGCAAGCTGCCTTATCTTTGTCTTCCTTAAATCTATCCCCCAATTATTCATGCTGGTTACTTCCGAAGTTAAATTAGAAAATATTATCCTGCACAAAGTAGGCAATAAAAGCCGAGACGAAGATATCCGGTTTTCCAAAGAGCCATTAAAACTCGACAATTTTGTAAAGGAATTACTTTTAAAATATTTTTTATCGCCCTTTAAATCCGAAGAATATTTTAACCTGTACCACGAGTCAGATATTAACCTCAATGAAGTCTACAGCTTTGTTTCGAAGATTTTTGCCGAGCCCGAATCGCTGCACGAACAATCTATGAACCTGGCGCGGCACCTTTACGAGCAAAGCACCCACGCCAAAATAAAGGAAGGCGAATTTTATGTTACTTACCTGTCGGACTGCGTGGTAGATGGCGAAGCGGTTGATGCCGTGGGTTTGTTTAAATCCGAATCCAGGGAAACTTATCTGAAAGTATATCCCAACGGTGATACCTTTGATATTGACAGCGAAGACGGCGTTAATATTAATAAACTGGACAAAGGTTGTTTAATATTTAATACCGACGGGGAACACGGCTATCTGGTAGCCACCGTCGACAACCTGAGCAAAAGCAACGAAGCCCTTTACTGGAAAGATGATTTTCTGAAGCTTAAATCGCGGCAGGACAGTTATTTTCATACCCAGAAAATAATGAGCCTCTGCAAAAGTTTTGTGGAAGAACGCCTGCCCGAAGAATTTGATGTGAGTCGCGCCGAACAAGCCAACCTGCTGCATAAGTCGATGGATTTTATGAAAGAGAAAGAAGTTTTCGATTTAAACGAGTTCCAGAACGAAGTAATAAAACAACCTGATTTAATAGAGAGCTTCCAGAACTACAAAAGTACCTACGAAACCGAGCGGAACTTCGAAATAAAACCCGAATTCGACATTCACGATTCGGCGGTAAAAAAGCAAACCCGCTACATGAAAAGTATCATTAAGCTCGACAAAAGCTTTCATATTTACGTACACGGTAATAGCCAGAACATAGAAAAAGGCTACGACGAAGAGCGCGGTATGCACTTTTATCAGCTCTTTTTTAAAGAAGAATCCTAAAAACAGGGAACAGTTATCAGTAAACAGTTATCAGTGAACAGGTAACAGTTAAATTAAAGAAGTGTAATGGTTTAAAAGAATCAAATTCGTCATTAGGGTGTGGATTTAGATATCCTTATTTGTTCTCTACCATTTTATATTAATTGTTTACTGATAATTATTAACTGATAACTGTTTACTGAAAACTGTAAAGCCATGTACGAAACTGTTTATAAACCCATCGACGAAACATTTTATTCGGTATTGGAAGACTTGGCAGCTCGCCGCAAATATTGCCGGGTGCAGTACTTCACCGATATTCACGAATTTATTACTGCCCGGGCGGTGGTAAACGGTATAGTAGCAGAAGCCGGCGAGGAATATTTAACCTTGGCTACCGGCGAAAAAATCCGGCTCGACCGCCTTTACAGCGTAGACGAAAATTTTGCCCCGGGTTTTGAGAATTACCACGAGTTCTCCTGCGATTGCTAAAATATTTTATTTCCTTCGGTTGGCTCCTGTCTGCTCATAGGGTAGCCTTTTCCTGCTCTCTGCAGAAATAATCTTTCATTGCGCACTTACGCAAAATTTAATGGTCCTTATTGCCTTTGTGGTGTAGTTTCATGTGCATCCGGCGGCATCGCTTATAGGCACAGCCATCTAATCAAGCACTTTAAATAAGTGTCAGGTTCTTATTACTAAATAACTCCAGGACGTTTAGAACAACCTCAAACCGGTACTTCCCCTTACCTTTTGCCAAATAATATATTTAATTCCTATGTAGATAGGCCATTTTTTATATTTTTACGCGTCAATAATTATTCACCAACTTAAACTTAGTAGTATCTATCATGAAAGTAACCGTAGTTGGAGCAGGTAATGTGGGCGCCACGTGTGCCGACGTATTAGCTTATCGCGAAATAGCAAACGAAGTAGTATTATTAGATATTAAAGAAGGCGTAGCCGAAGGCAAAGCCCTGGATATCTGGCAGAAATCGCCCATTAATTTATACGATACCCGCACCGTGGGCGTAACCAACGATTACTCTCGTACTGCTAATTCGGATGTTGTAGTTATTACCTCGGGCTTGCCCCGCAAACCCGGCATGACCCGCGACGACCTCATTTCTACGAATGCAGGCATTGTGCAGTCGGTTACTCAAAATATTATTCAGCACTCACCCAATGCCATTATAATTGTGGTTTCTAACCCGCTGGATGTTATGACTTACGCCGCGCATATTACTTCTAAGTTACCCCGCAACCGGGTTATTGGTATGGCCGGTATTCTGGATACGGCTCGTTACCGGGCCTTCCTTGCCGAGGCATTAGATGTTTCACCGAAAGATATTCAGGCCGTTTTACTGGGTGGCCACGGCGATACCATGGTGCCGCTGCCCCGCTACACTACCGTAGGTGGCATACCGGTTACCGAATTAATTGACGAAGAACCGCTGAATGCCATTATTGAGCGCACCAAAAATGGTGGCGGCGAATTGGTAAAATTAATGGGAACTTCGGCCTGGTACGCGCCAGGTTCGGCAGCAGCCCAAATGGTAGAAGCTATTGTTCGGGACCAGAAGCGGGTTTTCCCGGTTTGTATCAGACTAGAAGGTGAATACGGCATCGACGGCACTTACCTGGGCGTACCGGTGGTGTTAGGCAAAAACGGCGTAGAAAAAGTAATCGAACTCCAGCTAAACAATCAGGAAATGGAATTACTCCGCCTGTCAGACAAGCACGTGAAAGAAGTAATGGCCGTGCTGGACAATATGCAATCAGGAAGCTAGTTATTAGCTAATTATATTCATAAACAAGAAAGCACTGCTTAGGCAGTGCTTTCTTGTTTATGAATATAATTATTTACAAGTCTGTCAATATTATTTCGAATTAATTTTTCCTAACCTATTCGCCTAATCAATTTGAGAACAACTAAAACAAACCCCTGATAACTAATTACTAATTACTAATTACTAACAACCCTACTCCTTCTGGCTGGCGCGGAAGAGTTTTTGCTTTTCTTCTTTGCTTAAGCTTTCGTAGCCGGATTTGGATATTTTATCCAGAATAAAATCGATTTCGTTTTGGCTGGGTTTGCCGCTGGCACTCGATGCAGCGTAAGTAGCGGTTGCCGGGTTTTTATAGCTTACCTTCATACGGGGCCGCCGCGAGAACAAACCCGAAATATAGGCCCAGGTGCTATGAATAAACCGGCCCATATCGCTGCCATTTTTTAATTGCCGAATAAAAATATAGCCCAGCAAAGCGCCGCCCAAATGCGCCACGTTGCCGCCGGCATTGTCGCCGACAGCACCTGAAACCGACAGCAGCACCAGAAACCAGGCAATCCATTTTATTTTTACCGGACCCAGCAGCAACAAATTAAAAGTATAATCGGGCAGCAAAGTAGCGGCGGCTACAATAATGGCCAACACACTCGCCGAAGCACCAATCATTTCGGCACTGCCCCGCTGAATAAAGAAAGGTACAAAGTTGTAAAACAATAAATACAGCACGGCCCCGCTCAAACCGCCCAAAATATACAAGCTCACTAATTTCTTACTGCCTAAATATTCCCGGATCAACATCCCGAACCAGTAAAGGTTAAGCATGTTAAAAATAATGTGCAGCCAATCGCGGTGCGTAAAAAAATAGGTAAATATAGTCCAGGGGTGCCACAGCAAATCTACCGGATCAGAAGGTAAGGACAACCAGCTCATGATGGTTCCAAAATAATCGGTTTGGGCCAGCCACAAAATGGTACGGAGAAGAATCAGGGCAACAAAAACCAGAATATTAATTAATATCAACTGGTTTAATGAGTTGTCGTGCCTGTTAAAGGCATTTTTTATATCGTTAAAAATACTGTTCATTTCTAGTAAAAGTGATTTTTATCTTTTTCCCAAACCTTTATCAGGATATAGGCAAATAACATCCCACCCAGGTGAGCATAGTGCGCTACGTTGTCGCCGGGGTTCCGTTGAATACCGGCATACAGTTCGTAGGCGCCGTAAAGCATTACAAAATATTTGGCCTTTATTGGAAAAGGAAAGAACAACAACATGAGTTCCGTATTGGGGAATAACATGCCGAAAGCCATTAAGATGCCAAAAACCGCGCCTGATGCGCCTAGCATCGGAATATTTATCAGGTCGTTGTATAAATTCCGGACAGATTGTACCGTAGCTTTTACCATTGACGGATCACTGGCATTCTGACGGAACTGCTCTACGGCTTGCTCGTTGTACCGGCCGGTTAAATGCTCTTCCAGGTAGTTCCGGAAATTAATGGGCGTTGGGTCGGCTATATATTGTACGGTATCCTGCTCCAGTTGGTGAAATTCGTAAGATCGCACCGCCGTAAATAATACGCTGGCCCCAAAACCGGTAATCAAGTAAAACAGTAAAAAGCGCTGCGGCCCCCAGCGGTACTCCAGCATCGGCCCGAAAATAAATAAACTAAACATGTTGCTGAACAGGTGGCCCCAGCCGCCGTGCATAAACATGTGGGTCAGGAACTGGTAAGGCCGGAAATTAGCCGAACGAAAATCGTACAGCGCAAACATATTACCACTTCCAAAATAACTAAAGGCAATAAAAGCAACCAGGTTAATGATCAGGAGGTTCCTGACCATTGGTGTAATATTCATCATAGTGTATCCAGCATTAAAATCAGCTTTTCCCGAACAAATGCTGTAATTGGTTCAGGTCCATCATTACCAGTGTTTTCTGGCCCGATGGCGTATAATTGGGTACCTGGGTGGCGAATAGCTTATCTACCAAGGCATTAATTTCGACTTCGGTCATGCGGTTTACGAGCCGGGAGGCTACCCGTTTGGCCATGGCCCGCGCCATTAATTCTTTTTTATCCAACGCCAACTCGTCGCGGTTGTTTTGGTATTGCTCGATTAAACCTTCAAAAAGTTCTTTCTCCCGGTTAGGCGGCACATCGGCCGGAATAGCATTAATTACAATGGTGTTTTTACCAAAATCGTTATAAATAAACCCCAGCGCCTTTAATTCTCCTTCCATTTCCTGCACTACCGCAAAATCGGCCGGCGAAAACTGCAATACTTCCGGGAACAACAAAGCCTGAGAAGCGCCTTTGTTTTTTTGCAGGGCCGCAGCAAATTTTTCGTACAAAATCCGTTCCTGCGCCGCCTGCTGATCTACGAGCATAATGCCCGATTTAACCTGCACCAGCAAATATTTGTTATGGATTTGCATGGCCTTGCTGCCGGTTACCGTCACCGGTTCGGGGCTGCTGGCAAATATATCCTCAAAAATATCGCCGCCATTCTGATTAATATTTTCGGCGGCCGGCGGCTCGGGCCACGAAAAAGTAGCTCTAGCCGGCGAAAAAGCAGAAGCACGTGTTTCCGTAATGCCGCTGCTCCTTGGAATGCTGTAAAACGAATCAGAAGACGGAATAGACGACGATGCAGGTGCCGGAAAATCAAAGTCAGTACGAACAGGCCGCAAAGGGGCAAAATTCACATCGCCTTCAAAATCGAGCGAAGGCGCAATATTATTCAGCCCCAACGATTGTTTTACCGCTGCCCGTACAATAGCATAAACGGTTTTTTCGTCGTCAAATTTTATTTCGGTTTTGGTGGGGTGAACGTTAATATCGATGCTCTCGGGGTCGAGTTGCAGAAAGAGTACGTAAAACGGAAAGCTGTCTTTCGGAAGTAATCCTTCATAGGCCGTTAAAACGGCGTGGTTCAGGTACGCATTGCGGATGTAGCGGTTATTAACAAAGAAAAACTGCTCGCCCCGCGATTTCTTCGCAAATTCGGGTTTGCCCACGTAACCGCTTACCTTTACCGTTGGGGTATTTTCTTCGCATGCCGCCAGTTGTTCTTTGTAACTTTTGCCAAAAATAGCCACAATGCGCTGACTCAGTTTAGCGGCCGGTAACTGAAAAACCTCCAGGTCGTTTTGGTACAGCGAAAAGGCCATATCCGGGTGCGACAAGGAAATCCTGGTAAACTCATCCAGGATATGCCGCATTTCTACGGCATTCGATTTTAAAAAATTACGGCGGGCCGGTACGTTAAAAAACAAATTTTTTACGCACAGGTTGGTACCATCGGGCATCGCCACCGGCTCCTGGTTTATTACCTCGGATCCTTCAATCACCAGCCGCGTGCCGGTATCGGCCTCGCGGCGTTTGGTTTTCAGTTCTACCTGGGCTACGGCCGCAATCGAAGCCAAAGCCTCGCCCCTAAAACCCATGGTCCGGATGCGAAATAAATCTTCCGTAGATTTTATTTTGGAAGTTGCGTGCCGTTCAAAACTCATACGGGCATCGGTCGGCGACATACCAATGCCATTATCCACTACCTGTATCAGGGTTTTGCCGGCTTCTTTTACAATTAACTGAATGTTGGTGCTGCCGGCATCCACCGCATTTTCCATAAGCTCCTTTACCACCGATGCCGGGCGCTGCACCACCTCACCGGCGGCAATCTGGTTGGCCAGGTACTCAGGTAATAAATTTATAATATCGGGCATGCAGGTTTATTAACTAACAGGAAAAATAGAACAAACTAAAATTTTCTTCCACGCTAAAGTACCGGTTAAAGAAGTTTTTTCAGGTACAATCAGATAAAAAAATTACGTATAATTGCAGAAGAGCAAAAAAAGGCAAGGGTTTTGCATCTGCTTAACGGCAAGGTAAAGGCCGGTAGGTTTAAACCCAAAAGCCTGTTTTTTTGTTGTATAAATAAAGCAGGAATAAAATTCATTTGTCTGATTAAGCAAAAAATGTTTAATTTTCGAAAACGGAATCGTATCGTTTTCTGGTGGGCAAGGTGGATTTCTCTTCCTAAAGACCAACTGGCCGCTAAAAATCTGCTTCTTGCAAAATTAGATTTTATTCTGAGCTATTCAAAATACTAGGGTTTAAGTACGCATGCTGAAAAGCTTTAATATTTTTTTACTTTTAATATTGGTTTTGGGAGTGGGGCTGATGACTTCTTCTTCTCCCTCCGACGAGCGGATTGTTTCGGAAGCGGAACATCAATGGGTAGATAGTGTCTTTGCCACGTTAACGCCCGATCAGCGGCTGGGTCAGTTGTTTATGGTTACCGCCTACTCTAACAAAGATGCGGCCCACGTCCGCCAGATTGAGCGTCTGATAACCCAGTATAATATTGGTGGCCTGATGTTTATGCAGGGTGGCCCCAAGCGCCAGGTTAAACTCACCAACCAATACCAAAGCAAAGCCCACGTGCCTTTATTTATTGCCATGGATGCCGAATGGGGCTTGAGTATGCGCCTGGACAGCAGCATGTACTTTGCGAAGCAAATGACCCTGGGCGCCATAAACGAAGACAAACATGTGTACCTGATGGGCCGTGAGATTGCCTTAAAACTGAAGCGCATGGGTGTGCACGTGAGTTTCTCGCCGGTGCTGGATGTGAACAGCAATCCCCGCAACCCCGTTATCGGCAACCGTTCTTTTGGTGAATCCATCGAAAAAGTATCCAGCCGCGGCATTGCTTATATTAAAGGTTTGCAGGACCATGGTATTGTGGCAGTAGCTAAACACTTTCCGGGGCATGGCGATACGGACAAAGACTCTCATAAAACGCTACCGGTTGTTAAAAGCGATATGAACCGGTTACAATCGGTGGATTTATACCCCTTTAAAAAGTCTTTCGATGCCGGCGTAATGGGGGTAATGGTAGCGCACATTCATTTACCGGTATTTGATACCACTGCTAATACGGCCGCTACCCTTTCGCACAACCTGGTAACGGGTTTGTTAAAAGAAAAAATGAACTACAAAGGCCTGGTGTTTACCGATGCTTTGAATATGCGCAGCGTAACCAAGTATCATAAACCCGGCGAAGTAGATGCCCTGGCCTTAATTGCGGGTAACGATATTCTGTTGTATTCCGAAGATGTACCCGTGGCGATGGCAAAAATTAAGGAAGCAGTTGCGGGCGGCAAAATCAGTCAGGAAGAAGTAGATTACCGGGTAAAGAAAGTATTGCATGCCAAGTACTGGGCGGGCCTGAATAACTATAAACCGGTGGAAACTAAAAATTTAACCGAAGACTTGAACCGGCCGGTGAGCAAAATAATTCAGCAGCAGCTTTACGAAAATGCGGTTACGGTGGTAACCAACAAAGATAACTTCTTACCATTCCGTACGCTCGATACCATTAGTTTTGCTTCCGTTGCGTTTGGGGGCCGCACCGATAATACTTTTACCAAAACCCTGCAAAAATACGCACCGGTTACGGCTTACGAAACACCCATTCGCCCCTCCGACGACTCGGCTTATGCCCGGCTTTACCGGAGCTTACAGGCCCATAATGTAGTGGTGGTTAGTCTGCATAAAATAAATAATACCCCGGTAAATAGTTTTGGCATACCCGATGCGACCCGCAATTTTATTAAAAAGTTACAGGCCAATCCCAAACAAAAAGTTATTGTGGTGGCCATGGGTAACCCTTACAGCCTGCAGTATTTCGAACACAGCAACTGGCTGGTCTGCGGCTACGAAAACAACGAAGTTACCCAACTGGTGGTACCCCAGGTTTTATTTGGCGCTTTACCGGCCCAGGGTACTTTACCCGTTTCGGCTTCTCCTATTTTATCGTTAGGCCGGGGATTTGCCACCCATTCACTAAATCGCCTGCGCTTTACTTTACCCGAGGCGGTAGGTTTAGACTCCAGAATATTAACCCAGATCGATAATATTGCCCGGGAAGCTATTGCCTATGCAGCTACTCCGGGTTGCCAGGTTTTAGTGGCCAAAGACGGTGCCGTGATATTCGAGAAAGCGTACGGCCATTTTACTTACGACAAAACCCAGCCGGTTACTACCAATACCATTTACGATATTGCTTCTATAACCAAGGTGGCTTCTACGTTGCAGGCTATTATGTATCTGAAAGATCGGGGTAAACTCAGCCTGGATGCCAAAGTATCGCAATATTTACCTGATCTGAAAGGTACGAATAAGCAGAACATAACCATGCGGGAGTTATTGGCCCACCAGGCCGGTTTACAACCAGGTTTGCCTTTTCACCAGCGCACCACCGACCCCAAAGTAAAACATAAATATTACGCCGATACCCAAAGTCTCGAATTTCCGCACGAAGTAGTGCCGGGCATGTACGCGGCTAAAGATATTGAGGAAACCATGTGGGAATGGATTAAAAAGTCGCCCATGCTTTCCAAACCCAAAGGCGGCACCTACGAGTTTAAATATTCTGACCTGACCTTTTACTTTTTACGCCGGGTGGCCGAAAGACTCCTGAACCAGAACCTGAGCGATTTCATGGATCAGAATTTTTATGGGCCAATGGGCTTAACTACCTTAGGGTATACGCCTTTAACGCGGTTTACCAAAGAGCAAATTGCTCCAACCGAAAACGACACCTATTTCCGGAAGGCTCAGATTTGGGGCACGGTGCACGATCAGGGCGCGGCTATGCTGGGTGGCATTGCGGGCCACGCCGGTTTATTCTCGAATGCCTTTGATGTAGCCGCCCTGATGCAGATGAATTTACAAGGCGGCACTTACGGCGGTCACCGGTATTTTAACACCGATGTGGTGAGCGAATTTGCACAACGGCCCTTTAAAGGCAACCGTCGCGGATTAGGTTGGGATATGGCAGCCCCCGATGGCGTTGGCGCCACCTCCAACCTGGCTTCTTTAAGCACCTATGGCCATACCGGATTTACCGGCACTTGCGCCTGGGTAGATCCCGAAACTAACCTGGTATATATTTTCTTATCGAACCGCGTTAACCCGGATGCCGTGAATAATAAATTAACCAGTTATAGCATCCGCACCCGCATTCACGATGTTATTTATAATGCTATTATTCCTAAAACTTAAACCGGTTCTTCTTGGTTATACCAAAAAGTAGCTTGAATTCGGGCCTGGCTGTGGTTTTAAATCAGAAAAAATCAAGTTTAAAAGCAATTAGAAATTAATGAGTCCTAGTTTTTATTGTTCTTTTCCTGATTATGCTTCGTAAACTGGGTAAAATAAATTCAAAACTATTTACTTACTTTGTCTGATTAATATTTATTAGGTCTTAGAAGTGGTCCTTACTAAATATTGCCACGTACAAGTAGTACACCATTAAGTCTAAATTACTTCATGAATATAGGTATTGTTTGTTACCCCACCTTTGGCGGCAGTGGTGTAGTAGCCACCGAACTCGGCAAAGAACTGGCTTTAAAAGGCCATCGGGTACATTTTATTACATACAGCCAGCCGGCCCGTCTCGATTTTTTTAACGAGAATCTGTTTTACCACGAAGTTATTGTTCCCTCCTACCCGCTATTTCAGTACGATCCGTACGAGCTCGCACTGGCCAGCAAAATGGTAGATATTGTGCAGTTCGAAAAGCTGGATATACTGCACGTGCATTATGCCATACCGCACGCTTCGGCGGCTTTTATGGCCAAACAAATATTAAAAACCAAGGGCATTCAGATTCCGGTAATTACAACATTGCACGGTACCGATATTACCTTAGTGGGCAAAGACCCTTCCTTTGAACCGGTGGTTACCTTTAGCATCAACCAGTCCGATGGCGTTACGGCGGTTTCGGCCGACCTCCGCACCGAAACCTACAACCACTTCCGCATCGAGAAGGAGATTGAAGTAATACCTAATTTTATAAATTTAGAGCGCTTTCAGCGGCAGCGAAAAGAACATTTTAAAACAGCTATTAGTCCGTTTGGCGAAAAGCTACTGGTGCATACTTCTAACTTCCGGAGCGTGAAACGGGTGCAGGATGTAATTAAAATATTTTACAAGGTGCGCCAGCAAATACCTAGCAAGTTGCTGATGGTGGGCGACGGACCAGACCGGATGAAAGCTGAAAAACTCTGCCGTAAGCTGAATGTGTGCAACGATGTGCGTTTTTTAGGTAAGCTCGAAGCCGTAGAAGAAGTACTTTCGGTGGCCGATTTGTTTTTAATGCCTTCGGAAAAAGAAAGTTTTGGTTTGGCCGCACTCGAAGCCATGGCCTGCCAGGTGCCCGTTATTTCTTCCAATGCCGGCGGTATTCCCGAACTGAATATTCACGGGGTAACCGGATTTGTTAGTCCGGTGGGCGATGTACAGGATATGGTAAAAAATGCCCTTTATGTGCTCGACGATGCCAATTTGCCCCAGTTCAAAGCCAATGCCCTGACCCGTGCCAAAGATTTTGAAACCAGCAAAATTGTACCGTTATACGAGCAATTTTATCAGAAAATAAAAGATGCCCAGATGGAAACCGTTTAACAGGTCCGCTGCTAGGCGATAATAAGGAATCCTGCCCATAATGGCGGGATTTTTTATTTTTAGCAGGCGGAAAGTTTAGGATTTTGATTCTTCATCAAGGCACTAGGGCTATTTGATTAAAATTTTGAATAATTTTTCCGGATGTTTAGATAAATTATAAAAAATACAGAACTTAGCGGCTCCATAGCTACCACCAGATTCTTTTATTTTATGAGCAAAGACAAATATTTTATTATAGACTTTGACAGTACCTTTACCCAGGTTGAAGCATTAGACGAACTGTGTGAAATTTCCTTACACGACGACGAAAATAAAGACCAGATTCTGCAGGAAATTAAAAACCTGACCAATAGCGCCATGGAAGGTAAAAGCTCTTTTACCGAAGGCCTGACCAAACGCATTGCTTTACTTAAAGCACATAAAAAACACTTGGCTCCGCTCATTGCCCGGCTCAACAACAAAGTGTCGGAATCTATCAAACGCAACACCGAATTTTTTAAGCAGTACGCCGATAATATTTTTATTGTATCGAGCGGCTTTAAAGAATTTATTACCCCTATTGTAACGCAGTACGGCATTAAAGAAGAAAATATTTACGCCAATACCTTTGAGTACGACGACCAGGGCAATATTATTGGTTTCGACCAGAATAATGTTTTGTGCCTGGATAAAGGTAAAATAAAGTTGCTGGAAGGCCTGGCCCTGCAAGGCGATGTGTACGTGCTCGGCGATGGCTATACCGATTACGAAATAAAAGAAGCTGGGCTGGCGAATAAATTTTACGCCTTCACCGAAAATATTACCCGCGACAACGTAGTGGCCAAGGCAGAGCACATTGCTCCCAGCCTGGACGAATTTTTATACCAGAATAAATTACCCATGGCTATTTCTTACCCTAAAAATCGCATCAGCGTTCTGCTCCTCGAAAATATTCACCCGAAAGCAGTGGAGTTATTTAAGCAAGAAGGTTATCAGGTAGAAGCCATGACCGGGGCCATGAGCGAAGAAGAATTGTGCGAACGGATTAAAAATGTATCAATTTTGGGTATCCGGTCTAAGACACAGGTAACTGCAAAAGTACTGGCCAACGCCAATAAATTAATGAGTGTGGGCGCTTTCTGTATCGGTACCAACCAGATAGACCTGAATACTTGTTTGCAAATGGGCATTTCCGTATTTAATGCCCCTTACAGTAACACACGCAGTGTGGTGGAGCTGGCTATTGGTCAGATAATAATGCTGGCTCGTAATATTTTCCCGAAAAGCGAAAAAATGCACCGGGGCGAGTGGGACAAATCGGCTGCCGGCAGCTTTGAGGTACGCGGTAAGAAGCTTGGTATTGTGGGATATGGCAATATTGGGGCGCAGCTATCGGTAATTGCCGAAGCCCTGGGCATGGAGGTATATTATTACGATGTAGTAGAAAAACTGCAACTGGGTAATGCCCGCAAATGCAATACCTTAAAAGAATTATTAGGCTTAGCCGATTTTGTATCGCTGCACGTAGACGGCCGTGCCAGCAATAAAAATATGTTTGGGGCCGCCGAATTTGAGGCGATGAAAGACGGAGCTATTTTCCTGAACCTGAGCCGCGGCCACATTGTAGATATTGCCAGCCTGGTGCAGAACCTGAAATCTGGTAAGTTAAAAGGTGCGGCGGTAGATGTTTTCCCGTACGAGCCGAAAAACAATGCCGAAGAATTTGTGAACGAATTGCGGGGCTTGCCCAACGTGATTTTAACGCCGCACATTGGCGGCAGCACGTCCGAAGCCCAGGAAAATATTGCCAACTTTGTGCCGAACCGGATTATGCAGTACATCAATACCGGTAACACGTACCAGAGTGTAAACTTCCCAAATATTCAATTGCCCGAATTGGTAAACGCCCATCGCCTGATTCACATTCACGAGAACGTGCCGGGCGTACTGGCCAATATTAACAACGTGCTGGCCGGCAACCATGTGAATATTCTGGGCCAATATTTAAAAACCAACGAACACATTGGTTACGTGATTACCGACATTGATAAGGAATACGACAAGAACCTGGTAGCGGATTTAAAAAGTGTAGCCCACACCATCAAATTCCGGATACTGTATTAGTATCAGGTAGCAAGTATCAGGTAACAAGATGATATATATATAAGGTCTTGCTACCAGATACTTGCTACTTGATACCTAATGCTACAAAATCATAAAAATATGAATAACAAGGTATATTTTACCCCCGGCCCTTCTGAATTATACCCAACCGTGCCCCAGCACATGCAGACAGCGATGGCGAATAAAATAGGCAGTATTTCGCACCGCAGCCAGCAGTTTAAAGATATTTATGCCCACGCCGAAAAAGGTTTGCGCGAGTTATTGCAATTACCTCAAAGCTGGGAAATATTGTTTTTAGCTTCGGCTAACGAAATTTGGGAGCGGGCTATCCAGAACTGCGTGGCCAAAGAAAGCTTCCACCTGGTAAACGGCTCTTTTTCAAAACGTTTCTTCCAGATTTCTGAAGAATTAGGCCGGAAAGCTACCAAACACGAAGTACCGTTTGGTCAGGGTTTCCGGGCCGATGACATAAATATTCCGGGTTCGGCGGAATTGATTGCCTTGGTGCAGAACGAAACCAGTTCGGGAGCCAGCCTGCCAGTTAATGAAATAAATAAATTCCGGGCAAAAGCCGGTGCGAACGCTTTAATTTTTGTGGATGCCGTATCATCGATGCCGCACCCGGCCTTTGATTATAACTTAGTAGACTCCATTTATTTTTCGGTGCAGAAGTGCTTTGGTTTACCGGCCGGCTTAGGCGTTTGGCTATTAAATGAGCGCTGCATTGCGAAAGCAGAGGCGCTCCAGGCCAAAGGAATTTCTATTGGTTCGTACCACAGCATTCCTTCGCTGTTGAGTAAAGCCAAAACTTACCAAAACCCTGAAACGCCCAACGTGCTGAATATTTATTTACTGGGCCACGTAGCCGAAGAAATGAATAAAAAAAGCATCGAAACCATACGGGAAGAAACCGAAACGAAAGCCCGTCTGCTATACGATTATTTAGCGGCCAGCCAGAATTTTGATATTGCGGTGCAGGAGCCCAGCCACCGCTCGGTTACCACCATTATTGCTAACACCAAAATGCCGGCCTCTGATATCATCAAAAAACTCACGCCGTTTGATATGGTGGTAGGCAGCGGTTACGGCAACTACAAAGAAACCCAAATTCGAATTGCTAACTTTCCAACCCATTCTGTTAGCCAGGTGCAGGCATTGGTTTTTAAACTGCAGGAATTAATCGGCTAAAACCAAATATTTTTAATAAGAATAAAAAAGCAGGAAATCTTCTTTCCTGCTTTTTTATTTACTGGTGTTATGCAAGTTGGGCTGTTTACTTTTTGATTGTCTTCAAAACCCCAACATAGATTTTAGTAATTCATCCTTGTCTTAGAAATTTAACTGAGCATTCAGGAGGAACCTATTTAGCAGGTAGCAAAATAGATTCTTCCTGAATAACATAATTTGGTTAATGAACTCACTTTTATTTATTAATCATGAAATACAATCCCTCGATTTAAACAAGGCATTATTTAACCCTTTACGGTTTCTAACCAGGCTTGTGCCATTAAGCGGGCGCCGGCCAGGCTGGGGTGTACACCATCGTAAGTCCAGTAAACGCCGGGAGCTGATTTTTGCGCTTTGTCGAAAACACTCTGGTACGGAATAAACACGGCGCCATAAGCGTCGGCAATTTCGCGGGCAGCCTGGCGGTATTCGTTAAAAGCCGGGTACCATTTCTCATCTACAGCTTTAATCCCAGTTACGGCAAAGGGCTCGCCTATTATCAGTTTTACTTCCGGTAACTGTTGTTTGGTCCGATCCAGAAGCTTTTTGAAGTCGTCGCGGTATGTTTGAATGGTTCCGGCGTAGTTGCCATTGAGCTTGTGCCAAAAATCGTTTACGCCTATTAATATGCTGAGTACATCTGGTTTCAGGGCTAGCGCATCATTATCCCAACGTTCTGCCAGTTGGTAAACTTTATTGCCGCTAATGCCTTTGTTGTAAACCCGCAGGCTTTTGCCGGGATGCTGCAGCAACATATCAGCAGCAGCCAGAAAAGCGTACCCACTGCCCAATGCCGATGGACTGTTGTAATCCATATTATCTTTTTTGCGGCCGGCATCGGTAATGGAATCGCCCTGAAACAGAATAACGGCATTTTGCTTCAGGGTTATTTTTTTAGGTTTTTCGGCCGCAAAAGCTTCCGATATAATGGCGGGAATACCGACAGTTAGTAAGCCGCCCAAAGCAGCCTTTTTCAGAAAGCCCCGGCGGTCAGATGGGTTATAATCAGACATAGTTTATATAGTGGTGATGTTTGCTTTTAAATATATTGCCAAGAAATACATATTACAAATTCGGTTGCTTCATCCGGCTAACTAATTAGGCGGCGTTTACAAGGATAAGGTTCCGGTTCCTGCTTCCATTTAACCATTCAGAGCCCGGTCGAGATGCACGTAACCGCCATCTACATGAATAAGCTGGCCGGTAGTATGACTGGATTTAGGCGATAATAAAAAAACTACCATGTTGGCAATTTCTTCTGTGGTGGTCATACGCTTTTCCAGTGGTATTTTTTCGGTAATGCCCTTTAGTTTCGTTTCGGGATCGTCAAAGGTTTTAATCCAGCTTTCGTACAGCGGGGTCCAGGCTTCGGCCACAATAATAGCATTCACCCGGATCTGGTAAGGCAATAATTCAACGGCCCATTCGCGGGTGAGCGCGTTCCGTCCGCCGTTAGCCGCCGCGTATGCCGAAGTGCCCCCCTGGCCGGTTTCAGCGGTTTTAGAGCCAATATTTACGATGCTACCTTTGGTTTCCTTTAAGGCCGGTAAGGCATAATGCGCCATCAGGTAATAATGTACCAGATTTTTGTGCAGCGAGGCTATAAAACCTTCGTAGCTGCCTTTCTCCAGACCTACACCATCGTTTACCCCGGCATTATTTACCAGCCCGTCTATCCGGCCATATTGTTTTAATACCGCAGCTACGGCTTCCTGGCTGGCTACCGGATCGGTTAGTTCGGCAACCACCTGTGCGGCCTGGCCGCCGGCGGCTTTTACTGTGGCTACGGTAGCCAAATTATCTTCTTCCTTACGGCCAATAATAACCGGTATAGCACCTTCGGCGGCCAGCACTTTTACAATACCTTCGCCAATGCCTTTGGCGCCACCCGTTACAATAATTACTTTGTCTTTTAATTCCAGATTCATAATATAAACTATCAAAAAAAGGCCCAGATTAGTATGAAAACCTGAGCCTTTCCAACATAAAATTATAGCGTTTACATTTTATTAAGTTCGGCCTCGGTAAAGGCCTTCTGCCGTCCTTTCAGTTTATCGCGCACTTTGGTTACTTCCTGCGTTTCTATCTTATCGGCATTATTTTGCCATGATTTACGAATAAAACTTAACAATTCGGCAATTTCTTCATTCGGTAATTCTTTGTTATAGCCAATGCCGGGCATATCGCCGTTTACTTCCGGCGCTTTATACAAGTGGCCTTTTACGGTTACCGGCCCGGTTAAACCAAATAATACCACCGAGATTAACCGGTCTTTATCGCCGGTTACCCATTCCGAGCCATTTAATGGTGGTCCCAGCCCGTTTACCCCATTCCCGTCTGGCCCATGGCAAGTCTGGCAAGTGGAATTAAACATAGCCGCACCTTTTGGGAATTCTTTTCGCAGCACCTCCGGATTGCGGTTGGCGCGGGCATTGCGGATATTCGTGATAATACGCCCCATTTGTTTATTAATGGCCAGATCCGGACCGGCAGCCAGCGATGCCAGTTCTTTCCCGAAAACTTCTTCCTGGCCTTGCAGGTTACTGATTACTGCATCGGCTACGTACTGGTTATTGGGGTATTTCTGCACCACCTGGCGCAACATATTATTAGCGGCAGTTTTATCTAAGTTCTGAATACTATTGGCGATAAAAGCAAGGTAAGGCGCGGCCAACGTATCGTTTTGGACCATTTGGGTCAGCACCGGCATTACCTGCGCGTAATTAGTTTTATTCAGGATTGATGGCAGTACGCTTAATGCCTGCATGCGTAAAGGCCAGGCCGGATTATTCAAAAGCGCGGTAACTTCTTCGGTTTGCAACGCTCCTAAACCCTCTAAAGTCCAGAGGGCATGAATGGCCTGCAACTGATTTTTGTCATTTTTGATAATTTTCCGGAGTGCCGGTATGGCTTGGGTAAATTTGCCGTCGATAAGGGTTTGCTGAGCATTATCGCGCACCCACCCATTGGCATGACCTAATAATTTCACCAGTCGGTCCGGGTCCTGCGGTATGGTTACGGCCGTGGCCTTTTTGTTCTTGGGTACTACTTTATAAATACGGCCGGCGTTTAATGGTTGGGTTAATTCGCGGCGGCCGATTTCTTTTTTCAGGTAAGTAGTTAAGTACGTTTTATGCTGAATAATACCCCGGTACATGTCTACCACGTACATAGCGCCTTCGGGTGAGTTATATAAACTTACCGGCCGGAAACGCTCATCCAAACTAGCAATAAACTCCCGGTTCTGGTAAGCCTGCTGCCCGTTTAAAACATAGCCTTCCTCCGAAACAACATTGCGCTTAATTAAATTTGCGGAAGGTTCGGCTACAAAAATATTACCGATGTAGGCCGGAGAAAATAAATCGCCGCGGTAAACTACTGGTCCGCAGGCGGCGGTAAAATTGGTCAGCCGCAAACTTTCGTCCAGAACACCGGCCATATAACCGCGGTTTACGCCCGGCGTCGGGCGGATAGGATACACCTTGTTATCAGCAACTATTCTACGGCTGAAGCCGGCCACCCCCCGCTGATTCTGGTTACTGGCGCCCAAGCCCGGCGAGAAGAAATCGCCTAGTAAATTTTCGGAGTTGGTGTTATAAAACAAACGACCATAATTATCCTGGGTAATACCCCACTGCCCCCGGAAGTGCGTGCGTTCGATATCCCACTGATCGCCCCGCTTGCGGTAGCGCTTGGCCGATTTGGCATTGTAAATCCAGTTATCCATGGCCCGCAGCAAACCGTTGGGCTGGTGCTCTACATTGCCGCCTTCGGCGTAGGCGGCGTCAACTAATACTTTTTGTACCGGCTTATCATTTTTTATTTTGTAATACCACAAGCGCGGCGGCTCGGCTACCAAAATACCATCTTCGATGAGGCAAATGGCCCGGGGCAACACCAATGAATCCAGAAAAACTTTACGTTCATCAGCTACCCCGTCTTTATTTTTATCTTCCAGAATTACAATCTTACCGTTCGGAATTTCTTCGCCGGTGCCCACCGTATCGGGCATGTAGCCGGTCATTTCCACCACCCAAATCCGGTTATTATTGTCGAAGGTTAAAGCTACGGGCGTACTGATTAACGGTTCAGAGGCGACTAGTTTCACCTCAAACCCGTCTTCGACCTGCATCATTTTTATGGCATCGGTCGGTGAAACAATAGGCGAAGTGTTTAAATCTACCTGCGCATTGGTTAATTTGTTGTTGGTAGTACCAGTGGTGGCAGCAGCTTGGCCGCTCAGGCTTTTATTAGACTTACAGTAAAATAAAATACCCGTTAGCAGCAGCAACAGAATGGGATAATATATTTTTTTCATGCTTCTATAAAACAGCGAAAATCAAATTTTAATTCAGCTCCTTTATTTTAAGACTCCGGAAAGAAACCAGGTCGCCGTGGTCTTGTAACAGAATTCTGCCTTTAGGAGCCATACCAAAGTTAGGATAGTCTTTGTATTTGCTGCGGGCTACCAAGGCCTGATAGATTGGAGTTCCCCGGGTATATTCGGTAACCTTCTGGCCGTTTAACCAATGTTCTACTTTACCATCCGGAAATACTTTTAAAATAGCGGTATTCCACTGGCCAATGGGCCGGCGCGATTGCGAATTTTTAACTGCCGGAATTAAATCGTACAAAGAGCCCAGTGTGCGATTGCCGACCACGCCCATTTTGGCATCGGGATGCTTTTCGTCGTCGAGCAGCTGGAATTCCAGGCCAATAGCGGAACCTTTGCTTTGTTCTGATTCAGTAACAAAATATTTCAGGCCGCTGTTAGCGCCGGGTGTTAATTTAAAATCAAATTTCAGTTCGAAAGCACCGTATTCTTTTTCGGTAACAATATCGCCCCCGTTTGTCGATTCGCCGCCATCCGATTTTTGCACACTCAACACGCCGTCTTTAATTTCCCAGCCTTGTTTCGGGAAAGCTGTTTTATGAGCGCCGCGCCACCCCTGGGTGGTTTTACCGTCCCAAAGCAAAGTATAGCCCTCTTTCTTTTCCTGCTCGGATAATACATTAGGCAAATTATTTACCACCGGAATATTCGTAGGGGCACTTGGCTTCAGATTAGTGGTCTGGATGCGAATATTGCGCCACCGAATCTGCTGCCCATCCGTTTTTTGTTCTTTACCAATCGAGTGTACCTGCAGGGCAATAAAGCCTTTGGCCGTTTCTGAATCGAGTAAGTGGGCTACCGGCTGGCCGTTTACCCAGGTCCGGATGGTGTTACCGATGCATTCCAGGCGGTACTTATTCCAGTCGGTCTTATTAAAAGCGGTTTTGGCGGCCGGGTTGGTTTCCAGGGTATACAACCAGCCCCGACGCGCTTCGTCGTAGATGCCACCGCTCCAGGCGCGGTCGCTGGGGTCTACTTCCATCTGATAACCGTGCACGCGGCCATTCATGTAAGCCGGGTTACTCAGGCTCCGGAACTGAATACCCGAATTCATGGGCTGCTCCAGTTTCAGCTCCAGCTCTAAAATAAAATCACCGTATTCTTTTTCGGTAACTAAAAAAGAATTGGGCTCGCCTTTTACGGTAGTACCCACAATTTCGCCGTTTTTAACTTCGTAGCGGGCTTTACCGTTTAGCTGTTTCCAGCCACTCAGGTCTTTGCCGTTAAATAAGTTTTGCCACTTACCAGCATTTTTCTTCTGGGCCGAAGCGGAAAAACTAAAAAGCAGTAATCCGGCAAAGAATAATAATTTTAAATTCATGATAAAAATAAAGTTTGGTATAAATGGTGGATATTAGAGTTCAACGGGTTTCATACGGGCTGTCAGCAACTGGATGATAAACCAGGCCAGGAAATACGCGCAACCGCAAATGATAAACAAAATATTGTAGCCGGCGCCAATATTACCAGCCGTTTTATAATACTCTAACAAAGATCCTACCAGTAATGGAAATAAGGTAGAGCCAATAGAGCCGGCCATTCCACCAATCCCCACTACCGAGCTAACGGCACGCCGCGGAATAATATCTGAAACAATGGTAAAAATATTCGCGCTCCAGGCCTGGTGCGCGGCGGCGGCTAAACTGATAATGCCTACTGCCACCCAAATATTTGGTGCCTGTTGGGCCAGCATAATCGGCAATACCGCAAAGGCCACTATCAGTAATGTTGTTTTCCGGGCTTTTAAGATGGGCCAGCCTCTTTTAATTAAAAAAGAAGATAAATAGCCGCCGCCAATGCTGCCCAGGGTGGTAGCCGAATAAACAATGGCCAGGTGAATGCTGGGTTTGCTCAGGTCGAGGTTAAAGGTGGTGGCAAAATAAGAAGGCAGCCAGAACAGGAAAAACCACCAGATAGGATCGGTCAGTACTTTGCCAACAATAAAAACCCAGGTTTGCTTAATGCCTAACAGGCGGCTCCATTTTATCTTGCCGGTATTTTGGGCATCCGCGGGATCAACATCACTGTTTATGTAAGCTAGTTCCTGTGGAGAAACCTTTTTGTGCCGCGAAGGAATTTCGTACAATAACCACCAAAATACCAGCCAGATAAAGCCAATGGCACCGGTAATAATGAAGGCTTCCTGCCAGCCGTAGGCACTTAACAACCAAGGCACCAGCAGCGGGGCGGCTACCGCTCCAATACTGGTACCGGAGTTAAAAATACCGGTGGCCAGCGCCCGTTCTTTTTTCGGAAACCACTCGGCAACTGCTTTTACGGCCGCCGGAAAGTTACCGGCTTCGGCCAGGCCGAGTAAACCGCGCACTACTCCAAAACCAAAGGTGCTTTTAACTGCGGCGTGTAATATAGCGGCAATACTCCAAACCACAACCGAAATGCTGTATCCCATTTTGGTGCCGATTTTATCAATAAAATTACCGAAGATTACATAGCCCAGTGCGTAACAGCCGGCAAAAATCATTACAATATTACCGTAATCTACTTCGGACCAATTAAATTGTACTTCCAGCGTAGGCTTTAGCAAACCAATAACCTGCCGGTCGATGTAGTTGATGGTGGTAGCAAAAAACAGCAGGGCACAAATGACCCAACGATAATTGGTAATCTTGCCTTTGTCTTCGGTAAAATTTGAATCTTCGTTTAATCCGGTTGGTTTCTCAGGTTGAGTTTGAAGCATGAGTGGTGTTAAGTGGTAAGTAATTTAGATAAAAGCAAAGTTTAAAACTCTTCGATTTGCAATTAACTAAAACATGGGCAACTTACCAACCATTTAACAAGTATTCAACTCTCTTAGAAAGCATATTTCTGATTTCCTTTAACATTATTAATTTATGGCAGAATTATCAGGCTATTCTGTACCGCTATAGTTCATTAAATACAAGTAGAAAAGCCACATTAACTAACCAGAAAATTTCTACAATCGCCGATTTATACAAAGGTGGCAAGCTCTAAAAGAAAAAACTCCCGGCAGTACCATATACCGGGAGCTTATCTTTTAATAAGTATAGGAATTATAAATATAGAAGCTTCTCTCAGGAGAGACTAAACAGCGAAATCTATAACCAAATTAGTTATTATTATTCTTTCAGGCTTTTGAGGTAAGACATGGTTTGAGGTACCTGTAAATACCAGCGGGGGCTTTCGTCTTCGATAAAATAATGCTTTATTCCTACTTTCTTAGCAGCCTTCAGAATTGCCGGCACGTCTAATTGGCCTGTACCCAATACTACATCGTTCTCGGTGGGAGTATTGCCGGTTAAATCGCCTTTAACGCCTTTACGTAAATCTTTCAGGTGCATTAATTTCCAACGGTTTCCGTATTTGTTCAGCAACTTAACCGGATCCTGACCACCATGGTAGGCCCACAACATATCCATCTCGAAGGAAACATACTTCGGGTCCGTGTTTTCGGCTAAGTAATCGAAGAGGGTACCGTTCTTATAAGGCTGAAATTCGTAGCCGTGGTTGTGATAACAGAAAGTAACGTCATTTTCTTTTAATACTTTGCCCACCCGGTTAAAATCAGCAGCAGCTTTCTGCGCGTCTGCCAGCGTAAAGTCATTTTTATGCGGAATCCAGGCCACCATTACGTACTGGGCTCCTAATATTTTGGCTTTTCGGGCTACCTCGGCCGGGTCTTTTACAATTTCTTCATAGCCAACGCCAATAGAAGGGCACTTCAGGCCACGCACATCGAGTAATTTCCGGAATTGCTCGGGTGCCATTCCGTTCGGGCTGGCGCCACTTTCCAGTTCGGTTATGCCCAAGGCCTTAATGGTATCGAGGGTAGCTGCCACATCTTTCTTAAAACTATGCCGGTAAGTATAAGCTTCCATGCCGGGAGCCTGCGGAAAAAGCGGTTTTCCTTTTTGAGCCAATGCATCTGTTAAACCCAGGCCCATGAACATGGCGAGATATAGCAAGCTGGTAATTTTCTTCATATAAGTTTTAATAGGTTTAATAAAATAGAAAAGCCTAATATATGGTTTCAGAGTAAGTTTTATAAATAATATGCCTTAAGTTTTTCTACTTTTTACAGCCTTAACCCTTCGGCGAAATATAGAAAAATAAAAAAGAAGATTAAAGTCCGCGAATTTCTAAGGCTATTTGGTTATTTTGCAATAAAAAAAGAAATAAGCACCTTTTCCTAAATCCATAAACTAAATATGTTAAAAATTTCTTTGAGTTTATTCTATGTTTTTTTCATTTTGTTTGGCTTAGGCAAAAAACCCGAACCTATGGTAACGGTTACAAACCAAAAAGCAGCAAGCAAAATATTAAAAGTTAACGCGCCAGTCTTTACCGCCGATGGCCCGAGCGAATTAACGATAACCAACTTTACCGGACCTGACCTGACGCCCAGCCCGGCCTGTTTGGCCGTAGCACCCACCGGCGAAGTTTATGTGGGGGTGGATATGCAGGGGTCTTTGGGTAAAAATCCGGGTAAAGGCAGCATTGTTAAACTGATTGACAAAGACAACGACGGCAAAGTAGATCAGCATACTACTTTTGCCCAGGTAGATAATCCGCGGGGTATTATTTCGCTTGGCGACCAGCTTTTCGTTCTGCATACCACTTTCTCGAAAGAAACCGGCAAAGCTTCGGGCATGGATTTGGTTGTTTTTGAAGATAAAAACAACGATGGCATAGCCGATGGCCCGTCGAAACCGCTTATTCAAAATATCAGTTCGCCTAAATTCCTGCAAAGCCGTGGTACCGACCACGCCACCAATGGCATCCGGATGGGTATTGACGGCTGGATTTACATTGCCGTCGGTGACTTTGGTTTTCACGATGCTGTAGACCGTACCGGTAAAAAAATGACCATGCTGGGCGGTGGTATTGTGCGGGTGCGGCCGGATGGTACCGAAATGGAAGTTTACACCCACGGCATGCGTAATATTTACGATGTGGCAATTGACCCTTACATGAATATTTTTACACGCGGAAATACAAATGATGGCGGCGGCTGGAATATTCGCTTCAGCCACCAGATTCAATCGGCTGAATACGGTTACCCGGTGTTGTTTAAAAATTTTACTGATGAAATCATTCCGGCGTTAATAGACCTGGGCGGTGGTTCGGGTACGGGTGCCTTGTTTATGGACGATCCTACCTGGCCCGAAAAATACAACAAAGTTCCTATGATGGCCGATTGGGGCCGCAGCCAACTTTACATACACCGGGTTACTCCTACCGGCGCTGGTTTTACGCAAAAAGAAGAAGAATTTATTAAACTGCCGCAAATTACCGATTTAGATATTGATGGTTCGGGACGGGTTTACCTGGCAGCCTGGGACGGGGCTGGTTACTCCGGTAATCCGGGCAAAGGTTTTGTGGTGCGGGCAGTACCTAAAAACTGGCAATACAAAGCATTCCCCAATCTGAAAAAAGCCTCTGAAAAAGAATTGGTTTCTTTGTTAAAATCGCAAAGCTCAGTAGCCCGGTTGCATGCGCAACAAGAATTAATTAGCCGCTCCGGCAAAAAAGCCGCTAAAGCCGCCTGGAAAATCGCCGCAGATAAAAATCAACCTTTAGATGTTCGGGTTGCCGGAATATTTACCTATGCCCAGGCCGCCGGCGCAGATGGTGTTAAAAACTTAACCAAGCTTAGTTCCGAAGCCGATGTGCGGGAATTTGCCTTACGAGCCCTTACCGACCGTAAAACAAACCTGAAAAGTGTACCTACCGAACCGTTTATTCAGGCCTTAAAAGATGCTTCGCCGCGGGTACAAGTGGCAGCAGCGGTTGGATTAGGCCGTTTGGGCCGTCCGGAAGTAGCGCCGGCTTTGCTCGAAATAAAGGTTCCGGCTAATCACAATGCGCCGGCCCGTGGTACCGAAGGACCGCACGCCACCCCCAATGCCGCTATTATTCCGGCGCACGTTGCCGTACGTGCTTTGGTAGACCTAAATGCTGTAGATGCCAGTGTGCGCGCCATTGGTACCGAAAACTCCAAACTGGCCTTATGGACGTTGCGCTACCTGCACGACCCGAAAGCGGTAGATGGTTTAATTTCAGCCTATCAGCAAGCCAAAGACGAAAATCTGAAAAAGGAAATCCTGACTACCTTATCGCGGCTATACCAGAAAGAAGCGCCTTACGATGGTTCGTGGTGGTGGAGTACCCGGCCTGATACCCGCGGCCCTTACTACAAACCCATTACCTGGGAAGCATCGCCTAAAATTGAGAAATTACTGAAAGACGAATGGCAGAAAGCCGATGAAAACGGCAAACAGTTCTTTGCCGACCTGAATGCCCGGCACCGGATGGGCATTGACGAGTTTGGCGGCGAAGAAAAAGTGGCTACCACCGAAGAAGTAAAAATAGATCTGGAAAAGATCCGGAATCAGAAAGGCCAGATTGGTAAAACTTCCATCGAAGATGTAATGCTGGCTATGGCCAAAATCAAAGGCGACCCGATCAAAGGCAAAGCACTGTTTGCCCAGCAAGGCTGTATTGCCTGCCACAGCTTAAGCAAAAGCGAACCCATGAAAGGTCCGTTTATGGGTCAGATTGGTTCTATCATGAACCGCGACCAAATTGCCGAATCTATTCTGAAACCGAACGCCTCTATTTCGCAGGGCTTTGCTTCTGTACTCGTAAACACCAAAAGCGGACAAAGCATTATGGGGTTTGTATCGGAAGAAACCGCCGATAAAATAGTAATGCGGAACATTGCCGGCCAGGTATTTACGGTTAAAACCAGCGAAATTGCCTCCCGTAAAGAACTGGAAACTTCGATGATGCCGGCGGGTCTGGCCAATTCCTTGTCTTACGAAGAATTTGCCTCTCTTATTACCTTCCTCGCCCAGCAGAAAAAGTAATAAATGATATAAGCTGCTTTTAACTGGTATGAAGATAAAATAGCCTGGGTGCGACAAAGCCCGGGCTATTTTTTTGCCGCTCCATTAAACTGCCGCCCGCAACATTCATTTATTTTTTATCTTTCCTTTAAATTCAATCCGGCCCAATCAAATATTCTTCCCGCTCAGCCAAACGGCTGCCACTCACAAAAGAATACCGCCTTGCCAAAGTATCTTCATTTTATCTGCCTGCTGTTGCTTTTTTTACCAGTCCGGGTAAAAGGCCAGGATTATAGAAAATGGCACGAGGAAGCCATTGTGGTAGACTTACACAACGACGTGCTGATTGCCATGATGCGCGGAATGGATATTGCCGATGACCTGAGTTCCAGGACCCACTCGGATTTAAGGCGGTTTAAAGCGGGCGGCGTAGATGCGCAGTTTTTTTCGGTTTGGTGCGATCAGAAATATGGTCCGGGCAAAGCTTTCCGGTATGCCAACCGCCAGATAGATTCGCTGCAAGCGGTAATTGCCCGCAACCCGGATAAAATAATGCTGGTGCAGCGCCCGGAGCAACTTTATGAAGCGGTAAAGCAAAAGAAATTGGCCGCTATAATTGGCATAGAAGGCGGGCACATGCTGGAACACAAACTGGCCAACCTGGACCAACTATACAACCGGGGCGCCCGGTATCTGACCTTAACCTGGAACAATTCAAATACCCTGGCCTCTTCGGCCCGCGACGAAAATCGTGGTTCTTTGCCGTCCGCTAAAAAAGGTTTAACCGAATTCGGCCAACAGGTAATCCGGCGCATGAACGGGTTAGGCATGCTGGTGGATTTAAGCCATGTGGGCGAAAAAACCTTCTGGGAGGCTATTCATACGACCACCAAACCCGTAATCGTTTCGCATAGTAATGTTTACCGGCTAGCGCCGCATTACCGGAACCTGAAAGACGATCAAATAAAAGCTATTGCCCAAAACGGCGGGGTAATTGGTTTAAATTTCAATTCAGTTTTTATTGATCCCGGCTTTAACGCCCGTCAGAATTCTTTTTTGAAAAAACACCAGGCTGAAGTAGCGGCGCTCCAAAAATCTGGAAAAAGTAAAGCCAGCATACTAGCCATATTGGCAAGAAAATACCCCCAGGAAGCAACCTTGGTCAGACCGCCCCTCTCTAAATTACTCGATCATCTCGATTATATTGTAAAACTGGTGGGCGTTGATTACGTTAGCCTGGGCTCCGATTTTGACGGCATTACCGCTACGCCCCGTGAGCTAAACAGTGTAGCCGATTTCCCGTTAATTACGGAAGAACTACTATCCCGCGGATATACTCAACAGGACATAAATAAAATATTAGGCGGAAATTTTATTCGGGTATGGAAAGCCCAGAGCAAGGAATAAAAATGTTTATTGCCACCTGAGGCCTAATCTGATTAAATGGAAGAATTTCCATCGCAAACCTTTACTTAACATAATTTATTAACTAACAGAATTACAATATTGTATCTTCATATGCTGTTTGAAGGTATATGGTAAAGAACATTGCCCAAATAGAAACTGAAATGACTGACCCCACCTACGAAGCAGTAGCCCTACACGAATTATATATTTGGCAGCGGAAAATGCAGGAACAGCCTTCTTTACTGAACCAGGTGACCCGCAAGATGCAGGTAAAAGTTAATAACCTGATTCCGGAAAAAGTACACCAGGTTGTAACGGCCGCCATTAAACAAATGATTAGGGCTACATTATTCGGAGCCCAAATAATCACTTTTAAGCCTGTTCTTTCGCATACTTTAAGGTTAAAAGAAATAAAAGCTTTAGAAAGGATAGCTTTTTACAAAAAGTTAGGCGCTGCCGAAGGGGGGGTAACGGGAGCCGGCGGCATTTTATTGGGGTTGGCCGATTTTCCGTTATTACTGGGCTTGAAATTAAAATTACTCTTCGATTTGGCCGCTGCCTACGGCTACGCCACCAACGATTACCGCGAACGGGTTTACCTGCTTTATATTTTTCAGTTGGCTTTCAGCAGTCAGGAGCACCGCCGCCAGATATACCTGAAAATGGAAAACTGGACCGAAAAACGAAAAACCTTACCCGACGATATGCACCAGTTTGATTGGCGCTCTTTGCAGCAGGAATACCGCGATTATATAGATTTGGCTAAGATGGCCCAGCTGATACCTATAATAGGCGCACCGGTAGGGGCTGTTGTAAACTACCGGCTGCTGAATAAGCTGGGCGTAACCGCCATGAACGCTTACCGCATGCGCTGGCAGGAAGAAAAAATTGCTGCGGACAAACTGATTTCACCTCCTGAATCCTAAAACATTCAAGCGACAAAAGCTATTCTGGATTTCATCAGCAAAAAGAACTTTCTTATTTCTGATTAGTTCGCTTAAACGCCGGTTAAAACAAAACTGGTTTAAGTTGCCTTCCTGAAATATACGTTAATCGCTGAAGCAATATTTTTAGTATTGTAAGCCGGAACTAAAACTTTCCTCCTCTAAATAAACAAAAACCAAAATTTAAAGTACCAGTACAAAAAGATTATAATGGATTTACCCTAAGTGGTACATGCCAGGTGGTATATACCAGAAGTCTGAATTATCCAGTTTTCGTCATACCAAATAAAACCTATGATTACTAAATATACCCAGAACACAGGTATCGATTAAGCATAGGAGTATACAAAAAGAAAAGCAGCCAGTAAAAACCAAGTGCTATATTAATTCGGGCTTAGTTGTACCACGTAGCAAAATTTAACTTAAAATTTAAAATGAAGACTTTTAATATATTCTGGCTGGCTCTGATTCTGGCTCTTGGCCTTTTTTCTTGTGATTCCTCGCGAACCGATAAACCTAAAAAAAAGAATAAGGAGGATAATAACCAGGCTACCAGTACCGGCGAGGTTAAAATTCTGGAAAAATGGGAAATGCCTAACATGCTGCGCGAAGTATCGGGGATTGCTTATTTAGACGAAAACCACTTTGCTTGCGTGCAGGACGAAGCGGGCGTGGTTTTTATTTACAACATTGCTAAAAACCGGATTGAGTCGGAGGTAGATTTTGGGGCTTCCGGCGATTACGAAGGCATAGCTTTGGTAAACGATATTGCCTATGTGGTGCGGAGCGATGGCAAAATATTTGAGATAAACGATATTACTTCCGGTTCGCCGCACATAAAAGAATATGCAACGCATTTAACAGTTAAAAATAATGTAGAAGGCATCACCTACGACCGCAAAAACAATCGTTTGCTGCTGGCAATTAAAGGTGATGAATCCGATGATGCTGATTTTAAAGGCATTTACGCATTTGACCTGAACGCAAAAAAATTAAGTAAAACGCCGGTGTACAAAATAGACTTAAACGATAGTGTATTTGCTGATTCTAAAGCTAAAAAGCTGGGATCGCGCATGCAGCCCTCCGAGATTGCCGTACACCCAACCACCGGCGATATTTACGTGCTGGAAGGCACCAACCCGCAACTTCTGGTACTGGATGACCAAGGCAGTATTAAGCACCGTTATAACATAAATGGTACCGGTTTTTCGCAGCCCGAAGGCATGACCTTTAACCCGGCGGGGGACTTGTTTATTTCGAACGAAGGGAAAAAAGAGAAAGGTAATATTCTTAAAGTGCAAATAAATTAAACTTACTAGGTTATTAGCTTACCAGACTTTGACAGGCGGTGAATTACTACCTGGAAGTTCTAGACTCAGTAGTGCATTTTCTATCAGCCACCCAGGTAAATGCTCAGGCTCTGCCCCATCTTTAACATCGGCTTTAACACAGGTAAATAAAAAAAGCACCCACTGAGGGTGCTTTTTTTATTTACCTGTGTTACTTATACGAAGTAAGCAGAAACTAAATATTAGTGCTGGATAGTTTTAATAAGCATTCCTTTCTCCACCCGATCATTCAGTTCCATACCGTTCAGAATAGATAAATCCTGCATATCAGCGCTTCTGGATTGGTAAGAAGTTAAAGCCTGTTGTAGGGTTCCGGATTGCGTAACGGGCTTAATCCGGATGCGAGCGGGCTGGCGGTTCAGTTTATCCGGGTCGGTTAATTGCCGGAAATTCTGCATGGGGCCGGAAAATACGTTGGCGAAACTATTAAAATCGTTCGCAGTGGTAATGCCCATTAAATTATAAATATTACCCCCGTATTGAATTAAGTAAATCAGCGCCCGGATAACCTGGGTTTGTTGTTGCTGCTGCTGTTGTTGTTGCTGAGGCCGCTGTTCGGCTACCATCGCAAAAGCGGGTAATCCGTTTACACTTACTTGTTTAGATTCCAGTACAGTTATTTGATTTCCCTGCACCACTTGTTGCGCGGCTGCTTCCAGCGAAGTTCCCTGCGCCAGGGTAAGTATCATCAGGGCACGGCCATCTTTGGGGGCCATTTGTACTTGCTGCGGCGAATTTTGTAGGGCCCAGCCGGCGGGTACCGGAAACTGGAACTTCATTACCGGATGATAAAACACGTTATTTTCAACAAATCCCTGTTTCGGATCTTCGCCATAAATAATGCCATCTATCATGCGCAGGTACGAATCGCGGTTAACTTTTAAATTAGTGGCATTTAGCTTTTGTTTCGCCTGGGCCGCCAGCTTAGAAACGGTTTCGTAACGTTCGCCGGGCGACGGGTGCGTAGACATAAAGTTTGGAATTTCTGCCGCCCCGCTTTTTTCTCCCTCCCGCTCCAGCGTATGGAAGAAGCCGGCCATTTCCTGCGCATCGTAGCCAATTTTAGTTGAATACTCCACGCCTAAACGGTCCGATTCACGCTCATCGTCGCGGCCGAATTTTAGAAACAACATGCCTAAACCTTGTTGGGCGGCCTCGGCAAATTGCCCGAATTGCGGCGATACTACCATGCCGGCAATCAGGCCTACCTGCGCCAGCATAGACTTACTTTGCTGCTGTGCCGAGTGCCGGGCGGTAATATGACCGATTTCGTGTCCCAGAACCCCGGCAAATTCGGCTTCGTTGTTAAAATGGGCCATAATACCGCGGGTAAAATACACATAGCCGCCGGGCACAGCAAAAGCATTTATTACTGGCGAATCTACAATTTTAAATTCGTAGGGCAGGTCCGGCCGGTGCGAGACAGCGGCCATGGCTTTGCCTTTTTCGGTAATAAAACTTTGCAGTTTGGGGTCGTTGTACAATCCTAATGAGGCCACAATCTGCGGGTCCGATTCTTTACCCATGGCCAGTTCCTGCCCTTCTGATACCAGCATAATATCTCGTTTGCCGGTAACGGGGTTGGTAGCACAACTATTTGTCAGCAGCAGTACTACCGTTAAATTAAGCGCAATAAAATATCGTTTCATAGTTAATGGAGTTAAACAATCTTCTAAATTTAAAATCAGATCGAAAATGCTATATCTTAAAAATATTATATACTACTAGCAACGAGAATCTTTCGGAATAGTTGCTTTGATAGTTTAGTTGGGGAATGACTGATAAAACTATGGAAACCTAAACTGTGCCAATATTTATCCTTAAAGCATTTTTTGATGCATTTAGCTTTATTTAAAGAAATATTCAGGAGAAAATTTATTCTAAAACCTTTAACCAACCAAAATACACCCATTTATCAAAGTATAAGCCGGCAAAAAAAGAGGCGAGATTATTTATTATACTAAGTGTTGGTGATTCAGGTACATTTAGCTTGGAGCAGAAAAAATCATATTTAAGAAAAGAGAAATACTCGAATTTACTACCTGAATAATTGAGAAGTGACTAAAGACCAGCAGCTTCGTTACCAAAGCCGCCTTCGTATTTTATTGCGGTTGTTTTTCGGTGAGGTATTTCCAGTAGCGCAACGGCATGTGGCGCAAATGCAGTTTACGATTTTTCCGTTCGGGAATATTTACGTGGTGAAAATAAGTTTGCCATAGCTTTTGATAGAGATGTTCCTGTTCTTCCAAAATATTGGCCGGCAGGTTGCCGCTCCGATCCGCAATTTCTTTATCCAGGTTTATCTGGCTTACCTTTTCTAAATCGTAATAAAGGCCATAGTGGCGGGCAGTATCATAAATAAGCCAGCGCTGATCGGCGTACCGTTTCCGGAAGTGCTCGGAGATGAGCGGCAGTACGTTAAAGTCCGGCACAATAGTGGCGTAGAATAAATCATCAGCGGTCTTCTGAAACCGGATAAATGCTTCCATGCGGTGGCTTTCCCGGAAAACCTGCTTATTAATTTGGGCTAATTCCCGGACACAATCGGCAGCAAAATTATCCTCGATGCTGACGGCGCTGGCAAACGTCAGTTGAGCATACTGGTAAATTAGCATGGCAGTTTGCGGCTGCTCCGATAAAAATGCTTTGTATAACTGGCTACGCGCCGCCGCCGATATTTTTTTACCCAACCCTATCCAGACCCGGTCAGCTTTGGCCTCATCGGTAATTACCGGAATAGTTTGGGTAAAAAGCCCTGGCAATTCCGCCTTACGACATACAATTTGAGCGGGTGCCGCCTTGCGTTCATAAATCTCGAAAATAACGGTAAGTAAGCCCTCAAATGTGCCATCGTAAAGGTATATAAGCATTAATGGCTGTTAAATATACCGCTTAAATACTTGGCTGCTGTAAGCGGCGGATGCTTCCAGGTCTTTCACCGGTATAGCAGTTTTCTTAGCCGACAAACTTTTCAGGTGCGGAATCAGCACGCTTAATTTGCAATAACAAGACATAGGGGCGAGTTTATTCGTAGATTTCATAATTACTGTATATAAACTATTATATATTAACTATTTATACTCAAAAAAGATTAAAAAAGATACACTCGGTTTTAACCTACCTGCTGAAATAAGTCCAATTGCTGCTTTACGAGGGCACTACGGTAAGAATTTTCGCCAAATATTATTTTTCTTCTAATTACCTCTTCGGTGTAATCCTTTTGCTCCAGACTGCGGCCACTGCAGGTAATAAAATATTTAGCCCGCTTCAGCACCACACCAATTTTTTGCAGGTGCTCAAACGTGAGGGGGGTAAAACGACGGGCCGATACTATTTTTTTGGCCGATTTAACACCAATACCCGGCACCCGCAAAATAAGCTCGTAGTCGGCGGCGTTGATTTCTACTGGAAAAAAATGGCGGTTGCGTAAGGCCCACGCCAGCTTCGGATCAATTTCCAAATCGAGGTTCGGGAAAAAATCGTTTACCAGTTCGTTTACCCCAAAGCCGTAAAAGCGCAGCAACCAATCGGCCTGGTAAATGCGGTTCTCGCGAATAATAGGCGGAGTGGCCAGTACCGGCAGCCGGTTATCGTTAGATACCGGAATATAGCCCGAGTAATAAACCCGCTTGAGCTTATAATCCTGGTACAATTGGTTGGAAAGGTGCAGAATCTGCTTATCGTTTTCGGCGGAGGCACCCACAATTAACTGGGTGCTCTGGCCGGCCGGCGCAAAATTAGGCGCCAGCTTAAATAATTTTTTCTCTTCCTTATTATGCACCAGTTCGCGGCTAATAGCGCCCATGGGCTTAAGAATTTGCCCGTAATTTTTTTCTGGAGCCAGAGCCTGCAAGCTCAGTTCTGAAGGCAACTCAATATTTACACTCAGTCGATCGGCGTAAAGGCCGGCCTCTTTTATTAAATCCTCGCTGGCACCCGGTATGGTTTTCAGATGTATGTAGCCGTTGAATTTATGCTCCTGCCTCAGTTTTTTGGCAATTCGTACCAGCCGCTCCATGGTATAATCAGAATCTTTGAAAATACCGGAACTCAGAAAAAGACCTTCGATGTAATTGCGGCGGTAAAAATTTATAGTCAGGTTTACCACTTCGTCTACAGTAAAGGCCGCCCGCTTAATGTCGTTGCTCCGCCGGGTTACGCAATACGCACAATCAAAAATGCAGTAGTTGGTAAGTAAAATTTTTAACAACGATACGCAACGGCCGTCTTCGGTATAGCTGTGGCAAATACCCATGCCTTCGGCGTTGCCCAAGCCTTTATTTTCGTTTTTACGTTTGCCGCCACTCGATGAGCAAGATACATCATATTTGGCCGCATCGGCTAATATACTTAGCTTTTCCTGAACTTTGTCATTCATATGGCCAATATTACTAAATAAAAAGATTAACAACCAATAATATTAGCTAAAATTTTTAGTTTAAGACTTTTTATTTTTTATTGCTAAAGCAGGAATACAGCCCGTGAAGTAAAAGATTATGCCGGGGATTTCGTTTAGAGTAAAATGATAAATTTGCCCCCTTACGGTATTAGGTAAATAATAGCAAATGTGCCATATTTGTTATCTATCCGCAGCAAATGAAGTTCTTAGTGGGATATCAGGTTAAGATTACATATGATTTTTTTCAAAGGGTTTTGGTTAGCTTTCTTCCTCCTGGTAGCAGGAAGTAGTGTGCCCTTTGTTGCCCAGGCGCAGAACCCAACAGTTGTTACTGATTCTCTTAAATCCAAGCCAGTTCCAGCCCTGGATTCAGTGGCGCGGCCTAATGCCTCGGATCGCATTCTGGAAAATCTGAAAGAATTATCGCGGAAGAAAACTTTCTGGGGGCGGGTAACCAAATCGCTTTTCCGGTTCGATCGCAAGGTTACCCTTAACTACAACAGCCCGGTACTCTTAAATACCCCTACCGAAAAACACAACTACAAGGTAGTTAGGCGCATTGATTACCGCACCCTCAACAGCTTTGGTTATTCTATCACCGATACCACCCGGCGGCCGCGTAATTTCCTGGAAAAAGCCGGTAATTCGGTGCACATTAAAACCCACCGGGGTCGTATCCGGAATACCTTGCTTTTTAAAACCGGCGGTATTCTGGAGCCATTGGATTTGTCGGAATCGGAACGTTTGCTCCGGCAGAAAGAATATATTCTGGATGCCCGCGTGGTGGTAAATGAGAAGACCTCTACCCAGGACAGCGTTGATATTTTAATAATTACCAAAGATGTATTTAGTTTAAGCGGTTCGGTAGCGCTAAACCCGAGCAAAGCTTACGGCCGCATTGGGCTGAACGATATTAACTTTTTAGGGCTGGGCCACCAGTTCCGCAACCTGTATACCTTTGGCGTCGATTCTTTGATAAATAACGGTACCCGGCGCACCTGGATGTATTCGGGCAGTTACACCATCGAGAATATTTACAATACGTTTGCTTCGGCGCAGATACTTTACCGCAACGAAGCCAATTACCAGCAGCGGGGTTTAAACTTTTACCGCGATTTTTATACGGCCAATACCAAGTATGCCGGGGCCGCCAGTTTTAATTATTACCGCCATCCGATTTATATAAAAAACGAGGACGATATCCGGCGGCGCATGAACATTGAGTACACGCGCCAGGATTATTGGTTGGGAAAGGCGCATAAGCTCAAATCGTACAACCTGGGTTTCGAAAACCGCGCCCGTATTATTACGGCCGGCCGCATTATCGCTACGAATTACTTTAACGCACCTAACCCCGATTACCAGAATAACACCTTGTATATAGGAGCCATTGGTTATAGTTTCCGTAAATATTACCGGTCGCAGTATTTGTTTGGTTTCGGGCGTACGGAGGATATTCCGGCGGGTAATTTATTTTCTTTATCGGCGGGCTACGAAGCCGGCCAACTGTATAACCGCCGCTACCTGGGAGCCAAAATGGCCTTTGGCAAGTACCGCACCAACTTCGGGTATTTATACCTCGATGCCTCTTACGATACCTTTATCCGGGGCAAGCGCTGGGAACAAGGCGAATTTTCAAGCGAGATTTTATATTTTACGAAACTGCTTTCGGTGGGTACCTGGCAGTGGCGGCACTTTATCTGGAACCGCACCAGTATTGGTATCAACCGCTTGTACGGCGAAAACTTACTCAGTATTAACCGCCAGGAAGGTATCCGGGGCTTCCGCACGCCCGAACGGGGTACCAAACGCATTGTGTTCAATTACGAAAACAGCTTATTTACCCCTATCTCTTTCCTGGGCTTCCGGTTAGCGCTGGTCTCATTTGCCGATGTAGCCTGGCTGTCGCAATCCGATACCGGCAACCCGTTTAAACACCGGCCTTACCAAGGCTATGGATTGGGTATCCGGTTCCGGAATGAGTACATGGCTTTTAATACCATTCAGTTATTGCTGGGCTATTACCCGCAAGGCTCTTCCCCGCTGCGTAATTTTAACTCTACCCGCCCCTACTACGACTTCAACGATTTTCGCTTTACGCAACCATTAGTGCCGGATTTTAGGTAATTCAGACAAAATATTAGTAATCCGTCATTTTTGATGGGTTATAAAGTTATAATACTTTTTTACTCCCTATTTATTACCACACCTAGCCCTTAATGGGCGAAATAATACAGCCCAGGGTGCAGCCCTGGGTATGTGGTACAAACCACCAGAAGCCCTGTAAGGGCGAAATATCAATTATTAAATTTGATAAAAATTACGTCCTTTCAAGACTCTTGTGGAATATTGGGTATTTCGATGGGCTGCACCCATCGCTGCGTTATGGCACCCCTGCGGGGTTAGAATTTTGCGTTCTTTGTTTAACCGGTTCGTTACTATACAGCACAACTATTTTCCCATTAGTGGGGATATTACCTTTTAAAATATTCCCGACAAATCATTTTGAATCCGAACTGCTAAAGTTTATTAACTTACTCAATAGAACAGCTTGCTTTTAAAAGTAGAGTTACCTAAATATACCCTTCATTTTAACCAACAGCAACTATTTTTAATGACTATCTCCTCCACCAGTACAACCAATCCGGTAAAATCTGGATATAAGGATTAAATAGAAAGCTAACTACTGCTTAAAATCTGGGAACTATGGCCAATTGCGCAAGAATAGAAGATAATGGCAAAAAAAGGGTGGTAATAATAGGTGGCGGCTTTGGCGGCCTGGAACTTGCTAAAAGCTTGAAAGACGCTGATGTGCAGGTGGTGCTGATTGACAAGCAAAATTTCCATACATTTCAGCCTTTGTTGTACCAGGTAGCTACGGCGGGCCTCGAAGGCGATTCCATCATTCACCCGTTCCGCCAAATATTCGATGAGCAGCCTAACTTTTATTTCCGGTGGGCCGAAGTGCAGGCCATTGAAACAGCCACCCAAATGATAGAAACTTCTATCGGGTTGCTCCGCTATGATTTACTAGTAATAGCCACCGGCGCCACCACCAATTATTTCGGCGATAAGCAAATGGAGAAAGCGGCCATTGCCATGAAAAATGTGGATGATGCCGTAGAATTGCGCAATACGGTGTTGAGCAATTTTGAAAAAGCCCTGCAGATAGACAACGAAGAACAGCTTAATAGCTTAATGGATTACGTGATTGTAGGGGGCGGCCCAACAGGGGTAGAACTGGCCGGCGCTTTAAGCGAGCTGCGCAAACACGTATTTCCGAAAGACTACAAAGAGCTCGATTTTATTAAAATGGATATTCACCTGATTCAAAGCGGGCCACAACTACTGAAAGGCATGTCGGAAGAAGCTTCGCGGAAAGCAAAGGAATATTTGGAAGAATTTGGAGTTAAGCTCTGGCTGGACCGGCGCGTGAAATCTTACGACGGCTACACCGTAACTTTAGATACCGGCGAAACCCTGATTACCCGTACTTTAATCTGGGCCGCCGGCGTTACGGGCGCACTCATTGCGGGTATACGGCCCGAAAGTGTTTTAAAAGGCAACCGGCTGCAGGTAGATGTTTACAACCGGGTGGTGGGCTACGATAATATTTTTGCTATTGGCGATGTGGCCGCCATGGTAACCGACGAAAATCCGCAGGGGCACCCCATGATGGCCCAGCCCGCTATTCAGCAAGGCAAATTGCTGGGCAAAAATATCGCGAATTCCTTAGCCGGCAAACCGCTGGAGCCGTTCCGGTACCACGACCAGGGCGCTATGGCTACTATTGGCCGCAACCATGCCGTAGCCGACTTAAAAATGTTTGACAAAGAATATAAATTTCAGGGCTTTCTAGCCTGGGTAATCTGGATGTTTATTCACCTGATTTCGATTATTGGCTTCCGTAATAAATTTGTGGTGCTTTTTAATTGGGTTTGGAGTTATTTCAGCTTTAACAAAGGTATCCGGTTTATTTTGGGCAAAACCCACGAGAATATTCCGGTGGAAGCCGTTACGAAGAAGGCGGTAATCTAATATATTCCTGGCTATACCTTTTGTTTCTCCTGATTTAAATAACCCTATAGCTTTAAAAAGGCTGACCTGAAATACCGATAAAATAGCTGTAACGGGAATAATCTGTTATTTATTAATAAATAATGGTTTAAATATTATCCGGGTATATCCGGCTATCTTTTCTTTCCGTAGGTTTGTACAGAAAATTATAATAACAGAAATGGTAGCCCTTGGCGATTACAACGAACTGGAAATTATTAAACAAGTTGATTTTGGTGTTTACCTCGATTCGGAGGACGGAGAAATATTGTTGCCCCAGAAGTACTTACCGGAAGATTACCGGATAGGTGATTTAATACGGGTTTTTGTTTACCGCGATTCCGAAGACCGCATTATTGCTACCACCCTGCAACCCAAAGCCAAAGTAGGCGATTTTGCTGCGCTGGAAGTAAAACAAACCTCTAACTATGGCGCTTTCCTGGACTGGGGTTTGGAAAAAGATTTATTTGTACCGTTCCAGAACCAGCGCGATAAAATGCAGCCGGGCAGTAAGTATGTGGTGTATGTGTATCTCGACGAAAACTCGGACCGGATTGTAGCCACCGCTAAGTACGAAAAATACCTAAATAAAAATCCGGAAGATTTGCGCGAGGGCGATGAGGCAGATTTACTCATAGTCGGCTTTACGGATTTGGGTATCAAGGTAATTATTAACAACTGTTACCAGGGTATTCTGTATAAGAACGAGGTTTTCCGGCAACTAAAACTGGGCGAAAGAACCATTGGTTATATTCGCAAAATCCGGGAAGACCAAAAAATTGATGTAAGCCTGCAACGTAGTGGCTACGCCGAAGTACCCGATGCAGCCGAACAGATTCTGCAAAAGCTGAAAGCATCCGGCGGCCGCTTACCACTATCCGACAACAGCACACCCGAAGCTATTTACGACACGTTGGGCATGAGTAAAAAAACTTTTAAAAAGGCATTGGGCAGCCTTTACCGGAACGGCCGGGTAATTATAAATCCGGATTCCATCTCTATAAACGCGCAGCAATAACAGGTTGAGGGTTAGTTTTGAAATCTCACCATGGTCTTTCCTTCCAGGATTAGGAACTGTGCTAGTAACTTTATATTCTCTGCGCTTCCGGAAACAGGAGCAATTTTAGGTTCTAAATAACCGGTGAGAGGCAAATATTAATAAATTAAAATGTTTTATTTAATATATATTAAAATTTAAATATTTACTTAAATTGCAGATTATTAGAACATTATATTTGTAACCTCAAAACCTGACATCTATTATGACCTTGCCTCAAAAAACGGCCCTCATTGCGGGAGCCAGCGGGTTGGTTGGCAGTTATTGCCTGCAGTTGTTATTGCAAAGTAACCGGTACGATAAAGTAATTGCCGTCGGCCGGAAAACCTTACCGATGCAACACCCCAAACTACGGCAGTTGATAATAGATTTTAATAAGTTGGATACTTATAAACACAGTTTAATTGCCGATGATATATATTGCACCCTGGGTACTACTATTAAACAGGCCGGCTCCCAGGAAAACTTTTATAAAATAGATTATACCTACATAGTTAATCTGGCAGCTATTACTGCGGCTAATTTTGCTTCGCAATTTTTAGTGGTATCTTCGTTGGGGGCCAAAGCGAGTTCACCTATTTTTTATAGCCGGGTAAAAGGCCAGATGGAAAACGCGGTTAAACCCATGCCTTTTCTAGGGGTTCACATTTTTCAACCTTCCTTGCTGCTGGGTCCGCGCAAAGAAAAGCGAATAGGCGAAAAAGTGGCCGCCGTGCTCATGAACACATTTGGGTTCTTACTTGCCGGGCCATTAAAAAAATATAAAGCTATTGCGGCCGAGGACGTAGCCAAAGCCATGCTGTACGCGGCCACGCAGGATGGAGCCGGTATTAAAATCCACAATACGGATATCATCCGGAAAGAGGCAGCTTTGCTCAACCTCTAGCAGCCCTCGCAGTTTTTACCGCATTCAACATAAATAAGGCTACAAAATTTCTGTCATACACAAATTGTATAAGACATTTTATTTCAAAGCTTTATATACCTAAAACTGATTACTTAAAACTTTCCACTTATTTATCAATAACCAGCCCGGTTTACCTGCGTATGGGGTTAGCAAACCTAAACGCATGGACTATTATCCGCCGGTACGCTTAAAATCGTTGTTTCCCAGGGCCTCCAAGTACGACCGGAATTGGGTTACCAAACACTCGATGGGCGAGAATGTATTGTACAACCTGGAGAGCTTAACTTCTATTCTGCCCTTCAAAGCCGGTATGCGGGTTTTGGATTTGGGCTGCGGCAAAGCTGTAAGTTCTATCTTTTTAGCCAACGAGTTTAAAGTACAGGTTTGGGCCGTGGACGAAGCCATCTCTCCTACCGATAACCTGGAGCGAATAATTGAAGCCGATTGCGACAATAAAGTTTTCCCACTTCAGGCCGACGCCCGTAACCTGCCATTTGCCGAAGGTTTCTTTGATGCGGTAATTGTAATTGATTCTTATACCTACTTTGGCACCGACGAAAAATACCTGCCTTATATCTGCCGTTTCCTGAAACCGGACGGGTACATAGCCATTGCTGATGTTTGCTTTAAAGAAGAAATAGAAACCCTGCACCAGGTACCTGCATTTCTACGCGAAGATTTTCAGGATTACTGGTATTTTATTCATTCGGTAGATTGGTGGCGCAAGCTTTGGGAAAAAACCGGTCTGGTTACCATTAAGGCTGCCGAAATATTGCCGGCCGCTCCGGTCATTAGGAAGCAATACATGAAAGATTTTGCCGCTTCTGGTAAAAAAGATCCGTTTGCGGAAGCCTTACAAAAAGATGAACAGGAACAGATCTCGTTTTTCCGGCTGGTAGGCCAACGAACCGACAAAGAAGTTTACCTGCAAACTTATAAGAAGTAGTAAGTAATAAGTAATAAGTTGTAAGTAGTAAGTAAGATATTGAATATTATATTAATCATATATAATATTCAATGATGACTTGTTCTATGTCTTACTACTTAAAACTTAAAACTTATAACTTATTACTTTCAACTTTAATCCCGAGCTATAAATTTGATTGCACATCAATTATGACCTTATCTTAAATAAAGAATAATTTGCACAGTAAGCTTTCTTATTTATATTTAGGGCTAGTACTATTCTCAGGCTCCCGTGCGACAGAAAATTTACGCTCTTTTATTAATTCTTTTTCTGCCATTTTTTTTGCCGGGTTTATCGGCACAGCACGTAAACTTCCAAAATTCCCTCACCGACCAGGGAATTATTAATTCTACGATTTATCATTCGCTTCAGGATTCGCAGGGATATATTTGGTTTGCCACCGAGTCGGGCGTACTTCGGTTCGACGGCCGGGAGTTCAAACATTTTTCCGTAGATGAAGGCCTTTCGGATAACGAGGTATTAAAGATTTACGCTGATTCTAAAAACCGGATTTGGTTTCTGACTTTATCGGGTAAGCTGAGTTACTACTTAAACGGCCGAATATTTAATGCCGGCAACGACGATCTGGTGCGTAAAACCAGTATCAACTCGGCTTTTACTTCTTTTTACGAAGATAAACAGCACAATTTATGGTTTGCGGCACTCGATAATATTTACCTCAAAATATCGCCCGCTAATGAGGTTAGCCGCATTGATTTAGGAGAAAAGTTACACGGGCGGGAATGCTTTTTTTACGAAGACGACAAAAACGGGCTGATGTTGGTAGGCCGGAGTGGGTTTTACCGGATAATAGACGACAAAGGCGTTTTGGTAGATTACCCTTACATCTTTCATAAAACCAAATGTTATGCTTATACGCCATCGGGCGGCTTAATATTTTTAGCCGCAGAAGGCATTGTTTCGATGCAGGGCTCCCGCCAGCGGCTAATTATCCCGAAGCGCTACCTGCCCCCCGATAACCAGCTTAGCTATTTGTTTTTAGATAAGCGCAATAATTTATGGGTAAACACCCTGGGCACCGGTACCTATTTATTTTCTAATTTTTTTCAGAAACCTACTACTTACAAACATTACCTGCCCGGCACCATCATTACCGGTGCACTCCACGATAACGAAGACAATCTCTGGTTTACAACTGTTGGGGAGGGCACTTATATGCTGCCGGCTAATTATTTAAAGGTTGTTTCGCTAACCACCGCGCAGGGCTTATCTTCAAATAAAATTTACTCGGTTACCAAAGACAGCGATAACAATCTCTGGCTGGGAATGGATAAAGGCATGATAAATGTGATCAGGTCCAAGGGTATCGAGCAATTAGATGCCAATTACCAGAATTATATATACAACCGGGTAAATAACCTGCAAGAAGATAAAGATCGAAACATGTGGTGCGCCACCGATAAAGGTATTGTTCTTTTCCGGAAAGATAAAGCTAATAAAAAAGTGATTATTAGAAGTTCGGTTGGGTATGAATATCCTACCAAGGTGGTGAGTGAATCTATTGACCGCGAAATTTATTTTGTTTATTCTTCGGGCATCCAAAAGATAAATAAAGAGAACTTAAAACAAGAAATTTATCAATCTGAACCGCTGCCCAATTTCCCCAAAATCAGAACTTTTACGCAATTTCTGGATGAGCAGGGTACTTTGTGGTTTGCGAATGTGCGGGGCCTGCATAGCTATAAAAATTACCAGCTCACTTCGTTTGCCCGGTCCGATTCTTTATTAACCCACCGGATAACGCACATTACACAAATGCCCGACCAAACTTTGGTATTAGCTACGTACGGCTACGGCCTCATTTTTTTTAAAGACGGCAAAATCATCCGCCAGGTAACCAAAAAAGATGGCCTACCGGATAATATTTGTAGAAAAGTAATTATTAATGACAATGTTATTTGGGTGGCTACCAACAACGGTATATGCCGGATAACCTATAAAAACGGCAAAAGAAAGCTGGATTCTTTTACCGTTTCGGACGGTATTATCAGCAATGAGATTAATGATATTTTCGTGGACGCGGAAAAGATTTACATTGCTACGCCACGAGGCCTGAGCATATTAAACACCAACATAGAAAAAATAATCTCTAAACCACCTATGGTGCAAATAAGCCAGGTAAGCACAAATAATGAGATTTTAAACGTTAACCAGAAAATATCCCTCCCCCACGACAATAATCGGCTTTTCATCCGGTTTGTTGCGATAACCTTTCAGGATCCAAAAAATATTACATACGAGTACCGTTTAAAAGGACAAAAAGCCGGCTGGATAAGAACCACCAACAATTTCGTAGATTTATCATCGCTGAGTACCGGCGACCACATTTTTGAAGTAAAGGCTAAGAAAATAAACAGCGGCTGGAGTAAAGCCGTTAATATTTCTTTTACCGTTACCCCACCGTACTGGCAAAAATGGTGGTTTCTTAGCTTGTTGGGCATTTGCTTAATTATACTAATTGTGGGCGCGGTACGATATGTAACGGCTTTTCAGTACCAGCAGCGTTTCCGAAAAATAGAAACCGAGCAGCGGCTCCAGAAAGAACGGGAACGCATTGCCCGCGATTTACACGACAACGTTGGTTCCCAACTAGCTTATATTATTAATTCACTGGATGATACGCCGGCTGCCAACGAGGTTTTAACCAGTTCCAGAACCAGCCACCTGCGCGAATTTACAAAACAAACCATCAACCAATTGCGCGAAACCATCTGGGCTATCCGGCAGGAAAATATTAGCATTGGCGAATTGGTTACCAGGGTGCAAAAATTAATTTGGGAGTTAACCCGCTATAAAACAGATTTTAAACACGAAATAAAAGTAGCCGGAAACCAGGAATTAAAGTTATCGCCGGTGCAGGCTTTAAATCTTTACCGGATTGTGCAGGAGGCTATTAATAATATTTTTAATCATAGCCAGGCCGATATGGTGCAGATTACATTTAACGTAAATGCGCCAACATCGCTGGATATTATTATAGCCGACAACGGCATTGGCTTTGACACGCAAAAAACCCGCCTGGATAGCTATGGTTTGCTTAATATGCAGGAAAGAGCCAAAGAAATTCCGGCCCAATTTTCTATTCTATCTTCTCCCGGAAAAGGTACCCGCATTAAGCTTAAAATGGATTTATAGAAAAATGATATATGGCCCATTACTTTTCTTGTCGGTTTAAACTAACCATTTCTGAAGCTTAAATAATATTTTTTCTTTATTTCATTAAATTATAATTTAAGCTTATATTGGAATAATTAATTTGGGGAAACCTGTTATTATCCCGGTCCGGTAATTATCCGGCATAATTACAAAGCCGGTTCAAAATATTTTATTATAACATTAAAAGTAATAATTCATGCCTCGCCTGGCCATTGTGGAAGATAACCTGCTGCTGCGGAAAAATTTAATCCAACGCTTGTCTGGATATCCGGATTTAAATATTGTATTGGTATGTTCGAATGGCAAGCAGTTTGTAGACGCCCTGCCGGATCTTGTACCGGAGCAAATGCCCGAAGTGGTACTAATGGATGTAGCGATGGATGAGATGAACGGCATTGAAGCAACCGGCCTTGCAAAAGAGAAATACCCCCATTTGCATATTTTAATGTTGAGTGTTTTCGATGACGATGACCGGGTTTTTAATGCTATCCGGGCCGGTGCCAGCGGCTATTTATTAAAAGAAGAAACTGCCGCATCCCTGGTTTCGGCCATACAGGGTGCTCTGGAAGGGAAAGCCTACATGTCGCCGCCCATAGCCAAGAAAACCCTGGAATTTGTAAGGCACTCGCTTAAAGTTGCGCCAGCGAGCAAAGCCCCGGATAAAGATGCGCCGAGCCTGAGTAAGCGGGAACTGGAAATATTGCAGATGTTGTCGCAGGGACTCACCTACCAGCATATTTCAACCTCATTATTTTTAAGTGAATATACCGTGCAAACCCACGTAAAGAACATTTACAGCAAAATGCACGTCTCAAACAAAGTGGCCGCCATCCGTATGGCAATGGAAAATAATTGGTTCGATAAATTTTAGAAATTAAAAATCAGGTAATCTGCCCGGCTACAGTAAACCTAAATGTAGCAGGGCATCGCCCTGATTGACTACCGGCATCCGGTTTAACCCGATTACGTAGCCTGCTTTGGGAGCCTTTAAACTTACCGACATCTGGCCATAAGGATCCGCAATGCTTCCAATCACCTGGCTTTTTTGGATATAATCGCCTAAAGCTATCTGGCTCCGGAACAAACCCGCTACTTTGGCGCGTACCCAGGAAGTTCTTTGGCACACTTTAGGCAGTTTACCCGGCGACACATTACTTTTTTGTATTTGCAAAAAAGCTAACACCCGAATAGTACCGTTTATCCCTTCCTGAATACCTGCTTCATCAAAACGCAACGATTCACCGCCTTCGAAAACAATAATATTTTTACCGTATTTAGAGGCCTCTTTGCGTAAAGATTTGGGCCGGAGATTAGCATTAATAACAAAGGGCGCCGCAAAAGCATAAGCCATTTGGGCCGCCACCGGGTTAGACAATAAGCACCGCACTTGCGGGTAATTGGCCCTACTAGCGCCCCCCGTATGAAAATCAATACCATAATCGACCCAGGGTAATATTTCCCTCACAAACTTATGGGCTACCCGGCTGGCTAACGACCCGCCTTCACTGCCCGGGAAGCTGCGGTTAACATCTTTGCCATCGGGCACCTCGCGCGAAAAATTCAAAAAACCGTAAATATTAAGCACCGGAATGGCTATAATGGTGCCGCGCGCCGGCCGCAGCATTTTCCGGCGCAGCATCCGGCGCACCGTTTCAATACCATTTACTTCGTCACCGTGCATGCCCGCCATCAACAACAAAACCGGTCCGTCTTCGGGCGCCCGGAATACATGCACCGGAATATCAATAACGGTACCACTGGGCAGCCGCGAAATATTCAGGCGAATTAACACCTGCTGGCCTAAACCAATATTTTGCCCGTTAATGGTAATTACCTGCGGCATTTATTCCCGTTGTTTTTGCTTGGCTTTTTTCTTCTGTACTAAAGCTTCGGTGTACTGAATTATTTTACTCGCAATATCCAGGTTGGTGGCTTTCTCTATCCCTTCCAGGCCCGGAGAAGAATTAACTTCCAGAATTAGCGGTCCGCGTTTAGATTGCAGCATATCTACGCCGGCTACGGCTAAGTCCAGGGTTTTAGCCGCAAGTAAGGCGGCCGCTTTTTCGGCCCGCGATAGTTTTATGAGGGTACCTATGCCGCCCCGATGCAGGTTCGACCGGAATTCTCCGTCTCTGCCTTGCCGTTTCATGGCTCCTACTACTTCGCCGTTTACAATAAAAGCCCGGATATCGGCCCCCTTCGATTCCGAAATAAATTCCTGAACAATAATGCGCGCTTTCAGGTTATGAAATGCTTCAATTACCGATTCTGCGGCCTTGCTGGTTTCGGCCAGCACCACACCAAGCCCTTGGGTACCTTCGAGTAATTTAATTACCACGGGCGCCCCGCCTACCTGGTTAATGAGCTGCTTGCTGTCTTTGGAGTAATTGGTAAAAGCAGTTTTAGGCATACCCAAACCCGCCCGGGACAAATTCTGCATGGTGCGCAGTTTATCGCGGGAGCGCACAATGGCCTGCGAGCCCACCGCACTTTTTACCTTCATCATCTCGAACTGTCGTACCACGGCCGTACCGTAAAAGGTTACCGAGGCACCAATCCGGGGAATGACCGCATCAATACCGGTTACCAAGGCTCCTTTGTACATAATAGCCGGCTGACCGGCTTCAATAATTAAATCGCACTTAAGGTGGTCCAGCACTACCATCTCGTGCCCGCGGGCCTGGGCCGCCTCCACCAAACGCCGGGTAGAATACAACTTAGCATTACGGGACAGAATGACTATTTTCATAAATTATTCTTTTTCTTCTTTCTGTTAGCTCTTTTTTTCCTTTTCAGGGCCACGTTCTTTTTAGAAACATCCACCAAAAAATTATTCTGCAGCAGCGCCCGCCCAATTAAAACCGGATACTTTAAATCGCGCCGGTCCGACAAAGAAAAATCAGCCTCTAATATTTCTTCGTACAATTGAATCTGGGTGCGGATAACGTATCTCTCCTGCACATCGCCAAACGAACTCTTAATATCGCGCAGGGTAAATTCCTTAAATTGGAATAATTTATTGTCGTACTGCGGATGCGAAGGATCGAGCAACTGAAACCGGATAACCCGGCTGCCATCGCCCAGGGTTGCTTCCCGGATATCAGAGCAATGAATAGCTGAGGTATACGCTCCAGTATCTATTTTAGCTTCTACTTCGAACAACTCCAACAACGGAAAATTTACCATTTCCCGTCGTCCTATTATTTTTTTTGTTTCTTCTTCTCCCATGAACGAATCCGAAAGTAAGCATTATTTAAATAATGTGTGGTCTTACTAATCTCACCAATTTGTTTCACTAATAGCGGTATTATTGGCAATAACGTATAACAGTATGAAAATCTGAATGATTATTTCTTACGGATTAAAATTTAGCGACGCTCTAAATCACTTTTTCATGAAAAAACTTTGGCTTCTGTTAAATCTGTTCCTGGTTGTTACGGCACAGCCAGGCTGGCTGTTTGCTGCCCCGGCCACGTCTTATTCCAATTTGTTTGCTGCCCCGGAAAAAGTGTCGGCCCGTGGTGCCGCTTCGCCCGATGAACTTGCAAAAACCGTGTTATTGGCCATTCAGGAAAATAATATGAGCGCGTTAAATGCTTTTTTACTGGAGGACAAAGAAATAGTTCTGCTAAAAAGCAAAGGTTCGGAAGACATGCAGGCTTATCTGGAAAATACTACGGCCCCGGATCTACAAAATAACTTGCGCCGCAATTACCAAACCCTGATAGAAAAAGGAATAAGCCAAACCATTAACTGGTCGGATTACCAGGTGAGTGAGGCCCGGTTGGGAAAAGGATCGGCTAAAAACGCGTTTCTGCAACCATTAACCATTATTTTAACGGATAAACAAAACCAGCCGCTGGAGTTGTTATTAGAAACGGTTAAACTCAACAACCGTTATTACCTGTTCCGGCAACTGGAACTGAAGCCGCAGAAGAAAATTTAACCTGCACCAAGAGTTAGCGGAAAACTTCGGGATGGCGGCGCAAGTAACTGGCTACATCGTGCAGCAGAAACGTATGCCCAGTTTTAAGAAGCACCAATTCGCAATTTTCTACGGCTTTTACAAATACCTGCAAGCTGTGTTGGGGAATTACTTTGTCGAACTCACCTAAAAAGAGGTAAACTTTGGTGTTATGTTGGTTGAGTAGCCTTACAATTTCCCGAATATCGAAAGTAAGCTGGCTAAAGCCCATCCAGCTCTTATAAATCCGGAGGCGTTTGGGGGTAGATTCCATGTGCCAGTTGGCAAAACGCAGCAAACCTTTATCTACCACATTGTACCGGTCGAGTAATTTTACGAATTTAAAAAAGGGTACCGGCCGGAGCACCGTGCGTTTAAACATGCCTTGCAGCCACCCCGGGTAGGTAGCCATACTGTACCAGAAATTGGTTTTAATACCATCTGGCGCTACCAGCAATACTTTTTCAATTAAATGCGGAAATCCTTCGATTAAGGTAAGCGCAAATTTGCCGCCCATACTAAAGGCCATTACCGAGAACCGACTAATATTTTCTTCGTCCAGTAATTGTTGGATCAGGGCGCACAAAAATTCTTTCCGGAGCGGCCATTTAGATTTAGGCAGCTTGCTTTTACCGTGGAAAAATAAGTCGAAAGCGTAAACCGTGCAATCTGGTTTCAGGGCATCAGCCAATATCTGAAAATGGCTTCCCTCCTGCCCGTACCCGTGAAAAGCAAACACGATATGCTTTCCCCGGCCAAAAACCTGGTAATGAAGCTTCGCATTTTCCCGCTGAATAATTGGCAAGGGTTAGTTTTGAGTTATAAGTGGTAAGTAATAAGTTTTAAGATAGCCGCTGGCTGAGGTAGAAATACGGGAATAGTAAGGTGGTAGTTAGTTTTACTACTTTTAATTTAACCTATAACTAATAACATATACTTCATTATCAGTACCAAATACTAACGAAGTCTTAGTTGTTAGTGATAGGTTTGCTTATTTGCAACTTTCCATCATTTGGTATTTTACGCTATCTACTTTCTTATTATAAAGAAAATCTTGATATTTTTCTAAGCTGTCTTTTGAAGCAATGATTAACTCTAAAAATTCGTAATCTCCAAGCCCTCCAGGCGGAAATTGTGTCGCCATTCCCATTCCTTCTAACCATACACCAATTTCAGAAGTGCTAATTTCTGTATCCGCATCGTCCCAAAACATATAATTTGCTCTTCCAGGAACTGTAATCTTTTCACCTGAACTAGTCACTCGGTAATATTTATGGTTTATATATCCACTTTCAATTTTTCCTTTGTTAAGTAAAATCCCATTTTCAGGAAAGTTTAATTGTTCTCTGCCTTTAACTATTTCTACTTCTTGTCCGCAGTTTATTTCTTGAACTACGATAGCTTTTCCTTTAAAGTCTTCGTGAAAATTGAAGTCAAGCTTTTGAGCAGTCGCAGTTCCAATAGTTCCTGTCAAATACATAAAAATGTAAAAAGACGGATACCAAAGAATTATAGGCAAAAATGTAAAAAGTGTCTTTGCTAAAAGTCTTGCCTTACTGAACCATAAAAGTCCAACACCTAATAAGAAAACTGGCGCTGTAAAAATTAATATATAAGGATTCAATGACACAATAAATGTCAGAATAATAATTGTCAGCCCAATTATGTATATTTTATCTCTCAAGTAAATTCAGTTTGCTATTTTGTACTGTCTTTAAAATGAGCCATAACTAACAACTAACAACTAACAACTATATTTTCGAAACGCCACCCGAAACCACAAACTTCATTACTTCGCTGCTGGGCAGTTCCAAGTAGGTAACGTTTTCTTTGGGTACTACCCAGAGCTTACCCGAAAAATTGTAGGAATCCGGAAAATAGATAGCCATTTTATCGTCCATGCTGATAGATACCAGGCTGTCCTGGGTTACAAAACCGACGCGGTATAAAAGTGGTTCGGTTTGCATTTTTACCAACACCGGCCGGTTAAACTTCTGGTTATCGCCCACAAAGGCATCAAACAAATCTTTGATGGAGGAATAGATTATACTGACAATGGGTACCCGGTTAAAAATACGCTCGGTTAGGATAAAAAAAGGCCTAACCAGAAACGAAGTCCCGATAAAGCCAATAACGGTAAGCAATATAATCATTACCAATATGCCCAGTCCCGGAATGTGGTAGCCGGCAATATCCAGGTCAAATAAATCATCCAGCCAGTTGAGCATGGCCAGGATGATGTAAATGGTAAGGGCAATGGGAGCCGTAATCAGGAGCCCATTCAGGAAATATCGAAAGAATCGTCTCATCTGTTTTGCGGGGCGGATTCCGGAAGTTATATCCCGAACCGCTGTTATTCTACGGGCAGCAACACCGGCTGTTCCAGGGCCTGAATGCTATCGGCTACCTGCTGCATCAGCCACATGGGCGTTGAAGTTGCGCCACAAATACCTACCGACCGGCAATCCTGAAACCAGGCCAGCTCCAGTTCTTCCTCGTTCTCTACAAAGTAACTCCGGGGGTTTACCTGCTGGCAAACGCTATACAAGGCTTTGCCGTTAGAACTTTTTTTGCCGCTCACAAATATTATAACATCGTGCTCGGCGGCAAAACGGGTTAGTTGGGGCTCCCGGTTAGATACCTGCCGGCAAATGCTGTCGTTGGCATCAAAATCGGTTAAGGTACCTTTGGTCTGGGCTATTCGTTCTTCTATCTGGGCTTTTATCTTGTAAAAACCTTTGGTGCTTTTAGTTGTCTGGCTAAAGAGGGTAACTGGTCGGGTAAAATCTATTTTATCCAGGTCAGCTTCGGTAGTAACAATAATAGCCTGATCGTGGGTTTGGCCGGCAATACCAATTACTTCGGCGTGGCCCTGCTGTCCGTAAATAACAATTTGCCCATTCTGGGCAGTCATGTCGTCGTAGGCGTGTTTTACGCGGTTTTGCAGTTTTAAAACCACGGGGCAAGACGCATCTATCAGCTCAATATTATTTTTTAAGGCCAATTGGTACGTTTCGGGTGGCTCGCCGTGCGCCCGAATGAGCACCTTGCAATCGTGTAATTCTTTTAACTGATCCCGATCGATAATGCGCAGCCCTTTTTTATAAAGTCGCTGCACTTCCATGCTGTTGTGCACAATATCGCCGAGGCAATATAATTCAGGAACATTTTCCATTTCGTCTTCTGCCATCTGAATGGCAAATTCAACGCCGAAGCAATAGCCCGAATTTTTATCTATGGTTATGGTCATTTTATTAATACGAAACGGCCGGGTTCTTAAACAGCCAATAAGGTAAACTTTACTTGTCTGTTCAAAGATTAAGCCATTTTGGGCATAGCGGTTATTTTATGGTTATAACATTATTCTGATTCAGAAAATTCTCGCTGAAATATTTGTGCCGCAACTTGTTCTAAAACAAAATCTACCTGTTCATCGATGGTAATAAAAGTAGTATCGAGTAGCCGGGCATCGGGCGCCTGCATTAACGGACTTTCTTTCCGGGTGGAGTCAATGTGATCCCGTTTCTGTAGATTTTGAATAATTTCATCTATCGGCACCATTTCGCCTTTTTCCAGCAATTCTTCCTGCCGGCGTTTGGCCCGGGTATACACATCGGCCGTCATAAAAACCTTCACTTCAGCATCCGGAAAAACGGTGGTACCAATATCGCGGCCATCCATAACCACGCCCCTCTTTTTACCCATTTTCTGCTGCTGTTTTACCAGGCAATGGCGCACCTCCGGAATAACACTTACCTCGCTTACTTTATTAGAGATATACATTTTCCGAATTTCATCTTCTACGTTTAAACCGTTCAGAAAAACTTCGTTGCGCTGGGTTTTGGCGTTCCGTTCAAACGTAATATGAATCTCGGATAAGGCCTGGTTTATTTTTTTGGGATTCGTTAAATCAATGTAGTGGTCCAGAAAATACAGGGTAACTGCCCGGTACATGGCCCCAGTATCTATGTATGCGTAATGCAGCTCTTTGGCTACTATTTTCGCAGTAGTACTTTTTCCACAAGATGAATATCCGTCGATGGCTACTACAATCTTTTTCATATAAAAAGCTGCTGTTTTAACTTATATTTTACTCATTACACGGGCAAGGCACTGATTTGCCTTTCCGCATTTTCTTTTTGTAAGCCATCGTTTTCTTGGTCAGGGAGCTTTTGCGGCTACACGCCATTTCAGCTGCGCTGCCGCTTAAAAACAAAAGCAACATTAAAAGCCATAATACTTTTTTAAAAACCATCTACTCAATTTATTAATAAACAGATTCTTACCTGCTACTGATTGCGTAATATTTTAGGATAGCTAGCCGGCAACCTTCATAAAAAATTGATTAAATCTAAAAAGCAATTTACCTCCGTTTCGCTGCGCTCCTATCCATACGTAATCACTGCCCCAAAAATACGAAAAGAGATTGACTATTATTGTTTATTTAGCTTCAAGCGTTCAGATAAAGTAAACTAATAAGCCATATTGTATTATTTCTGTGCAACTACACGGGTAAGCTTTCCGGGCCGGGCAGTGGCTGTTTCCAGCCAAAATCTGCATTGGTTTTTTCTACGTGACAGGCGTGGCAGAGCAATTGAAAATTAGAAAGCCAGCAACCACCCCCGCCGTATTTTACCGGAATAATGTGATCTACTTTTAAATTGCGGCGCGAACGGCAAACAGCACACTTCCGGCCCTGGTATTTTCCCAAATAATATTCATAGGTACCCACTTGCCCATCTATTATAGCCCATACGGCCGTGGCAAATTTGGTGCAGTCGTTAGTAGCCCACCGACGACGGCGACCGGTTAAAGCTATGCCGCAACCGCAGGAGCATAAGCCATCTTTCCGGTCCGGAAACATATCCGGAAAAGCCAGGTGGGATTGAATACGACGGAAAGCATTTATTTTTACCTGCGTGTAAATATCCTGTGGGTCGAAAAATATAACCCGCTCCTGCCAGGCGTATTTCAATTTAAGCTTTTTAAAAGGTAAGGGATCCGAAAAAAATTTAATAACAGTAGATTGGTAGGTTTCCGCTTGCATCTATAATTCGCCACTCTAAATATTATTTCTTAAACGAAGGCAAAATTACACAAGCTGCCACTAAGTGCAACAGATAATCTTCACTCCGGTTCAGATTTATAATTCCTAATATTGCTGTGATATCTTTAATATGTGACCCCGTTTTCGCGCATAATGATGGAGGGTTTTGTTCTAAATATTAGCTTATTTTGTTTTTATAAACGTATGTAATTACCCAACCCCAGCATTTACGCAACATGCCGACCTACCCGAAAGATTTTAACATTAGCGGAAAAATAATAGACGTATTGCAAAACCGGATATTTGAAGGCACCCTGGAAGTAGTAAACGGTAAGATCCAAAAAATAACGCCAGGGCCAACTGAGGATACCAGATATATTTTGCCGGGTTTTATTGATGCTCATGTGCACATCGAAAGTTCGATGCTGGTGCCTTCTGAATTTGCCCGGCTGGCGGTGGTGCACGGCACGGTAGCTACGGTATCGGACCCCCACGAAATAGGCAATGTACTGGGCCTGACCGGGGTAGAATATATGCTCCGAAACGGGGAAAAAGTACCTTTTAAGTTTTACTTTGGGGCACCATCCTGCGTGCCGGCCACGCCTTTTGAAACCGCCGGCGCCGAAATTACGCCCGACGATATTGAAGAATTATTTCAGCGAAACGAGATAAAATACCTGGCCGAAATGATGAACTGGCCCGGCGTTTTAAACCAGGACCCGGATGTAACCCAGAAAATTACTTTGGCCCAGAAATTTGGGAAGCAGATAGATGGCCATGCGCCAGGCTTGCGGGGCGAGCAGGCGCGCCAATATATGGCGGCCGGCATTAGCACCGACCACGAATGCTTTACGGCCGAAGAAGCCCTGGATAAGTTAGCCTACGGCATGAAGATTTTAATTCGCGAAGGCAGCGCCGCCCGTAACTTCGAAGATTTAATTGATTTGCTGCCGGATTACCCCGGGCGCATAATGTTTTGCTCCGACGATAAACACCCGGACAACCTGGTAGAAGGCCATATTAACGTTTTGGTGAAGCGGGCGTTAGCCAAAGGTATCGATTTATTTAAAGTGCTGCAAGCCGCCTGCGTGAACCCGGTGCAACACTACGACCTGGAAGTTGGCCTTTTACAACCCGGCGACCCGGCCGATTTTATTTTGGTTGATAACCTGGAAGAATTAAACGTTTTGAAAACGTATATTGGCGGTTTTTTAGTTGCCGAAAACGGCCGTTCCGCCATTCCTTACACCTCCAGTGAAATTGTTAATAATTTTAAAACCGAGACGAAAACACCAGCCCAATTCTGCGTACCCGCTCCCGCCGGCATTATTCAAATACAGGTAATTGAAGCCGCCGATGGGCAATTAATTACCGGCAGTACGCAGGTAAAGCCCAACCTTAAAAATGGGGTTATTATTTCGGATGCAGCGCAGGATATATTAAAAGTAGCCGTGATAAACCGGTACCAAAATACCCAACCCGCCGTGGCTTTTATCCGGAACTTTGGGTTAAAAGATGGCGCTATTGCCTCTTCGGTCGCGCACGATTCACATAATATTATAGTTGTTGGGGTTGAAGACGAAAGTATTTGCCGGGCGGTAAACTTAATTATAGAAGCTAAAGGCGGTATTGCGGCCGTAGGCCAGCATACCGAAAAAATTCTACCCTTGCCCGTGGCCGGTATTATGTCGGATGCGGATGGTTATGAAGTAGCTAAGGCTTACTCCGATATAGACCGTTTTGCCAAAGAATTGGGCAGCACATTACAATCTCCATTCATGACGCTTTCTTTTATGGCTTTATTGGTAATCCCAGCCCTTAAGTTAAGTGACAAAGGACTCTTTGATGGGGAAAAATTTACGTTTACTTCGCTGTTCGTATAAGTAAAACCGGCTTCACCTCCCCTTTCTGAAATAGCTTTCAGCATTACTTGTAAAAAGGTTAAATCGCTTTTGCAAAGCTGTTTGAATATTTCATTTTTCTAGAGTCTTTTTTCTAAGCAGAAAATGGTACGCTTTACCAGGTGTATTTATTCGTAAAATAAAGCCTGATTCCTTTTGCAAAAGGAATAATCTTGGTTCCTATCTATTGGCTAATCATTTATAGCTGATACTGTTCAACATTGTTCAAAATAACACTTACCCCTAAACTTTACTGTTCCTCACAATACCTTAGGGCTACCCACCGGGGCTTAGTTAGTATTATGCTGGATTTCTACTTTCCTAAAGCAAATAGGAATAGTATTTTTATTTATGGTTTTATTTAGCCGAACATCTATTTTAAGCATCTATTCACACTCAACAGCATCCTAAATAAAATTATATAAAAAATATTACTATATAATTATTAACAAATAAAAATTTTACTTTATTTTGGCATTACATACTATACACATTGAAATAAACCAACATATCTTCAACAGCCAAAAAACAACAACAGCTTGTTAAATTTAAATCATGCAAGCTCTTTAAACCAACAATAAACTAATCTGGCCTGCATAATACAATATTTTTAAAACATTAATACTACCCTAAAATATCACCTTAACTTATAAAGATTAATTATGATAATTTTTACTCATTTAAATAAAAAAACTTATCTAAAGATTAATTTATATTTATCATCACTAATCACTCTTTTACTTTGGCCTATTTTAACGCAAGCCCAATTTGTAACAAAAGGAGATGCCGTAAAAATATCGGATAGATGTTATAAAATAACCGAGGACAAGTTAAACCGCTATGGTACCATCTGGTGGAACGAGAAAATTGATTTATCGCGACCGGTAGAACTAAGTTTTATTTTGTACATGGGCACGAAAGACCAGTATGGTGCGGATGGCATTGCCTTTTTATTTCACGATGACCCGCGGGGTTATGAAGCAACCGGAGCGGTGGCCGGAGGTTTGGGGTATGGCTACTCTGTCCAGGATCCTAACGCCAATGTAATTAAGCCATCGGTAGCTATTGAATTTGATACATACGACAATGGTTCGGCTTACGGCGATTTCCATGATGACCACACCACGGTTGTTTACAACGGCAAGGTAGGCCAGCCGGAGTATACGGCCATTCCTATCAATCCGAACAGCCGGAACATAGAAGACAATACCTGCCATGTTTATAAGATATCCTGGGATCCGGCAACGCAGGAATTAAAACTGTATTTTGATGACCAGTTACGCTTTACAAAGAAAGACGATATCATTAACAACGTTTTTAATGGCCAGACTTTAGTTTATTATGGCTTTTCGGGTTCTACCGGCGGCATGTCTAATGAACAAACCATTTGCTTATTGGATCCCGACAGTAAGCCTGATGCGCAAAATGACCTGGTGGCAGCTGAGCGTGATAAACCAATAATCATACCCGTAACTGCCAACGATGGTCACACCCGCGGCGAACCCATTACGCTGTCCAATATTGCGGGTATGCCCCAGAACGGCATAGTAACCCTAGACGGACAAACTATAATTTACACGCCAAATCCTGGTTTTATTGGTACCGATACCTTTACGTACGAAGTTTGCGAAGCCGGTTCAACCAAATGTTACTCTAGATGTGCTACGGCCACGGTAACCGTTAACGTGGCTTGTCCTGCTAACCTGTTGCCTCAATCAGCTACCATTTCAACTTCGGGTCCTACTACTATTTGTGACAAAGGCAGCCTAACTTTATCGGTGCCGGAGCAACCCGGGGTTACGTACCAATGGAAGAAAGACGGGCAAAATACCGGCTCCAATACCCCCAGTTTAGTTGTTTCGGAAAGTGGCATTTATACCATAGAACTGACGAACGAATGCGGCCGGACCAATGGCAACAATTCCGTTACAGTTTCGGAAAGTGTTACGCCCCCAATAGTGACTATTACTGCCGCAGGTACAACCAGCGTGTGCGGGAGCGGTAGTATTGATTTATCGGTACCCACTCAAGCTGATATTACTTATCAATGGCTAAAGGATGGACAACCCGTTGGCCCCAATAGCAACCGCTTTACCGCCACCGAAGCCGGCACTTACGGCCTAGTCTTAATTAACACGTGCGGCCGGGTTAGTGCCAGCAACACCGTTACCTTTACCATTACGCCGGCACCTCGTCCGGAAACAATAACAGCCGATGGCCCTACTACCGTTTGCGGCAACGGCCGGGTAAATTTATCGGTGCCGGAACAGGTAGGCGTTACTTACCAATGGAAGCTTAACGGAAAAAATGTAGGTGATAATAGTAATAAATTTACCGCCACGGAAGCCGGTATCTACTCCATTGAATTAGCTAACGCTTGTGGTACCATTAATGGTAGCAATTCTATAACGTTTACCATTAACCCTACGCCGGAACCAGTTGCTATTACGGCCAACGGGCCAACTACCTTTTGCGAAACCGGCAGTGTAACCTTAGCGGTGCCGCAGCAGACGGGCATAAACTATCAGTGGAAAAAAGACGACCAGAACGTTGGCACCAATAGCCACACTTTAACAGCCACCGCCACCGGCGAATACACCGTTACCTTAATCAACGACTGCGGAACTGTAGTAGCCACTAATAAGATTTCGGTAAACGCCCAAACCCCACTTTCGCCGCCGGTTGTGACTAAAGGCGAGCGGTGCGGCCCCGGTAGTATTACCTTAACAGCCACTGGTGGCACTGACGGGGAGTACCGCTGGTATAATGCTGCAACAGCTACAGCCCCATTAACAGGAGCCACACGAAGTACCTTTACGACTCCTGTTCTGCAATCCACCAGCACTTATTATGTATCATTGGTCCGGAATGGTTGCGAAAGCGAAAGAATCCCGGTTCAGGGGATTATTCATTCCGTATCGGTTGCAACTATAAGTCCCAACGTTACCATCAACTACGGAGAAAGCACCGTGTTAAAAGCTTCGGGTGGCACTACTTACCTGTGGCAGCCAACAACAGGACTAAGCAACCCCACCGAAGCCGACCTAACGGTTCGCCCCACCGAAACCACCACTTATACTGTTACCATCAACAACCCAGCAGGTTGTAGTACCGAGGCCCAGGTTACCGTAACTGTTTCGCAGGATTTGGTTATTCCAACGGGTATTTCTCCTAACGGTGATGGGGTAAACGAAACCTGGGAAATTACCAACATCAACAAATTCCCAACAGCCCGGATAGAAATATTTAACCGCTGGGGCAATAAAATCTATGACGCTACCGGGTACCGCAATAACTGGGATGGCACCTGGAAAGGCTCTCCGCTACCGGTAGGCACTTATTTCTATGTAATTACGCTCGAAAAAGGACGCAAATTAACCGGCCCGATCAGCATTGTTCATTAATTAAAATTATAATTAAAAGAAGTTAATATGAATAGATTATTACTACTTATTTCTTTACTGGTAGTGCCGCTTTGCTCTTTTGCGCAACAAAAATCGCAGTACTCCCAATATATGATTAATAATTACCTGCTCAACCCGGCCATAACGGGCCTCGAAGATTACGCCGATGTTAAAATTGGCTACCGCAACCAGTGGTCGGGGGTAAATGGCGCCCCGGTAACCTTTTATTTAAGCGGCCACACGCGCCTGGATGGTAAAGGAGAACATAGAAAGGGAAAAACCAATGGCCAGAATAAACCAGTTGCCTTTGCGCCGGAAGCACCACTAAACGGCGTCACCCGCCGGGTTAAACCCCACCATGGTATTGGCGGTATCTTGCTGCGCGACCGGATTGGTCCTTTCTCTCGCACCGAAGCAACCATTTCCTATGCCTATCATTTGCCTTTAACCAGCAATATCCGGCTGGCTACCGGGACTTCGGCCGGGGTTATCAGCCAAACCTTAAGACCCGATGAAGTAACTTTTGCAAATCCCAATGATATGGCCGCTACTGGGTCAAATAAATGGAGCCCGAATTTATCGACCGGCTTATGGCTTTACGCGGATAATTTTTATTTGGGAGCATCGGCTAACCAGCTTTTTGCCAATGTGGCGGCTACAGATAAACAGGCGGGAGACAATCAACTGCGCAGCCATTACTTTTTAACTTCGGCTTATAAATTTGCGCCTACCTCAAGCCTGGCATTTATTCCGTCGGTGTTGGTAAAATGGGTGCAACCAGTACCTGTTTCGGTTGACTATAACTTACGGGTGCTTTATGAAGATAATTACTGGGCCGGATTTTCTTACCGCCAGCAAGACAGCTTTATTTTACTTGCTGGCCTAACGCTGAACCACCAGTTCGACTTGGGTTATGCCTACGATTTAGGGGTAAGCTCCCTGAGCAGCAAAAGCGCCGGCAGTCATGAAATAGTACTGGGTATGCGTTTGCATAAGAAGCATTAGATCAGGCTAATTATAGTAAATCCATTACTTTACCTAAATAAATAGTGGCGATTCGTATGCTGTAAATTAGCCCAGAAACATTTTAATGTATTCATGAAATTACTTTAAAGTTGTCCGGCTAATAAATGCTTTAATTTAATTGGTATATTGGGTATAAATAAATAAAACACTTTTACTTAGTTTCAGTACGTATACTATAGTAGCTATATATTACAGAATAGCCGCTTTTCTATATACCGGAGCCGGTGTGCCCGAACTGTCGTTGCCTGAAGTTATGCCAACCGAAACTTTAATTATTATGCTGGTAGGATTACTGGTAAGTACCTTTGGTACGGTAGTCGGTTTCGGGGGGGGCGTATTTATGGTTCCCATTCTAATTTTATTTTTTCACTTCCCTATCGAACTCGCCATTGGTAGTACCATGTCGGCTATGTTTCCGGCCTCGCTGATTGCTACTTTTTTTAACTACCGCGAAAAGAATATTGATTACCTGGTAGCTTCACTGGTTCAGTTCCCGGCTATGGCGGGTACTGTGGCCGGTGCTTTTCTGGTAGTTTTTCTGCCGGTAGTAGAGTTGCAGTTTATATTTGCCTTTTTTGTTATTATTATCAGCTTTTTAATTTTAGGCGCACCTAAAGATAAACCGGTGGTAAACCGCAAAAGTGGCGTTATGTACCGCGTTACACATTTACCCACTTCTTTTATCCGCAAAAACCACCACAAACACCTGGCTTACCGCATCAACGGCGGTGTTGTAGCTTTATTTGGCCTGGTAACCGGCACAGTAGCGGGTTTGTTTGGCATAGGCGGCGGTTTTCTACAAACGCCGGCCATGATTAAGGTTTTTAATATGCCAGCCCGCATCGCCACTTCCACATCATTGTTTATTTTAACGGTTACCAGTTTTACCGGGCTTTGTACCCATTTCTGGCTGGGGCATGTAGACTGGCTTAAGAGTGTGCCGCTGATGACCGCCTTTGCAATAGGGGCTGCTTTGGGCCAATATTTTAAAAGAGATGATGTGAACCTGCCGGCTATTGATTTGCTGATTGGTATTGGCCTGTTTCTGGCCGGCATGGCTCTGATTATAAATATAATTATTAAAGCCGGCGTACTGTTTAACTTTACTTTTTGATAAAATTAACTAGTTGAATAGGCCAGTATTTCTAAAATAAAGACAACTGAATACCTCTGTTACAGCACATCTTCGCTTCTAAGCCTTCATTGGTGCTGTAGTTCTGTCAAGAATCTGCTGCCTGAATTGCTTAAACATAAAATGAACCAAGCCTACAATTTACCTGCATCGCATTCTTTGCAGAAGAGCCCTCCTAAACAATTGCCAGTATTTATTTAAATCATATCTAATCTAGCTTAGCTTATTCTTCTTGAAGTAAAAAAATATTTTAATTATTACAGTAGCTGGTGTAAGTAAAAGCACTACCTAAAAAGTACCAGTAAACGCATAAGCCGGTGAAACAATTGCCAAATATTTTAAGGTATAAATATCTATTCGGCGCCAGCATAATGCATCGACAGCAAGGCTTCTACTTTTTCGATGGTGAGGGGCTTTATTATATAATAGGCATTAAAATCGCTAGCCCGGCTGGTATCCTGTGGATGATTAGAGGTAGACAAAATAGCCACCAGAATATCGCTCCGGAACTGCTCGTCCAATTGGTTGTATAACTCCAGAAATTCAAAACCATCTACCACGGGCATATTTATATCCAATAAAATAAGTTCGGGTTTGGTTTCGATACTACTTCTGCCGGCCCGGTTTAACTTCTCCAGGAACTCAAAGGCGCTTTTACCATTACTTAAAACCTTTATTTCGTCGGTTACAGCCATCCGCTTTAGCAATCGTTCGTTCAGAAAGTTGCTGGTATCATTATCATCTACTAGTAAAATACTCCTTAATTTTTTCATAGTTGTCGTATAAGCCAAATCTATTGTTTTGGAAAAAAAACTTTAAAAACTGTTCCCTCTCCCACTTTGCTTTCCACTTCTACCCGGCCCTGGTTGTTTTCCAAAATGCGCTTCACGATGAACAAACCTACTCCGCTACCCGCCGTATGTTCGTGCAGGCGCTTAAACAAGGAGAATATCTTTTTCTCGTGCTTTATTAAATCTATGCCAATGCCATTATCGGCCACGGTCAGCATTATGTAGTTACCGTGTTCCTGTGTAGTAAGTTGCACCCGAGGCCCTCTATCTTTTGCCCGGTACTTAATGGCATTGCTTACCAGGTTATAAATTACGCTGTAAAGATTTTTATGGGTAAACTTAACTTTATCAGCAGCAGTAAAATCGGCGGCTATTTCTGCCCCGGAAGCAGCAATTTCTCCGGCCAGATTAATTTTTACTTCCTCTAGAACATCATTAAAAGAAAGCACTTTAAAATCAGATTTTTCTGTTCCTTTCTGCAAGGCACTTACTTCGGTTAAATCCAATACCGTATGATGCATACGCGTAATAGAATTTTCCAGCCGGTTTATGATTTCACTTACCTGCGGGTTCTGATTGGGTAGTTCTTCGCGCAGGGCCATTATTAAACCTTCGGCATTTACCAGCGGCGATTTCAGGTCGTGGGATGCACAATAAACAAAATTATCGAGGTCGCCATTAATCCGGATGAGCTCGGCATTTTTTACCAGATTGGCTTTCTCCACTTTTTTACGGTGCTCAATTTCTTTTTCCAGCTCGCGGTTGGCCCGGATGAGCTGGGCAGTTCGTTGCTGTACGCGTTGTTCCAACTCGTCGTTTATTTTGCGCAAAGCACCCTGCGCGGCTTCTTTCTTACCAATTTCGTCCAGTAATTGCTGATTTGCATTTTCCAGCCGCGAATTACTGGCTAAGGTTAGGATTTGGGGTAATGCCCGGAACATAGCGATAGCGGTAGCTGCCGAAACCAAGCCGGTTACCACGGTTACGACCGAGGCCAGGCGGTAAGTCGGAAACCAGATTGTCCAGATATCCACAAAATGCGTGGCGCCGCAAGCCATAATAAATGTACCGAATAGCAGGAACATGTTACGGTGGGCCAGATCTTCGCGCTTTCTAACAATGTAAAAAAGCATAAACGGCAAGGTAAAATAAGCCAGGCCGGTAAGCCCATCGCCCAGAACCGTTAAAAACAATATATCCGATTGCCAGAGATAGCAATGCCCATGCGGCATGAAATCGGCAGATTCAAATAATCTTCTAAAAAATTCTATCATGTTCAAGCTTTATACTCCAACTTTGATAATTCACTCAATGAAACAGGAAAGCAAATTTGCTAAAGAAATGGGCGGCCTGATATAATAACCAGGTCGCCCATTTTTAAAAAGAATATATTTAATTAATCAAGATAGCCTTCGGCCCGCATCCAATCGTCGTTGTAAATTTTACCCAGATACCGGGTACCATGGTCGGGCAGCAGCACCACCAAAACATCGTCTTGGGTTAAGTGTTCGCGGGCATATTCTAAAGCGCCATGAACAGCCGTTCCGCAAGACCATCCTACAAACAATCCTTCTTCTTTCGCCAATCGCCGGGTCATCAAAGCGCCATCCTTATCAGTAACCTTAATAAATAAGTCAATCAGGTTAAAATCCACGTTTTTGGGCAGAATATCTTCACCAATTCCTTCGGTTTTATAAGGGTAAATTTCATTTTTATCGAAAATACCAGTCTCCTTGTATTTCTTAAATACCGAGCCGTACGTATCCAGGCCAATGGCTTTAATAGCCGGGTTTTGCTCTTTCAGGTATTTAGATATGCCACAGATGGTGCCGCCCGTACCTACGCCACTGGCAAAGTGCGTTACCTTGCCTTCAGTTTGCTGCCAGATTTCCGGACCGGTGGTGGCATAATGCGCCGCCGTATTCGAGAGGTTATCGTATTGGTTGGGGTAAAAAGAATTGGGTATTTCCTGGTTTAAGCGTTTGGCTACCGAATAATAGGATTGCGGATCTTCCGGCGCCACATTCGTCGGACAAACAATTACGTCGGCACCAACTGCTTTTAAAATATTTATTTTTTCGGGGCTTTGCTTATCGGTAAGCGTAAAAATGCATTTATAGCCTTTGGCCGATGCGGCTAAAGCCAGCCCCATGCCGGTATTGCCCGAGGTACCTTCTATAATGGTGCCGCCAGGTTTTAAAAGGCCCGCCTGTTCGGCATCTTCAATCATTTTAATGGCCATCCGGTCTTTAACTGAGTTTCCCGGATTAAAATATTCTACTTTGGCCAAAATGGTAGCCGCTAGCCCATCTGTTACTTTATTTAGCTTAACCAGGGGCGTATTACCGATAGCTTCTGTAATATGGTTTAGATACATTATGCTGCGTTGATTTCCTTAACTGTTACTCATTTTTAGCATGGTGCCATAACCAGTACCAGGCCAGATATTCTAAATAAATACAAAAGTAGCTCTTTTAACCTAATATGTCTTATTTAAATCCGTTTGCTTTCACCTAAAATAAATTGGATTGAGTGCCGAGCATCGTTCAGGTACTTAAACTTTATTTTTGGAAGGGAGGCAAAATAATCTATTTTTGCAACACTTACTTTAATTGAGCGTCAGACATCTTAAAAAAAGAAAACATGAGTGTTTTAGTAAATAAAGATTCAAAAGTAATTGTACAGGGCTTTACCGGCTCGGAGGGCACGTTTCATGCCCAGCAAATGATAGAATACGGCACTAACGTAGTGGGAGGTGTTACACCGGGTAAGGGCGGTTCTTCGCACCTGGAACGGCCAGTTTTTAACACCGTAGCCGAAGCCGTACAGAAAACCGGAGCCAATGTATCTATTATTTTTGTGCCGCCCGCTTTTGCGGCCGATGCCATTATGGAAGCGGCTGATGCCGGTATTAAGGTAATTGTAGCCATTACCGAGGGTATCCCGACAAAAGATATGATTTTCGCCAAAGAGTATATCAAAAACTTTGATGTTACCCTGATTGGCCCGAACTGCCCGGGTGTTATTACGCCTGGCGAAGCTAAAGTAGGTATCATGCCCGGCTTTGTATTTGAGCCCGGCCGCATTGGCATTGTTTCCAAATCCGGTACGTTAACTTACGAAGCAGCCGACCAGATTGTAAAAGCTGGTTTAGGAATTTCTACTGCTATTGGTATTGGCGGCGACCCCATCATTGGTACTCCTACTAAAGATGCTGTAGAATTGCTCATGAACGACCCGGAAACCGACGCGATTGTTATGATTGGTGAAATTGGTGGTAACTACGAAGCCGTAGCTTCGGAATACATTAAATCTACCGGTAACAAAAAACCAGTAGTTGGCTTTATTGCCGGCCAAACGGCTCCAAAGGGCCGCCGCATGGGTCACGCCGGGGCAATTATTGGTGGCGCCGATGACACGGCTGCTGCTAAAATGAAGATTATGCGTGAAAGTGGTATTTACGTGGTAGAATCCCCGGCTAATATTGGCGAAACCATGCTGAAAGCGTTAAAGGGTGAGCCTATTTCGGCTTAAATAAATATTAAACAAAACAATAAAAAGGTGCAGTTGAAAAGCTGCACCTTTTTTTATAACCTTTACCTAATGTTGGCGGTTTAACTCTTATAAACCATTTAAGTAAAGTTTAGGATTTTGATTTCTGAACCCTGTTTATAAAAGAACCTTAATAGCTATGGAAAATCTGACTGACCTGGGACTGGAAAAAGAAACCAACCTGGAGCTAGCTGAAAAATTAAATGAATTACTCGCTAACTATCATATTTATTACCAGAACCTGCGTGCTTTTCACTGGAATATTAAAGGCGTAAATTTTTTTCAATTACACGTTAAATTCGAGGAGTTGTATACCCAAGCCCTGGTAAAAATAGATGAAATTGCCGAACGCATTCTCACCTTAGGCCATACCCCCTTGCATACCTTCTCCGATTATGTACGGGTATCAACAATTAAAGAATGCCAGAATTTAACCGGCGACCGCGAAACCGTTGGCGCTACCATTGATAATATTAAAACCATTATTCAAATGGAGCGGGATATTCTAAAACTAGCCGGTGAAAGCAATGACGAGGGTACCCTGGGCATGATTAGTGAAGATTTAAACGAAAACGAGAAAAACCACTGGATGCTACGGGCCTTTCTGAAAAGCTAACCCGGTAGTATTTATTAATTATTAAAAAGAAAGGCGGCTATTATAGCCGCCTTTCTTTTTAATAATTAATAAATTTTTGGGCAAAAAAAAGGCTTGATAAGTCAAGCCCCTTTCCCCTAATAAAAAAACACCATTTATTATCTTTAATCAGGTTTTATTTCCTGATACTATATCAATTTCTTTATCCTTACCGGAACAATAGCTTATACGGCAATACTACGCCAAAAGGTTTTAAATTTTAGTTAAATTTTTTAATTATTTTTTAACTGCCTGATGCTTAAGCAAAAAAATTAATTTAAATAATAAGTATTCTAAAAAAATGAGCAAAGTATAACAGACTTACCACTAATTAATGTGGAATTATTGCGGTATTATCGGCTAGGTTTACGCGTGTTCGAACCCCGGTGAGCAACATCACGTCCTCCCACGTTGATAACAAAACCTAAACTGAATACCGAATAAGCTGCGGTAAGCGTTTTGCGGTTACGGAGACCAAAATTACTGCCGGTGGTGTACTGCAACTGAACGGCCGGGTTTATAGTAACGCGGGTATAAAAAATGGGTTCCAGAAAAATATTATCTTCCAGGGGCTTTGCCAGATTGTTCAGGGTATGCTCAGTCATGCTCAGATAGCTGGCCCGCAAAGCCGTACCGTAGTTTAAATGAAAATCGCGGTTAAATAAATGCCAGGCCTTCTTTCTTTTAGAACTGTAATTTACCTGCAGAAAATATTTATTAAAACTTCCTTCGAGCCGGTCGTAATCCATTACACCTTCAGCCGATTTATTTTTTTCCAGTCGGTCGCTACTGCCTTTCCCAAAGCCGGTATACACCTCAAATACCCGGTTTTGCTCCGGTCCGAAAGAAGTAAAATAGCCTGCACCGCCTTCGAGTAAATTATGCCGAAAGTCTTGCTTTTTGCGTTCGCTGCTCAACATAGAGCCGTTCAGTACGACGGCAAAATGATCGGTAACAGCATAGGCGGTATTAAAAGTAATATTACCTTTTAAGGTAGTATGTGCGCCGGCACTTAGCTCGCCTTTTTGCGTAAACATAGGTACGTTAGGCACATTGGGCATATAAACCGAAGTACACCCGGACGCCAAAACCACCAAGCCACCGGCCAGGCCCAAAGCAGAAATAAGTTTTTTCATGATAGTAAACCAGAGAAGCAGCAAAAAACAGAGTGCGTTCGGTTGCCTGAATAGCCCGCTGACTTTACCTCCCACCTCCCCTGCCGACAAACTGCCAGACTTAATTTGAGCGGGTAAATTGGGATAATTTACTTTTAAAAACAAACAAGTACGGGGCAAAAATTTAGCAGTGCCTTGGGCAATACAGGGCTTTTATCTTGGTATAAATCTCTATAAATTTAGCTTGGTTAAACAACTTTTAATCCAAACCTCAATAAAAAAGCCCCACCAGTTAAACCAGCGGGGCTTTTTAGTATATTTAAATAAATTACTTGGCGTAAGCCACAGAACGCATTTCCCGGATAACAGTAATTTTAATTTGGCCAGGGTATTGCATTTCTTTTTCAATTTTTTGCGAAATATCGTAAGAAAGCTGCTGCGCGCGTTCGTCGGTTACGTTGTCGGCATCTACCATTACGCGCAACTCCCGACCCGCCTGTATAGCATAGCACTGATTTACGCCTTCAAAACCAATAGCGGTTTCTTCCAGCTCTTTTAAACGCTTAATATAAGATTCCATTATTTCGCGGCGGGCACCCGGGCGTGAACCCGATATAGCATCGCAGGCCTGTACCAGCGGCGAAATCATGGCAGTCATTTCAATCTCGTCGTGGTGGGCACCTATGGCGTTGCAAACATCCGGATGCTCTTTGTATTTTTTGGCTAACTCCATACCCAAAATAGCGTGTGGCAACTCTGGTTCCTCAGGCGTTACTTTGCCAATATCGTGCAGCAGACCGGCCCGCTTGGCGTGTTTTACGTTCAACCCCAGTTCGGCGGCCATGGTGGCGCACAAGTTGGCTACTTCGCGGGAGTGCTGCAATAAATTCTGTCCGTATGAGGATCGGAAACGCATCCGGCCTACCATTTTAATCAGTTCGGGATGTAAGCCGTGGATACCTAAATCTATAATCGTACGCTCGCCAATCTCTACAATTTCGTCTTCAATATTCTTTTTGGTTTTAGCCACTACTTCCTCAATCCGGGCCGGGTGAATGCGGCCATCCGATACCAGGCGGTGCAATGATAAACGGGCAATTTCGCGGCGCACCGGATCAAATCCCGAAATAATAATAGCCTCCGGGGTATCGTCCACAATAATTTCTACACCGGTAGCTGCCTCCAACGCCCGTATATTCCGGCCTTCGCGCCCGATTATTTTTCCTTTGATGTCGTCGCTGTCGATGTTAAAAACCGAAACACAGTTTTCGATGGCATGTTCGGCGGCCGTACGCTGAATGGTTTCTAGCACTACTTTTTTGGCATCTTTCGTTGCCGTTAGCTTGGCTTGGGCTACCACATCTTTAATGTAAGACGAGGCCTGAATCTGAGCTTCGTTTTTCAGAGAGTCGATTAGTTGCTCACGGGCTTCGGCCGCACTCAGGTTAGCTATTTTTTCGAGCTGTTCAATAACCGAAAGTCGGGCTTTTTCTACTTCTTCTTTCCGCTTTTTAATGCCGTCGAGTTGGGCGTTCAGTTGCTCTTTCTGGGTGTTTAATTCGGCCTCTTTGCGTTTCAACTGCTCGGCCTGGGTAGCAATCTGCTGTTCACGCTGCTTTACTTTGTTTTCATTCTGAATAATGATGTTCTTCTTTTTATTAGCATCTTCTTCAAATTCGGCTTTCAGGCGCAGGTATTTTTCCTTCGCTTCCAGAATACGATCTTTCTTCAGACTTTCGGCGTTTAGTTCCGCCTCACGGATAATCAGTTTGGCTTTTTCGTGGGCTTCTCCTTCTTCTTTTTTAAAGACCTGCCGCAACAACGATTTTCCAATAAATATACCTACCCCCAGTGAAACCAGGGCCGTACCAATAATATAAATAGTAGTGGTCATGACTATAATTTTTTATGATTTAAATTATAGCAGCCAAGGCAGCGACCTTTATAAAGCCAGAAATAGCGTAAGAAACAGTACTACCAAAAGGTAGCAACTAATCTACTTTAAGAGATGAAAGAAGTTGGTCCAGGCGCGATAATTTTTCCGAAAGAATACTTTTTTTCGATTCATCGTTTCTAACGGTGTGTAAACTATCGGCGGCTACCTCCAGGGCAACCATAGCCAATAAATCCTGCTTGTCGTCAATGCCAAACTGCTCCCTAAAAAGCTTCAGGCGCTCGTTTAACATCCGACCGGCAATGCGCAGCCGTTCCTCTTCTTCTTCCGTTACACGCATGGGATAATCACGGTCAGCTATGCGTATTTTTATAGATAACTCACTCATCCTGTTGTGTAATTCGGTTTAAAATTATGGTAATTCGTCCTAATTATATTTAAGTAAAACAGTGATAAGAATATTTTAAATTGCTCTTTAATTAGGTTTATTTAAACTTCTTTTACCAAATAACTCTTTACTAATCTCTTAAATAAGCAATACACTTATCTATTTCTCTAATATATTCGTTTATTTTCAGCTTTATTTCAGTAGCGCTGGTAGCATCGGCTGCTATCGTATTTACAATTTTAGTTATATTCTCTCGATTTTGAAAATTTTTTATTTCTTCTTCTTTCTGCTGAACGGTTAATTCTAGGTGCCGTATTTCCCGCTGGGCTTTCTCTAAAGCTTCCTGGGCCTGGTTATACCTGGTAATCAGCTTAGTTAGCTTTTGCTCAATCCGGTTAAGCTGTTCCAGTTCTTCTTTTGCTCCCATAACTTACTTCCGGATAACGGCCCCTAATTGTTTTTCAAATTGCTGCATCAGGCGGTTCATGGTGCCATCTATAACTTTATCGGTTAAAGTCTGACTCTTATCTAATAAAGTAAAGCTAATAGCGTACGCTTTTTTACCGGCTTCAATTTTGTCGCCTTCGTACACATCAAACACATTTATGTCCTGCAGAAGTTTCCTTTCGGTTCGCTGGGCGATGCTCTTAATTTGGTCGAAGGTGATATTCCGGTCGATAACGAGCGAGAGGTCACGGCGTACTTCCGGGAACTTGGCTAATTCCTGGAATACCAGTTGATTTTTGTAATTCCGCACCAAGTAATCCCAGTTCAGTTCGGCGTACCAAATCGGCTCTTTAATATCCAGTTTTTTACAAACCCGCTCCTCAAGCAAGCCTAACTCTGCCACCACGATGTCGTTTTTCTGGTAAGCCACGCCGGCGGTTAAATAAGGGTGCTGTAAAGGCTGCAACGTGTAATCAGTACGAGCCAGTTTAACTAATACATTCTGTACTACTCCGGCCAAGTAGTGAAAGGTAGCTTTATCTGATTTCTGAAGCCAGGATTCGGCAGCAGTATTGCCGGTTAAAAACAAAGCCAGCATTTGCTGTTCTTTGTATTTGTCGCCGGCTTTCTGGTACACTTTGCCCAGTTCATAAGCCTTCAAATCTTTTTGTTTCCGGTTAATATTCCGGCGTAATACTTCCAGTCCCGAGAACACCAGCGTTTTACGCAGCACATCCAGGTCTTCGCTGTTGTAATTAACAATGCGCACCAGTTGCCCATCCGGGTTTTCAGCCGTTTCGTAGTAACCAGAATCGGTGAGGGAATTGGTAATAATTTCGCTAAAGCCGCTGCCCGATAATAAATTAAATACCACCTGTTTCAATTCTTCCGGGTTGGGGTGCGGGAACTTTGCCAGGTAACTCGCCGAAATATTATCGTGCAATACAATATTATTGTAGCCGTAAATCCGCAATATTTCTTCTACAATATCAGCCTCGCGGGTAACATCTACCTTGTGCGGCGGCACCGATAGTGTCAGGTGCGTTTCGGTTTCTTCGGAGATTAAAATATTTAAGTCAGTCAGGATGGCTTTAATGCGCTCAACCCCAATAAACTGGCCAATTAGCCGGTGTACCCGATCCAAACTAATCCGGATTTGGAAAGGCTCTATAGGTTTAGGATAGATATCATTTATTTCGGAGGAAATTTCGCCGCCAGCTACCTCCTGCACCAGCAAAGCCGCCCGTTTTAAGGCGTAAAGCACCATATTCGGATCGGTGCCCCGCTCGAAGCGGAACGAAGAATCGGTTTTAAGACCATGCACCTGCGAAGACCGGCGGATGCTTGCCGGCGCAAAGTAGGCGCTCTCCAGGAAAATAGAGGTAGTTTCGGCCGTTACTCCCGAATTTTTACCGCCGAATACGCCGGCTATCACCATGGGTTCGGCGGCATTGCAAATCATTAAATCCGAAGCCTGCAATTTACGATCTACCCCATCCAACGTTACAAACGAAGTACCTTCCTCGGCTCGCTTTACAATTATTATATTTCCGGCAATTTTATCTGCATCAAAGGCGTGCAGGGGCTGGCCCAACTCATGCAGCACATAATTGGTAATATCCACCACGTTATTTATCGGCGACAAACCAATAGACTTTAACCTATTCCGAAGCCATGCCGGTGAATCGCCTACTCTTACGCCTGTTATGGTTAAACCAGCATAACGGGGACAAGCTTCCGGGTCAGCAATCTCGATATTAATTGGCCGGGAAGTATTATTTATTTTGAACCTGGAAATATCGGGTAACTGGCAGCGGGTATGATAGAGCGCTTGTAATTCGCGCGCAACGCCAAAATGGGAAGCGGCATCGGCCCGGTTAGGTGTCAGACCAATTTCAAATACCGTATCAGAAGCTAAACCAAAATATTCAGCGGCTGGGGTACCGTTAGGTAAATCCGTATCCAGCACCATAATACCGGCGTGGGAAGCTCCTAAACCAATTTCGTCCTCGGCACAAATCATGCCTTCCGAAACAGCTCCGCGAATCTTAGATTTTTTTATCTGGAAAGATTCACCAGCAAAAGGAAACAAAGTAGCGTTCTCGGTAGCTACTATTACCTTCTGTCCGGCTGCTACGTTGGCCGCCCCGCATACAATATTTTTGGGTTGCGCCTCGCCAATATCTACGGTGGTTACCTTTAGTTTATCGGCGTCCGGATGCTTTTCACAAGTTAAAACTTCTCCAATTACAATGCCTTGCAAGCCACCTTTCACCTGCTCAAAGGTATGCACGCCTTCTACTTCCAGGCCGGAATCCGTGAGGCGGGCAGCTACTTCGGTAGCCGGCTTATCTAATGGTATTAATCTTTTTAACCAGTCGTAAGAAATCAGCATAAATCTAATAATTCGGTAAAGGGGCAATTAACACTACCCCGGTAAAGAACAGGAAAGGATAAATTCAACGCTTTAACCTGCCTAGTTTATTCTTTAATTTAAATAAATCAGCGGCAAAGTTATTAATTAAAGTAATTAGAAAGTAATAGCCTTTATCTTTTTGTATACGACTTTTCACCGGCCCTAACTGAAACGGGCAGCCGATTGGAAGGAGGCGGTACCGGGCAGGAATAGTTATAATTATATACACAAAATGGATTGTAGGCCTTATTAAAATCTAAAGTAATTTGGTTAGTACCGGGTTCTGGCTTCGGTATATCCATAAAACGACCACCTTCGTAGGTTTCCAGACCATTTGTTTTATCAGAAAAAGGTACAAATAAAGAACTATCGGTGGTGTTCACCCGGAGGTACAAGATAAGTGAATTTTGCTGCCCCTCAAGGTTAAAGGTAGCTTTGGCAAAACGCAGGTAAGGCTCTGTACCGCCGGTGTTCATGGGCATTTGCACAGTTTCGGGTTGACTGAACTCTTTATAGTCAGCGTTTACACGATAGATAATACCGGGCACGTAGTAGCTTAAACTATCAAAGGTGGCACGGTCGGCCTCTTCCAGTGGTGAGTTAGAGCTGCGGAAAGACTGATTTTTATCTTGGCGTTCTTTTTTGATACCGGCTACATAAGCAGAATCGCTAAAAACCGATTCTTTTAAGAAATAAAAGATTATTAATAACAAGCCGGCAATAAAAACTAAACGGACAGGTCTGGCCATAGAATTCTGGTTGGTTAATGCTAGTAGAACGGACGGTACCGCAAAATATGTAAAATTTGCACACCAGCACATAACCAATTTTTAAATATTGCCTATTTAAAACTATCCATCGATTAAACAACCGGAGTGGTGTAAGTTCAAGCTTAAAAATTGATAATTTTGTTGCACAACTTAATGATACTTCTTTACATAGAATCCTGAGAATCCTAAAAGGCATTTGAGATAAATACCTTCCCCAGACCGAAGGAAGAGACACCCACCTCTGAAGATACCCAACAACGGTAGCGAATAGTCTAAGCATTACTCTGTAAATTAAAGGTAAGACAGTACTGTTGCTAACTGAATAAAATTATTTAGCCCGGCAGGAATGATAATATTATAGTATTTGAACGACAATACGTTTAAAAACGAGAAAGCCCCCTGTTTATATAACTATAAACCAGGGGGCTTAGAATATTCTTTATAAAAAAGAAT